>CAZCIB010000108.1:0-1821 GCA_964498755.1 uncultured Pseudobdellovibrionaceae bacterium | reverse complement strand
CTAAGGAACTCTTGCAGGTTGCGATGACTGGAAGGCCTTCGGAGCTTCACGCCGCATAACAAACCTTTTTCGCCGCATCAACGATCTGCTGGATTTGCGGCAAGGCGAGTTTTTCGAGGTTCGCGGCATAAGGCAGCGGCACGTCGGCGGCGCAGACGCGCGCCAGCGGGGCGTCCATATAGTCAAACGCATGCTCGCCGCACAGGGCCGCGATCTCCGAGCCAATGCCCGCAAACGGCCAGCCTTCCTCGACGCAGACGATGCGGTTGGTTTTCTTTAAGGACTCCAGAATCGTAAACCGGTCAAGCGGGCGGATCGTGCGCAGATTGATGACTTCGGCGTTGATCCCCTGCTCCGCCAGTTCGTCCGCGGCCTCAAGCGCCTTGCTTACCAGAATGGAATAGGCGACGATCGTTACGTCACTGCCTTCGCGCTCGATCTTCGCGCGGCCAATCGGGATAACGTATTCGTCATTCGCCGGAATTTCGAAGCTCTGGCCGTACAGAATTTCGTTCTCCAGGAAAACAACCGGGTTCGGATCGCGTATGGCGGATTTCAAAAGCCCCTTGGCGTCGGCGGCGGACCACGGCGCGATCACTTTTAGTCCCGGCACATGAGCGTACCAGCTTGCGTAATCCTGGCTGTGCTGGGCGGCGACGCGCGCGGCGGCCCCGTTCGGTCCGCGAAAGACAATCGGGCAACCCATCTGCCCGCCCGCCATATAGAGCGTCTTGGCGGCGGAGTTGATGATATGGTCGATCGCCTGCATGGCGAAATTCATGGTCATGAATTCGATCACCGGCTTAAGTCCGGCAAACGCCGCGCCGACGCCAAGCCCGGCAAAACCGTGCTCGGTGATCGGCGTATCAATGACGCGCTTGTCCCCGAATTCGGCCAGCAAGCCCTGCGTGACTTTATAGGCTCCTTCGTATTCGGCGACTTCCTCGCCCATGACAAAGACGTCCGGGTCGCGGCGCAGCTCCTCGGCCATCGCGTCGCGCAGCGCCTCGCGCACGGTGATTTTCTTTGTTTCCTTGAAATATGCGCCCTCGTCAAACGGCGGCGGCTCGAAAATGCGCCCCTGGGCGTAGAGGATATCCTTGTTCTGAATCTCGGAATCTTGGAATCTCGGAATATCGGAATTATCTGTTTTATCCGGGGAACCTGTTACATTCTTTTTCTGAGATTCTGAGTTTCCGAGATTCGGAGATTCCCCTGCCTGAGATTCCAGCGCGTCAGCGCTCTCCCCCTCCTCCAGCAACACGGCAATCGGCGTATTCACGGCGACGCCTTCCGTGCCCTCGCTAACAAGGATTTTACCGAGCGTGCCTTCCTCGACGGCCTCGAATTCCATGGTGGCCTTGTCAGTTTCGATCTCGGCGATAATCTCGCCGGCCGCGACCGCGTCGCCTTCTTTCTTGTGCCACTTGGCCAGATTGCCTTCCGTCATCGTCGGGGACAGGGCTGGCATGAGTATGGGTATGGTCATTTTTTCACCGCAAGGTTCATGAACTAAAGTACAAAACGTTTCGCAGCCTTTTTATAGTAAGGCCCACCGAAATTAATTAGCAGGCCTGCCTTAAAATTACCAGTGTGCAAATAAGCGCGTATTTATGCTGTAAAAGACAAACATCATTTTTTAAGCTTTTCGAAAAGCGATCATTTCTCCGCGTTCGCCGTGGTCGTTGATCTTGTTGGCCTTTTCGAACATGTCCCAGTCAATGAACCTTTGGGGCATTTGTCCGCCCGTATCCGCGCCGCCTGGGTCGTGCGCCCATATGCCGTTCGCGTCATATCCGTAAACGAGGATAAAATGCGGCC
>CAZCIB010000107.1:0-1828 GCA_964498755.1 uncultured Pseudobdellovibrionaceae bacterium | reverse complement strand
GCGGCTGACGGGGTTCGAACCCGCGACAACTCGGACCACAACCGAGTGCTCTACCTCTGAGCTACAGCCGCCATAGGTTTAAAATTAACAGGATTAGTGAATCATTTCACCATAATAATCAAGTCTTGTCTTTGAGTTTGCGCCAACTAACTATACGATAGCGCAGAAATGCCGTTGATATGCGCATGGCAGTTATGCTAATAGTGCATAGCATCTACCACCAACAACTCATTTTCAAAGAGGAAGACATGTCTGAAACACCGCTGTCCGTCAAAAACGCCGCCGAACTTATGAAGTTCATAGAGGAAAACGGCATACTGTTTGTTGATCTTAATTTCACGGATATCCGCGGCAAATGGCAGCACACGGCCCAGCATGTTTCAACGATAGATCAGGACATGCTCGATAACGGCATTTACTTTGACGGCTCTTCCATATCCGGATGGAAGGTCATTAACGAATCTGACATGATCCTGATGCCGGATATTACGAGCGCGGTTCTGGACCCGTTCGCAGCGCAACCGACAATCAAGATAATTTGTGACGTTTACGAGCCTTCAACAGGCGACGCCTATAACCGCTGCCCTCGCTCTATCGCCAAAGCCGCTGCGAAATACATGAAAGAGAGCGGCGCTGGCGATACGGCGTTCTTTGGCCCGGAAGCCGAATTTTTTGTTTTCGACGACGTACGCATTAACGTCGACATGAACAAAGTCTCTTATTCTATCGACAGCGAGGAAGGGCCTTACAACGCAGGCAAAGAATATGCGGACGGGAACCTGGGCCACAGACCAAAGGTCAAGGGCGGCTATTTCCCGGAAGCGCCTGTCGACAGTCTTTCTGATATTCGCGCCGAGATGCTCAGCGTCATGGGTTCGATGGGCGTGCCGGTCGAAAAGCACCACCATGAAGTCGCCCCAAGCCAGTGCGAGCTAGGCATCAAATTCGCAGATCTCGTCTCGTCCGCTGACAACGTTCAGATTTACAAGCATGTCGTTCATAACGTCGCTGCGGCCTATGGCAAAACGGCCACCTTCCTGCCAAAGCCCGTTTATGGCGATAACGGCTCCGGCATGCACTGCCACCAGTCAATATGGAAGGACGGCAAACCGCTTTTTGCGGGCGGGGAATATTCCGGATTGTCTGAAACAGCGCTGTTCTATATTGGCGGGATTATCCGTCACGCGCGCGCGCTGAACGCGTTCACCAACCCGACGACGAACAGCTACAAGCGCCTGGTGCCCGGCTTCGAGGCCCCTGTTCTGCTAGCCTATTCGTCGCGCAACCGTTCAGCCTCATGCCGTATTCCTTTTGCTCCGGGTGAAAAAGGCAAACGGGTCGAAGTCCGCTTCCCTGACCCTTGCGCGAACCCTTATCTGGCGTTCGCGGCAATGCTGATGGCCGGACTGGACGGGATTGAAAACAAAATACATCCGGGCGACGCGATGGACAAAAACCTCTACGATCTGCCGGAAGATGAGTTGGCGAAAGTGCCAACGGTCTGCGGCTCCCTTCGTGAAGCCATGGAAGCTCTCAAGGCCGATCATGAGTTCCTTTTGAAAGGCGACGTGTTTACGCCGGATCTGCTGGCGGCCTATATCGGGTTAAAAATGGAAGAAATCGAAATGTTCGAG
The DNA here is from genome assembly GCA_964498755.1 of uncultured Pseudobdellovibrionaceae bacterium. GTDB lineage: Bacteria > Pseudomonadota > Alphaproteobacteria > Micavibrionales > Micavibrionaceae > RZZS01. The sequence continues at coordinate 194 of CAZCIB010000107.1, read as the reverse complement.
ACAATGCCGCACCCGGTTGAGTACTACATGTACTATTCTTCGTAGGGATTTTTTGCCATGAAATTAAAAAGCCCGCTTTGAGCGGGCTTTTTTTTATTCGCCATTAGCTCCGTAAAAATCGTAAGCGTTTGGCGTCGGCCGTCTTGTAAATTTTTCCTGTAGCGTCACGATGTTGTGATCGATAGCGGGCGATG
>CAZCIB010000106.1:0-2242 GCA_964498755.1 uncultured Pseudobdellovibrionaceae bacterium | reverse complement strand
ACGCGATTCTGGCGACGGCGTCGATATTTTCCTCGGCGTCGGTCAGGCCCGGCACAAGGACGAAGCGCAACCACACCGGTTTGTTCATCTCTTTAAGACGATCCGCGAAATCGAGCGTCGGCTGAAGCGGTACGCCCGTGACTTTCAGATAGGTATCCGGAAGGCCGCTTTTGATATCCAGAAGCACGAGGTCAACGTAGGAAAGCAGTTCGTCATCCGCCTGCCTGTTCAGATAGCCGCTCGTATCCAGCGCGGTATGCAAGCCCATCGCCTTGCAGCCTTTGAGCAACGTCTTGACGAAATGCGGCTGGGTAGTCGGCTCTCCGCCGGAAATGGTGACGCCGCCGCGCGCGCGCTCGATAAACCAGCGATAATCCTGAATATCGTCCAGCACGTCTCCAGCGGAACGCAGAACGCCGTTTTTCATCTTCAGGCAATCGGGATTGTGACAGTACAGGCAGGACAACGGACAGCCGGTTAAAAAGACGACATAACGCACGCCCGGGCCGTCGACGGTCCCGCCGGTCTCAACCGAATGGACATAGCCCATGGTTTTGGCCTGAAAACTGTCCGGGTCGAGCGCAAGCTCTTTGTCGTCCTTGCCAGGGTTTTTTTCAATCACATCGCTCATATTAACTCAGTATAAGGCAAAAAAAGCCCGCGTCTACCAGGGCCGCGTGGCTTTCCCGGCGCCAGAAAGCCTCTTTGGATTCTTTCTCTCCTGTAGGGCGAAGGCTTTAAGCGCCCCCCGAAAGCCGCTGTTAACCAAATGTTCAGACCTTCACATGCATCCTTGGGCGTGGGCAAATTTGTTTGCCCATGGCCTTATGTCGTACAATGAGACAAGTTATGCAAGAAAACGCCGGATATAATACGAGACCGCTGCTCGGGTGCTTTGAAATCTGCCTCTTCATGGCGCAGGGGCTGAGACGGTTTTCCAGGGAAGCGCCTTCCGCGCGCCGCTCCTTCTTTTTACCCTTGCTGACGCTGCCGGTCATTGTCGCAACGGCGATCATGCTTTCCAGCGGGTATTCGACGGTTCTTCTTGCGGGGCTGCACGGCCTGCGGATGGTTCTATGCTTCGCTTTGTTCCTTGCCGTCGTATATCTGTTCTGCAGGCATTACGACCGCACGGACAGGTTTAACAGGTTTATCTGCGCCTATAACTGGTTTCATGTTCCGATGTTTTTGCTGACGCTGCCGATGCTGTTTTTGATGGGATTTGGTTTTGCGACGATATCGGAAATCGCTTCCTACGCGCTTTTCATCGCGCTTCTGGGCTATGTCTATACGGGCTTTATCCTTTGCCACAGCCTGAAAGTGCCGTGGGAAATGGCGGCGTTCATCGCCATTGTCTGCATGGCGATTAACCAGACGATGCTGGATCTTCTCGTATTCGTGCGCGACTCTATCGCGGTTATCTGATTGCCTTCGCGTCATTGCGCACTAACTCCACCTTCATGAAAAGAAATTTGATCGCGTTTACGGCCGTGCTGTTGACCGCCGCCTGTTCGCAGGCCGGGCTGTTCGTCGCCAACATCCCGCCGCGTTTCGATGATGTGACGCGCCATGCCGATATCGTTTTCAGTGAAGCGCACGACCTGAAGCTTGACGTTTACGCCCCGGAAGCCGGTGAAGACAGGAACCTGCCGGTGATCGTTTTCTTTTACGGCGGCAGATGGACCGACGGCGACAAGGACCAGTATCGTTTCGCCGGATCGGCCCTTGCGGGCGAAGGTTACGTTGTCGTGATCCCGGACTACCGCAAATATCCGCAAGTCAAATTCCCCGCCTTCGCCGAAGACGGCGCGGACGTGGTAGAATGGGTGACAGAGAATATCAGCCGCTATAGCGGCAAGCCGGACGTCCTGTTTCTCTCCGGCCACAGCGCGGGCGCGCATACGGCTGCTATTCTGGCAACCGACGAGTCGTATTTAAAGGAGCGCGGCGTTGATCCGCAGATCATTAAGGGATTCGCTGGTCTTGCGGGGCCGTACGCGTTTACCCCGGAAGCTGAAGATTTAAAGGACATTTTCGGCCCGCCGGAGAAATACCCGCAAATGCGCGCGACGAATTTCATAGACGAGAGCGAGCCGCCAATGCTTTTGCTCAGGGGCGAGAACGATACGACCGTCGGCGCGTTCAACGCGGAAAGACTGGCGGAGGCTTTAAAGGCGCGCGACATCCCTGTTACAGTCAAAAACTATGAAGGCGTCGATCATGTTGGCATCGTCGCCGCGCT
>CAZCIB010000105.1:0-2297 GCA_964498755.1 uncultured Pseudobdellovibrionaceae bacterium | reverse complement strand
CTTAGGATCATTAAACATTGGGTCCGCTGCTGCCGCGGCTGCAAAAATTCCGCCCTTGCTCAGCGCCTCAACTACGTGCGGGCCGATAGACACCGCGTGTCTTTCGGCGGCACCAGGATCAAATTCTTCAGTTGCTCGTGCCATTCCAACTAAAGCGGCAACGTGTTTGGTGTTTTTAGAAGCCATTCCCTCTCTCCCTGATTTGATTTCTCATAACTAACTTGCGAAACATATGCGATAATGTTAAGAAATTCAACAGTTTTTTCTTTGTTACGATTCGCATCTGTGGATAGCAATATAATTACAAAATTTTTAGGTGTACATGTGCGCTGCGCCATTCTTCATTGATCCCTCGCGTAGCAAAAATTTTCATGTTTATTCGTGGGCTTTCGTGGTTTAAAACATATCTGTCTGTAAAAGCCGGAAACGAACAAAAGACATACAGGATCGACATGCCCATACCTATTACAATGCCCGCGCTTTCCCCGACGATGACCGAAGGCAATCTCGCCAAATGGCACAAGAAGGAAGGCGACGCGGTCGAGGCCGGGGAAGTGATCGCCGAGATTGAAACCGACAAGGCGACGATGGAGGTTGAGGCCGTCGATGAAGGCACGATCGGCAAGATCGTTGTGGCTGAAGGGACGGAGAACGTGCCGGTGAACGAGGTGATTGCGGTTTTGCTGGAGGAGGGGGAAGAATGGGATGATCAGATGATCGGATCATCAGATAATCAGAAAAAGGCTGAGCCGAAAAAAGACTCTGACAATAAGCCCAAAAAGGAGGAGACGGCGGAAAGCAAGGATTCCGATCATCCGATTATCCGATCATCCGATCATCCAAAGGACAGAATCTTCGCCTCCCCGCTCGCGCGGCGCATCGCCGCCGATAAAGGCATTGATCTTTCTGGCGTGAAAGGCTCCGGGCCCAATGGCCGCATAGTCAAGGCCGATCTTGAAGACGTAAAACCCGGGCAGGCAAAACCGCCGGAACAGAAAACACCCGCGCAGGCCGCGCCGCAAATTCAGGCCGGGCCGTCAAGTTATGATGAAATTCCGAACAACAACGTCCGCAAGATCGTGGCGCGGCGTCTGCTGGAATCGAAACAAAACGTGCCGCATTTCTATCTGACGATTGAATGCCGGATCGACGCGCTTCTGGAGGCGCGCAAGAAACTCAACGAGGCCGCGGACGGCGCGTACAAAATCTCGGTGAACGATTTCGTGATTAAAGCTGTGGCGCAGGCGCTCAAAGCCTATCCGGCGGCGAACGTCTCATGGACGGAAGAGGCTATTCGTCAGTATCATCATGCGGACGTCTCCGTTGCCGTGGCGACGCCGAACGGACTGATCACGCCGATCGTGTTCGCCGCCGAAAGCAAGGGGCTGAAACAAATCTCGGAAGAGGTCAAGGATCTCGCCAAACGCGCGCGCGACAACAAGCTCAAACCCGAAGAGTTTCAGGGCGGCACATTCAGCGTGTCTAACCTCGGCATGTACGGCGTTCAGGAATTCGGCGCGATTATTAACCCGCCGCAATCCTGCATCCTCGCTGTTGGCGCGGGCGAGCAAAAACCGTTTGTCGACGGCAAGGACATTAAAATCGGCACGTTTATGAAATGCACGCTCTCCGTCGATCACAGAAGCGTTGACGGCGCTGTCGGCGCGGAGTATCTGCAATATTTCAAACGCTATATCGAAAATCCGGTAGAGATGCTGGTTTAAAACAGGGAGACGTACATGGGCGCAGCGATTGCAATGCCTGTTGAGCGTAAGGGGCTGGAGTGGCCAAAACCGTCGTTGAAGAGCGTGTTCACAAGATTTGGCGGTCCATTAACGGAAAAAGTGTGCGCTCTTGATCCGGCGCATGCCTCAATTGCCTTGCATACAGCTAATACGGGTATCATTTTAGGGCTGTCCGCGATTGCATATCTGGGACTGAAATAGGAGCGCACAATGAAACACTGGACGATCATTCTTCTGGCCTGTTTGAGCCTGTCCGCTTGTCAGACAACGGTTAAAGGCAAATCACCTGACATAAAAGTCAAAGGCGATGGTTACGAGCTTGAGATTGAAGGCGACAGAGATAGGGACAGGGAGTTTTGCCCGCCGGGCCATGCGAAAAAGGGCTGGTGCTAAAAAAAACCGATCAAATAATATTATTGAAAATAAAATTTCGGTTTGCTATCCTCTTCTAAAAACAGGAGAGAATGATGTCTGATCTAAAGACGCCAAATCTATTCAAGGGCGCCTCTAAAAACCCCCTGACATATGAGCGCAGATTTGCGATTCTGTCCA
>CAZCIB010000104.1:0-2367 GCA_964498755.1 uncultured Pseudobdellovibrionaceae bacterium | reverse complement strand
TTTCTTTACAAGAAAAGCTGAGCCTCGCTACCCTCTCCCCGGGGAGAGGGAGGGGCGCGTCTCGTCGAAGCGCGGAGCGCGAAGACGGATGGGAGGGTGAGGGGAAAATCTCGCAACCCGTAACTTGAAACTCGCAACTCAAATCAAGCGTCAAAACTAGAGAGCTGGCCGTTATAGTTTTTGAGAAATTCGAGGAACTCATCGTCCGGAACAGGCCGCGCGTAACGGTAGCCCTGCACTTCATCGCAACCTTCGGCCATCAGGAAGTTTTCATGATCTTTTGTTTCCACGCCTTCGGCGATGACTTTCAGATTAAGCGAATGGCCTAGCGCAAGGATCGTCCGCGTAATCGAGGCGTCATCAGCGTTGTTTAAGGCGTTCCGGATAAAGGACTGGTCAATTTTGAGACGGTCAATCGGGAACTGGCGCAGATAGGACAGGGAAGAATAGCCTGTGCCGAAGTCGTCAATCGCAAGCTCTACGCCGATGCTGTGAAGGTTTTGCAGCACTTCGACCGTATGCGTAATATCGTCCATGAACACGCTTTCCGTGACTTCCATTTCAAGGCGTTTCGGATCAAGCGAGGTTTCCGCCAGCACTTCGTTCACAAGCGCGCACAAATCGCTCTGGTGGAACTGCGCGCCTGACACGTTTACCGCTACGCGGATTGGATCGTCCGTATGTTGTCCCCACACAACGGCGCGCTTGCAGGCCTCGCGCAGGACCCACTCGCCGATGGGTACAATCAGGCCGGACTGCTCGGCCACGGGGATAAATTCAAACGGCGGGATAAAACTACCGCCTTCCTTGCAGTTATCCGGCTTCCACCAGCGTAGCAAAGCTTCGGCCCCGATCAGCTTGCCGGTGCGCAGATCGAGCTGCGGCTGGAAATACAGACTGAGCTGGTTGTGCTCAAGCGCGTCACGCAGATCGCGCAGCATCTGAAAACGCTGTTGAACCGCAATATCAAAATCTTCCGAGTATTCTTTCATGCCGTCGCGCCCTTCTTCCTTGGCGCGGTTCAGGGCAATATCGGCGTTCTTCAGAACCTGATCCGGATCAATGCCGTCTTGAGGATATGTTGAAACGCCGATCGACGCCCGGACCTGGAAATTCTCGTTAAAGACCCGGAAAGGCCCGGAACGGATAACATTAAGTACGCGCTCGCCAACATTGCGCGCATGCGTCATGTCCGTATTCAACGGCATCATGATCGCGAATTCATCCTCGCCGCATTTGGCGACAACGGCGGAGGGCGGCAGAGCCGCGCGCAGCCGTTTACCGACGGCGCGCAGGATCGCATCGCCAACATTGTGACCCATGGAATCGTTAATGTCCTTGAAATGGTCAAGGTCGAGCGTAGCAATGGCGAAATGGCTTGCGGTTTCTCCTTCCTTGACGCGCGTTTGCTCGGAGAGTTTTTGCAGGAAAAGCGTGCGGTTGGGCAATCCAGTGAGCGTATCGTAATAAGCGAGCTTGTGGATCTGGTCTTCGGCGGCGCTTTTAATTCGCTTGATGTTTTCAGCGTTTTGCCGGATGAGCCTCTGTACGAGAGCAATCGCGCCGCCAATTTCGTCCGAGGGATTGTAAGGCGAATCCTGTATGACCGGATTTTCCGGGTCTTCGGACGCGGCAACCAGATTGGATCTCATGAACAGGATAGGCTCCAGCAGCCAATGGCCCAGCGCAAGCATCAAAACGCTGGTGACAAAGGCGGACATGAGCAGCATGATGAGAACCGTCTGCTCGACATAGGAAAAAACGCGCTCGTTAACGGACGAAGAATTCAGGCGCGCCACGATGATATATGGCCTGCGCAGATCATTAGGGCGAAAGACAACTTCATAGGAAGAACCGTCGGAACTGCGGTAGGTCCTTGACAACGCTTCGCGGTCAAGCATTGTCAGCACAACAGGCTCGCCAAATGTCTTGATCAGATTGAGGTCCGCCGAGTAAACGGCGATCCCGGTTACGAGCGTTGTGGAAATCAGACGCGTGGCGGCTTCGTCGGATACGGGGGAAGCCAGCAGATCAGTCACTTTCGTGTTGATCAGAGGAACAACTGCGGAACGGCCGGTTTCAACAAGTTCGTTAAGACGCGCCTGTTCGTAATCGCGCATGGTGACGAGCAGAATGCCTGCCTGCACAAGCATGATGGTCAGGAAGACCGCAAGCGTAATGCGCCAGCTCAGCCGGCTTTTCCAAATCTGAGACGGTGAAGAAGTCAAACCAAGCGTGTTTTTGATACTTTTCGCTTTTGGCACGCTCGTTCTATTTCCCTGATTGACACGCCCAATACCAATGTTCATATGATATCTCAAAAGTGTTAGAATTACGTAACTTTTCGCGGCCCCTTTAATAAAATAG
>CAZCIB010000103.1:0-2388 GCA_964498755.1 uncultured Pseudobdellovibrionaceae bacterium | reverse complement strand
TCGTGCGCCCATATGCCGTTCGCGTCATATCCGTAAACGAGGATAAAATGCGGCCAGCATTCCTTATCCATTTTCATGTAAACCGCGCTATCCACCCATGTCGCGCACACATAGCCGTCATCCAGCAAAGCCTTATATTCGTCAAGCTGATAACTTCGCGCATGAAGATCAACGCCATCGGCGGCCAGAAGATCGCGCGCGTCCTGAACGGCGCGGTCCATATCCGACAGGCTGATCGTCTCTTCGGCGTATTCCGGGCTGAATGCGTCTCTGATATACGCGTCCGGATTTTCAACGAGCGCCTCGAAGTCCATCGGATCGAAGATCACCGTGTCAAAACCGAGCTTTGCAACTTCGCAATACAGCCGCATATTCCAGGTTAGCAGCCCCTCAACATGGCCGGTGAGTTCATCGAGCGCGTCCCACGTCCATTTTCTCTCCGGATCAAAATACTCGAATCCCATGCGCATGGTCGCCTGACAGCAATGCGTGTCCGAAGGATTGGCGTAGAACGGGATGTCGGTTTTCAAACTTATATCTCCAGTCCCCAAACACGAACCGGCCTTCTCACCATAAAGTCTACGGGGAGAGGCTTCGCGAGCCGCGCCCAGCTCATATGGTTATAAAGCCCTGAGAGTCCGTTTCTTTTATACTGCCTGCAAAGGGATATTAGCATAAATTCACGCGCGCTGACTTCTTTCAACTCTCCTCGGTCAAATCTCACATAAGCTTCGGCGCGCTGATTATCCGGCAGGTCCCTAGCCAGTACGGCAATAGACGCGTCCAGCTTTTCATCAAGACTAACGCTATTGTCCCGGAATGGCCTCATACTCAGACTTCCACAAGAACATCCGTCCAGAGCTCTTCCGGATCCGGCTCGGGGGAGCTGGTTGCGAATTCCGCCGATTCGTTGACGATTTCCTTGATCTCTTTTTCGAGCGCCTTGACCTCGTCCTCCTTGAAGCCGCCATCTTCCAGCATCACGGATTTAAGCGTAATGATCGGGTCGCGCTCTTCCTTGTATTTGGACAGCTCTTCCTTGGTGCGGTATTTGGCCGGGTCGGACATCGAATGCCCGCGATAGCGGTACGTCATCATCTCGAGGATATACGGCCCGTTGCCCTCGCGCACGTAAGCCAGCGCGCGCTCTGCGGCCTCGCGCACGGTGAAGACGTCCATGCCGTCGACCTGCTCGCCCGGAATGCCGTAACCTGACCCGCGCGCATAAAGCTTTCCGGCGGCGTGGCGGGCGACGCTCGTGCCCATGCCGTACTGGTTGTTCTCAATCACGTACAGACAGGGCAGATCCCACAGCGCGGCCATGTTATAGCTCTCCGCCGTCTGGCCCTGGTTGGCCGCGCCGTCGCCCATATAGGTCACGGCCACGCCCCCGTCCTCGCGGTATTTATGCGCGAAAGCCAGACCCGTTCCGATGGACGTGCTCGCGCCGACGATCCCGTGACCGCCATAGAATTTTTTCTCCTTGGAAAACATATGCATCGAGCCGCCCTTGCCCGCGGAATAGCCGCCCTTGCGGCCCGTCAGTTCAGCCATCACGCCTTTCGGATCCATGCCGGTGGCCAGCATATGCCCGTGATCGCGGTAGGCGGTGACGACCGTGTCTTCCGGCTTTTGTTTGGACTGAATGCCCGTGACGACGGCTTCCTGCCCGATATAAAGGTGACAAAAGCCCCCGATCAGCCCCATGCCGTACATCTGCCCGGCCTTTTCCTCAAAGCGGCGGATAAGAAGCATCGAGCGGTACAGCTCTTTCATTTCTTCCGGGGATACGTCCGGCGCGACGTTGGACGTGCGCGCCGTGTCTTTTTTCTTTGCTTTCGCGGCCATGAATTCCTGTCCGATATGATTTTCACGTATCAGGAAAACTAGGTGAAATAACGGTTAAAGGCAAGGCGGTTCATGCAGGCTATCTATTTAGATTTTTTCAACGCAAAGCACGCCGAGCGCGCAAAGCAGAAAAATGCGCCGCAGGCATTTAAAAACAGGAAGCTCGGAAGAAGAGAAGAAGAGGAAGAAAGAACAAAAAAACTTCCTTATCTTCCTTGCTTCCATTCTTCCTGTAAAAAAACTATTGCGCCTGACGGCGCGCCAATCTTTGCGTACCCCGCGCGCTTTGCGTTTTAAAACATCTAATGATCCAAAAGGACATGCGCGCCAACGGAATGACGCATCACGGCTCGCAAACCATAGTATAGGAAAACTAGGTGAAATCATCTGTGAAGGCAAGGCGGATGATACTCCGATCTGTTTAATGCTTGACAATCATAAAATATTTTCTGTAAGATTCTCTTTAAATCTACTATACACATAACTCACACTACCGGACACAGTTGGGATAAGGCGGTGAATTGATTCATACTTTCAGAT
>CAZCIB010000102.1:0-2433 GCA_964498755.1 uncultured Pseudobdellovibrionaceae bacterium | reverse complement strand
TATTTCACGGCGTATAAATCCTCAGCTAGCGAAGTCATGTATACAGTAAAATGCGCGCAAATGCACGAATAAAGTTAACGCGCGCAAGTTAAGGGGATGAAATAAAACAATAATATTGTGCGCAGCTGACGTTTATGCGCGAGTCTCATCCATTATCTTGCGCATGGTCAGGAACACGACGTCGAGGCCGAAGGCGATCTGGCCGGACATTTGAATCTGATCCCCCTTGCGCGCGAGCCGGAGAGTCGCGGTATAGGTTACGGGGTCTTTTGAGGGGCTGCCGTCCGGACGGGTGAGCAGGAAATTCGCGTCGGCCTCCGTCGGGTCGGCGACGGCGATCATTTCGACTTCGCGGTCGTTTATGATGTTGAACGCGCTGGTCCAGTGACAGCCCGCGCGGTCGACCCGGTCCGTGCGTCCGCCGATGATTTCAGTGACGCCGTCGCTCTTTTTCTGCAACGGACCTTTATAGTCGCTGATGCTCGTGACCTGGTATTTCCCGTCGAGTTCATGAGGCATCCATCCATTATATTTTGGATTTATGTATAATATGTGAAGATGGGTCAGGCCGCGACTTTGTGATGATTGCGTTTGAAATCGATCCGCGCAAAATGCCCTTTGCCTAATCCCGCAGGCGCGTTTTCGACATGACGGCCCTGAAAAATCACGCAAGGCAGCAAAGTCGTCCCCGGATAAACGTCCACCGCTTCATGCGCATTAAACATCATTGAGAAGACGGCCGTTTCTTCCAGAAGATATGCAAGCGAATGTCTGAAAAAAGCGGAAAAATGCCTGCGGCTGGTCTCATTGCGGGCAACTTTTCTGGCCCAAAATTCGGAAATGTTTTCATCTATCGCCAGCTTGAATTCCCTGTTGCCTTTGTACAGTTGCTCGACGGCGTTTTTTGCGGCGGGGAATTCATCGCGCCCGCGCCAGTCTTCCCATCTGTAAACGGCGTAATCCGCGAGTCCGTGGATATAAGGCATGTTTCTTTTCAGCCAATTATCCCCATCCGCGAGCGTCTTGGCCCACGCCTCTTCTTCGTTCATGCCCGGATCGAACATGTAATTGAAGCGCTGCAACGTATCATTGACGCATATTTCTACATGATTGTAACGGTCTTTGGCCCAGTTCAGCGTTGCCTCGAACTTGGAGCCTTCGTGGTATGGCATGCCAACGCTGATCTGCAGGCGGCAATCATGAGAATCTTGCCAAACGGCGCCGTTTTTTACCTTGACGGCGTATTCGCCGGTTTGCGCAGGAAACTGCCTGTGTTTAGGGAATCTAGAAACGTTCATTGGCGTTGCTCGCTTTTGGTTGTTTTGTAACCGACCATATAAAGTTAAAAAGATTTCTCTGTACGTGGGCCAATGCTGGGTCTTTGAACACAGTTACTTTCGTTTCGTTCTGCAGCACCGTGGCAAAGCGCGGCCCGTAAACAAGCGTTACACGGTTCACAAAGTAGTCTTTGGGCATATAGCGGTATTCTTCAAGGGGCCCCATAAGGTAATCATTTCCTTCCTCGACAATCTGTCGCATCCGGATTCCTGCGGCCCGCATTTCCCGGTACTTGTTGTTTACGGCGGGAGGCGAAACGCTGTCATCGGCGCAGCTGATCAATAGCTCTTTGTTATCGGCGCCCTTCAGCGTATAGAAAACATCATCCAGAAGCCGCAGATAACAGTCCTTTCCTTCAAACGTCTGAATAACGTCCGGGATAAAACGAACGCCGCCCTCCATAAATTCCAGCCCGGCCATTTCAAACGTATTCTGTATTGCTCCCAATGTTTCTGGGGAGGAGTTGACGCGGCCGTTTTCGATGAGCTTGACGGTCGGCTCGGACACGCCGTTGCAGCGGGACGCCAGTTCTTTCTGGCTCCAGCCGAGAAGGGCGCGCGCGGCGCGTATTTGCTCTTTGACAATCATAGCTATGACAAGCTCTAAAGCCTTTATCCCAAAAGGTCAATAGAATTATCCATTAACATTATCCCGAAAAGATAATTTTTTTATACAAAATAGTTGACATATTTTTCATTCGGGATTATGTTACGCGGACAATCAATAAAAAATGACGGAAAATAAAGGGGTACGAGAGATATGACTATGGATGAATTCGACAATCTGGAACAGCGCTATGGCGGGGCCTTCGTTCAGGGGATCCGGGATTATGTTGCGCGCGCCGAGGAAAAGGAAATCCAGTTTTTCGAGCTGAAGCAAATGAACGACTCGATTCTGCCGCGCTACCGTTTGATGGCGCGCCGCCTGCTGCGCCAGTACCGTACGTGGAAAGTGCAGTACGATACGGAAACGGACGAGCTGGAAAAGGTTTACAAGGCCTATGAAGGGATTTTCCTGCGCCGCCAGTTAAGCGACGCGCTGCATCTCTACGCGAACGCGAACCGCGATTACCACGAGATGCGCCGGACGTATATT
>CAZCIB010000101.1:0-2519 GCA_964498755.1 uncultured Pseudobdellovibrionaceae bacterium | reverse complement strand
ACAGAATCGCAAATCTGCGCTCATATGTCAGGGGGTTTTTAGAGGCGCCCTAAAGCTGTTTCAAGAGTTTCAAGGTCTTTAAGCTGTAAGGCGTTAAATACATTTTCTTGATTTGTAGCGATTACCGCATGAAGGAGAAGAAAGTAAGGGGCAGATGCGCTTCCCGAGAGCGCCCCGAAAAGATACGCGCGAAAATACTGTGAAATAAAGTGAGAGCGGGGCATCCGATCTTTTTCCATGTCTCAGGCAAAAACCTCGTTACTATCTCGCCTTTCAAGCGGCACGATCCGCGCGATGGATTTTCCCGCCGCGCGGCGCGCTTCCATCATGTCATAGGCGTTTTGCAGCCGCATCCAGTAGCCTTCGGACAGGGCGAAGTAACGCGCCAGACGCAAATCCGTATCGGCGCTGATCCCCCGGCGGCCGCGCACAAGATCGTTAATGCGGTTTGACGGCACGCCGATGGCCTGCGCCAGCGCATTCTGGGACAGGCCAAGCGGCTCCAGAAATTCTTCCTGGAGGATTTCACCGGGATGCGGGTTTTTTAACTCTGTCATTTCATATGACTCCTTTTAACTTTCAGTGATAATCCACTATCTCCACCTCATAAGCATCAGAGTCCTTCCACTCAAAGCAGATGCGCCACTGATTGTTTATTCGTATGCTCATTTGGCCGATGCGGTCGCCTTTCAATGGTTCAAGGCGGTTCCCGGGCGGATTTTTCAAGTCGTCCATTGTTTGCGCCGCGTCCAACTGACGTAGTTTCCGCAAGGCTCTATCTTGTATGTCGCCCGGAAAAGAACGGGATTTCTTGCCGTTCCATATTTTTTCCGTTTCCTTGCATTGAAAGGTTACGATCATATCTCATTTATATTCTATACGGTATACGTATAACAAGCAATATTTTCATTGCGAATAGAGTCCTTGCCCCATCCCCTTAAACCCGCTACCTATTTCCTATGACCTCGATCCCGAACAGCTATGCGAAAGGCCCCGACGAGCGCGGGCATTACGGCCCTTATGGCGGGCGCTATGTGGCGGAAACTCTGATGCCGCTCATTCTCTCCGTTGAACAGGCATGGAACGACGCCAAAAACGACCCGGAATTTTGGGCGGAGTTCGAGGTATTGGCGCGCGATTATATTGGCCGCCCGAGCCCGCTTTATTACGCGGACGCGGCGACGCGGCATCTGGGCGGCGCGAAGATTTATTTCAAGCGCGACGAGCTCAACCATACCGGCGCGCACAAGATCAATCACTGCCTCGGGCAAATCCTTTTAGCAAAGCGCATGGGCAAGACGCGCATTATCGCCGAAACCGGCGCGGGCCAGCACGGCGTCGCGACGGCCACGGTCTGCGCGCTGTTTGATCTGCCCTGCACGATCTTCATGGGCGCGACGGACATTGAGCGGCAAAAGCCCAATGTGTTCCGCATGAAACTGCTTGGCGCGGAAGTGACGCCCGTGACGAGCGGCGCGGGGACGCTCAAGGACGCGATGAACGAAGCCCTGCGCGACTGGGTCGCCAATGTGCGCGATACCTATTACCTGATCGGCACTGTGGCGGGGCCGCATCCCTTCCCGGAGATCGTGCGCACGTTTCAGTCTGTCATCGGCGCGGAAACGCGGGACCAGATGATGGAGCGGGAAGGGCGCCTGCCGGATTCTCTCGTCGCCTGTATCGGCGGCGGGTCGAACGCGCTTGGATTGCTTCATCCGTTTCTGGATGCGCCGGACGTCCAGATGTACGGCGTCGAGGCCGCCGGTCACGGCGTCGATACGGACAAGCATGCGGCGAGCCTTAACGGCGGCAGTCCCGGCGTGCTGCACGGCATGAAAAGCTATTTCCTGCAAAACGAGGATGGCCAGATCACCGAAGCGCACTCGATCTCCGCCGGGCTTGATTACCCCGGCATCGGGCCGGAGCATGCGTTTCTGTTTGACCAGAAACGCGTGAATTATGTTTCAGTGACCGACGACGAAGCCATCGAGGCCTTCAAGCTCTGCGCGAAGCTCGAGGGGATTATCCCCGCGCTGGAGCCCTCGCACGCCTTCGCCCATGTGATGAAAATGGCGCCGGAATTGCCCAAAGATCATATCATGGTGATGAATATGTGCGGGCGCGGGGACAAGGATATCTTTACCGTCGCCGAGAAGCTGGGCGTGGAGATTTAGCATGCTCGTGAAAAACTCCTATACGCGTCATTCCGGCGAAAGCCGGAATCTATCGTGCATGTCAAGAAAATTAATAGATGCTTGAAGAGAAAAAAACTTATTTGGGGACGTTTTTTAGCACAGTTGAGGCAAGCTGGAGCTGCATGGCAATTATGTGTTTGCTACCGTTTGTTTATTTCATGTTCACGGGCTGGATCATTGCACTGCTTTTTTTGCTTATCCCTGTGGTCATTACTTTAGCCAAATTGCCGCTGATCTTTGTCATTACAAAAGTGGAACTCTGGCTATACCCACACTACCGGACACATTTGGGATAAGGCGGTGAATTGATTCATACTTTCAGAT
>CAZCIB010000100.1:0-2880 GCA_964498755.1 uncultured Pseudobdellovibrionaceae bacterium | reverse complement strand
GACGGCTTGCAAGGTATTGTTTTTATGAATAGAGTTTTGAGTCAGACTCTAAGGACGCTAAGTTCTCCCGGCGCGTACCGCCTTAGTGAGCTTAGTGAGCTCAGTGGTTTTAAGAAATAATGCGCGCGACAGCGCGTAAAAAACAGATCTTTGACGTGGCTGACATTGGATTTCAATGCGCCTGCGGCGCGGCATGCCGCGTAAGCTTGGCGCGCTTGGCGGTTTAAAAATTCTCTGTTTAAAAAAAACATAATTCCCGTCTTTGAAAATTTTTTCACTTCCTCTCTTGGTCTCTTTATGTGTTTGTGGTTATAAGGATCAAAACACGTGTGAGGATTTTTTTGACCGCCAGCAACCTCGTCATCGTCGAATCGCCCGCAAAGGCCAAGACCATAAACAAGTATCTGGGCCCGGATTACGCCGTGCTGGCCTCGTACGGTCATGTCCGCGATCTGGTGGGCAAGGACGGCTCGGTCCTGCCGGACGACGATTTCGCCATGCGCTGGGAGCTGGGCGAGCGTTCCGGCAAAACGATGAACGAAATCAAGCGCGAGACGAAAAAGGCACAGACGCTCTGGCTCGCGACCGACCCTGATAGAGAGGGCGAGGCGATCAGCTGGCACGTGCTGGAGATGCTCTCGGACGAGGGAGTCCTGAGCGGCAAGAACGTGCGGCGCGTTACCTTTAATGAGATCACCAAGAAGGCCGTCAACGACGCGTTCGAACACGCCCGTGATCTCGATCAGCATTTGATTGAGGCTTATCTCGCGCGGCGGGCGCTTGATTATCTGTTCGGCTTTACCTTGTCGCCTGTCTTATGGCGCAAGCTGCCGGGGGCGAAATCGGCCGGGCGCGTGCAGTCGGTTGCGCTGCGCCTGATTTGCGAGCGCGAAGCGGAAATCGAAAAGTTTATAAGCGAGGAATACTGGTCAATTGAAGCGCGTCTGCGCAGCGAGGACGGCGCGCCCTTTACCGCGCGCCTGACACATCTCTCCGGGAACAAGCTCGGCAAGCTGGATATTAAAAGCGAAAGCGACGCCAGCGCCGCCGTCGCGCGCATTCAAAACAAAAATCTCTCGGTGCAGAAAATCGAGCGCAAGCAGGTGCGGCGCAACCCGTTCCCGCCGTTCATTACCTCGACGCTGCAAATGGAAGCCTCGCGCAAGCTGCGCATCTCCGCAGCGCAAACCATGCGCCTTGCGCAACAGCTCTACGAAGGCGCCGATCTTGGCGGCGAGACGGTCGGATTGATTACCTACATGCGGACCGACGGCACGACGCTGTCCAACGAGGCCGTGCAGCAATGCCGCTCGATGATCCCGAACCGCTACGGCAAGCAATACCTGCCCGACAGTCCGCGCCTATATAAATCCAAGGCCAAGAACGCGCAGGAAGCGCACGAAGCTATCCGCCCCACCGATATGACCCGCACGCCCGAAGACGTGCGCAAATATCTGAATGAAGACCAGCTCAAGCTCTATACGCTGATCTGGAAGCGTACCATGGCCTCGCAGATGGAAAACGCCGTGCTGGATCAGGTCGCCGTTGATATTTCCGACGGCACGGACGACGTGGTTTTGCGCGCGAACGGATCCGTGGTCTCGTTCGACGGTTTCCTTCGGCTTTATCAGGAAAGCCTGGACGAGGACGACGCAAAAGACGAAGACCGGATCCTGCCGCCGCTGAAAGAAGGCGAGAAAACCAAAACCTCGGAAATTCTGCCCGAGCAGCATTTCACTCAGCCGCCGCCGCGCTATTCCGAGGCCACCCTGGTGAAAAAGCTTGAGGAGCTTGGCATCGGGCGTCCCTCCACCTACGCCTCGATTTTGCAGGTTTTGCGCGACCGCAGCTATGTGACCATGGACAAGCGCCGCTTTATCCCCGAAGACCGGGGGCGGCTCGTGACTGTGTTCCTGACCAAATTTTTCCCGCGCTATGTGGACACCTCTTTCACGGCTGATCTAGAGGAAGAGCTGGACGCCATCGCCACAGGCCACGTGCACTGGAAAGAGTCGCTTCGCCTGTTCTGGGACGGCTTTAAAGCGGCGGTTGACGAAACGAAGGATCTGACCATTACGCAGGTCATAGATCATCTCGACGCCGAACTGGGACCGCATTTCTTCCCGCCGCGCGAAGACGGCAAAGATCCGCGCGATTGCCCGTCATGCGATGGCGGGCGTCTGTCGTTAAAGCTTGGCAAGTTCGGCGCGTTTATCGGCTGCTCGAATTATCCCGAATGCCGCTATACGCGGCCGCTCGAGGTTCCGGACGAAAACGGCGAGACGGAAGGCGGCGAGGCGGCGAAGCTCGCGAACGAGCCGAAAATTCTCGGGACCGACCCGGGAACGGGCCGCACGGTTTCCTTGAGGCGCGGGCCATACGGGCCTTACGTCCAGCTCGATCCTCCGGAGGAAAGCAAGGACAAACCCAAGCGTCAGGGGTTGCCGCGCGGGACGGAAATTAACGATGTTACTTTAGAGTCGGCTTTAAAATTGCTGGCCTTGCCGCGCGAGCTCGGCAATCACCCCGAAACCGGCGAGAAGATCGAGGCGGGCATTGGCCGCTTCGGGCCTTACCTGAAACATCAGGGCAAGTATAAATCCATCCCTAAAGACGAGGACGTTCTGCATATCGGCATGAACCGAGCCGTGGAAATCCTCGCCCAGCCTGCGCCGGAACGTAAGGGCAAAGGTAAATCCGGGGGTAAGGCCGCCGCCAAAAAGAAAGCGCCCGCGAAAAAGAAAAGCGTAGCTAAAAAAACGAAAAAAACGGGGACGGAGTAAAGACGGCTGTTTTATTCCGTCCCCGTTTCTCTCTTTTCCCTCACCCCAGAGTAACCGTGTTTCCAATCAAGCATAAAATTGTTCCCAGGGCTGATTT
>CAZCIB010000099.1:0-3233 GCA_964498755.1 uncultured Pseudobdellovibrionaceae bacterium | reverse complement strand
AATAAAAAACCTGCTCCGCGACTTGACCGCGCAAAAAATCCCACGAAAACCCTTATCCGTCAATGTGTTCTGATGCAGAGTCCGGTAGTGTGATCGTTTTTAGACGTTCAGGAAATTTCTTCGCTTGTTATAGTCACTTGAATAAATAATGATCCATTTTTGCGCCCGGATTATCGCCAGAAAATTTAAACTACAGAGATCGCAGAGGACGCAGAGTTTTTTTATAAAGCTGGGTTCTCTGCGTTCTCTGCGCGCTCTGTAGTTTTATAAATGCGCTGCGCGCGGCTGCATAAAAGCAGGAGAGGATGGCGCATTAATTATTAAATCCACTATATTGTCCGGAAGCCGGCATGACTCGACTTTATGAATGAGCGCCCTGTTTGCGTTATCGGTATGAAATGCCTCTGCCATTTTTTCTTATACGGACAGTCCTGGAACTTTGGTAAAATAATATGCGTAAGTCTAAAAAGAATCGTTGTGCTTCAATGGGTTTTGCTTGACGCCACGCAAAAATCTGTTGCAAGTTAATAGAAATTGTTTAAAAGGGTTCAGTTATCTGGAAAATTCGGGGGGTTATGCGCTTCCTGTCCAGAGGGGTGAAACGCTCGCACATCAGAAGCATGCAGGAGATCACATGACGAAATCGGAACTGGTGCAACGTCTGGCGGAAAAGAATCCGCATTTGTATTTGCGGGACGTCGAGAAAATCGTCGATACGGTTTTTGATGAAATCACCAATGCGCTGGCCGATGGCAACCGTGTGGAATTGCGCGGCTTCGGAGCTTTCTCCGTAAAAGAGCGCGAGGCGCGCACCGGCCGGAACCCGCGCACAGGCGAAACGGTCAGCGTCGAGGCGAAGCGCCTGCCGTTTTTCAAGACAGGCAAGGCGCTGCGCGAACGTCTCAACGACAACGCTTAAAAGGCAAAACGCATGAATACGCTTTTCCGCTGGATCATTACGGGGTCCCTGGCGCTGGTGACGCTGGCGTTTTCTTTATTAAACGCGCATAGCGTGCCCGTTTCATACAGCCCGTTTCAGGATCAACTGAGCGTATCGCTGGCCTTTATTTGTCTGGCGTTTCTAATCGCGGGATTTGTCTGTGGCGGCGTGATTGTCTGGCTGAACGGCGCGGGCGTCCGGCGCGAGCGCAGACGGCAAAAGAAAATCATTCAAAAACTGGAAATGGCGCAGGCGCAGCGCGAATCGGAAGAGACGCCGGTCGCGCCCTATTCGCCGCACTACCAGATCAGCAGCCCGAAGACCCTCCAATGACGCCCAAAATCTATTGCGCGATTGACACGCCTGATATTGATAAAGCGAAATCTCTTATCCGCGCAATGCCGCATGAACATATCGGCGTCAAGCTGGGGCTCGAGTTTTTTAATACGTTCGGACCGGGCGGGATCGAAGAGGTCCTTGACGGGGCGAATGCGCCGCTCTTTCTCGATCTCAAGTTTCATGACATTCCGAATACCGTCGCCGGCGCCGTGCGGACGGTTTCGCACCGGCTCAAACCGGCTTACCTGAACCTGCATGCGTCCGGCGGGCCGGAGATGATGCGGGCGGCGAAAGACGCCTGTTATGAAGGCACGAAGCTTCTGGCTGTCACCGTGCTGACGAGCCTTGATGATACGAATCTCGAGCAGGTCGGGCAGAGCGTTCCCGCGCGCGATCAGGTCGTCAGGCTAGCGAAACTCACGCAGGACTCCGGACTCGGCGGCGTTGTGTGCTCCAGCCATGAAATCGAGGCGATCCGCGCGGAATGCGGCCCGGATTTCACGCTGATGGTTCCGGGCATCCGTCCGGCGGGCAGCGCGGTTCTGGATCAAAAGCGAGTCATGACTCCCAAAGAGGCCCTCGATAAAGGCGCGACGCATCTGGTCATTGGCAGGCCGATTACCGGCGCGGATGACCCCGGCGCGGCGGCGCGGCGGATTTTGGAAGAAATAGAATAGTTGCGAGTTACAAGTTACAAGTTGCGAGTTATAAGAAACATGTGACTGAAATCTTGTATTATCGTTTGCACTAGGAATGGAACACACAGTCCGTCACCCCCGCGGCGCATGCGCAGCATGCTTGCACGGCGGGGGCTTGGAAAAGAGTGCGAGTTTTGCCTCGCACATGTTTTTATTGCCGGATGTCCGCCTAAAGCGGGCATGACATGTTGTCATGTGGCTATAAATTGTAACTCGCAACTCGAACTCGTAACTGTCAACTGAAATATGACCCATGTCAAAATATGCGGCGTGAATTCCCCGGCGGCCCTGAAAGCGGCGGTGCGTGGCGGGGCGAATTATATCGGGCTCGTGTTTTACGGGCCCTCGCCGCGCTGCGTGCCCATTGAAACCGCCGTGACGTTTTCCGGCCTCGCGCCTGACGGCGTCAAGGTCGTCGGCCTGTTCGTCGATCCTTCCGACGAGGAGATCAGGGGCCCGGTGAAATACGCCTGGCTCGACATGATCCAGCTCCATGGCAATGAGAGCCCGGCGCGCGTAAAGGAAATCAAGGCCGCTTTCAACGTGCCTGTGATGAAAGCGTTCCGGATTAAATCCAAAGACGATCTCGCGCATGTGGAAGATTATAAGGACGCCTGCGACTGGTTTTTGTTTGACGCGAAAGTTGATGAAGGCGCAGCGCTCCCCGGCGGGACAGGCGTTACCTTCGACTGGAATGTTTTAAAGGACTATGACCCCGGCAAGCCGTGGATGCTGGCGGGCGGGCTGAACGCCGACAATATCGCGCAGGCGCTGGAGGCGTTATCGCCGGACGCGGTAGACCTGTCGAGCGGCGTGGAAGACTCGCCCGGCGTCAAATCCCCCGACAAAATCGCCGCCTTTTTCGACGCGATCAAGGCCACCAAAAAATTCCGCCCAAATTATTTGGGGTGAAAAACTTTTACCAAGTTGCGCGACACATATAATATCCGGCAACAAGGCCGCCAACAACTATAGGGCCGCCTAGAATAGCAAAAAAGAAACTCCCCAAAGGGATGTAAATAAGAGCGTTCAGAAGGCCAATAAGGCCGCCTGCGCATGTCCAGTAGCCGACGCCTTTGTTTTTTTGAGTTTTGAAAATACTGCAAGTGATAAGTCCCAAAACTAGGGCTGGAAGCGCAAAAAACCAGGCAATAAATGGGCCCATAACAGCAAAAATAAGCGGGTAGATGAACAATACCGTTAAAGGGCGCCTCTAAAAACAGCATAAAGTATCGATATCTGAAGCAAGGATGCCG
>CAZCIB010000098.1:0-3339 GCA_964498755.1 uncultured Pseudobdellovibrionaceae bacterium | reverse complement strand
GCGATGACCCCCTCCGCTATTGCCTTTTTTATCAGTGGCTTGAGGCTGCTCATCCTAGCGTCCTCTCAACAAGGCGCTGGCAAGAAGTCCGCCCGCGAACGCGAGGGCTACGCTGCGCCCCGGGTTTTCGCGCACCTGGCCCTCTATATCCTTGAGCGCCTTCTGGCTGCGGTTCCGCGCCGTTTTGATGCCTCTATCCGCTTCGCTTTTTACGTCTTTTTTGACGGAACGGGACAGAGCGACCACGTTGCTCTTGAGATCCGCCAGATCCTCGCGGATATGATCGATTTCATCATATCTGCTCGTTGAAATATCTTTACCTTTAGCCATTGTAAGCTCCTTCTTGTTTACTTGCGCTGTAATCGCGCTGTTTTTTCTCTATTGTTTTCAACCGCTCTGAGCCGGAAAAGTTCCCTTACGCGAAAAAAAGCGGCGCCCGCTTTATGGCGCCGCTTTAATAAAGGCCTGTTACAGCGCCTTGAATAATTAATGCGCCACTCGCTCCGGCTTTTATGCCGCTGCGCGAAGCGCATTGTTTAAACTACAGAGCGCGCAGAGAACGCAGAGAACGCAGAGAATACAAGCTCTTGAAAAAAACTCTGCGCCCTCTGCGATCTCTGTAGTTTAAATTTACTGGTGATGATCAGGCGCAGAAAATGGATCATTATTTATTCGAATGGCTATAAATGCCGGGCCAAAACTAGTTATAACGGCTTTGCTGCGCGTTTTTGGGCAAAACCGATTCCGTATAGGCGTCTTTCCATTCGCTTAAGCTTATGGCCTTGTTATCGTTATCGTCCTGTTCCAGAAAGCTTTGCTCAATGAAATCGTGCGCCGACAAACCGTCATCTTCCTCGTCAAATTTTGAAAGGTTGGAGGTTTGTAAAAACCTTTGCACGCTATACTCCGCCATGTCGACCTTGCCGTCGCCGTCCAGGTCAACGCGCAGGACCGTCTCTTTTTTCATCGGATGCAGCGTATAAACGTTCTCTTCATTAAACTCGATATTGTCGATAATTTCGTTGCCGTCAGTATCGAAAATGTAGAAAAGCGATTCCCCGACTTCCGACATCGACAAGATCCCGTTGTTGTTGTCGTCGAACTTCATGAAATCGATTGTTTTCACGCTTTCATTTTCTTCCTGCTGAATGACTGTCGTTTGTTCGAAAGTGGCCGGACTTTTTTCCGCGAAGGCAGGGCCTGCCGATAACGCCATTACCGCGGTAGCGGCCATAAGAGTTTTTTGCAAGGGAAACATTGGACTGCTCCTTTCCGGTTATGCCTGGTTTCCGTCCGTAACCACAACGCCAACCGGAGAGCGGGAAATAAAGTTCCCGGCTATTTTGGGCCTTTTTTCTCAGATGCGGACGGGCGACCGGTCAGACAACACATGTAAATCTGGTCCGGATACATAAATGAAACAAAAATATTACAAAATATAAACCATTCAGAAATCATGGCGAAAAGGGTCTGCTCTAATAATGGACATACGGCAAGACAAAGGAGGAACTACAATGACTTTTGAACATGAAGATCTTGTGTCCGAAATAGAAAAGCTGAGGCGTTTCGCCAGCAAACTGACCCGTAATTACGATGACGCAGAGGACCTGTTGCAAACAACAATTGTAAAGGCGCTGCAAAACAAGTACAAGTTCGAGGAAGGCAGCAACCTTTTCAGCTGGACGTCCAAGATCATGTTTAACACTTTCGCGAGCAATTATAATCGCCGCGTGAAGTTTGAAACGCAATATGACAGCGAGAACATAATCGCCGCGCAAGCGACGGAATCGTCGCAGGAAAGTGAAGCCGAGCTTCGCGAAACCGGCGAAGCTCTTGAAAAGCTCTCGGATGACCATAAAGACATCATCGTAATGATTTGCATGAACGGGATGTCCTATGAAGCCGTTGCTGAACAGATTGATATTCCCGTCGGCACAGTGCGTTCCCGGCTTTCAAGGGCCCGCGATCAGCTCAGGGAACATCTGGCGGAGAACAACGACTACGAAGATGCGGCGCCTTTCTACCTGCGCGAAGATGGCCGGCTGGACCGCTATGCGAAGGCCGCCTGAGGCAAGTTTTCTTCTCCCTCAATCCCCCCCTGCCCACTTTTCGCCCGGATCCACACGGATCCGGGTTATTTTTTTCGAAAAAAAACCGGCCTTTCAAGCTGGCGGGGATTTGCCGCGAAACGCGTTGACGATCAAGGCCAACACAAAGAGCGCCAGAAAGACAATGAATATGATTTGCGCAATTTCCGCCGATACTGCGGCAATCCCGCCAAATCCGAATATTGCGGCAATTAGCGCGATAACTAAAAATGTAAGCGCCCATCCAAGCATTGTTCGTCTCCTTTTATTCATAACAACCAAGCCTTGACAGGTCTAATTGTCCGCCCGCGCACAAGTTCCCTTCATCTATGGAACTTTCTTCGCGCATTCCCGTTAGCCTGACTATTGATGTTCCAATGAAAAGAAAGGGATGGAATAATGAAGACGTTGAAATATTTTGCGCTTGCCTGCGTTGCCGTATTGGGTTTTGGCGCGTTGCAGGCTCAGGCGGACACAAACTGGCATGATCAGACAACGCCTCATCACCTGCTGGCATACAAGGATTACCTCAACCAGCTCGATGCGGAACAACGATTTGATTTGCATCACTACATGCAATATGAATATCACCGCGAGCCGTGCCAGAATTACCGTGAGGTCCCGCGCGGCTTTGTGCGCAAGGACTGCCAGCTTTATCTCAAGTCCAAACCCCCGGTTCCGCGGGAAGAGCCGCGTGAGATTGTTAAAACCTATAAAGTTTATTTCGACTTCGACGAGGCGAGCCTGCGTCCGGACGCCAGGAATACGCTCGACAAGGTGGCCCGCGAGATTAAGAAATATAATCCTTACGAGGTTACGGTCAGCGGACACGCCGACCGGGCCGGACCAAGCGATTATAACGTCGCCCTGTCCAAGAGGCGCGCCATGTCGGTTTCCGAAGCGCTGACGGCGCGGGGAATCGAGAACCGCGTTATTACTTCCAGGGCGCGCGGAGAGTTTGCGCCTGCGGTTCCGACCGAAGACGGGGTCCGCTTGCAGGAAAACCGCCGTGTCGTAATTGACTTTAGGAAATGATGCAATATGTGCGGCAAGGGAAGACGATCCCCTTGCCGCATAAGCTTATGGAGCCACTGGAATAAGAATTTATCCCCTCCTATAAAAATCTCTCTCAATACACCTGACTTCGGTTTTCAGGCTCTTGCGGGCGATGAATCTGCGCATGTGGCGAAGAGCGACAAAAGGGCGCCTCTAAAAACAGCATAAAGTATCGATATCTGAAGCAAGGATGCCG
>CAZCIB010000097.1:0-3600 GCA_964498755.1 uncultured Pseudobdellovibrionaceae bacterium | reverse complement strand
CTCTTTGCCAGGGATATTATTTTGGAAAACTCCGGATCGGAAGACAGCGTAGAAAACCAGGGCGACGCGAGATACTGAAGCTCCAGATCCCGATGGTCAAACAGAGCCGTTAGCGCCGCCTTGATTTCAGGATCATAGCTTACGGATTTACCTTTAAGACTCAGATAAAGGGTTTCCGCTGCCTCGGAAGACGCGACGTTATCAAGGAATGCTTTAACTTTCTCGCGCATTTACAAATTTTAACCGCGCTTGCGCGCCCTGCCAAGCCCTGTGAAGCAGGATGGTTAAATCTGACGCGTTAGTTTAATTTATCCTAAAACAAAACTCTCAGGCTAAGCCGCGCGCACCTCTTTCAAAAAGCCAAGTACGGCTTTCTTCAGGTCTTCCGCCTGTTTCGCCAGTCCGTCCGATGCGCCTTTGAGCGAATTTGTTGATTGCGCGCTATCATTGGCCGCATCCTGAATGCCGCGGATATTACGGGAGATTTCACTCGACCCGCGCGCGGCTTCCTGAATATTGCGGGAAATTTCACTCGTGGAGCTGGTTTGTTCCTCAACGGCGGCGGCGACGTTCGCGGTTTTGCTGTCCACGGTTTCAATCTGCTCAAGGATATCGTTGATCGTTTCAATCGTCGACTTCGCGCTGCCTTTGATCATCGCGACTTTCTGCGCGATTTCGTCGGTCATTTTATGCGTTTGCCCGGCCAGGGCCTTGACCTCGCTCGCGACGACGGCGAAGCCTTTGCCCGCCTCCCCTGCCCGCGCGGCCTCGATCGTGGCGTTAAGCGCAAGCAGGTTGGTTTGCTCCGCCACATCGTTAATCGCCTGAATCACGCTGTCGATTTCGCCAATCGCGTTTTGCAGCGTATCCAGTTGCTCCTGTGACGAGCGCGCAGATGACGCGCAGATTTTCGCCGTTTGCGCCGTATCAGCGAGACTGCGCGATATTTCCTGTATCGAAGCTGTCAGCTCCTCCGTGGCCGACGCCACCGTTTGCGTGTTCGCGTTTGTCTGTTCGGAAGCCGACGCGACCGTGCTGCTTTGCGAATTGGTCTCCTCGACGGCGGAAGACAGCTGCGTTGACATCGCCTGCATTTCACCGGCCGCTTTGTTGACGGCCTCGACGATCCCGCCAACCTGCGAGTCAAAATCATCGGCCAGCTGTAACATCGCCTTGCGACGTTCTTCGGCGGCTTTGGCCTCTATTTCTTTTTGCTCGGCCTCCATGCGCTCGACCTCCTGCGCGTTTTCCTGGAAAACGAGTAAAGCCTTGGCCATCTTGCCAATTTCATCGCCGCGTTTTGTTCCTTTGATCTCGAACCTGTTATCGCCCTTGGCAAGCCGCCCCATCTGTTCAGTGACGAGATTGATGTTGCTGGAAAATACGCGGCCGATAAAGAAAGCGCACGACGCCGCAAGCAGCGTAATGACAACGCCGAGCGCAAGCGTGTTACCGGAAATCTGTTCCATTTCCTTTTGCGCCTGCGGTCCGAGCGTGTTTGTCTGCAAATCTTCAATCGCATTAAAAATGCCGAGATACCCGTTCATGATTTCCGGGCCGAGCGCTTCGGTTTCCGCATAGAACGCGTTTCTCTTGCTGATAACTTCGTATATCTGCCCGAACTCTCTCTCGTAACTGGAAAGCCCTTCCTCAACCTGCATCGCCAGTTGTCTGCGCTCCGGATTGTTGAGTTCCGTTAGAAGTATTTCATGCGCTTTTCTTGATTCGTCGATTTCATAGAGCGCGCGTTGATAATCCTCTTCCAGATTCTCCAGGAGAAATTTGTTCACGTAGAGACGGGCAAGCATGAAATTTTCCTGCAAAGCTCCGGAGAGATATGCGGCCACAGGATCGTTGTCATTATAAGCGCTCTCCATTATAGCCGTGATATTCTGGCGCGTCTTTACGACATCGGCTTCCATCTGCGAAGCCAGTTTGTCGCGGGACTGCTGAAGCTTAGTCGCTTCTTCAAATGCCGCTCTGTAGGCGACGGCCTTTTCTTCAAGCGCGAAAAGCTGTTCTTTCACATCCGGGTCATCGATGCGCCGCTCAACAAGGTCCCGGCTATTGATGATTTCGTCGATAGCGCGAAAGACGCTGTCCCTGTCAGTGTCCTCATTCGCCGTGCGGTAATTGAGCGCGGCGATTCGCGCCTTCATAAGACTTTCCTCAAGACCGCTTACAGTCAGGCTTTGTCTTGCCGTGTCCCTGTACTGGTCAAAAGTCCCCTTCAGGGCATTAATCCCCGTATAAGAAAAAATCACCATGATCAGGACAAGAACAGTGACAAGGCCAAAAGCGGCGTTGAGTTTATGCGCCAGCTTGATATTAGATAAGGACGGTAATGATAACATGAGACAGCTCCAAACCCGGTTTTTACGCTTTGAACTTTCTGTGATTGTAAGGCTGAAAAATTGATTTATTAAATATAAATAAATACTTAGCATACGCCCGTATGCGGAGACGGCGTATTTGAAAGCGCAGGTCCGGCATTGCTTTTGCCTGCAACGCAAATAAAAAAAGCGGCGCAATGCCGCTTCATGGTAATTGGGGATATATGTAATCTTAAAAAACTGGCGCGAGCGACGGGACTTGAACCCGCGACCTCCGGCGTGACAGGCCGGCGTTCTGACCAACTGAACTACGCCCGCGCAATGCAGATGCTCATGTTTAATGATTGTCGCGGACAAAATCAAGCATGAATGCTTACGCAACAACACTTTCTCAGTTTCTGCTTATGCCTGAGGTCAGAGCTTGCCAGTTTTATGCCTTAAAAATATTACGAAGATATCAATTTCGTGAACCTGCCCTGCCCTTTTTGCTTTCTATCTTTTTCCTGTGAACGGAAAGGAGTCGCTATGACGATGATACATTTGCTTCTGGAACTCAAAGGGCTTTTTGGGCGCGCGTCCGCAAGACGCCAAAGCGCCTTTAATAGTGGCGACGCCTACGTCGTTGCCGAAACCATTCGCCTTAACAGGCTGCAAAAGCGCCGTCGCGGCCTTCCTTGACATACGGATTTTTCTTGTCCCCTGCCAACTCCCCCTCCGCGCGTTCTGCGGAGGGTTTTTTTTGCGAAGGTCAAAAAAGCACAGGCAAAGGAAAGAATATTGAAAATCATGGTGGGCGGTGAGGGGCTCGAACCCCCGACCCTCTCGGTGTAAACGAGATGCTCTCCCAGCTGAGCTAACCGCCCCGAAGCGAAATGCACTATAAAAAAAGAAACCGGAAAAGACAAATGTTTTTCCGGTTCGCTTCTTTAATTTAAAATTGTCGCTGGCTTAGTTAACAGCGTCTTTCAGCTCTTTGCCGGCTTTAAATTTCGGCTGTTTGGAAGCCGGAATGTTGATGGTTTCGCCGGTGCGCGGGTTACGGCCTGTGGTCGCTGCGCGGCTGGCAACGCTGAACGTGCCGAAACCGACGAGGCGAACTTCGCCGCCTTTTTTCAATGTCCCTTTAATACCGTCAAAAATCGCCTCAATGGCGGATTGCGCTTTTGTTTTTGGAAGATCAGCTTCTTTAGCTACAAAATCGATCAGTTCTTGTTTGTTCACTGGAACCCCCTTATGGGCTAGACGTTAACAACTAAACTATGCCGCA
>CAZCIB010000096.1:0-3654 GCA_964498755.1 uncultured Pseudobdellovibrionaceae bacterium | reverse complement strand
GGCATCCTTGCTTCAGATATCGATACTTTATGCTGTTTTTAGAGGCGCCCTATAGTGATTGAGAGAGATTTAAATTCATCTGAAAAAAAGATTTGTTATGGCGGAAAATACTTATGAAGAAGATGTAGCAGCGCTCATGCAAAAGGCCGAAGATGATGGCTGGTCTATGGGCGAGTACATTGATGAGCTTGAGAAACTTAGAAACCAACCAGGCCCAGATGGAACCACCGAAAATGAAAGAGCCGCCGAACGAGCTGCAGAGATACTCGGAAAACAAGCCGCCGCAGCTGAATACAACGCACTATATGGTTATGACGATCCAACAGGCGTCAGTGTTCTCATGCAAGGGGAGCCGGGCGGTCCACCCTCTCCCGAAGTAACCCGGGAGGCAAGAGCGGAGCTGACGCAACGGCCTGCAGCGCATACGCGTCAACCGGCCGAGGTTGACAATTCGTTTGAGGAAGTCGGCATTGGCGGGGCTGTCGAGGGGCTGGTCGAATGGTTCACGGGGGCCGCTAGAGGCGAGGCATCGAAGCCAGGGCAATCAGAAATCACTGTTGACGCTAACGGCCGTTTGCCGCAGGACGTGGAAGATTTGCTCAGGCAAGCGCGCGCAAGGTATGAGGCGCCGGGAGACGTAGACCCACAGCCGTCGGAAGCAGAGCCGTTAGAAGGACGTCAAGCAGGCTATACCATAGAGCCCGGCCCGATTGATGCCCAGTTGGGGGAGAGAATCCTGCTGGATCCAGAACCACCTTCGGGTGCGCTGACTGCGCCACCGATGCGCAGGCCATTTAATGCTCAGAGTGGCGCCGATGGCGGGGCGAACGCCCCTCAAAACATTTTGGAGCTCGCCAGGTCGAGCGGGATTGAGGTTGCGCCCCACCGTGCGCCTGAAGATCGAGTTGAACTTGCGCGAACAAGTCAAATAGAGCAACCGAGAGAAGCTCCGTCTCAGGAGGCGTCGGCGCTTTCCGATAAATCACATCTGGCCGTCGCCAGCATGGATGAACCTTTACGCATCGCCGGCGCAACGCAAAGCGATCCGGATGCGTATAGCCGTGACAATATGCGGGGCATTCAGGAAAAGTTGAATACGTTGCTTGAAAAAGGCGAACTGGAGGTAGACGGTTTGAAATCCAACACGCTTGCTGAAGACGGACTTGGCACGCTGGCGGTGAATGAGGGGGCGCCGCCGGAAACAATCACGCAGCTTTCCCAGACCCAGCTCGCGATGCAGGCCTATATTGAACAGCATGCGCCTGAACTTGCCGATGCCCCGACGAATCTGACAATCTCCGAATTTGAGCAGTCTTTGGATAAAACGCTTTCCGGCATGACGGCTTCTCAGGATATGGCCAATGACGTCGATCCGGCTGCAGGGCAGGCTGTCGAAGTTGATCGGTTGGCCGCGACCACTCATGCGCAGCCCACAGTCTTACAAATATAAGAGCTCACTGGTTTTATGATTTATAGTCATATGAATAAATAATGACTCATTTTTTGCGCCTGATTGTCGCCAAAGAATTTAAACTACAGAGATCGCAGAGGGCGCAGAGTTTTTTCAAGAGCTTGATTTTCTGCGTTCTCTGCGATCTCTGTAGTTTTTAAAATGCGCAGCGCGCAGCTTCAGAAAAGCCGGGGCGGATGGCGCATTAATTGTTTAGGGCGCTATAACAACCCGTCTTGAAGTTTGACTTTCTTTAAAAATCCTAAACAAAGCAAGGGTTTGCTCCCATTTTTGGCTATGCCTGCCTGTGTTCAGGTAAAATTAATTAAAATCGAATAGGATTATTAAAAATTAAAAGGACGGATAACTTTAGCGGCTGTAGAAGAAAAAAAGAGCAAAACAACGCCGCCGGAGCATAGAAGAGGTAAGGAATAATGGGAAGAACGGTTATAGGTCCGGGAACAGAAGATATACTTTTAGGAAGCCGGGCCGGAAATCTTCTCGAATCGGGAAGTCGAGCTTTTGAATCAGGTTACAGATTTAACCGGTTTGCAAGGGACCTTCATCGCGAAGGCATTACTATTCCTGCAGGTGTCCGGGCGCCGATCATTGAAGGTTTGGGCGGAACAGTCGATAACCTTGATACCAGATACGGGGCAGTTCTCGGAAACATCATGAGGGCGCAGATGTATGGCCCGAGTGTCGGCATTAACGGTCTTGGAAGACCCGGTGACGGGCTTTTGCAGACTTTCTTCGACGGCGGCCATGGTGGACATTGGGGAGCTGCCGCGCCTTATGGTACGCGATGGGGCGCTGGAGGTATCGCGCCAGGAGCTACAGGAACGCCGATCGACTGGGCGGTAGACGGAGTGTCCAGGGTTGCCGGCTGGATTGGTGGAATATTTGAAAGAGATAATGATCCGTCCCGTACGGTTTACCGGCATGGCATGTCTGGCGCGGTGAGACATCCCGGCGCGGTCTATTCCGTCGGCGGTGGAATGGACGACGCTTTGGCGCTGGCGCGGGCGCATAACGAGGAAGCCTACAGGCAGAGCTTTGGCCGCACTAGGGACGCGCCGAGAGGAGCGGCTGAGAGCTCCGGCGTTGTCGTACAGCCCGGATACGATCATTTTCCTGAGGAAACAGTCACGGCGCATGAGCAGCCTGCGCGGAATGAGCGCGCGCAAACGTATGTGTACTCCCCCGAAGAGCGGGAAGCGGTGCGCCGCGAAGCGATTGACGCCGTGCGGAATCAGAAACAGGATCTCATTCAGAGACCCCGCATACGCGATGACAACGACCGTGGTTTGAGGTCACTTAGAGACGATGACAGCAGGTTTGACGTTGGCAAGGCGCTCGGGTTTGGCGGCGAAGTCGATAACAAAACGGATTTGACCGTCGGCGAACTGGGCGATCTCAAGGCGGAAAACCCGGCGCTTCACGCGCGGTATATGGACAGTCAGCGGACCGAGTCCGCGCCTTCGCAAGAAGAAACTGCTATTGAAAACCCGGCCTATGAAGCGGCTCTGGAAGCCTACAGGCAGTCCGAGGCGGAAAGCGGACGCAACCGCCCGCTTGTCGGCGGAGAGCGTACAGGAACGTCAGCTGCGCCTTATGAGCCGTCTGCCGGCGGCGCATGGAGCACAAGGGAAGCTTATAACAGGGCGGCTGCGGGCACTGCAACGGAGCCAGGCGCCGAACCCGCGCCCGGGAATAATCCACAGTTGCGCTTTGGCGGCGCGACAATTACGATCGGCGGCTAAACTTAAGGTTTCCTTAACCATTTATGCTCTATCGTAAAGGCGGAACAAGACGGATGATGTTCCTCCTCACATTCAAAATTTTTCGCCGCCGGAGTCCCCGGCGGTTTTTTTTGTTCTTTCCAACATGTCATCCCGTTGGCGTTTTGCGTAAGCAAAACCAGCACAAACGGGATCCATAGCGTGTCAAGCGAAGCTTGACGCATTTACTGGACCCCGGATGTCTTAGCAAGCCTTTCAGGCTAGCCTCCGGGGCGACGGCGAGGTAATGCTCTCGCGCTTCTGTTAAAACATTTTCATAAATTTTATCAATATGCTGCCGGGTTTGGTCACATAAGCTCCTCAAAATGTGCTAAACTGAATGAATATTCCAAATATGATGATCAACATGAAATAAAGGAGACAAATCCATGCCTTCAACTCAGGGACTTTCTGTGAATGAAA
>CAZCIB010000095.1:0-3842 GCA_964498755.1 uncultured Pseudobdellovibrionaceae bacterium | reverse complement strand
ATGAATCATCTCACCGCCTTATCCCACTGTGTCGGGTACTGTGCACCTAAAGTTTTTACTTATTACAATTTACTTATTCAATTTCCGGTTTTGAAGGGCTTTTTGAAAGGCAGAATTGCGCCAAATTGTCGGGAAAGCAGGCGATTAACCATGCAAAAAAAGCTGTTGGCCAGGGAAAGGAAATTCTCCCCCTGTTTTTTTCCAGCTTCCCGGCGATAATTTGTGCGGCTTTCTCAGAGGATAAAAGAAACGGCATGCTGTAGTTATTGACATCCGTCATAGGAGACTTGATGAATCCCGGGCAGATAACGCTGACATTGACGCCTTGTTTCGCGACGGCGCCCCTTAATGATTCGCCGTAGACTTTAACCGCCGCCTTTGATGCGCAGTAGGCAGGCGCGCCGGGCCATCCGCGGTATCCGGCGAGCGAACTCATGAGGGCTATCTGCCCTTTGCCACGGCTTTGCATGAGCGGCAACACGGGTTCGATTGTGTTAAAAACGCCGTCGACATTGACTTTAAACAGCGTACGGACCTGATCAAATCCCTCGCCGTCCGAGCCCGTTCCGCCCGAGATGCCGGCATTCGCGATAACAAGGTCTATTGGCTTCTGCGAATCAGCGACCGCGATCCATTCGCGCATCATGGCTTTGTCCGTAACATCGATGGTGCGCGCGTCTACTGTTGCGCCTTTTGCTCGGCATTGTTCGGCAATTTTTTCAAGTCTTTCCGTGTTGCGGCCTCCAAGGGATAGTGAGACGTCTTCCACATTCCGCGCATAGTGCAGAGCAAGGGCCGCGCCGATGCCGCTGGACGCGCCGGTGATCAGGATGCGCTGCGGAACAAGACGCAAAACAGGCTCCTATAAGGTGTTTTCTATGCCTGTTTCCTGAACCGGCATTTCCTTAAATCTCTGTATTTTATTCCGTATGATACGGCTCGTTATATAAAGCGCAACACATATGCCGACCGAGAAGAAAACAAAGGCTTCAATACTGTAAAACAACAGGGGCAAGGCAATTGCAATGGCTATACAGCGCCCGACGCCAAGCATGACTTCGCGCAAGGACAAGGTAGAGAGGTTGCCGCGTTCGTACCAGCGGCTTAACAGGCCGTTGCTAAACAGATGCGCGCCGGCTGTCCAGAAAAGACTGGAGAAAAGGACAAGCCAGGGCGTTTTTATAAAAATCCACGGCGCCCAGCCTACGACTTTTAACAGCGCGCCGGCTGTGGCGTCGCGTCCCTTGCCCTCGTTTACGAGATAGCCCGTAACCGGACTCATGACAACTTTGAGTACGGCCGAGGAAGCTTGCAGGAGGCCGGTCAAAGCTCCGCCAGCGCCAAGAAATTTCAGAAAGACCGGCATGACGATTCCTGTCACCGTTTGAAATATTCCTTCCATGACGCTGCCGATGGCGCGCGCCGGGTCGGTCCGGAAGACGTCAATTTCGCTTCTTTTTCCTTCTTGCGGCGGCATAAGCGGGCCTTGTTTTTCGAGGTCCAGCAAAAGCCAGACGACGACGGCCCAGCCAGCAAAGGATGTCAGCCCCCCGGCAATGACAACCCAAGAGCCGAACCCGAGCTGTAAAGCAAAGCCTCCCAGCAGCGTTCCGGCGACCATGCCGATGGTAATCCCGGCATCGCTTAGCGTTACTTCATTGCCGCGGTTGTCGTCCGTTGTGTTCAAAAGCATGGCGATGTGAAAGCCGATCCAGAAAGGCGCATCAACAATAGTCAGCATTGCCGAGACTGCAAGAGGCGAATCAGGAACCCCGACCAGAAAAAACCAGGCCAGTATCGCAATCTGCAAGGGAATGATGAAAAGACAGTATGTCTTAAACTTTATGAATTTCAGCAGATTGAACGAAACGGGCAAGAGGAAGAGATTGGCGAAGCCGTAGCGCACCAGCAAAAACGTCATGACGCTGACCAGTCCGCTGTCGGCGTAGTCGAAGGAGAGGAAAAGACTAAGCCCCGTGCCGCCGGCAACGCAGAGAATAACCGCTATGTAGGCCTTGCTCAGCGCAAGATTTTGAAACGGTTTGATAAAGGAATCGTGGAGCAGAGAGAGAATCGACATAAAGATGCCCGGTTACCGTTGCGTATATTTGATTGCGTCTTGTATACAGCGCTTTTCTTACACTACTACATCGCATAAGCTTCTGACTGAAGAAAAATCACAATGACAGCGTAAAATTTATGACCAATCAGGAACTCAGACGCCGCGGCTTGATGTTTGTGCTTTCTTCGCCCTCCGGCGCGGGAAAGACGACCGTGACGCGGGCCTTGCTGCGTAATAATCATGACCTGACGATTTCGATTTCCGCGACGACGCGGCCGCGCCGTCCCGGCGAGGTTCAGGGCGAGGACTACTATTTCACCACGCCGCAGGAATTTGATTCGATGGTCGAGGCGGGCGATGTGCTGGAGCATGCCAAGGTTTTTGGCCATTACTACGGCACGCCGCGCCGCCCTGTCGAGGAAGCTCTTCAAGGGGGCAAAGACGTCGTGTTCGACATTGACTGGCAGGGAACGCAACAGCTTGCGGAAATTGCGCGGGAAGACCTGGTGACGCTTTTTATTCTGCCGCCTTCTCGCGCGGAGCTTGAACGGCGCCTGCGCGCCCGCGGGCGCGATACGGAGGAAGATATCCGAACCCGCATGGATCAGGCTTCCGGCGAGATGACGCACTATATCGAGTATGATTACGTTCTCGTGAACAATAACGTCGAGGAAACGATCGAAAAGGCGCAGCTTATCCTTGACGCCGAACGCATGCGCCGCCACCGGGTTATTGGATTGTCAGGCTTTGTGAAAGAATTGAAGCAGGGGGCCTAAAGTTCTTTATTTGTTCTTATTTTTCGTTATTGTTTAAATAAATGATCGAGCAGCTCTCAAAATACTATGAAGTGGTGAATTACAAAAATGCCGCCGGCGTGCTGCAAACAGGATGTTTGGCAGAACTTCAGGATCTGGTTGAGGCTTTCACAAGTGTTCGAATTAGCACACATGATTTGATAGCAGGCGGCGGGAACGAGTGCAATATACCCAAAAAGTATTCTGCAATTCTTCGGGATAAAGGTTGGCGTGAAACTCGGATCTCTGGTGATTTGCTGGTAAAAGTCGAAAAAGACGTGCTCGCCGGGGTATGAGGAAAACGAGCATGTTATTGAGCATTTCTTGGACGGCCATAAAATTGACTACGTTAAGAACAGGGTCGCTTTTGATCTTGAATGGAACAGTAAAGATCAGACTTTTGATCGAGATTTATACGCTTTTGGGGCGTTTTATCAGGCAAATATCATCGACGCGGCTGTGCTGGTGACGCGCAGTGAGCAGCTCAACGCGGTGTTCAAAGATTTGGATATAATGTCAAAATATGGCGCAAGTACAACATGGATGGGTAAGCTTGCATACAGAATGCATGCGAACCGCAGCAGCGGCTGCCCTGTACTTGCTCTGGGCATCAAGCCGGAGTTAATTGAGGACTGGAAGCAATGATAAACGGGACTTTTTTCTAAACTCGGTCTGAAAAAATATGGAACCATACTGGCCGACCCACCATGGCAGTTTGAGAATCGGACCGGTAAAGTAGCGCCAGAGCATAGACGTCTTAGCCGTTATTGCACTATGAATCTCAAGGAAATATGGGAAATGCCGGTAGAGGAAGTATCTGCGGACCCGGCGCATCTTTACTTATGGGTTCCAAACGCTCTTTTAAAAGA
Source organism: uncultured Pseudobdellovibrionaceae bacterium (assembly GCA_964498755.1). Lineage (GTDB taxonomy): Bacteria > Pseudomonadota > Alphaproteobacteria > Micavibrionales > Micavibrionaceae > RZZS01. The sequence goes on along the minus strand of CAZCIB010000095.1, from coordinate 117 downwards.
GGGGCTTCAGGTTATGGAGGCTTGGGGGTTTACTTACAAATCAAACATTGTCTGGCACAAAATCCACACTACCGGACTCTGCATCAGAACACATTGACGGGTAAGGGTTTTCGTGGG
>CAZCIB010000094.1:0-3870 GCA_964498755.1 uncultured Pseudobdellovibrionaceae bacterium | reverse complement strand
ATCCTGAAAAATCACCCCGCCTCAAAAATCAAGGCGCGGTTCACCGGACGGTTACGACGCGTAAACCATTTCGCGTTTATGTCTGTTTCCGCGTGATAAATGCACAAACATGGGAGGCCTCAAAAAGTTAATTATTTGTTAAGACGTATGCCATAACGTTGCCTGTGTGAATTGTCAATAGTTTTCGTAACAAGACAAGATGGTATCTGACTCTCAGGATTTCCGTACATGCGTTTTGCTTGCTTCAGGCAGGTAGATGCCTGAGAGGCGTTAGATCGAATCAGGCGAGTCATAGCGGCGAACGCTGGGCTTGTTCAGGGGTGCATGTCCAAGGCCCTATCGGCATGCAAAGCAGGATTTTGTCGACTCTCTGACAGAATCTTTTGAAAAGACAGCTTTACGGCCTCTCCGATCAGACTTAAATCTTCCATCGCAGCTTTACGCGTTTGTCTTGCCTCGCTCTCCAGATCGCGGCGCAAGCGGTCAACGTTTTGCTGGTACAGCGGCGCGAGAGTTTCTGAGGGGCGGTCCGCAACTTTAAGCGCACTGTAAAAACCCTCCACAAGCTCAGGCAACCTCTCATTTCTCAGTTCTTGATCTTCTTCGTTAAGCCTCTTTATAACGTCTGCGGTTCCGTCCATGTCAAAATGGACGTCATTTATCTTCATGGGTTCTATGCCATGTGCGCCGAAATCGAAGAGATTGGCAAGGGCGCGGTCAATATCCTCGATAATCCGTACCGCGAGTTCATAGCGCGGGGCAATGTGTTCTATCTCATGCCTGATTTCGTCCCACCGGGAAACATCCCAGAACTGGTCCGGCGCATAGCCCAGAACATGCGCGCCGACTTGAGGATCAAAAGAATGCTGCTCAGATACATCGCGGGCAATTTCTGCAAAATCGTTGTAACCCAAATTTTGAAGAGTTTCCGGGCCCATGCCGTTAATAATGTCCTGCGTGGCGCGTATCGCGTTATGAAGGGCGTAGATGTATGGTGCGTGGTGCTCAAGGTATTCCCTGCCAACGCGTTTCGCGGTAATTGGTCCCTGCAGCCCCAGAAAAGCCAGACGCAGATCAGCGCGGATTTCGGAGACGGCGTTATGGCCGTCTTTGGCCATGAGCAAAGTAGCAAAGCTCTCGGCGTAGACTTCTGACTTGTGCCTTAATTCAACTTTTTCGGACATGGTCAAATCAAACGCGCCGCTCTCAATCTCAGCGGGTAGATACCAGCGGTCAAAGCAATGGCCGATTTCGTGGTAATCCGTATACTTTCTGGCAACGTCCAGCGTATAGCGGCTCATAATTTCCGGTTTGAGCGGAACAGACGCGATAACGCCATGCACTTCCGGGAGAATGCCAAGCATGCGCTTTAACTGTTCTTCTTGGTCAATATTGCTTACTTGTCCGGAAACATAACAAATACGCCCGTCCTGATGGCTTACCGGCAGGGCTTTGGCGGCTTGATCCCCCAAAGCTGTAACGGCTTCTTCGGCATGAGCAGGTTCTAATTCTATCAGGTGACGATCCCGGACAAATGAAGAAAGTAAGGGGACGCTCATAAACTGGCCTTCTTCCGAGGCATTTAGCGCTGCATTCAGCCTGAACCAGTCCGGATCAAGGACCGCAATGCGCATATTATCCTCATAAACGTCAGAGAATCGCGCCTGAAGGCCGGAGACGTGAAGGGATGCTTGCGTATCTGGCTCCTTGAGAATCAGGCCTTGCCCTTCCGGATCAAAAGGCCGTGCTCCCGTGTTGTCTTCACCGTTGAAATCAGCGTTACCCGTTGATAACGGCGCAACAATGGCTAGCGTTACAGCCATTGAACGGCCAGCGTTAAAAGCTTGCCTCAACTTCATCGTTATTTCTCCCTGCAATCTTTTATTTTTGAAAAGTGTCGACGAAACAGAGAGCCAGAGTCAATCTAAATTTTTATGTTAACAGTAAAAAAGAGGGCCGTTAAGCCCTCTTCTCGTAACCGGCAATCAAGCCGCTTCCGTTATCTCTTCCGGTTCCTGCCCTTCCGCTTTTCCGTGATAGGTCTTGAAAAGCTTCAGACTTGTGTCTGCAAAGTTGTTCAGTAGATAAAACCGGATATTGTTTTCATCCCCGGCGTAGGAATCCCATAGCTCGGCAAGGGCGTAAAGCTCATAAACGATTGTCTCGCAGTCCATATGGCGGCTTGCATATTCCCGTTGCCGCTTGGCGCGTTCTTCGGCTTCCGCCGGGGCGACTGGCCGGGGCCGTGCGCTCTCGTTATCGCTTTGGCAGATCAGGTAGCCTTGCAAGTCCTTCAGAAGTGAAACCATGCTTTCCCGTTGCCAGTCGAATTCCTGACGCTTCCCGTAGTCTGCAATGCGATCCTGCAAAATGTGAGTGGTCTTGATAAGGAGCGCCGAAGCGGTGGAGGCAGGCAGGACCACAAGCTGCTTTTCCAATGTTGCTGTTTTTTCCAGATAATCGGCTTCAACTTGTTTGAATGCCTCTTGTCCGATTTCGCTTTCCTTCGTGGCGTTAAATTCTGCATGGGTATTTTCCAGTTCCGAGACAATTTCCTGTACGGCGACAGAGCGGAACAAGCTGGAGTTTTCTTTTTGCATTGTCATTCTCGCTTTCCTTAATGGGTTTTTGAAATCCCATGAGGAACCGGAGCGAGGACAAGCGAAGCAGGCAAAAAAAACGTGCCATTGTATCCAGTCTGTATCCAGAGCGGATTTTGCGGCTTTGGAGATTTCAGCTAAGCCATTGAAAGTAAATGGTGACCGCTCAGGGATTCGAACCCTGGACCTACTGATTAAAAGTCAGTTGCTCTACCGGCTGAGCTAAGCGGTCGTTGCTGAGAAATCAGACTTAAGACTGTCGCACCATAAGGATTTGGCAAGCCAAGGTCAAGAATTTGCTTTGTTTTGTTCCGAAAATTTCCGCTCAAGCCTTTCGAGCACATGCGGCGTCACGAATTCCTCTATATCTCCGCCCAGCATGCCAATCTCCTTGATAAACGACGAAGAGACGAACTGCCACTTATCCTTGGCCATCAGGAAAATCGTCTCAATGGCCGGGTCGAGCTTGGCGTTCATGCCCGTCATCTGGAATTCGTATTCAAAATCGGAGACGGCGCGCAAGCCCCTGAACACGCATGTTGCGCCTTCTTCGGCGGCAAAATGGACGAGCAGTTTTCGCACCGGCTTGACCGTAATCTCACAGGACTTATCCGGAAGATTATCTATGTCCACGCGCACCATTTCAATCCGCTCTTCCAGCGTGAAGAAAGGCCCTTTACGCAGATTGTCCGCCACGCCGACGATCAAATGATCGACAAGCTTTGTCGCCCGCTTGATCAGGTGCAGATGCCCCTTTGTAATCGGATCAAACGTGCCGGGATAGACGCCGATGCGGTACTGGCCGGATTCATTGCTCATATCCTTTTTTCTAGGACATGCGGACGCCGGAGGCAAAGATTTTCATCATTGCCATAATCATATTGCCAGCACAGCGAAAAACTGATATGGCTCTGCAATCAGGAAATATACCATGCTCGATACAGCGGAAATTTTACGGAACAGTTTTGCGGCGACCTCTTGCTGGCCCCGGCGCATCATCTCAGCGCAACTGGATATCTATTCGGCCTTTTACAAGGCGGCGGCGGCGAATACGCAAACGCTTCTCGAGCCCATAACCATGGGCATTTTTCCAGGGTCTTTTGATCCTGTCACAAAAGGACATGCCCGCGTACTTGTTGATGCGGGGCTGAGCGGTCTGTTCAATCGGATTGTCGTGATGGTGGGCAACAACCCGGATAAAGAGAAGGATTATTACTTTAGGGCGCCTCTAAAAACCCCCTGACATATGAGCGCAGATTTGCGATTCTGT
>CAZCIB010000093.1:0-4245 GCA_964498755.1 uncultured Pseudobdellovibrionaceae bacterium | reverse complement strand
ACAGAATCGCAAATCTGCGCTCATATGTCAGGGGGTTTTTAGAGGCGCCCTTTAATCACAAAGGCCTTGCGGGCATTCCTGAGGTAGCTTTTCAGGATCGAGTTCACAGGAATGGCAAACGTCAGAGCGTCTCCTTTTCCTAGATACAGGGTAATTCGGCCATCTTCTGCGGAATGCTCAAGCCATAAAGGTTGTTCCGTCACCGGAATGTTATGCAGAAGCCAGACAATGCCCCGTTCGTTAACAAGCAGATCCGCGTTTTCATCTCCTGTTCGGGTAAAGGGCGGGCTCTGGCCTGACAGGCTCGCGGATACGCTTTCGCTTTCAGTTGCAGGACGACCTGTCATAGAACTTTCCCCCAATATTAATCTTATGTTAATTATGGATAATATACAAAACTGCACATATTTTTGAGTAAAAAGCAATCGCTTGTTTCCAAAAAATGGCTAACTGTTAAGATGAGTTCGAACGCACAAAGGAGATTGGATCATGCACGGTATGGCCGGGATGAAGGTATTGGCCGCAGGCATATTGGTGGCCCTTCTGGGCGGTGGCTTTTTCGGCGGCTATCACTTTTTTGAGCTCGCGGAACAATATTACAAGATAGGCATTGCCCTTCTGGTTCTGGGAGCTATCGGATTTCTCTCAGGTCTTGGTCTTCTGGTTTATGCCCTGCGTGATCCGATGGGCGTACATGCCCAGGACGCGAATGCGTCCTTTATGGCGTTATTGCGCTGCATGGTGGCGATGTCGATTGCCGATGGCCAGCTGGACGACGAGGAAATCGAAGGCATCGTCGAAGTTTACGAGACGCTGACGGAGAATGAACTTGAGCCGGAAACAGTTATCGAGATCGCCGAGTCCATGATGGGTGAGGAGCTCGTCTTGCGCAAGGAACTGGAGAACATGCGCGTGGTTCTCACCACAGACCTGAAAGAAAAAATTGTCCGAGCCTCATTTTATATTTTGGCCGCGGACGGCGTGGTGAGCGCGCGGGAAAAAGAGCTCCTCAAGGAAATCCGCACGGGCGTCGGGCTTTCCAAGGCCCGTTACTTGTTTTTGAAACGCGAGTTTATCTACGAAATGAAAAAGATGAAGCAGGGAGCGTAGGCTCAGGCCGCTTCAGGTTTTCTGTAGACGTTGATATTCTTTTGCAGCGGACCCTGCTTCTCGAGCGGTATTTCTTCCGAGTAGTTTTCCCACCCGGCTGTCAGTTTAAATCTGTTGGAAACTACAATGTGATCCGGTCCGACCTCGTTCATCAGCTTTTCTCCGAGGCGTCCCATTTCATAAATCGACTGATAGAATATGATCGCATCCGGCTTTGACAGGTCGACGTCGAAAAAATCGGCCTTTCTGTATTCGATGTTCTCGAACTTCATTATTTTTTTGAGCAGCTTCGAGGTCCAGAACGCGAGGCCGGATATCTCAATTCCGACAACCCTGGCGTCCGGTATTTCCCGTGCGATTTTCTTTGTCAGCCGCCCGTTGCCCGAGCCCAGATCGTAAACAACATAGGAGTCCTTGTTTTTGGCGGCGCGGTCTTCTTTCAGGATATCCGCCATGGCCTGACAGACCTGTTTCGAGGAGGTGATATTCGGGACGCCGCGGTTGAAGAGGAGGATATAGCCGTTCCAGAGCAGAACGAAAAGACAAATCCAGAACAGAATTTCGTTGATCAGGTCCATGCGCGCGGCTTCCGTGAAATTGTTGACGGTCATGCTACCATAAATAAAGATGGTATTTGATTGACTTTTGCGTGAATATCTATACCAATGGATGCGTAAATTCGGCGAATGAAGACTTGAAGTGATTTTTTAGGCCATAAACCCCGATGCGATTTAACTGTCACGACGGACATAATGGCTCCTTTGAAAAATCCGGTCTTTTCTTGGCTGATTCGTACCAGGTTGAGCCGGTGCCGGATTTGCGTGTTTTAAATCGACTATGAAAGAGGAGCGTTATGGCGACCGGAAAAGTAAAATGGTTTAACGAAACCAAAGGTTTTGGATTTATCATGCCTGATGAGGGCGGGTCTGACGTGTTCGTGCACATCAGCGCCGTCAACAAGGCAGGCTTCAAAACCCTGACCGAAGGACAGACTATTTCCTACGAACTGGAAAAAGACGAAAAGCGCGGCAAGACGAGCGCCGTGAATCTCAAGGCTGTTGCCTGATATTCGTTAAATCTGAAAGTTTTAAAACGGGCCCGTTCTTGCGCGGCCCGTTTTTATATGCGTGACGTTTAATAAAAGTTATTTACGAAAAAAGATTTAGGAGTCATAGTGCCGGAAAAACAGGGGGTGTATCATGAACAAATCTCTGGCCGCCAGCGCCTTGGCCGCTTACATGCTTGCGCAGCCCTTTAACGCCGCGGCTTATGATCCCGGCGATGACGGCTGGATGATAGCGGATTTGGAACGCGACAGGGGCGTTTGGGCGTGTACGGCGGATCGCGGTTTGCTGACTGTAAAATTCGCCTATGACGTCAAACTGGATTACGCGCTTGAAGCCTTGCCGACGGATGCCGAAATGGCCGAGCATGAGGCGCGATTGCAAACCGTAACGGCGAGAATTCAAAGAGAGTGGCGCGAGGGCGTTAGGGTAATGACGCTGCAGGATGCGAAAAAGGAGAGCTGGGAATTTGATGAGACTGCCCCTGAAAACCGGCGCGGCGCGTTGTCCATGCTGTTGAATGCGATCAACGCCGCCGTTGACGAGGAATTTAATGATCCGGAAAACGGAGTCTATAACGTCACCGGGAAATTTGAAAACCTCTGGGGCGCGGTCGATCCTTATAACGGGATGTGCCTTCTTGATGGCGTTTCGGCCTGATGGGCAGGGCGAAATTACTGTAGCAGACGCGGAGGCGGGGCGCAGGCTGGCGTTTTTGCAGCCGCTGGTCGGACCATATAATTTACGCCTTCCTTTTCTGGCGGGGAAATCCGTTGCTCCGCCATGATCTTGCCGCGCTGGAATTGCAGCAGGTTCCATTCCAATGCGTAATTCATATGGCCGTTTGCAGGTTCGCCCTGCATCGCTTCAAGCGTCTCGATGACGCGTTCGACCTGTTCCGGCGTGTAGGCTTTGTCCTGCACATGAAGCGTCCCGCCGCACTCATATTCGCCAAAACGGAAGAGGAGCATTTCCGGGCATTCCGGGTCCGCGCCAACATAGCGCAGGCCCATCTCGCGGATTACTGCGCCGTTCGGTTCAAAGCCCGGCAGCATTCCCCGGCGTTTTGCGGCGGACGGGTGCCTGTCGCACCGGCTGCCGAGTTGATCGAGGCGCTCCTGAATAAATTGCAGTCTGGGGTTCATGATTTTATCTCGACCGTGTTTTGCATTATGACAACATGACTATAAAACTTTCCCTTTTATTGCAAGAAAAAATTTTGAGGGCATGCGTTGCCGCGTTCATCTGCCTGCCGCGCCTTATGCGTCGATTGTTGTTTTAAAACGCCAAGCGCGCCATGTACACATATTGCGGCAGCCATGTGATTGGGTTATAAATTTTCATATAGAGAAGCAAGGCGTTATGAACACATATATAATTCAGCATAGAATTCATACGTTAGCGCGATTTTGTCCTCGTAAAGGTGAGAGTTATCCTGAATTCGAGCTCGACGGGATAAGATTTTTGCGCTGGTCTTTTAATTATGCGGACGGCCACGAAACCCCTTTCTGGCTCGCGGAAAAGAAGATTAGCGCAAACGATTTTCGGACAGCTTATGCCGATTTTAACAAAAGCATGAGACAGATTATATCCCAGATTTCTTTATTATCTCAGTGCTATAACAATTTTTACAATGAACCTTTTTTAATTCATAAACAAAGTAGCGAGATAGCCTATTTCAGGTATACGAGAAATTCTAACGGCGTACCTCTGGCCATAGAGGAAAATTTTATCAATGCACTGGAAATACTTGAACAAAAGCAAATTAATGCGGAATTCTTTTATTACTGGAACGACATGCTAAATGTTACCGGGTATTCTGCCAAGCTGTTACTAATATGCTCCGCTCTGGAGGCTCTGGCTATAAGCCGGATCAATCCGAAAGGCAAAAAAGGCAAGCAAGATTTTTTTAAAGGAGTATTAGGGGAAGAGCTGCAAGAAAAAATATGGAGAACAGATGGGGCTGTGCGTAACAGACTTGTCCATGGGGAATATTTTAACGAAGAAACCGACAACGGGGCGCCTCTAAAAACAGCATAAAGTATCGATATCTGAAGCAAGGATGCCGTCG
>CAZCIB010000092.1:0-4340 GCA_964498755.1 uncultured Pseudobdellovibrionaceae bacterium | reverse complement strand
GCTTTTGATCGCGCTTGCGATTGTGGATTTGCGCGTGCGTTTGCTGCCCAACGAGATGGTATTGGGATTTCTGACTTGCGGGGCCGTTTTTCACCTGACGACGCTGTTTAAGTTTATGCCGCCGGAGCAGATGGCGCTGGGCTGCGTGGTCGGTTTCGGCGCGATGTACCTGATCCGGGCGGGCGCGAACTGGTACTACAAGCAGGACGCGATGGGCCTTGGCGACGTCAAGCTTCTGGGCGCGGCCGGGGTCTGGCTCGGCATAGAGGGAGTCTTTCTGGCGATTACGGTTGGCGCGCTGGCCGGGGTAGTTCACGGCGTAATCGCCGCGATTCACGATTCGAAAGTAACGGGCCTGCCGCTGAGTTTTAAAGGCGTGACGGTCCCCGCAGGACCCGGCTTTTGTTTCGGCGTCGCCGCGGCGCTGATCTGGCAGTTTCATGAGCTTGCGCCGATGTTTTAAGCTTGCCGCGTATTTTCATTCCCGTTAATCTCCACACTCATGCAAGCCGAACGAAGAAGTGATTCCCCGTCCCTTTCCGCACGAAACCTGACCGGAATAGACGACCTGTCCGATAGCGACATTGCCTTGATATTAAGCCGCGCGCAGTTTTACGCCGACGCTTTAAGGGATGGAACCGTCCCGCGTGTTCTCGAGGGCAAGATCATCCTGAGCCTGTTTTTCGAGGATTCGACGCGCACGCGCACGTCCTTTGACGTGGCCGCGAACCGCCTCGGCGCCGACGTCGTCCACTGGAACGCGGAAACCAGCTCTCTCAAAAAAGGCGAGAGTTTCGAGGATACCGTGCGCACCTTGAGCGCGCTCGGTCCTGACGCCATCGTCATGCGTCACAAGGAATTCGGCGCGCCTCTGACCGTCGCCAAAATCGCCGCTTGCCCGGTGATCAACGGAGGCGACAGCTGGCGCGCGCACCCGACGCAGGCTCTGCTGGACGCGCTGACGCTGAAACGACATTTCGGCGAGATAGAGGGGCGAACGGTGGCGATTATCGGCGATATCGCGCACAGCCGCGTGGCGAGCTCGAACATGGAGCTTCTGCCGAGACTCGGCGTGAAGCTCCGCGTCATCGCCCCGGAAGTCCTGATGCCCGAAAAACTGCCCTCCGATGATATTGAAAAATTCACCACGCTCGAGGACGGCCTGCCCGGCGCGGACGCGGTGATTACGCTGCGCCTGCAAAAAGAGCGCATGGAAAGCGCCCTGATCGACTCGGACGCGGCTTATTTCAAGGCCTTCGGCATGACGCATGAACGGCTCGATCTGGCCGGGAAAGACGCGGTCCTGCTCGATCCGGGGCCGTTCCTGCGCGGCGTGCAGATTGACGACGCGCTCGCCGATGACCGTTCGCGCTTTCTCTATGACAGGCAGGTCGCGAACGGCGCGCCGACGCGCATGGCGGTTCTGGACCTGTTTATGAATAAAGGCGCGTCATCCCCGCTTTAGGCGGGGATCCGGCGAGGTTGCCTCATGCGGGAAAAGCGTCTCAAGAAATGGAACCGGACCTGGAAAATGCGCATCATCGAGGACATGAATCCGGGCTGGGAGGATTTGTATGAAGAAATTTGCAAGTAGCTTGTGGCAAGCTTGCCAGACCCCCGCCTCCGCGGGGGTGACGCCCGAAACTAAATTCAGCGCTCAAAACCGTCATGCCCGCCCCGGATCGGGGTCCAGGGTAAACTGCGGCGGGTATCCGGCAAGGGAGCGGTAGGGAGATGATTGAATATCTGTTTTTACTTTTGCCTTTACTGCTCGGCTACCTGATCGGCTCGATCCCGTTTGGTCTGGTCCTTTGTTATATTTTCGGATACGGCGATATCCGCAAAATCGGCTCCGGCAATATCGGCGCGACGAATGTTTTAAGGACGGGCAACAAGCCGCTTGCGCTGGCGACGCTGGTACTTGATTCAGGGAAAGGTGCCGCAGCGGTCGCGCTGGCAGTTTACTTTTTTGATTTTCATCCGGCGTTAATAACTGCCCTCGGCGCGGTCCTCGGCCACTGCTTCCCTGTCTGGCTGAAATTCAAGGGCGGGAAGGGCGTCGCGACGACGCTGGGAACGTTGCTCGCCGCCGTGCCGTTTACGGGGCTCATAGCCTGCGCGACATGGCTCGTGACGGCGGCGGCATTCCGGTATTCGTCTTTATCCGCGTTAACAGCTTTAGCGCTCGCGCCCGTGACGGCGTTTTTCCTGTACGGCGTTCCGGCGTCGGTTATCGCGTTCCTCATCGCCGCAATCGTCTGGTACCGGCACAAGGACAATATCAATCGCCTCCTGAAAGGCGAGGAACCTAAAATCGGGAAGAAGAAGGAAAAATAACTTTTTTTAACCACAAAGTCACAAAGCCACAAATGGCACAAAGATTACGAGAAGAAAGCCGCGCGCAGCGCAATAAAAAACACTGTCTTTACGGTTTGTTACCGTCATTGTAATTTAAGCGCGCTTCGCGCGGGCAGAAGAACTTTGTGTCCTTTGTGGCTTTGTGACTTTGTGGTGAAAAAAAACTACACAATCGTCTCAATTCATGCTTAAGTGCCGTGAACGGATAACTTTTATAAAATTAACCCGATGACGTCGCCGCTAAAAACAGACCTCACCGACGAAGACCGCCTGAACTGGCTGCGGCTGATCCGCACCGAGTCCGTGGGGCCGATCACGTTTTACAGGCTGATGGCGCGCTTCGGAACGGCGGAGAAGGCGCTGGAAATGCTGCCAGATCTCTCGCGCAAAGGCGGGCGCAAACGCGCGATCCAGACCTTTTCGAAAGCCGCCGCAGAAAAAGAACTGAATGCCCTCGCGCGTCATGGCGGTAAAATCATCACGGTCGCCGATCCCGAATACCCGCTCGCGCTCTCCGCAGTCGAAGACGCGCCGCCCGTGCTTTTGGTTCTGGGGAATGCGGACCTGCTGAACAGCCGCTGCGTGGCCATTGTCGGCGCGCGCAACGCCTCGCATAACGGTTGCCGTTTCGCCGAGACCCTGGCGCGCGAACTGGGCGAAGCCGGGTTTACAATCGCCTCAGGCATGGCGCGCGGCGTCGATACGGCCGCGCACAAGGGCAGCGTTCCAAGCGGCACAATCGCCGTCATCGCGGGCGGGATCGACATTATCTATCCGCAGGAAAACGCCGGTCTTTACGATCAGATCAGACAAAACGGCCTGATCGTCGCGGAAAACGCCTTCGGCTTTCACCCGCGCCCGCAGGATTTTCCGCGCCGTAACCGCATCGTCTCCGGCATTTCCGAGGGCGTGATTATCGCCGAGGCCTCTTTACGCTCGGGCTCCCTGATCACCGCGCGGCTCGCCGCCGAGCAGGGGCGCGAGGTCTTCGCCGTGCCCGGCTTCCCGCAGGACCCGCGCGCGCAAGGGCCCAACAAGCTGATCCGCGACGGGGCAACGCTCATTCAAAGCGCGCAGGACGTGATCCAGGCCTTAAGCGGCTTTCGCGGCAACGCGATGCGCGAGCCTGCTTTTGATCCTTACAGCTATACGCCTTTTGATGATGAAGAACTGGCCGGGACGGACGAACAGGACGTTGACCGCGCCCGGATTATCCTTGAAGGCGCGCTGTCTTCCGTCCCCAGCTCTATCGACGATCTCATACGCGCGCATGATTTAACCGTTCCGGAAGTCCAGAACGCGCTGCTGGAACTCGAACTCGCCGGGCGTCTCCTCAGACATGCGGGCGGGCGGGTGAGTCTGGCAGGTTAGTTTTTAACATTCACATGACAACCGAATAGAAGAACGTGAGACGGAATGTGCGACATTCATGAAGAATTTACTTGCAAAGAGCGTTGTTGATGCGGCCTATACAATCCATAAAAAGATCGGGCCCGGGCTTTTGGAAAGCGCATATGAAGAATGTATGGAAAAGGAGCTCCACAAACGCGGAATAGACTTTGCCCGTCAACCAAAACTTCCCGTTTTCTATGACGGCGAAGAGCTTGCAACAAGATACAGGCTTGACTTTCTTGTTGCGGAAAAGTTGATAGTCGAGCTGAAAAGCGTAGAAAAGTTACTGCCGGTCCATGAAGCGCAAATATTGACTTATCTCAAGCTGTCTCGGAAAAGGCTGGGACTTCTGATAAATTTTAGCGCTCCTTTGATTAAAGACGGCATCAAGAGAATTATCTGCTAGTTGAATTTGCGTAGGAAATTTTTAAACCACAAAGTCACAAAGGTCACAAAGAGTAAGAGAAGAAAGCCGCGCGCAGCGCATAATATTTTAACCACTAAGATCACTAAGAGCCCAACCCGAAACTAATTGAGGGCGCCTCTAAAAACCCCCTGACATATGAGCGCAGATTTGCGATTCTGTCCAT
>CAZCIB010000091.1:0-4365 GCA_964498755.1 uncultured Pseudobdellovibrionaceae bacterium | reverse complement strand
ACGGCATCCTTGCTTCAGATATCGATACTTTATGCTGTTTTTAGAGGCGCCCTTTTAACAAATTTGTGAATCTGCGCGAGTTATCCACAGTCTTTTGTGGGTAAAGCCTTGGAAGGATTGGGGGTTTGTGCGAGACTCGACGAAGTTGAATCGGAAGAGTCACTTAGCTTCCATTCTTGTCTTGAGGCCTTAAAGTCAAATACTCCAACGCAAAGAAAATCCTGTGCTTTTTTGTGTAGAACTCCAACATCGCCGCTTCCAACGCCAGTGAAACTCAAATAGAATCAAAATTGCCTATTCCGCTAACCGGAGGTCCCGCCAAATGATCAATATCAGAATGCAACCAGCAGAGGTCAAAAAATTGTCTCCCAATATCAAAGTCGTCGGAGTCGGCGGCGCAGGCGGCAACGCCGTTAACAACATGATTTCCACTAACCTGGAAGGGGTCGAGTTCATCGTGTGCAATACCGATGCGCAGGCCATAGAAGGCACGTTGTGCCAGCACAGGGTTCAGCTCGGCGCCACCGTCACGGGCGGCCTGGGCGCAGGCGCCAAGCCCGATATCGGCCGCGCCGCCGCTGAAGAGTCGCTGAACGAGGTGCTGGAATATCTCGAGGGCGCGAACATGGCCTTCATCACCGCCGGCATGGGCGGCGGCACGGGCACGGGCGCTGCCCCGGTCATTGCCCGCGCGGCCCGTGAAAAAGGCATCCTTACCGTCGGCGTCGTCACCAAGCCGTTCCACTTCGAAGGCTCGCACCGCATGCGTCAGGCCGAGGAAGGCATTGAGGAAATGCAGGATTACGTCGATACGCTGATCGTCATCCCGAACCAGAATCTCTTCCGCATCGCCAATGAAAAGACCACGTTCGCCGAGGCCTTTAAAATGGCGGACGGCGTGCTGCAATCCGGCGTGCGTGGCGTGACCGATCTGATGGTCATGCCGGGGCTTATTAACCTCGACTTCGCCGATATCCGCTCCGCGATGCAGGAGATGGGCAAGGCGATGATGGGCACGGGCGAAGCCGAAGGCGACAAGCGCGCGCTTGAGTCGGCGGAGTCCGCGATTAACAACCCGCTTCTGGACGACGTCTCCATGAAGGGCGCGCGCGGCGTAATTATCAACGTCACGGGCGGCTACGACATGACGCTCTTTGAAGCCGACGAGGCCTGTAACCGCATCCGCGATGAAGTCGACCCGAGCGCGAATATCATCTTCGGCGCGACGTTCGATGAAACCATGGACGGCATGATGCGCGTCTCCGTCGTCGCGACCGGCATTGACGTCGCCGCCGAGCAGCGCAAGCCGCAAGGGGGAAAGGGTTTTGAGCGCGCGCAGCCGAACAGTCTCGGCGGCGCGCCGCAGCAACAACCCGCGCAGCCACAGCAAAATTCGCAGCAGCCCCAGCAGCCCGCCGCGCATAATGTGAGCGCCGCGTCATCCTATCGTCCGGCGGCCGTTGCGCCCTCTCAAAACCAGCCGCAAGCCGCGCCGCAGCGTCCGCCGCAAACGGCGTACGGCGCGCAGCAGGGAGCGGCCCGGCAAATGCAGGAGCCAGAAAGCGATATGTTCGAGCAGCAGGAATTCGCCGCCGCGGAAAGCGAACCCGCGCCGGTTCCGGCCCAGAACACCGTTCTGCGCGGCACCACGCATGAAGGCGCGTTCATTCCGCCGCGTCCGGCTATGCCGCGCGATATGGAGCGGGCGACGGGCACGACCGGGTACGGTCCTCAGGCTGGCGGCAGCTTCCATCAGCAGCATGCCCCGCCGGCGGCGCGACCGCAGCCGCGGAGCGAGGCGCAGGAGCCGCCGGTTCAGACCGGAACGTCTTCCGCGCTGAATCTCAACCCGCCCGTGCCGGGCGCGAATGCGGGCGAACGCCGCAAGACGCCCTCCCTGTTCGAGCGGATTACAGGCCATGGCGGCGGTCGCCGCGAGGAGGAAGGTTTCGGCGGTGAGCGCGAAACGGAAGAAAGCGGTTTGCGCGCGCCGCAACGCCCCTCGCAGGGCCGCCTCAATATCGACGGTCCGGCGCGCCCCTCCGTCCAGTCCGACGATGATCTCGACATCCCGGCCTTCCTGAGACGGCAGGCGAATTGACAGTAACCAGTGTCCAGTAACCAGTATCCTGAAAAGCAGGGCCGCTTTATAGCGGCCCTTTCTGGTTACCGGATACAGGTTACTGATCACTGGTTACAGAATGCAACAAAGCGTGATTTGTCTTTATTTCCAGCGTCTTTATCTTTAAGTGAGAGATAAAGGAAAAAGTTCCATGCAAAAAACGCTTAAACATTCCGTCTCGCGCAAGGACGTTGGTTTGCATTCCGGCCTGAACGTCGAGATGACGATTCATCCGGCCGATGCGGATACGAATATCGTGTTCTTCCGCAGTGACGTGAAAAACGGCGGCCGCGTGATCCCTGCGCTCTGGAACCGCGTGGTGGACACAAAGCTCTGCACGGTGATCGGCAATGATCACGGCGTTACTGTCGGCACGATCGAACATGTCATGGCGGCCCTGCGCGGCTGCGGGATTGATAATGCGATTATCGAGCTGAACGGCCCGGAAGTTCCGGTCATGGACGGTTCTTCCCGCAAGTTCGTTGAAATGATCAACGAGGCGGGCGTCCAGTCGCTTGGCGTGCCGCGCAGCTATATCAGGATTTTGAAAGAGGTGACGTACGCGGAAGGCGATAAAAGGATCACGCTGTCCCCGTCGGATTCGCAATCTTTCCATATGGAGATCGATTTTCCGCACCCTTCTATTGGGCAACAGAGTTTTGAGCTCAGCCTCGTGAATGGCAATTTCGCGCATCAGGTCGCCAACTGCCGCACCTTCGGCTTCGAGAAAGAGGTCGCATACTTGCGTTCGCAAAACCTTGCGCTTGGCGGCTCGCTTGACAACGCCATCGTGCTCTCGGATACGGGGGTTTTGAATCCGGGTGGCCTGCGTCATAACAATGAATTCGTCCGCCACAAAACGCTGGACGCAGTCGGCGATATCGCGCTTTCAGGTATTCCCGTTCTCGGCCATTATCATGGCGTCCGCGCCGGGCACGATATGAACAACAAGATCCTCCGGACCCTTTTCAAGGATATGAACGCCTTCGAAATCGTGCAGGAAGGCTATGGCATTCGCTCCCGCCGCTACCTGCGGGATGAGCCCGCCATGCTCGTCGCGGCGGAATAAAGTTCTTTGCGCGTTTGTATTGAACGGGGACGGAGCGCATGACTCCGCCCCCTTTTATTTGCGCGCTCTTGCCATGCCAGAGCCGCAAGAGTATGTTTTCAATGATTCACCGTGAGAGAGAGAGATGATGATGGCGATGATGAAGTTCGTTTTTGCGCTGGCGCTGGCAGTATTACTCGCCGCCTGTTCGACCGACAACGTAGAAAACGAGACGCGCCCGGCCGAAGACCTTTACAGCGAGGCGCGCGCGAAGATGGAGGACGGCGATCTCGCCGAAGCGACGCAGCTCTTCGAAGAGGTAGAACGCCAGCATCCCTATTCGAAATGGGCGACCGAGGCGCAGCTGATGTCGGCTTTATCCTCTTATGAGGACCAGCGCTATGACGAGGCGATAATCGCGCTCGACCGTTTTATTGAGCTGCATCCGGGTAACGAGCGGATTGACTACGCCTATTACCTCAAGGCGCTCTCTTATTACGACCAGATTTCCGACGTGCGCCGCGACCAGGAAATGACAGAGCAGGCCCTGCGCGCGCTTGATGCGCTGATCCAGCGGTTTCCCGACAGCGAATACGCGCGCGACGCGTGGTTCAAGCGCGATCTGGCCGAGGACCACCTCGCCGGCAAGCAGATGGAAATCGGGCGTTATTACCTCAAGCGCGGCGAGATCAACGCCGCCGTCAACCGTTTCCGCAACGTCGTCACGGATTACCAGACCACGACGCACGTCCCCGAGGCCCTGCACCGGCTTGTCGAGGCTTATCTGATTTTGGGCCTCAAGGACGAGGCCGTGCGCGTCGCTTCCGTGCTCGGGCATAACTATCCGGGCTCGCGCTGGTACAAGGACAGCTACGAGCTGCTCGACCCGGAACTGCGCGAAGACGTCGTGGCCGAACGCTCCTGGATCGACCGGACGGTTGAATCGATGTTTCGTTAAGCATAGCCGCGCTTTGTCAAAAATCAGGCGCGCCTTTTTGTGTTGACATAAGGCGCAGTTTTGATTAACAAGTCTTATGGATCATCGGTCTTCTAGAAATCCCTGGGGTTCGGCGGCAGGACGGGAAACCCCTGTCTCTTATTATCACGTGTGGGATAATAAAACCGCCGGTGCGTTTAACGCCGGCCCTCTTGCCTTGTTCTTTGTTATGGCGATTCAGTCCAGGGGACCGGAAGA
>CAZCIB010000090.1:0-4588 GCA_964498755.1 uncultured Pseudobdellovibrionaceae bacterium | reverse complement strand
CTTTCCTGCATTGTAACCGTCGAAGTTTTTTCAGGCATTGTTATCAATCCCGTCATTTATCTTTTGCTTGTGCCTGTTTTCGGCATGTTCGCCAATGGATTTTATCTGAGAAAGATATTGAGATTTTTCGACAGGCTGGAGTCAGACGACCCGTCAGAGCGGATCACAAAGATCTGCAAGGCGGGCGGCGTGAGCTACATTGCCGCTGTTCTGGGATTCATATTTTTTGTGCTTTTTCTGGTTCTCGTATTTAACGCCGCCGTCACGCTTGCCGAAGTTCTTGGCTTTGACGTCAGTCACGTCTATGAATGAGAATCATGAACAAACAGCTTTTATGTTTTTCGCTTGTGGGACTGATTATTGTTCTGGACCAGATCAGCAAATGGTTTGCGCTGGAGCGTATTCTGCGCCCGGCCATTGAAGGCGAGGCCGCGCAATCTTTCAGCTTTCTTGAATGGCTATTGAGCGCGCCTGAAAAACTTCCCTTTGAGCGGATCGAGGTCCTGCCCTTTTTCAACTGGGTTATGGTCTGGAATCGCGGCATCAGCTTCGGCCTTCTGCAAACGGACAGCCCTTACGGCCCGGTCCTGATGATTGCGCTGGCGCTCGTGATCACCGCGATATTCGTCGTCTGGGCGTTCAGGACCGACAGGATGATCCTTGTCGTCGCGTTCGCTATGGTGATCGGCGGCGCGCTTGGCAATGTCATCGACCGTATCCGTTTCGGCGCGGTTGCCGATTTTCTCGATTTCCATGCGTTCGGATTTCACTGGCCGGCTTTTAATCTGGCCGACTCGATGATATGCATCGGGATTGCGCTGGCGCTGCTAGATGGACTATTGTTAGACCCGGAAGGACGCAAGGGTAAGAATTCCCGGAAAGGGCGCGAGGATGAACAGCAGGCTTAATACAATTCTTCTTTCGTTTTCAGGCGCAATGCTGCTTGCGGGCTGTGAAGGCGGCGTAAGGGAAGCTGTGGGCATCGACCGTCCGAGCCCGGACGAATTCGCCGTGGTCAAGCGCGCCCCGCTGGAAATGACGGCCGAAATCGGTTCGCTGCCTCCGCCCCGGCCCGGCGCGTCGAGGCCGCAAGAAAAAAGCCCGGTTCAGGAAGCGCAGCAGGCCGTTTTCGGGCCTGTGCAGCCTGAAAAGTCGAATTCGGTTTCTTCCGGGGAAGAGGCGTTGCTTGCGGAGACAGGCGCAGACGAAGCCGATTCGTCTATCCGGTCCCTCGTTGATCAGGAGACAGCCGAATACGCCGAAAGCCAGCGCCCTGTCGCCGACCGTCTTTTAGGTCTTGGCGGCTTTGAAAGTGAAGCGCCGGCCAGGGTTGTCGATCCGGAACAAGAAGTCACGCGCCTGCGGGATTTGTTGAAGCAGCCGGAGATCGTTCCCGAGGTCCCCGAAAAAATTCAGGAAGACGAATAGGGTTTACGCTGTCTTTTTCCTCCCGGGATCATAAATTAAGCCTATGCGTTTTTTCAAAGTTCTTTTTCTTTTCCTTCTTCTGTCTCTCCCCGCCGCTGCGCAGGAGGAGGGGGTATTCAATGCCGAAACGTTTACGCTCGGCAACGGCATGCAGGTCGTGCTGATCCCCAATGACCGCGCCCCTGTGGTCACGCACATGCTCTGGATCAAGGCGGGCGCCGCCGATGAGCCGCCGGGCAAATCCGGCATCGCCCACTTTCTCGAGCATCTGATGTTCAAGGGAACGCCGGAAATCGGCCCCGGCGAGTTTTCCAAACGCGTCCGGTCGCTTGGCGGGAATGACAACGCTTTTACCTCGCAGGACGCAACGGCCTATTTCCAGACAATAGCCCGCGATCGCCTGCGAACGGTCATGAAGATGGAAGCCGACCGTTTCATGAATCTTTCCCCGCCGGAAGACGAGGTTCTATCGGAGCGCAACGTGATATTGGAAGAGCGCAGCCAGCGGATGGAAAACAGTCCGCAGGCGCTGTTTTCCGAGGCCCTGCATGCGGTTCTTTACGTTAATCATCCTTACGGAGTCCCCATTATCGGCTGGCGTAATGAGATGGAAACGCTGAGCTGGGCGGATGCGCAGGCTTTCCGGCAAAAATACTACACGCCGTCCAACGCCGTTTTGATCGTATCCGGCGATGTGACGATGGAAGAATTGAGACCGCTTGCCGAAGAGATTTATGGCGCGATCCCCGCAGGCGAGAGCGTGACGCGTCAGAGGACCGAAGCGCCCGAGCTCGCCGGAGAAAACCGCATTATTCTGCGTCATGAAGCCGTGCGCCAGCCCGAATTCAGAAGATTGATCATGGGTACGAGTTTTCGTGAAAGCGAAGAGGAAGCCTACGCTCTGCAAGTTCTGAACGAAGCTCTGTCCGGCGGACCGACGACGCGTATATACAAGACCCTTGTAAAAGACCGGAAAGTTGCAACGAACGCCGGGATGTACGCGCGTTTGTCGGCGCTGGATACAAGCGAGATCGGACTATACGCCTCGCCCGCGGACGGTGTGACGCTGGATGAGCTGGAGAAAGCTTATGACGATTTGCTCAAACAGATCATTGCCGATGGCCTGACGGAGGATGAACTGGAGCTCGCCAAAAAGCGTCTGATCGCGGACGCCGTTTATGCGCGGGACAGCCTGTCGGGTCCGGCCCGGATTATCGGCCACGCGCTTGCGACGGGCAGTACGCTTGAAGACGTCGAGATCTGGCCGCAACGCATAGAGGATGTCACTCTCGAGCAGGTCAATCAGGTTGCCGGAAAATACCTCGATCCGGACTCTGACCGGCGCAGCGTGACGGGCTATTTAATACCGGAAGAGGCGGACAACGAACAGGTGAGCGCGCAATGACGTCAGAGTTAACGCCATATTCCTCCCCCTTTAGGGAAGAGCGAGGCAGGTTTTTCCTGTTACAGGCGCTTTTCGTTATTGTTTTCGCGTGTTCTCCGGTCGCACACGCCAGTGAGCGCTTTCTGGATATAGAGGAAGTCACAAGTCCCGGCGGCGTCACGGCGTGGCTCGTACAGGACGAAACGGTTCCCGTGATCGCGATGGAATTCGCATTCAAGGGCGCAGGCGCGGCGCAAGACCCGCAAGGCAAGCAGGGACTTGTCCGGCTTTTGTCCAATACAATGGATGAGGGCGCAGGCGAACTGGACAGCGCAGCGTTTCAGGAAGCGTTGCGCGAGGACGCGATCAGCCTGAGTTTTGGATCGAGCCGGGATTCTTTTTCTGGCTCTTTAAAAACCTTGAAAGAGAACAGGGCGCGCGCGTTCGAACTGATGGCGCTGGCCCTTAACGAGCCGCGTTTTGACGAAGAGCCTTTGGAGCGCATGAAGCAGGCCAACCTCGCCCGCATCCGCTCTTCGCTCGCAAACCCGGAATGGCAGGCGGCAAGGCTTTTAAACGCCGCCGCCTATGAGGGGCATCCATATGCGCGCAACAGCGGCGGGACGCTCTCCAGCATTCCCGCAATTACGGTGGCGGATTTGCGCGGGTACGCGCAAACGCATCTGACCAAAGACCGTCTTTACGTCGCGGTAACCGGCGATATTACGTCGGAAGAACTCGCGCCGCTTCTGGATCAGGTCTTCGGCCAACTGCCCGAAAGCGCGCCTGCAGGCGGGATAGAAGACATCGCGGTTCAAAATCCCGGAACCGTAACCCTGTATGAGCGCGTCGATATTCCGCAGACAGTTATCGAGGCCGTGCAGCCGGGCGTTGCACGGGATCACCCGGATTATTACGCCGCTCTTGTGATGAATTACATTCTGGGCGGCGGCGGCTTTGGCTCGCGCCTGATGGAGGAAGCGCGGGAAAAGCGCGGCCTGACCTACGGCATTTATACGAGCCTTTATAACCTCGACCATGTGAAAACGATCTCGCTCGGCACGTCGACGCAAAACGGGGCCGCCGGGGAAATGCTGGAAATTATCCGCGCGGAATTTGCAAAAATGCGCGAAATCCCGGTCACGGAGCAGGAACTTGCCGACGCGAAATCCTACCTGATTGGCTCAATGCCCTTGCAACTTACTTCGACCGACCGCATTGCCCGGCTTCAGCTCTCCCTGCAGCTCGACGGTTTGCCAATTGATTATTTAGACGCCCGCGATGAAAAAATAGCGGCCGTATCCGCCGATGACATTTTGCGCCTGTCCCGGGAATTGCTTCAGCCCGAAGGCCTGACGATCGTCCTCGTCGGCCGGCCCGAAGGCGTTGAAGCGACGGAGACGGTCACCGAATTGCCTGATGTTGAGTAGCTCTTACTATCAAATACCTCGGAGCTAATTACACATTGACATAATAATTAATGTTCTGTTAAGAATATCCTGTGGTTTATGGAGGAAATTATGGCAGACATTGGTCCCTATGCTGAAATTGGGGATAATTTTACAGCGGACCCCAGCGTCACCGTAGGCGATTATGCAGATATTGGTGATAATTTTTGGGCAGCCTTAGGGGTTGAAATTTAATCGTACGTGGAGATAGGCCATAACTTTACAGCTTGTCAAAATGTTGAGGTTAAAACCTACGCAGACATAGGAAACAACGCACAGTACCCGACACAGTGGGATAAGGCGGTGAGATGATTCATCATTTGGGATT
>CAZCIB010000089.1:0-4606 GCA_964498755.1 uncultured Pseudobdellovibrionaceae bacterium | reverse complement strand
ATTGCCGCCCTGAACAGGGACTGGCCGTTACTTCCAGATGGCAAGAAAGAAGGCATTACCCATAGTCTCGTGGTAACAGCCTGCGGCATTCTGTCAGATATTTCAGGCTTTACTGTTCCGCATCCCCGTATCGAATACTTTGAAGAAAAAGGGAGTAAAGATTGCGGCCCTGATGTCGGGCTGCTGCGCTATGAATATCAGAATGATCCCGGGAGTTATATGCTGCGGATCAATACCCATGCTGATGCAATCCAGTGGCAAAATTTCCCCGAACTTCTGAATACCGTTGCGCATGAGTGCGGGCATCATGGCGATGCGGCGCATGAAAACGCATTGTTTCGCCGCATATTGCCGGATGATAGCCCGCTTCGCACTGACGCCGCCCGTATGCAGGCTATTGATGATCATGGCGCCTATATACCGTTTTCTTTTTCTCGAGCGGGTTACAAAAATCAATTCAAGGAAGCGGGGTTGCGGGGGCTTGGCGAGCGTTTACAAAAGTTCGCTATGAGTTATGGGCCTGAACCGCAACATCCGGCGCAACAGCTTCTGAGTTTAGTAGCTCTGACTTTGGCAATTGCGAGGGATCCTTTTCCCGCGCCAACTTCAGCCGATCGCTCATCGCGGCGGGAAACTATAGCGCCTTGAATAATTAATGCGCCACTCGCTCCGGCTTTTATGCCGCTGCGCGCAGCGCATTTTTTAAACTACAGAGCGCGCAGAGAACGCAGAGAATACAAGCTCTTGAAAAAAACTCTGCACCCTCTGCGATCTCTGTAGTTTAAATTTACTGGTGATAATCAGGCGCAGAAAAAGGATCATTATTTATTCGAATGGCTATATTTTTTCTTCTTGAGGAGACGCGGCTATCTTCCGGAATGTCCGCGCATCCTCCATTGTGGCGGTCTTCATAAGCCTTCGTATAGCGCGCCCTGTGAGTGGAGATTGACATTGCCCTACCCGTAGAAAATATCCGCCGCCAGAAACGCGAAGAAAAATCCCGTCAGATAAACCGCCGAGGAAACGCCGAGAATGATCCAGCTGAAACGTCGCAGTCTTGCGCAGGCTTTGGCTTTGTCAGGATCGGCGGGGCAGGGCGCATGGCGCGCGCGCCACTGCATAAACGCCGCCAGCGCGATCAGGGCTCCGGCGACGGCGAAGATCGGCCCTTTGTAATCGGAAAGCGCGGTGATCCATGGCGCGGCTCCGATGAAACCGGCCAGCGCCGCGCCCATGCCGAGCGTCACCAGGAGCGCAGGCAGCGCGCAGCATAAAAGCGTGCCAACAGACGTAAACAGGCTGAGTGACGGCAGGACAACCTGCCGCCACAATGTATTGTCACTGCTCTGTTTCATCGCGCCTGATTGCCCTGACGTTATAGCCGGAGTCCGTGATAAGCGTCCTGACCGTTTCGTCGTCAAGGCTCTGGCCTTCATTGAAGCGGACCGTGACGACCTTGCTTTCGAGGTCGACGCTGATATCGCTGACTTCTTCCTGCTTGCCGAAAACCCTTTCCAGCGCGCGGGCGCAAAAATCGCACACCAGCCCGTTGACGTCGACGTAAACGGCATTCCCCGGCGCGGCCATCGCCGGGGCGGAGAGAAGCAGCGTCAGCGCCGCTGTTAAAGCAAATTTCTTCATGGTTTTGATCCTTTCTTCTTTTCAGAATTAATAGCGAATGACGTAGTTGAAGAGCACATCGCCCTGATCGCTGATTCCGGCCTCCATCAGGTGCACGCCTTTGAAAAAGCGCACGAGCGGCGTAAGCGTAAACGCGTCGGCGTCTTCCGGTTCGTGTTCGACCTCCAGCATCAGCCAGGTATGCAAATCGCCATAATCGCCGATATATGGCGCAATGCCCACGCGCGCGGATTGTTGAAAGCCGTCATCGATTGACCCGGCCTCCATGTAGCGGTTTTCGTATGAGGTAAAAAAACGCCGGTTTTCCCAGTCCGCGGCGATACCGGCAAACCCGGCCGCGCTTTTTTCATCTTCCAGGTCTCCGGCGTCGCTGTAAGCCAGCCCGAGCCCGGATTTGAGATAGATGTTCGCCTGCGCGTCCGGCATGTTCCAGCGTTTCAGCAGGTTGTTAAGCTGAATTCCGTTGAACCAGTAATCCGCGTCCCGGCGGTATTCGCTGCGCAAGCCGACCGAATAGCTGGCCGTGGGCGAGTAGTGCAGATGCAGCGAATGCATATCGCCGTTATTCATCAGCATCGCCGTCCAGCCGCCGGGATACGAAACCGGGCGGGCCTGAACGGGCGGCGTAAAAAGCCCCAGACATAAAAGGGCAAGACATAAAAATCGCATAAGCGTCTCCTGTGTTTGTATTCGTAAATGGCGGGCGCGCGCTGTCGGCGGCCGGTCTTTAAACGCTCAGGAGAGAGCCCTTGGAGGGCGGCGGGGCGGCGCGGTTTTGCGCGAGGTCATGTTGTCCCGCGCCCCGGCGCGTCTTTGCGATTGCCGGTCCGGGACGCGCAGAACTTCCGCATCGCCCGCGACCGGGATCTGACTGGAGGCGACATGCTGGCACAGGCACAGGCCTTCGCAATGTTCCTGACTGCTGTCTTCGCGTTCGTCATGACAAGGCGTGGAGCCGTCATGCGCCATGCGCGATTCTCCGGCCATTTCCATGCCGGCAGGCGGAACGCACGGTTTCGCCCAGGCAAACGTCACTACCGTGTTCGCCGCAAACAATGCCATCAATGCCAGAAACGCCAAATTTTTCATCATTCTACAGGATACTATATTTTTCCGGAAATGTCAGGTGGCGGAGACTTTTGATAAAGAATTAGGACCCGCAGCAAAAATGGCGCGCCCTAGTGGACAGTCTAAGGGCTGACCCTGCGATGCGCCTGCTTATTACAACCAATTTCAGTAACGAAAAAATAGAGGCGGCGCAAGGCCCTCGTTTTTAGAAACCGCCTGTTAGGCGCTCACTGCGCTTAACGATAACGGCTAAGATGTCATCAAAAACCGGCGAGCTTATATCGTCTTTCTCCAAATCACTTTTCAGGCTTTCTGCCTTTTCAAGGCAAGCTTTGGCTGTCTCCTGAATCTGCTTTTCAAGATTGCGTTTTGCCGCCGCCGTCTCCGGTACGATCCTGTGCCAATGCCTTAAGAAAACATCCTCGGGTTTATACTTGCCGCCGATCTTCATCGCCATTTTTGAGGAGAGATCGGGATATACCGCCGTGCTGAGCAAGTCATAGGCTGGGGCCAGTTCCGGTTTTTGACCGGCCTTATACAAAAACGAGAAGTTCTTGGCATGCGCGTCTGCATTGCCGATCAGGTAATTGAAAATTAAACGCTCCAAAAACGCCAGCTGATCCGCAGCGGGCCTTGTGGAATGCTCCCGCAGAAGCGCTTGGCATTTTTCAACACCGGGGCCGCCCTCGCGCTCATATTTGATATCCGGCATAATGCCGAGCGCCTGGCAGAGGTCCTCCTGATGCAGGCGTTTGACGCGCCCGGCCTTCTCATCAAACACACGGTCATAGCGCGCCACCAGATAATACGGCGTATCCCCGGCATAACGGATATCGGCTTGCGGCGCTTCAATGCCGGCCGCTGCGGCAAGGCGCATACAGAACAATTCATTGTGAACGCTGCTTTCGATGTCGGCGATAACGGGTTTAAGGATATGCGTGGTAGGCGTAGTGCCGCGCATCAGCGCGATTTGATCGTCTTTGACCCCGACCGCAATTTTATCCTGCGCTCCCGCCAGTGAAAGCCGCAGACCGTCCTCGCCCGCCAGTAAGGGGCGGCGCTTAAGAAGCTCCAGCATTTCCTGCAGCTTTTGCTCATCCAGTGTTTCATAGTGATCGGGCGTTTCCTGCTGCGGTTTTTCTCCCTCCGGCCAGAGCGAGAGCGCCCCGGCGCATTCGCCGCCAATCGCCTCCAATAGCGCAAACGGGTTTTTTTCCGATACACCCAGATAGCGCGCCAGCCTGTGCCGGACAATATCATCAGGCAAAAGGCCGGAGAAAAACGCGCGGACATGCTCACCCTCATAAGGCTCCTCGCGCAGTGGCATGGATAAAGACACCGGCGCGTTACCGCTGCCGAGATAATCCGCGCCATACTGAAACGACAGCTGTCCCGTCTCATTTTGAACCAGCTGCCCGGTCAATTGGTTGTGCAAATAAACATCCAAAACCCGGCTCATGCGCTGCCTCCCTCAATGTGGAGTTGCAGGCCCAGCATCTGCAAAACGGTCATGGCCTTGCTGATGTGACAGGACTCTTTGCCGTGTTCTAACTCCCGGATAAAGCGCACGCCCACGCCGCAAATTCCGGCAAGCTGCTCTTGCGTCAAGCCTTGCGCCTTGCGGGTGTCTCTGATAAGCGCACCGAGCTTTTCTGTATCTGTGATCTTCAGCATAAATCAACCCTTTCGGGGCGATTATAGCATAAATCACCAAAATAACAATAAAATAAACCCGATCGGGGCGATTTTAGCCATTTGAGCTTTTTGAGAGCAAAAACCGGCGCGAACGGGATGATTTTTGTTGGGACTATAAACCAGCTATTCATCTTCGCCTTGAATAGAAGCAGGGTAATCGCGTGAGAAATATCTGATAGGCGATGAGATTTATGATTCACTG
>CAZCIB010000088.1:0-4860 GCA_964498755.1 uncultured Pseudobdellovibrionaceae bacterium | reverse complement strand
ACGGCATCCTTGCTTCAGATATCGATACTTTATGCTGTTTTTAGAGGCGCCCTGATACTGCTTTCTTTCGGGCGCCGTG
The DNA here is from genome assembly GCA_964498755.1 of uncultured Pseudobdellovibrionaceae bacterium. GTDB lineage: Bacteria > Pseudomonadota > Alphaproteobacteria > Micavibrionales > Micavibrionaceae > RZZS01. Next base: position 4,781 of record CAZCIB010000088.1, on the reverse strand, counting down.
TTTTCATATTTTTTTGCCTTTGTCTGGACATCGACAATAAATCTGTGCCATGTTCTTGCCATGCTTAACAATTCATTTGCTGTCTGCGGATTGTTCCTCCTCGTGGCTGGAATAATCTTCTTTGACAGTTCGTCACAGACGCTGGCCGCAGAAAAGGACGAGACAAAACGTCTCCTCTCCTTCAGCGGCATTTCGCGCGCTCTGACGGGCGCTTCTTCGGCCGAAGAGAACGACGCGCCCAATCCGGCGGTAAACAAGCAATCTGAACAAAACGTCGTCACGCCGCCGAAGAAGCCGGGTCATAGCGATATATCTGGGGCCGCAATCTTCAGCTATACGGATTTTGCGCAAAAAGACGCGCCGCCTCCCCGATTGAAGCCTGTCACAAAGGGTACGGCACCGCTCTCCGAGGAAACGGCCCGGCTTTACAAAAAGATTTTTACCGCCCAGCAAAGCGGACGCATCAAGGAAGCCAACGAGATCTTCGAACGACTCGAAGACATGCGCCTTCGCGGACATGTCCTTGCGCAACGCTATCTGCATCCAACCGCCTATGTTTCCGAATTCGAAGAATTGATTAACTGGCTGACGCTCTACCCCGACCACCCCGCCGCGGCGAAAATTTACGATCTGGCGCATGCTAAAAAGTCCTCCGGCTGGAGAGGAAAAATCCCCAAACCTGAAATAAGCCAGGGCGTCAGCGGCTATCTTGAGTCCGGAAATGACAGGGCCAGGACCTATGTTTCATCGCAAAAAAGAACGGCGGCGCAGCGCAAGCAAATAGACAGGCTGAGCAGAAAGGTCAAACGCTATGCAAGCCGCGGCGCGCCCACAAAAGCGCTTTCCGTCCTTGAAAGTTCGGATAGCGCAAAATGGCTCGATCACACTGAATACGACACGCTGCGTGGACATATCGCCTATGGCTACCTGCATGCCGGTAAAAATGACAAGGCCTATGAGCTCGGCAGCGCGAGCTCAAGACGCTCGGGCATCAAGGTGCCGCTTGGCGGGTGGGTTGCCGGACTGATTGCCTGGCAACGTGGAAAGTACCAGGAATCAGCGCGATATTTTGAAACGACGGCGCAATCCCCCTACGCCACAGGCTGGACGATCGCCGGCGCGGCTTACTGGGCCTCCCGCGCGAACATGAGGGCCGGCAATGTCCGGGATGTCAGCCGCTGGCTTGAAACGGCGGCGACCTACCCCAGAACCTTTTACGGGCTTATCGCCACGCGCGCCCTGGGAAGAGATTTTGATTTTAACTGGGACCTGCCCGAGGCGCGGGAAGAGACTCTGAAAAACTTTTCGAACCATCCCTCTATCTGGCGCGCGCGCGCATTGATGCAATCCGGTCAATTCGATATGGCCGAGGCCGAGATGCAACAAATCGATCCGGGCGAAGACCGCGTTCTGCAGGAAGCTTTAATCGCTTATGCGGCGCAAAACGGCTTACCCTCCTTCGCGATCAAGCTTGCGAACGCCATACCTTACCCTGAGGGCGGGCTCTATGACGCTGCGCTCTATCCAGTGGTACCGTGGCAACCGGAAAAAGGGTTCAATGTGGATCTGGCTCTTATTCACGCCATGATCCGGCAGGAATCCCGTTTTAATCCCGATGCGGAAAACCGCAGCGGCGCAACCGGCCTGATGCAACTCATGCCCCGTACGGCCGGTTACATTGCCGGGGAAAGAACAGACCAGGACACGCTCAAGGATCCGGTCCTGAATATTGAGATCGGACAGCAATATATATATGCGCTGTTAAATCAGAATTCCGTCTCCGGCGACCTGTTCTCTCTGGCGATTGCCTATAATGCCGGACCGGGTAATCTGGCGCGGTGGAAAAAGCGCCTCAGCCGCATTGACGATCCCCTGCTGTTTATCGAGAGCATTCCGGTAGCGGAAACGCGGGCCTATGTCGAGCGCGTCATGGCGAACTACTGGATTTACCGCATGCGCTTCGGACAGCCCACGCCAACTTTGGACGCTGTGGCTTCAGGACGCTGGGCGATGTATGCCGAAGCGGAGAGCGCGGCCTCCTATAAAATTGCGGATTTATGAGAGGATTTCGCTTATTTGCGCCAGCAGGGATTGATCGCCAAGCGCGAGAACTTCCCCGCCTGAAGAGAGTTTCAGGGGGTTGCCGGACCAGTCGCCGATCCAGCCGCCCGCGCCCGCAATGACCGGAACAAGCGCCGCGTAATCATAAGTCGCAAGCCCGGTTTCAACAACGGCGTCCAGACCGCCGTGCGCAACCAGACCATAACCATAGCAGTCCCCGCCCCAGAGGAAAAAATCACAGCTCTCCTGAAGCCTCTGCCAGAGCGGCGGGGATCCCTGAGAGAGCTGGGACGCGCTCGTTGAGGCTATCCTGGCTTCAGCGAGATTTCCGCAGATCCGCGTTCTTGTTCCCTGCCCGTTTAGCTGCGTCTCCTGCCCCTTAACGCCAAGCCATCTCTCTTTGGATACAGGCTGATCAATGATGCCGAGCAGCGCATTGTCATCACCTTCCCAAAGTCCGATCAGCGTGCCGAATGTCGGTCTTCCCGCGATAAAAGACGTCGTCCCGTCAATTGGATCAAGAACCCAGTTCAGACCGTTTTCACTCTCCTTGATCCCGTATTCTTCGCCGATAACGCCGTCATGCGGCCGCTCCGACTCAATCATTTCGCGAAGACGTTTTTCAACCGCGCGGTCGGCCTCCGTCACGGATGTCCGGTCCGCCTTGTGTTCGCTGGAAAAAGAGGCGCGGTAGTATTTTCGGATAATTTCACCGGCCTCGTCGGCCATACGGTTCGCAAGTTCGGTGAGGTCTTTCACGATAAAATCCTTATGTTATATTTCTCAAAAACGCGGTCCACTGTCGCGATCACCATATCATGCCGCACGGCCTGTGCAATCAGCATCCGGTCGAACGGGTCTTTATGGTGAAAAGGCAGCGTCTCCAGAATACTCGCGGCGCGCGGATCGAAATTCAAAAACCTGCAACCTGTTTCTATGAGCTCGTTATGGATTGATTCAGGCGTGAGACATGTATCAAGCTTTCCGAGTGATTTTTTAATGACGATTTCCATCGAGGAAATAAAACTGAAATAGACATCTCCCCGGCCAGCCGTCCGCAAAACTTCCACAATCCCGGCGGGCACTTTTTCAGGCTGTTCCAGCGCCCAGATCAACATGTGGGTGTCAAGAAGGATCGTCATCTGACGTACCGTAGAACATTTCTTCGATCTCCTTGTCCGCAGAGTCGAACAATTCCTTGTCGAAATTGAGTTGGCCGCGAAGCGTACCGAGCTTGATGCCACGCGGTTCATCAGGCTTTTTTAAGGTGAACTCCCCGACGGCCTCATCGCGGCGTTTGACAATGATACGGTCGTACTTGCCCGCCTCCAGATCTTTGATGTAGCTGGAGAGATGCGTTTTAAAATCGTATATCGTGGTTTCGAATTGATTCATAAGATATTATAACTTGGTCAAGTAAGTTGGTCAAGTTAGGCAGAAGGCATTGATCCGGGCGCTCTTCAAGCCACGGCCTTAATCGATGCGCTGGAAAAATCGGCTTCGCCCTGCGCGCGCAGGAAATCAAGCATCTGCTCGTGGACTTGCGGAGAGCAGGATGCGACAACGCGGCCTTTGCCGGTGAGGTTTGGCGGATTGCCCTGCCAGTCCGTGATGATCCCGCCCGCGCCCTCGACGATCGGCACGACCGGCACCGTATCGAACGGGCCGAAATGTTTTTCTATGACAACGTCCAGCCAGCCGCTGGCAAGCTGACCAAAGCCGTACCCGTGCCCGCCCCAGGCGATAAATTGCGTCGCCTTGTGCAACGGCGCAAGCGTTTCGGAATGATGAAGATTGCGCGGACTGGTCATGCCAAGCCGGGCGTCTTTCAAATCCGCGCAGGCCCGCGTTTTGACAGGCGCGCCATTGAACGTTGTTGGACGGTCTTTGACGCCGATCCAGCGTTCGCCGATCACCGGCTGGTCCATGACGCTTAAAACAGGAACGCCCTCGTGACAGAGGGCGATCAGGGTAACGAATGTGGGTCTTCCTCCGGCGAATTGCTTCGTGCCGTCAATCGGATCAAACACCCAGGTATAGCCGGTCTTCGATTCGCTCTGCCCGAATTCCTCGCCATAAATGCCGTCATCCGGGCGATGTTCCCTGATAATTTGGCGGAGTTTAATCTCGACCTGTCTGTCCGCGACCGTCACAGGGCTCTCGTCGCTCTTGCACTCGACGTCGAATGGCTGGCGGAAATATTGTTTGATGATGTCTCCGGCCTGACCGGCCATATGTTCGGCGAGCGCGATAAAGTCCTGCATGCATGATTCCTGTGTTGACTGTTGCGCAGTCTTACCATAGTTTAGGCATGGAAATCAATATTACATAATTATTTTTGCGTCATTCCGGCGAAAGCCGGAATCTATTCGGGCTAGGTTTTATTAAACCTATTCCACCGCCCCTTAAAATAGGTACTATCCTCGACCACGCTTGTTTCCTTATCCTTGGGCTTAAAGCTCTTTCCAACAAAGCGCCGATGCATTATCCAGCCCATCAACGCCATGTGATAAGCCAAAAAGGGTAAAAACATGATAGAAAATGCAGCCATAACGGTCACTGAAAATTTGCTTAAAATCCCTGTAAAAGCCAAAAAGCATACGATTTCAATCAGAATAAAAATGCCGACCCAAAGGCCCTGACTATCTTTACCTGACTGGTATAGCCCACACTACCGGACTCTGCATCAGAACACATTGACGGGTAAGGGTTTTCGTGGG
>CAZCIB010000087.1:0-4881 GCA_964498755.1 uncultured Pseudobdellovibrionaceae bacterium | reverse complement strand
GTTTTTTACTGTCCGTTCCGGCGTCCGGCGTAAAAGACAAGCCTCCGAGATCGACCATGAAAGCCCGGCCCAGATTGTCCTGGACACGGGTTTCGAGCCCTGCAAGCGCCTGTATCCCGGCATCGCCAAACGCCGCGCCAAAGGAAACATTTGTATCCTGCAAGAGCGATGCGCCCGCAATCGCCGCTGTTGAAAGGTCGGTCGTCGCGGCTTTTTCCAGATCGAGAAGTCCGTGTCCAAAAATATTCGAATCGGCGAAAATGCCTTCGTCATTCGCGGTCTCGAACATCAAATCGACTATCTCTTCAGGCGGCTTATCGCTGACCGTACCGGGCCCGTGAATTTCCATTAGCACGGCCAGCGCCCCGCTGACATGCGGCGCGGCCATGGATGTGCCCGCCGCTATGCCATATCCGCCGCCGGGATAAGCCGAGAGAATGCGGCCATCGCTATCGCCGCCCGGCGCGGCAATGCAGAAATCCTTCGCGTCGCCGCAAGCATTCGCATAAGACGCGCGCGCCGTGCCGCTCTCGTTCGTCGCCGTTACGGCGACCCAGTTCTCCGCCCACTCCGTATATTCCAGAGGCAGGGCGGAGAGAACGCCCGGCTGATCCAGTCCGCTGTTTCCCGTCGCCCAGACAAGGATGACATGCTTATCGACCGCGTTTTGATAAGCCTTGCCGATATCTGTCGTCGCCGGGTTAAAATCGTTCAGGTCCCCGTATGTACCAATAGTCAGATTTACGCCGTCAACGCCAACAATGGCATAGCTGTGATTCGTAATATTCGCGCCGCGTCCTACGATCCAGTTGAGCGCTTTCGCTCTCGCGTCGGCATTAACGCCGAAACCCGCGCTGGTGAAAATATCCGCGTTCACAATCCGCGCGTCAAACGCAACGCCCATCATGCCGACATTGTTCCGCGCCGCCGCCGCGATCCCGGCAACATGGGTGCCGTGCGCCTGTATGCTGATATTTTCGCAGCCCGTTTGATCGGTCTCGGCGTCGTAACAGTCGGCATCCGCAATTCGCCCCGCGAATTCGCTATGGGCATAGTCAATGCCGCTGTCCATGAAGCCGATGGCAATGCCGTCTCCTGTCCCAAGCTCCTGCCCGCCGAAAGCATTAATCGTGAACAGTCCGCCTTGCGCATCGGCTTCCGCTACCGGCGCCGACGGGGGAGGAGCAGGCGTATTGCCCGGCGGCGGGTTTGAGCCGCCGCCGCCATCGCCACCCGACTCGCTTCCGCCACCGCCTCCGGCCGCAGCAGCGGCAATTCCGCCCGCGGCGGCGGCCCCACCGGCCCCGACAAGCAGCGGCGAAATGCCAAAAGCGGCAGGCCCGACGGCGGGCTCGACTTCGGCAAGCTCTTCGGGCGTTTGCTCAGCGTTCTCTTCTTCAGACTTTTTCTTTTCAGGTTTTCCGCGCGAATCGTTTGCAACCTGTCCGGCCTCTTCATCGGCGGCCATGGCCGGATAAGCCGGGAAAACAAAAGCGGCGCAACTCAAAAGCGCCAGAGCTGTTTTGAACGAAACCCAGTCTGGAAATCTCATGATACCCCCTGAAAAACACGCAGCGTCGACTCCTTATACCAGAGTCTGATCAAGCTGGCCATTTTTTGCAGGCATCCTATTCTTCACAAAACGCCGTGCAACGCCGGTCTTCTATGACATCCCCGCCGCAGTTCGAATGACAGATGCGGTGACTTTCCTTGCACTGTTCCGCGCAGTCCTGATTCAGGCACATGCCGTAATTGATGAATTCGTCCTGCGTTTTCTTGACCGGGAGCCCCTGGGCCTTGCGCTCGCGCTCGTATTTCAGGTAAGCGTTTTCCGCATGTAACCTTTGAACTTCCTTGCAGTTTTGCTCGGAAGAGTCGCATTGCGCCAGACAGGCGTTCTTGCGTTCAAGGCACTGATTCGCGCAGGCGCGCCCCTCCACGCTAGGCGGCGTCGTAAAACGGTAAGACGTCTCGTATACCGGCCCGCACGCGGCGGCGCCTAAAACCACAAACAAAGAAATTAAAAGAATGATCGCGCGCATAAATATCTCCTTTGAATATCTTCCATGGGAAAGTTTACAGGGAGAGGGTATCGGCGGCAATGCCGTATAAGCCGGTTCCGGATATCTTCAGGCCGGTTGAGGCTTATGAGCTCCGTCTCTTTGGGCTTCTGGCAGGGCGTCACGAATTTTTCGCGCAATGGCTTTCAAAATTTCCTTGCCGCACTTGACAACAACCTGCCCGTCTTCCGGATCGGCCGTGATCATTTCCAATACCATATGTCCGTCTCTGGAATGTTCGCGCATGCCGGGAAGAGGCTCTCTTTTTATTTGTTCAGCGCCGTCAATTTTGAGCGGCCCTTTGAGAGAATCCAGCGCTTCCAGCACGCGCTCAATTTCAGAGGCGTGCATGACAATAAGCGGCGCGTCGGGGCCCGGCCCTGATTCAGAAGGAGAAACGATAGCGGTTTTCACGCCCTCAACGCCTCTATGCTCCAAAAGATCGATGATCGCCTGCGCGCATTGCTCCAGCGGGCTCTCTTCGGAGCCGCGTCCTCGTGAACCGGTACGGTCAGCCCACTCACTAAAAACCGGAAGACAGGAGGTCTTTGCACCCATTATTTTCCCTCAATTACGCGATATCAGATATGCATATAACGTATGGCTTGCTATATATTCAAGTGTTATTTGCAGTGTTCTGGCAAATAATGCTAGAAAAAAGGACGCCATTTACAGGGAAATACATGCACAAATTATTAATGCCTTCGCCTGCTTACTTGCAGCCCGACTCGCGCTACGGCGGCGGCGAAGGGGCAGAGAGACAGGAATCTTGCAGCAAACTTTTCTCTTGCCCTGCAGCGGCAGTCAACGTCCACAACCGCTTCAGGTAACGGTTTGATTGAAAAAGCGGGCGACATATACCGACGTCTTGATGAAGTCTCCGATTTCACATTCGCACTACTTGACAAGCGACTTCAGGAAATAGCAACAAGGCTGTTAACCATTGAACACCGCGACCGCGAAATCCCTGGAGTTATTGCAGCGAAGTTTGAGGATTTTGAGCTATAGTCTACCCCAAATACCGCTCTCTTAAATGCCGCGACAGAAAAGACGGATCGAGCGGCATGCCGGTGGCTTCTTCCATAAGCCGGTCCCATGTCATCAGGCGGCCTTTGGAATGGATGTTTTCGTTCAGCCATTGCTTGATCGGCTTGAATTCCCCGCTGCGGATCATCGGACGGAGATCGCCAAGCTCGTCCGCCATCGTGTAATACATCTGCGCCGCGGCCATGTGGCCAAGCGCATATGAGGGGAAATAGCCGAACTTGCCCACGAACCAGTGCACATCCTGCAGACAGCCGTCGGCATGCGAATTGGGCTTGATGCCGATTTCCCTTTGCATTCCCTCGGCCCAGGCTTCCGGCAGATTGTCAACTTCCAGCTCGCCGTTGATCAGATCGCGCTCCAGATCGAAACGCAGCTTGATATGCGCGAAATAGGAGACTTCGTCCGCGTGGCGGCGGTTGACCGAGGGCTTCACATGCGTGCGTAGCGCATGCAGGTTTTCCGGCGAAAGCGACGGATCGCCAAGGCCGTGGAACAGCCCCTCAACCCGCGGCGAGAGATATTCGAAGAATTCCGGCATGCGCCCGAAAATCATATCGACCAGCAAGGCCTGCGACTCATGCATCGCCGCGCCAAGATCGCTGGCGACGGGCTGGTAACGCCACTCTTTCCGCGGCAGGCCCTGAATATAAAGGCCGTGCCCGCCTTCATGCAGCGCGCTCTTCATGGACTCGAGGAAATTATGCTTGTTCACGCATTTGATCACGAGCCGCGTGTCGTCGGGCGTGCCGCCTTCGACCGGGTTATGACCTGTTTCATAAAGGCCGCCGCGCTCGAAATCGAACCCGATGAGCGTGAGCATTGACCGGTTCAGCCACATCTGGGATTCCGGGTTGTATTTGCCATTCAGCTGAACAGGCTCGGGGCGAATTTGTTGCTTTTCAAGAATTTCTGGTATGAGCTTCGCGGTTGCGCTACCCAATTCGCCAAACCATCTCTCAACATCCGCGACTTTCGTATCGGGCATGTATTCCTGTAGAAGGGTCTCATAAAGCATGCCCGTGCCGCATGCCTCGCAGCGCGATTCGGCGATCTGGCGATGGAGATTGATTTGCTCCTGAAGGAATACTTTCGCCTGTTCCCAGTCATTGTTTTTAAGGACGCGCTGGTGATGATGCCGTCCTTCAAACGAGAGATGCGCTTTGCGTTCCATCAGCGCGGGATCTACGGGACAGAAATTGCGGTAGAGCCGTTCCATTTCGCGCAAATTCGCACGGTCCCATTCGTCCCACTCCTTGGGATGCGCGAACTCATGCGCCCGGGCCTCGCTCAGCAGTTGCGACACTTCGGGAGAAATCAGATCTTCATGCATGCGACGAAACAGGTAGGTAATCTGGCCCAGACGGCTGGAGTAGGCCCCGGACGGCATGGCCGTCAAAAAATCCCGGCCCAGAATTTCGATGATCCCGTTTTCCCGGCCGATATCGCGGAAGCGCTGCTTAAGCTTCGTGTAGGAGCCGCAAGGGTGGGCCTGATCCTGTTTCGGCAGTTCCTTGCCTGCTGTGACCATGTCCGGGGCCGGGGGCATCGGGAGTTCTGAAAGCCCGGGCGCGACCTTTGATACCGGCCTTAGAGAAAAAACCGGGCGCAGTTTTTTGAAGAACGACAGAATGATTTTTTTGAAATAGTCTAAGAAGCGCATAACCAATTAACTATACATCTTTTTCGACAAAAATAGCGTGGGCTAAAAATATTTTTCGGTTTTTGGGCGCCTCTAAAAACCCCCTGACATATGAGCGCAGATTTGCGATTCTGT
>CAZCIB010000086.1:0-4905 GCA_964498755.1 uncultured Pseudobdellovibrionaceae bacterium | reverse complement strand
ATGATGATCTTCCTCGGGATTTTGACCGTAGGCTTTATATATGAATGGAAGAAAGGAGCGCTGGATTGGGAGTGATGTCTCGCAAAAGAGAGAAAATGGGAGTGATGTCGCCTGAAAGAGAAAATTATTACATGGGCCGCATGATAGACGGCTTAGTGCCTCTGTGGAAAATGTATGCTTCTGAAGCCAAAACCTCTCCGCTGCTCTCTACTATAAGCTATAGGAATATGGATGCTGAACAGCAGGAATCCCTGAGATTGCAAGTGGATATGCTTTTGGAGCAGCTTGAGCCACTGATTATTATTCTTAGAGAATTATACCTTGATGTAGCTGATAGATTGGGTGAGGAATTTGATTCAGAATTAAGTGGTTTGCCTGGAGATGAACGAACAGACTACTGGAACGATCTTATTACACGTAGCGGCGCGAGGGCCGAGATTGATAACACCTTGACTTAACTTAAAAATGACACACGACCGCAAAGTCATAAAAGCGCCCGACGCGCCCGTTTACACCGATGTTCCGCCATTGCGCCCGGAACAGCAAGACATCGTGCCCGCCGCCGTGTCGCATCATTTAAAGGAAAAGGGCTTTTTGCTCACCAGCGCCGACGCGCTTTTCGACTGGGCGCGCACAGGTTCAATGTGGCCGATGACGTTCGGGCTGGCGTGCTGCGCGGTTGAGATGATCCATTCCTATATGAGCCGCTATGACCTCGACCGGTTCGGCATGATCCCGCGCCCGTCTCCCCGGCAATCCGACGTGATGATCGTGGCGGGGACGCTGTGCAACAAGATGGCTCCTGCGCTGCGGCGCGTCTATGACCAGATGCCCGAGCCGCGCTGGGTCGTCTCCATGGGCTCCTGCGCGAACGGGGGCGGGTATTATCATTACTCCTATTCCGTCGTGCGCGGCTGCGACCGCATAGTGCCGGTAGATATCTACGTTCCCGGCTGCCCGCCGACCGCAGAAGCCCTCGTCTACGGCCTCCTGCAGCTCCAGAAGAAAATCCAGCGCGAAGACACGCGCATCGCGCGGTAGAGGCAGATTTCCCGTATCTGTATGATTTTACGCCATTAATCATCCCTTTTTGCCTTTCTTAACCTTTGTCCTTTAAATTAATTACAGAAAAAGGATAAGAGACGAGAGGAATATTGTGGCTGGTAATAGAGATGCACAGCGGGCCATGCGCGATTTGGCAGTCACAAAAAATTGAGGAGCTGAATCAACAGCGGAGCGTTAGTCTCTCGGTAGACGGTGGTTTCGCCGATGAGGTCGCTAACGGCCTGGCTGATCAGGGGTACGGTAACGAAAATCTGTCTACACAAGCCGAAACTTTAGTCAACGCCTATATTGAAGCCAGATACGCCAATGCGGATGGCGGCCCACTTGAACTGGGCAGGTTAAAGAATGCCATCCTGCGTGGCGACCCCGATCTTACTGATACAATTTCCCGGTTAAGGCCGAAGGCGGTTATAGACGAACCGAATGCGCCCGACACTGGCGGCGGCGCAGGCAGAGACGCTTGAAGAGCGGATCGCAAGATTGCAGGCGGAGCGCGATACAAATATGGCCGCGAATGCAAAGGCCATGCGCGAACAAAATGCGGCGCAGACGGAGGCCTTGCGTAATAGTGCCACGGCTTCACAGGACGACGCCCGCGCAGCCGGGGCAGAAGCCGCAGCAAGAATCCGCGCGCAGATGGGCAAGCCATCAGAACCAGACGGCATGACCGCCGTCGAACGATGGCGTGCACAGTTTGACAGAGAACGCGGCATTACCGAGCCTAGGACAGCAGGTCAGGATCCTGCCGCTACCGGAGATGCGGCGGAGCTAAAGGACAATCCGCAGGCCGCCGCCGATCTCATTGCCAATCTTGACCCAGATGAAGACTATATCGGCATGGGCACGGTGACCATGCCGGATGGGCGCGCTCTGCCTTCCACTTTTTCGAATGATGAAATTGAAGGCAAGGGACTGGACGGTACGGAGATAGATGTCGAAATCTATTCCCTTGGCCGTAGCGGCATTGTCCGTGAGACAATGCATGATTACGCCATGGGCCGTTACGCGATCGAAAATCCGGGAGCGCGTCCGGATGGCTGGCCGCGCGCATATGAAAATACTGATTTGACTGCGGAACAAATTATGGCCGCGTTTCGCGGCAGCTCTGAGGAGCCGTATGCTGAAATAGCGTTGAAACACCGCGCTGGCGATATTTCCCGGCAAGATGCTTTGAAAGCTATTGAAAATTTCGCCAACGAACAAATGGGATTAGAGCCGCCGCATCCTGATCTGAATTTGGAAGACTCAAGCCTCCAGACAGAAGAGCCCACAACGGACCACGCCGCCGCGGAAACGAACCGGCAAATCTTGATCAACACGCACTGGACGGACCCAGCAGCGGAGAAGCCGGAACATCCTGACACTGTAATGGGTGAAAATGGGGCGCTCCAGCCGCGATTTGAAGCAGTGGCTATGCTGCATCCGCAAACGGTTCAGAGCCTCTTGCCGCCTGAGACGGGCTCTCCCGTTACCGGAAGGGCTCCCGCCTTCGCGCAGGACCCAAACGCCCACACGATTGCTGTTTAGCGGGCAGGGGGGCTGGATAGCCCCGCGCTTTTTGCCGCGCTCTTGCTCTGAAAAGGTATCCGTTGTAAATTCAAAGGCTTAATTTCAACGGAACGGAGTTCAGTCATGACAGCCGCCGCCCCGATGCGCTACAGCCCAGCGTCCGAAACAATCGAGAGCGCGAAAATAACCCCGGCGCGCTACGAGGAATTATACGCGCGCTCGATAGAAGAGCCAGAATCCTTCTGGGCCGAAATGGCGCGGCGCATTGACTGGTTCAAAAATCCGTCCGTCATAAAAAACACGTCCTTTGACAAGGACGACCTTTATATCCGCTGGTTTGAGGACGGCGCTCTGAACGCCTGTTATAACTGCGTCGACCGGCATTTGCCTGCGCGCGCCGATCAGGCCGCGCTGATCTTCGAGGGGAACGAGCCGGACGTCTCGCGCCGCATTACATACGCCGAACTGAAAAAGGAAGTGTGCAGGCTCGCCAATGCGCTGAAGCAGCGCGGCGTCAAAAAAGGCGACCGGGTGACTTTGTATATGCCGATGATCCCGGAAGCGGTTTACGCCATGCTGGCCTTCGCGCGGATCGGCGCGGTTCACTCCGTCGTCTTCGGCGGGTTTTCGTCCAGCTCCTTGCGCGACCGGATTATCAATTGCGATTCCACTGTCGTGATTACGGCTGACGAAGGCCTGCGCGGCCCGAAAACCATCCCGCTGAAAAACAACGTCGATGAGGCGCTTCAGGAATGCCCCGACGTGCATACGGTTCTGACGCTGCGTCATACGGGCGGGGAAACCGGATGGCGGGAAGGGCGCGACGTCTGGTGGCATGAGCTTGTTGAAAATCAGGACGATGACTGCCCGTGTGAAGAGATGAACGCCGAAGACCCGCTCTTCATCCTGTATACGAGCGGCTCAACCGGAAAGCCCAAGGGCGTATTGCATACGACCGGCGGCTATATGGTTTATACGTCGCTGACGCACGAGCTTGTTTTCGACTATCGGGACGGGGACGTGTACTGGTGCACGGCGGATGTCGGCTGGGTCACGGGGCATTCTTATATTGTATACGGGCCGCTGGCCAACGGCGCCACAAACCTCGTGTTCGAAGGCGTGCCGAACTATCCCGACTGGTCGCGCTTCTGGCAGGTTGTTGAAAAGCACAAGGTCAATATTTTTTACACCGCGCCGACGGCCATACGTTCGCTGCTCAAGGCGGGCGACGCGTACGTGACCAAGACGGACCGCAGCTCTTTGCGCATTCTGGGCACGGTGGGCGAGCCGATCAATCACGAAGCCTGGATGTGGTATTATGAAACCGTCGGCGAGGGCCGCTGCCCGGTTATCGATACCTGGTGGCAGACTGAAACCGGCGGACACATGATTACGCCGCTGCCGTCCTTTGATTTAAAGCCGGGCTCGGCCACAAGGCCGTTCTTCGGCGTTCAGCCCGTTATACTGGATAAGGACGGCAAGGAACTGGACGGGCCGTGCGAGGGCAGCCTGTGCATTAAGGACAGCTGGCCCGGGCAGATGCGTACGGTGTATCAGGATCACAATCGCTTTATATTTACGTATTTCACAACGTATCCGGGTTATTATTTTACCGGCGACGGCGCGCGGCGCGATGAAGACGGTTATTACTGGATTACGGGCCGTCTGGACGACGTCATCAACGTCTCTGGCCACAGGCTCGGCACGGCGGAAATAGAAAGCGCAATCGACGAACATCCGGACGTTTCGGAATCGGCCGTCGTCGGCTATCCGCACGAAATGAAAGGACAAGGCATTTACGCGTATGTGACGTTGCGCGACGGCGTACATCCGGATGCGGAACTGCGCAAAGGTATCAACGAAACGGTCCGGCGCGTGATCGGACCGATCGCAACGCCGGACGCCATTCAATGGGCGCCCGGTTTGCCCAAGACGCGCTCCGGCAAGATTATGCGCCGCATCCTGAGAAAGATTGCGGCCGGAGAATATGACAGCCTCGGGGATCTGACGACGCTGGCCGATCCCGGCGTCGTCCGCGACCTCGTTAAACGCCGCCAGGGCGCGAATGATAAGGATAACGATTGAAGCCGCGTATGCGGATGATATCGGCTATTGAGATGCATTATATTCCATAATATATATTATCACACAAAAGTACTTTATCATTCCTCAATCGACCCTTCCTACTGACCTCTCTCTTTCGCAATTATCTGGCGGGTGAAAGACGCCAGAGATTTCCGTTGGTCTGGTCCGTCAGGACATAAACGGTGCCGTCCGGTCCTTGCGCAACGTCCCGGATGCGCGCGCCCATGGCAATTTGCTCTTCATGCG
>CAZCIB010000085.1:0-4981 GCA_964498755.1 uncultured Pseudobdellovibrionaceae bacterium | reverse complement strand
TTAATCCACTGCTTTCAACGCTTGCGGCGTGCTCTTGCGACCGTGGGATGGAGTAGCTTAATGCTCTAATCTCGGCTATTGCCTGGGCCATAGGGGCAGACATCCCGCCATGCATGCTTAAAAGCCCTCTGAAGACATGATCTTCTCTCACCGCCTCCGCCAAGGGCAAGCCGGAAATTTTCTCGGGGAAACCGTACTCGCTGGCAATCATATCAATTTCCTCCCGCGCAAAAATCTCCATCGCTTGAGATGTTTGCTCCTTTACAAAGCGAACTTGTTGTTCGCGATAATCTTCAATACTAACCTCAGAGCCTGCCCTTTTTAATTCCAGATAATCCCTGCCGATCTGTAGTCCGTTTACGCGGATGGAATTGTGCAGGAAGCTCTCGGCTGATCTGAACTCATTTAAGGCCGATTCGTATTCCTCGCCGAATTTTTGCTGGATTTTCTCATTTAACTGGATTTGGAAATTTTCATCCCTGACAATCTCTATGCCAATATCCGCCAACTTGTTATTTAAGCCGACCACCGCCTCAGGCGGCTCACCTGTCTCGATCGCATTTTCGAGCCTCCTCAGGACGCTGCGATATTTGTAATCCTCAATCTGAAGCTCAAGAACAGCCTCTTGCTCCATTTGACGTACCGCCTCACGCGCAAGCGCATAATCATAGGTCAGATCTGAAAGCCCGTGCAGCAATGGGTCTTGAATCGCCTGGAATGGCTGGTCCCTTTTATCCAAGATCTCCCCGGTTTGCCTGTCCCTGATTACGCGCGGTAATGACCCGACCAATTCTTCAGCGTGTTCCCTGGTCATTTCCTCTGGCAGGTTTTTAATGTCAATTACGGCTTCACCCAGACCGTTTCCGGCAAAGTAGCCGCTCAAACCGCCGATAGCGCCAAGCGCAAATCCTCCAAGGGGGCCGGCAATCAATGTTCCCAGCGCAGCGCCTCCCTGCGCGCCCGCATAGCCGATGGCTGTTCCGGTCGCCGCACCAGACATTTTCCACTCATCGCCGGCAAACGCGCCTTCAGCAAAGCTCGCTCCGCCATAGGCCAAAAAAGAACCCGTCGCAATTTTCCCAAAAATCTCGGGGTGCCTCGAGACAAAACGCATATGTTTCAAAGTAGCGTCAGTTGCGCCGGACAGAAACGAGGCATTATAAGCGGCGCTGGAGAAATCCGCCGCCAGCGCAGGAACAGTTAAATACGAATATTCACCTGCCAATGTAAACACCTGCAATTGTCTAAATGTATTATACAGTTTTTCATAATTTTTTAAAAGTAAAGCTGATATTGCGCTGTTTTATAAGGCTTTTATCTTCATATCCATAATTTCCCAGAGCTGTGCTTTTCTCCTCAAGCCGGCGAAGAGACTCTCATCCGTCCCGGTCATCCAGACCTGCGCGCCAAGCCCGAGAAGGATATCGTAAAGCGCGGCGCGGCGGTTGTCATCGAGATGCGCGGCGACCTCATCAAGCAACAACACCGGCGGCGCGCCGTGCTCGGCGGCGAGAAGCCGCGCATGCGCAAGCATAATCCCGATCAGAAGGGCTTTCTGCTCCCCGGTCGAGCATTGATCCGCGGCCATGTTCTTTTCCGCATACGTCACAGCCAGATCGCTGCGATGCGGGCCCGTGCCGGCGCCGCCGACGATCGAGTCGCGTTCTCGCCCGCTTTGCAGGCTTTTCAGGAAAAACTCTTCGGTTTCGAGCGCGGGCTTGTTTTTCAGGGCGTTTTCCAGCGCGCCTTCAAGCGCAAAACGAGCTTTAGGGAAATGCAGGGACTCGGATTCGATGGCGGCGCCTGCCGCCTGCTGCAGGCGATACAGGTAATCGATCCGCGCCGCCGTGATCGCGATCCCGGTCTCGGCCATCTGCGATTCAAGCCCCGCCAGCCATGCCGGGTCGGCCCTCCCCTCGCGCAGGAGTTTTGAGCGCTGCGAGAGCGCATTTTCGTAGCGCGTCACCCGGCCCGTATGCCCCGGATCGAAGGTAAAAACGAGCCGGTCGAGAAAACGCCGCCGCGTCCCCGCCGAATCGATGAACAGCCTGTCCATCTGCGGCGTCAGCCACACGCAGGACAGATATTCCGCAAGCGCGCTCTGACCGCGCGCGGTTTCGCCGTTGATGCGCACAATCCGCTTGTCCGTCTCCGGGTCCAGCCCCGTGCCGATTTTGACGGGGCCGTAAGCGGTTTCGATTTCGGATGACACGGCCCATGGGGTAGATATTTTACCCCCTTGAAAAGGGGGGAGATCAAGAGGGGGGTTATCGCACACAACGCTCCGTTGCATCTCCTGCAGTTTCGCCCCGCGCAAACCCCGTCCCGGCGACAACAAAGACACAGCTTCCAGAAT
Source organism: uncultured Pseudobdellovibrionaceae bacterium (assembly GCA_964498755.1). GTDB lineage: Bacteria > Pseudomonadota > Alphaproteobacteria > Micavibrionales > Micavibrionaceae > RZZS01. Next base: position 2,625 of record CAZCIB010000085.1, on the reverse strand, counting down.
ATTCGTTTTACCCGCGCCGTTCGGCCCGGTAATCACAACCGGCGCGCGCTCAAGATCCTGCATGGACGCGGATTCATAGGAGCGGAAATGATGCAGGCTAAGACGGCGGATAAAAGACATGCCTTACTTTAAACCACAGTGCGCAAGGAGAACACAGGGGAAATTAGAGCGGCTTGTGACTTAAAAACTTCACCAAAACCACTTGCACAAGTGCCGCCGCGACAAGCCCGTCGAAGGGCGGAATGGTGGACAGCGTGAACAGTCCGAAACCGCCCGCTTCGCTCGCCGTCGTTACAAGACCAGTCAAGCCGCCTGCAATCCATGCGGCGAACGGCAAAAGCTTCCAGTCCTTTTCATTTTCGCCGTTAAGATATTTGTCCCTCGACAGGAAAAAATCCGCAACGTAAACGCCGCCAAGCGGGGCGAGCAACAAGCCCAGCAAAATCAGGAATGGCACGAAATTCCCGAGAATGCCGATCAGGCCGAGGATCGTCCCGCTCAGCGCGGCGGCCAGGGCGATCTGCCATTTTTTCACGTTAATAATCGCCGCGAGCGGCAGGGACGTGCCGTAAACATTCGTATCGTTCGTCGTCCACGACCCGAGCACGAGAAAAATCATCGCTGCAACGCCCATATTGAGCGCGAGCATCATCTGGATAAAATCGCTCTGCCCGGTCATGATTGCCAGAACGCCGCCGACAATCAGCATGAGCGGATACAAAAAAAGGAAATTCGCCGCCGTTCCGGCAATCATATGCTTTTGCGAGCGCATGTAACGCGAGAAATCCGGGTTGGCGATAACCCCGCCGAATATCCCGCCTGCGGCCAGAGTGATCACCTGCGCGGCGGATATCTTTTCTTCCGGCTCATAGCCGAGGAAAGCGCCCATATTCCCGTCGCGGATCACTTCGAACAAGGGCCGGCCGAGCACATAGAGCATGAGCGGGATGGTCAGGTAACTTAAAAACATCAGGGCTTTAAAGCCGATGGCCCCGGTGATGCTCATCAACACGGCGCCAAAAACAATACAGCCCCAGACTGGAAAATCCCAGCCGAACATCAGATTAAGCAGGTTTTGTAAGCCGCCGCCAAAAACTTCCGTCTGCAGGTCGAACCATCCAAGCGTTGAAATGGCAATTGCAAGGCAGGGGATAATCGCGCCCTTGCGGCCAAAGGTTGTTCTAAAAATCATACCGGAGGATAAATGCGTCGCCGCGCCAACCGAGCCGGTCAAGCAGGCCAGAGCGGCCACAAACAGCCCGGCGGCGAACGCATAAAACACAAGTTCAGGAAACGTCAAACCCGGCGTGATCTGAAAGGCTATCGTTAAAACGGGGATGCACAAAAACGTCGCGCCCCAGACAGCGGCAAGAGAATGCAAGCCGCACCTTGCGCCTTCCGGCACCGGCTCGCGAGAGAAATCCTTTGCAAGCCGGTCGACATTCATGGGATCAGACCCGCAGCGGCATCAGCACATATAGCGCGGAGGCGTCGCTCGCATCCTGAATGATCGTCGGCGCCGCCGCGTCGGCCAGGATGAACCTTGCGCCCTCGCCCTCGATCTGGCGCGTGATGTCCTGCAGGTAAACGGCGTTAAAGCCAATTTCAAGATCGGCGTCGCTCTTGACCTCGACTTCCTCGGTTGCGCTGCCGGCCTCGGGAGAGTTGGCGGAGATCGTCATCGTGTTGCCGTTCAGCGTGATTTTCACGGCGCGGGATTTGCCGTCGGAAATGGTCGAGACGCGGTCGACGGCGCTCGTGAACATTTTCGGGTCCAGCTCGACGATCTTGTCATTGCCTTCAGGGATCACGCGCTGATAATCGGGGAACGTGCCGTCGATCAGCTTCGTCGTTAAAATGGTATGGTCGAATTCAAAGCGAATCTTGTTTTGCGACAGGCTGATATTGACCATGTCCGCTGCGTCATCGATCAGCTTGCGCAACTCGCCCACGGCCTTGCGCGGGATGATAATGCCGGGCATTTCCTTCGCGCCCTCGGGCAAGGGCATTTCAAAGCGCGCGAGCCTGTGCCCGTCGGTCGCGACGGCCCGCAACACGGTGACGCCTTCATTTTCGGCCTCGTGCAGATATATGCCGTTGAGGTAATAGCGCGTTTCCTCCGTCGACATCGCGAACTTCGTCCGGTCGATCAGGGAACGCAACTCGCCCGCGTGAATCGAAAACCCGTTCGGCAAATCGCCGCCGCTGATATCCGGAAAGTCCGAAACCGGCAGACAGCTTAGCTTGAATTTCGAGCGGCCCGAGCGCACTTCCATGCTGTTGCCGGACGCGTCAACTTCTATCTCAACGCTCGCGCCGTCGGGCAGCTTGCGTACGATATCGTGAAACGTGTGCGCCGGCGCGGTCGTCCCGCCGGGCGTCGACACTTGAGCGGCGACCGACTCGCTGATCTCAAGGTCCATGTCGGTGGCCGACAGGTTCAGAGAGCCGTCTTCCGCCTTCATCAAAACGTTATTCAATATCGGAATGGTGTTTCTGCGCTCGACGACGCTTTGAACGTGGCCAAGGGAACGGAGGAGAGCGGCGCGGTCAATACTGAGTTTCATCGGTGTTCAGTCCATATACTTCGTTTGGTTTTATGCTGCAATCCCGCACTATAGCACA
>CAZCIB010000084.1:0-4993 GCA_964498755.1 uncultured Pseudobdellovibrionaceae bacterium | reverse complement strand
GTGATCATCCTGCGGCTGAACGGAGTGAATTTCATCGCGCATAAAGGCTCTCCCGTAAAATCAAAAAAACTATCCATTCGATTTTAGCCGGGAAGGCTTGAGAGAGGGTTAATTTTTACTGCGCCGGATATTAGTCTGGATTTGGAACAGGGGATAAATCGCCGCCCGCATTTCCCCCGGCAACATAATCCTGGAGAGCTTGATTAGTAAAAGGGTTTTCAATCTGATAAAACCCTCTCGGATCGTATTCGCGCCAATCTCCAGTCAGCGCAGGAATTTCAAACATACCGCGGTCGAAAGCCCGCGCAAGTCTTTGCGCCTCCCTTGTTCTCTGGTAACTGGAACTTCTCCCGAAAACGACGATGATTTTCTCAGGATCCTCTTTATCCCATGCTGCCCAGGTATAGCCAGCGTCATCCGTGTAGCCCGTTTTTCCCGGATGCGTGTTGCGCAAAGCGTTGTGACTGCCAAACCCTATTCGTCCATTCGTTTCAAACGTATACCAGTCTTTTTCAAACAAGTTTTTCATTTGCTCGGGATATTCCTCAAGCAGATGACCTAGCAAAATCGCCATGTCCGTGACCGTAGTACGCTGCTCATGATCCCTGAGGTGGCTGTCCAGACCGGATGCGGATACCAGCAAAGTACTCTGCAGCCCTATCTCTTTAAGTTTTTTGTTCATTAAAACAGCAAACCCGTCTTCCGTTCTCCTGAGGGACTGTTCCGGGGAATAGACAGGTTCGCCCGCCAGATATTCAGCAATCTGCTCCGCATACAGACCATGTATTTCATCTGCCCGAATATCACTAATGACTTCCGCCATTAAAACAGCAACGTTATTAGCTGATTTAATAGCAATGCCGTGAATCGCATCCCTTACCGTCAACTCATCACCCGGTTTCAGACGATTAATGTTGTAAGGAGGCGTATCTGCAGCGCTCTCCGACATGTTTATTTTATCATCGAGATTTAACTGTTCTGCCGCTATCGTATCAAAGACCAGCAGTAAAGTAGCAAGCTTGGTTAGGGAGGCGGGACGGCATAAAGATCCGGTATTTTGGGCTGAATAAATCTGCCCTGTCCCAGTATCCATTACAATGTGGGCATAACATTTAGCGGGCGGGTCTGCAAATGCTCCAGCGTCATCAGGGAGAGCTATAACGCTCGCTGCAGAAACAGAAAAAGCGAGCCCCAAACCAGGCCAATTTTTTGCGCGAGCCGACATGATGATTCCCTGTATTTTTATTTTTATTGAAAATAACAGGACTGCATGCGCGCGTCAATTTATATTCTGCGGAATTTCAGCCTAACCGCCTTCGCCGAACACGGTATTCAACTGCTGGCCGACGCGGATAAACGTGGTGCGCTTGGACAGTTCCTTGAGCCGGACCGCGCCGACATAGGTACAGGCCGAGCGCAACCCGCCGAGAATATCCTGTACGGTTTTCAACACGTCACCTTTATACGGAATACGCACGGTCTTGCCCTCGCTGGCGCGGTATTCGGCGACGCCGCCCGCGTGCTTTTTCATCGCCGTGTCGCTGCTCATGCCGTAGAACTGGACGAATTTCTCGCCGTTTTCTTCGACAATCTCCTGCTCGCTCTGGTCGTGCCCAGCCAGCATGCCGCCCAGCATGACGAAATCCGCGCCCGCCCCGAACGCCTTTGCGAGATCCCCCGGAACCGTGCAGCCGCCATCCGAGCACACGAGCCCCGAAAGCCCGTGCGCGGCGTCGGCGCATTCGATAATCGCGGAAAGTTGCGGATAGCCGACCCCCGTCATCTTGCGCGTCGTGCAGACGCTGCCCGGGCCGATGCCGACCTTCACCACGTCGACGCCGGATAGAATCAACTCCTCCACCATTTCCCCGGTCACCACGTTCCCGGCCATAATGGTGGTTTCGAGGACAATGTCTCTTATGCGCTTGACGAATTCGACGAACTGCTCGCTGTAACCGTTGGCGACGTCAATGCAAAGCTTGTCCAGCGCGCCGGAAGAGGTCTTGAGAAACGCCTTCAGCTTTTCCACGTCGTCTTCGGTAATGCCCATGGAATACCAGACCGGCTGCCCGCCCTCATGCGCGAAATAGTCGCCAAGCGCATCGCGCGTGTAATGCTTGTGCAGCGCAACCGTCAGCCCGTGGCCATGCTCCCGGAAAGCTCTCGCCATTGCGAACGTGCCGACGCCGTCCATATTGGCGGCGATGACGGGAACGCCGGAAAAGCTGCGCCCGCTCCATTTGAAAGTATATTCGCGGTTGAGATCTACATCCCTGCGGCTGGCCAGAGTTGAGCGTTTGGGACGGATCAGCACGTCCTTAAAATCGAGCTTAACCTCATTTTCGATGCGCATAACCGTGTCTCCGCCATTGATCCGGTGTTTCCCTGTCCCTTAGTATGAACGCGCAAACGTGAAAAGCAAGAAGGGGAAATATAATGCCTGCCGCGTTTTATCTGGGTTTTTCAATCCTGTCATGGAGCCTGTACCCTCTTGTAACGATTTTTGGCGTGGAAAACATCTCTCCTTTTACGTTTGTTTTTATTACGCAAACCGTCGGAGCTTTAAGCGCTCTGGTCATGTATGTTTTTTCTGTCAGGAAAATTTCCACCGGCGGCGCAATCCCGCAAATCGTCTCACAGGAATTAACGCTGGACAGGATTATTTTTCTCCTGGCCATCGGAATAAGCTCTAACCTGGTTCACATCTGTTTTATTTTCGCAATTGAGCTAACCTCAAAAGCCGGCGCTTCTATCATTTTTGAAACATGGCCCGTAGCTGCGGTTCTGCTGACCCCGCTTATTATCCGCAAACACTGGGACAAGATAAGATTAAAGCATCTCTTTTACGGGCTTATATCTGTTGCGGGCATAGCAATGATCATGTTTTCAGAACAGGGAGACGTAAGAGATATTTTTACATCTCCAGTTGAATACGTAGACAGTATGGACTTCCTGTCTCTCGTAGGCTGCCTGCTCGCCTTTGCTGGCGCAATATGCATGGCAATTTCGACTTTGATGCGCGCGCAGGTATCGAACCACATTTCCATCACTTTTCCCGCAATGCGCGGCCAGGTCGGCGCCGCTCTGCTAGGCGAGGCCGTATGCCGTTTGTCTGCTCTGCCGCTGGCGATCATTCTGGTTTTTATGTTCCCGGACGAGAGTAGATTTACAGCAACGAACGTATCCGCAATGCTATTTATGGGAATATTTATTCATGTCTTAAGTACGGCCGCCTATACCGTCGCGCTGCTAAAAAGCGACAACCCGTCAATGCATATCTACTGGTTCATCATGCCAGCCTTAGCGGCGCTCTGGTTGCATTTGCTGGGGCTTTCGGAAATCACGCCATGGATTGCAGCGGGCATGATTACAGTCGTTATCGCCAATTTGCTGCTTGCCCTGGACAACAAGCGGCTTGCGAAAAAAACAGCGGAAGAAATCGCCTAGACCTTGAACACGGCCGACGCCGCGTCACGGTGGGCTTTTTTGCGGGTAATTTCGCCGCGGACGCGCTCGATTTCCATTTCCATGTCCGAGATATAACCCTCAAGCTCCTCGATCGACATAGGCTCAAGGTTTTTGACGGCGGGCTTTTTGTTCTTCGGTTCAAGGTCTTCGTCAAACATGCTGTCCTCCCTATCCAGAAAATAGGGGCGATCCCGTTTTCAGGCAAATAATTTTCTGGCTATTTTTATGCAATGCGTTATATTCATTCACGTTCCCTCAAAATAGCAAAACTTTTCAAGTTGGCCCCGGGGACAGGGCGCGGCATCGCGCCATATTGAGAATTTCAATCCTGAAACGGAGATAAAGATGGCAAACACGAAGACGCCCCAGATTTTAATGCCGAAAGCCACCGCCGTATGGCTGATCGAAAACACGGCCCTGACATTCGCGCAGATCGCCGATTTCACAAGCCTGACGGAAATCGAGGTTGAGGCGATAGCGGACGAAGACATCAACCGCGGCCTTCAGGGGCGCGACCCCGTCAAGGAAGGCTTGCTGACAAAAGACGAAATCGAGCGCTGTCAGGCCGACTCCTCCACAAAGCTTAATTTCCGCAAGCGCGATGATCTTCCTGCCTTAAGCAAGCGCTCAAAAGGGCCGAGATACACGCCGATCTCCAAGCGTGGCGACAAGCCGGACGCCATCGCATGGCTGATCAAGTTTCATCCGGAGATTTCGGACGCGCAAATCTGCAAACTTATCGGCACGACGAAGCCGACGATTGCGTCCGTGCGCGACCGCGCGCATCCGAATATGGCCAATATCAAGCCGCGCCACCCGCAGGAGCTGGGTCTGTGCACGTTTCAGGAACTGGAAGACGCGTCCCGCAAGGGCTACAAGGCGCAGGGCAAGGATCCGGACGAAATGAAAGCGCAGAAAGAGCGCGAAATCGAGGCGCAGCGCCAAGCCGAGGAAGACCGCAAAAGCGCGGAGGATCAGAGCGGGGGCGGCGCGTTCTCCGGCTTTGACTTCTCGAATTTCGTTAAGACTTCAGGGGAATGAGAAGCGAAAAGCGAAAAGCGAGAAGTCCTGGGGTGGACGCGATATTTATAACCTCCCCGGCTCTCGCCGAAGCAGGCTGCGCGCGCAAGCGCAAGGGCGTAAATCCTGAAGGGCCTTTATCTGTGTCCCCATATATAGCCGTTCCAATTAAAAAGCTTCTTGTTTCTCGCTTCTCGTAACTCGCTTCTCCCCATAAAAAACGCCGACGTTTCGACCGGCGTTTTTGTTTGTTTGGAATGTAACCCCGTTAATGCCGCGTGCCGGACATCCCGGATGCGCGCCGCCTGATCCCCTCAAGCTCTTCCTTAAGCTGCAGCTTCACCTTTTTCAGAAGCCGGATTTCAACATCGCTCGCGGATGGACTTCTTTGTTCGTTTTCAATCCGTTCCGAGAGCATGGCGTGTTTCGCCTGCAGAGCTTCGGCGCGGTTTTCATTCACAGAAAGTCCCTGAGTTGAAGGCATGGATTTGTCTCCTTTATTTCA
>CAZCIB010000083.1:0-5139 GCA_964498755.1 uncultured Pseudobdellovibrionaceae bacterium | reverse complement strand
ACAGAATCGCAAATCTGCGCTCATATGTCAGGGGGTTTTTAGAGGCGCCCTATAAATGATGTTAGTTAATGGTATCTTACTTTTATGGCCCAACACAAAAAATCAGACTATAATAGTTTTATAACAAAACCTTAAAGGACAAATTACTCCGTCCCGAACCGGATGCCCTGCGCGAGCGGCAAGTCGGTGGAATAGTTTATGGTCTGGGTTTGCCTGCGCATATAGGCTTTCCACGCGTCGGAGCCGCTTTCACGGCCGCCGCCCGTGTCTTTCTCGCCGCCGAACGCGCCGCCGATTTCCGCGCCGCTCGGCCCGATATTGACGTTGGCGATGCCGCAGTCGCTGCCGATCGCCGACAGGAACGTCTCCGCCTCCCGCATATCGGTCGTAAAGATGCAGGAGGACAGGCCCTGCGGCACGGCGTTGTGCGTTTGAACCGCCGCGTCGAAATCCGTATAGGTCATGACGTAGAGGATCGGCGCAAATGTTTCTTCCTTTACGATGTCCGTCTGGCCCGGCATGCGTACGATCGCGGGCGAGACGTAAGCCCCGCCTTCCAGTTCCGGAATGCTGAGCGGGTCGCCGCCGGTTAAAATCTCGCCGCCCTGCGTTTCCGCCAGCCTCAGGGCATGCTGCATGTTATCGAGCGCCGTATTGTCGATCAGCGGCCCGACAAGCGTTCCCGCCTTAAGCGGGTTGCCGACTTTGACCTGCTCATAAACGTTTTTCAGCGTCGCCAGCAATTCGTCCTGAACCGACTCATGCACAATCAAACGCCGCAGCGTCGTGCAACGCTGCCCCGCCGTGCCGACGGCTCCGAACAGTATGCCGGACGCCGCCATTTTGAGATCCGCGCTAGGCGCGACGATCATGCCGTTATTCCCGCCAAGCTCCAGCAGGCATTTCCCGAGACACGCCGCGACGCGCTGGCTCACCGTACGGCCCATCGCCGTGCTGCCCGTCGCGCTGATGAGCGGGACGCCGGGATGATCCACAAGCGCTTCGCCCACATCGCGCCCGCCGATCAGTACCTGTAATAAATGATCCGGCGCGGCGTGGCCTGCGTCACGGAATTTCTGCAGCGCGCGTTCGAATATTTTCGCGCAGGCCAGCGCCGTTAATGGCGTGACTTCGGACGGCTTCCAGATGACGGGATCGCCGCAGACGAGCGCAAGCGCGGCGTTCCAGGACCACACCGCCACTGGAAAGTTAAACGCGGAAATCACGCCGACCGGCCCCAGAGGCTGCCAAACCTCGCGCATATGATGGCCCGGACGCTCGGAGGCGATCGTCAGGCCGTAAAGCTGCTTTGAAAGACCGACGGCGAAATCGCAGATATCGATCATCTCCTGCACTTCGCCCTTGCCTTCGGCAAGAATTTTACCGTTCTCGAGCGTCACAAGCGCGCCGAGATCGTCTTTTGCCGCGCGCAATTCCTCGCCTAAAAGCCGCACAAGTTCACCGCGCACAGGCGGCGGCGTCTTGCGCCACTGCAAAAAAGCCTCCTGCGCATTGGCGGCAAAGCCGGACACGTCTCCAGGCCCATGCGGCTGTAACGCGGCGATGCGCTCCCCGTCAATCGGCGTAAGCACGTTGAGACATCCATCAAAAGCCCCCGCCAAATCAAATCTATTCAGTATGACTTCGTAATTTGTCATTCTTGTCTCCTTCGCCATCCTTGTCAGAACCAGAAAGCTTCTCCTTGCGGCGCATCTTCTCTTCATAATGTTCTATCACGGGATACGCCACCGTGCAGATGTAAGAGTTGATCCGCCTTAAATCCCGGATTATATCCATGTGCAGCTCGCTTGTCGCAACGCTTTCCGGAACGCCTTCGCGCAAGCGCTCGAAATGCGCCGTCGACGCCGCTGTTTCAGCCTCCCGAATTTTGTCCTTTTCCGTAAGCATCGCATGCGCCAGTTCAACGTCATTCGAAACCAGAACGGACTGGGCCAGCCGCAAATTGCCCACAACCATGCTATGGATGCGTTCAATCTCGCGAAAGCCCTCATCCGAAAAATTTTGCGCGTTCCTGATTTTTTTGGACGCCAGCGGCATCAGGTTTTTGTCAATTACGTCGCCGACATGCTCGAGATTTGTCGCAAAGGTCAGGATATGCACAAAACGGCCCGCTTCCTTTTGATCCATAAACTCTTCAGAGACGCGGGCCATATAGATTTTGACCTTGTGATAGAGCGTATCAAGGGCATTGTCCTGATCGCGGATCATCCTGACATAGCGTTCGTCGCCGGATTTGAAGGCCTGCAAAGACTCCTCAAGCATCCGCTCGGCCATATCCGCCAGCCTGAGGGTCTCGCGCATCGCTCCGGAGAGGGCAATCGAAGGCGTATCCAGCGCCTTCGTATCCAGGTATTTCGGCTGCGCCGGATCATCCGGATCGGGCCGGTCGGGTATCAGATTTCCTGTCAATATCGTGATCTGATGCGCCAGCGGCAAAAACACGATGGCAAGACAAACATTAAAGGCCATGTGAAAATTAACGACGCCGCGCGCGTCATCGCCCATGAACTCGAGAATCAAGGGCTCCGCCATTCCGAAAAATACCATGCCGACCAGAACCGCCGAGGCGCGCATAATGACATTGGCCAGAGCGATCCTTCGCGCAGGCGGCTCATCCTTCATTGTTGCCAGCACGGGTGGAACCGTTGCGCCGAGATTAACGCCCAGAACCATCGCCAGCGCAAGGCTCACGGGCAAAACGCCGCTACTGGCCAGCGAAGCCATCAGCAAAACAATCGCAAGCGAGGAATGCGCCAGCCATGTCAAAACCGCCGCAACCAGTACGGCGAGAATAATGTCGTTTTCCAAAGGGGCGAGAATAAGCGGAAGCGTCTCCGACGTTTTCAAAGGCTCCGCCGACTCGCGTATCCATCCGAGCGCAAACAACATTAATGACAAGCCAATGAGAATCCGGCCCGCGTTTTTGAGCTTTCCGGAGTGTTCGCGCGTAAACAGGAGATAACCCGCCACCATCATAAGCGGCGCAAGCCAGACCAGGTCAAACGTCAGGACCTGCGCGACTAGCGTCGTGCCGACGTCTGCGCCGAGAACTACGGCAAGAGCAGCCGCCCCGCCAATCAGCCCCTGAGCCGCGAAGGACGTCACAATTAATATGGTCGCCGTGGAACTCTGCAATAACGCCGTAACCCCGACGCCCGCCATGAACGCTTTAATCCGGTTATTGGTGCTGACGGCCACAATGCTCCGCAGCGATGCGCCAAAGCCCCGGCTCATCCCGAGCTTCAAAAGCGCAAGCCCCCAGAGCAAGAGGCAGACGCCAGCGGTAATATTCAAAAGTAAAAGCGTTGGACTCGTTTCGATTTGAGAGGCTCCATGACATTTTATGAACGACCGATATTTTTATCGTATGCCTTGCGGCCTGCGCAGGCAATGTTTGCGCGTAAAAAACATGCCTTGGCAAAAAGGATATAAACCGCCATGCTGGAGTTACTTACAACAGCAAGGACACGGAATGATTATGAGACTTGTCTTTCTCTTCTTTATTGGCTTCGTTTTTCTGTTACCGCCCGAAGCAGGCGCACAATCTCCAACTCCCGAAGAAACCGAGAAGTTCGGCGAGCTCCTGAACAGCAAGGCGTACCAGTCTCAGCTTTTCACGAACGTGGCGCGCAGCGCGAGCGATGCGCGTATAGACGCTTGCGAGCGCCCGCCGGAAGGCATTAAACGTTTCAGAACCCTGCCGCTGGAGCCTATACAATACGGCCCCGATTCCGTCGTGAAGGGGTTGTGGATCGAACAGCTTGCGGTCAAACAATGCGGCGGCGAGCACAGAGTCAACATTCTGGTAGGTTATGACGCGACGCAGGAAGAGGCGTTGAAAATGATGCCGCTGCTGCCCGGAAGCACCGATGCCGATCCCAGACTGCAAAAAGATTCTCTGCCCGTTATTTTTGCCAACCTCTCGACCCGGCAAGGCCTCGAAAATTGCGAGAATATTGCGGTAACCGATACGAAAATGGCGCGCCAGCTTTCCGCTGCGGATGTCGAGGAGCTTCCAGGTAACGGCCCTTTTAAATTCGGCTGGGAAGAAGTCTGGAGCTTTCACGCCTGCGGGAAAGATTACAGCCAGACTGTGCAGTTTATTCAAAGAGAAGGCGTTCCCGGCACGGACATCGTGCCTGTGAACAGGTAGAACCTAAAAGCCGCGTCCATTCTCCGCAAGAAAAGCGTCTTCTTCCGGCGCGTTTTCCCGCCCCAGTATCGGGTTGCGGTGGGGGAATCTGCCGAATCGCTCCACGACTTTCATATGTTTGACAGCGTAATCGTAGCTCAGCGGATCGTCGGCTTTCATGGCGGCGAACAGCTCGACGCATTTATTCTGGTCGCTCAAAGACTCGCTATGCATGTAAGGCATATAGAGAAATTTCCGGCGCACAGGCGTCAGGAGATGGTTATAGCCCTTCGAAACCGCATATTTTGCAGTCAACAACGCCTTGTCATCCGATTCATACGCGCGCGCCGTATCACGAAACATGTTGCGCGGAAACTGATCAAGAACAAGACACAGCGCGACAGCCCCGTCGGCGTCTTCCTGCCATCCATCGCACAATCCTTCGCAGGCCATGTTGTAAATGACATGAAAACGGTCCTTGACCTGCTTGTCGAAGGCCGGGTTTACCTCGAACCACTGACGCGGCTCAATCTCTTCGAACCAGAAATGCAGAACATCCTTTTTCGCGTCGCGCATTACGTCCTGCTACATGCTGCCTTTGATTTTATCCAGGACCTGAAAATACTTGTTCTCCAGATGCCTTGAAATCATGGAAAGAATAACGGAGGGTAAAAAAGGCACAAGCAAAATAATGACAAAAGCGGGCTTGCGTAATAGCGCGCCAATATCACCTTCAAGATTTTGAAGGTAAAGGATAATAAAGATAATAACGCCCGCGACGGCGAAAAAGATCGCGAACAACCTGTACAAACGGGCCTTTAAAAGGATTTTACGTGCTTCTTGCGCCGAAATTGCAGGTCCCTCCCCTTGCTTGATTCACCTTATTATAAAACAAATGTGTCAGGCGAGGCCAGAGGCCTGCGCGCGCTCACCAGGGGAATCGCGTGAGCTTATGTTAAGCGGAGAGTATTTTACGCATCATGGCG
>CAZCIB010000082.1:0-5490 GCA_964498755.1 uncultured Pseudobdellovibrionaceae bacterium | reverse complement strand
CAGTGAATCATAAATCTCATCGCCTATCAGATATTTCTCACGCGATTACCCTGCAGAAATTGCAGTGCCAGGAAACAGCGTTAGATAATGCGTATGTATGCGATAAATCAGTAATTGCGATCCAAAATTCCAAAAGTTGAATATTCTGGAAGTTATTACAACCTGTGGGAGATAACACATGTTTCAGAATCTATCTATCGCTCAAAAACTGTCTTCCAGCTTTGCCCTGGTTTTTGCCGGACTTGTCCTCATCGGCGGCATCGCTGTCTGGGACATAAGGTACAATATACATACCGAACGTTCCGATATGATCAAATACCAGGTAGAGACGGCAATTTCATCCATCACGCCATTTTATGAGCTGGCCCGGGAAGGGGTCATGAGCGCTGAAGAAGCGCAGACTTTGGCAAAGTCGGTTCTGCGCAATCAACGCTACGCGCAAGACGGGTACTTCTTCGTTTACGCCGCAGACGTTACAAACCTGGTTCTCGGGCCGAAGCCTGAAAACGAGGGAACAAACATGATCGGCGTTAAAGATTCAAACGATGTCCTGTTCATCAGAGATCTTATAAACGCGGCCCGGGAAGGCGGCGGCTTTGTCACCTATCAATGGCCTAAAACCGGCTCGGACGAACCCTTGCCCAAATTAAGCTACGCGAAGAGTTTTGAGCCCTGGGAATGGATGATCGGGACGGGCGTTTACATTGACGATCTTAATGAAACCTTCTGGAAACATACTCTCATCCTCGCGTCTGTTGGCGGCGTTATCTTGCTGGTAATCGCGGCGCTTTCATGGCTGATTGCGCGCGATATCTCCGGCTCAACGAAAAAAATCGCAGGCGTTATGGATTTCTTGAGCTCGGGAAAGACGGACACGAAGGTTCCCTATACGGATCGCACGAATGAAATCGGGCAAATGGCCAAAGCCATCGAAGGTTTCCGAAAAACAATCATTAAAAATCAGGAGCTGCAGGAAAATCAAATCCGGCAGACGGAGAAAAGCGAGCGTGAAAAGCTGGAAGGCAGTCTCGATATTCTGCATCAGTTCGTCGACGTCTCGATCGAGGGCAATGAAACACTGATCAAGCTCGCGAAAATGAAACAGAGCATCGAAAAGACCATGCAGGAAGTCCAGTCCATGGCCTCGGCCATCGAGGAAGTCAGCGCCACCGTCAATGAAATCTCCAATAACAGTAATGACGCGACGCAGGACGCCCAGAACTCCGAACAGGCCGCCGCAGAGGGCGCACAGCGCGCCGTAGAGGCCAGCAAGTCCATGACCGAGATGACGCGGAAAGTGCAACAGGCGAAATCATCAGTCGAGGAACTGGACGAGGCGTCGGGTCAAATCGGCGAGATTATCTCCCAGATCGAGGCAATCGCCGAGCAGACAAACCTGCTTGCGCTCAACGCCACCATTGAGGCGGCGCGCGCCGGAGAAGCCGGAAAAGGATTTGCCGTAGTGGCGTCGGAAGTGAAAAACCTTGCCAGCCAGACAGCCAAGGCGACAGAGGATATCCGGGGAAGAATCGGGAACGTTCAGGCCAGCATCGGCGGGATCACGGCGATCATGGACGAAACGGCCGAATCCGTTACGGTCAATGGCGAAGCCGTTAAAAACCTGACGGGAGAGCTTGAGAATATCTCCTCCACCGTGCAGTAGGCCGCCATGAAAATGACGAATATCGCCTCGATCCTGACCGAGCAGACGGCGGCGACGTCGGAGGCGTCCCGCTCCGCCTCGCTTGTGGCCAGCATCACAGAGTCAAACAAGAGCGATATTACGAAGGTCGTCGACGCGATGCACGAGCTAACCGAATCCATGAAAAGCCGCTTCGACGGCATGGCGGATCTCGGGCCGCTGGCCGTTCTGGATATTGCCAAGAACGATCACGTCGTCTTCAAGAAACGAATCATTGATACGCTTCTGGGGCACGACAGCTGGAAATCCGGCGAAGTGACGGACCATCATTTCTGCCGTCTCGGCAAGTGGTATTATTCTGCGGACGCGCTGATCAAGGCGCAGCCCTCCTATAAAAAACTCGAAGCTCCGCACGCCCGGGTGCATGAAACCGGAAAGAAAGTTCTGGCGTTGCACGAACAGGGACAGGAAGACGCGGCGAGCAAAGCCATCGACGAGCTCAACGACGCCTCGCACGAAGTTCTGGATCTTCTGGAAGACTTGCGTCAGGAGGTCGCAAAAGCGCTTGAGCGCAAGCCCTCTAACGACGAGACCGAAGAACTCGCGCAGGCGGCGGAATAACTATCCTATACGGGTCGTCATCCCGTTGGCGCTCCGGCAAAGCCGGAGCTGAGCGCAAACGGGATCCATGATGTGTGCGAGGCAAGCCTCGCACGCTTTAGTGGACCCCGGATGTTTAAGCAAGCCTAAAGGCTTGCCTCCTAGGTGACGAAGCAAAATACGCTTATATATTTTCAAGCGCACAAAAACGCGGGTTCTTTTTTCAAGGAACCCGCAAGTTTTTTAGAAAGGATTGTTAAGGAGGAGAAAAAACTTCTCAGCCGGTCAGAGCGCGGCGGATCACTTCAACTTCCTGGGAGAAGACATCGTCCTGCTCCATCAGTTCCTCGATTTTCCGCACGGCGTGCATGACGGTCGTGTGATCGCGCCCGCCGAACTTACGCCCGATTTCCGGCAAACTGCGCGACGTAAGTTGTTTGGCGAGATACATTGCGACCTGACGCGGCCTTGCGACGTTGCGCGCCCGGCGCGACGAATGCATGTCGGAAATCCGGATATTGTGGTGTTCAGCCACTTTTTTCTGAATCTCGTCAATCGTGATCCGGCGGTTGTGCGATCGCAGCAAATCCTGAAGCACGTCCTGCGTCGTCTCCAGCGTAATCGCCTGCTTGACCACGTCGGCGTGCGCGACGATTCTGTTAAGCGCGCCTTCAAGTTCACGGATGTTGCTGGTGACTTTCAACGCAAGAAAATCAAGCACGGCGTCCGGAACGCTTGCGCCAAGAGAATCGCGCTTGGCCTTCAGGATACCAAGACGAAGTTCATACGTGCTGGGCTGAATATCGGCCACAAGCCCCCAGGCAAGGCGCGAGCGCAGGCGCTCCTCAATGCCGTTCAGATCCTGCGGCGGCTTATCCGAGCTGATGATGATCTGCTTGTTCTGGTCTACGAGCGCGTTGAACGTGTGGAAGAATTCTTCCTGCGTCGATTCCTTGCCGGAGATAAACTGGATGTCGTCAATCATCAGGACGTCTACGGAGCGGAACAGCTCCTTAAACGCCATCGTATCCTGCGCCCGGACGGAACGGACGAACTGATACATAAACTTCTCGGCCGACATATACATGACCTTTTTATCAGGCCAGTTTTCAGCCATCGACCAGGCAATCGCATGCATCAGGTGCGTTTTGCCGAGCCCGACGCCGCCGTAAAGAAACAGCGGGTTAAACGGCACGCTCGCGCACTCCGTCACGCGCCTGGCCGCGGCATGGGCAAGCGCGTTCGGCTTGCCGACGACAAAAGAATCGAAAGTGAAACGTGCGTCCAGAGGGGAGCTGTATTCCTCGATTAACCCGTTCGGCCTGTTCAGATTCGCTTTCGCCGCCCTTTGTTCGTTTTGTTTTGCGGCCTTTTCTTCTGATTCGAGCGGAATCGGGTTTTGAACCACAACGATTTCAAGGCGCTTGATTTCGGCGTTATGCTCGCCGCACATCTCAAGGATGCGCCCGGCGTAATGCGATTGTATCCAGTCGCGCATGAAGCGGGTAGGAACGGAAACCTCCAGCGTTCCGTGATAATAGGCCTGCAAGGTCAGCGGCTTGAGCCAGCTTCGGAATACGGCTTCGCTGAACTCTTCGCGAAAACAACTGTAAACCTTTTCCCAGAGAGCGTTAATTTCAGGCGTAGGTAAAAAAGATTCGGTAATCTGGAAGCCCTCAGAGCTGGCCTCTCCCCCATTTTCAAGCATTTTAGTTACTCCGTGTTTATACATTTTACGAACGCGCTCCCTGTGACTTAATTTGCCTTGTTTGCCAAGTTATTAATTGTTAACAGTTCACGCGTACCCCTGCCGTATGCGCATGCAATACGGTTTGCCCTCTAAAAGACACATCTACAGCCTCTGGCAAACGGTAGCTTGCCATCTCACATTTTTTTATTTTTAAAAGGCTTCGTACGAAAAACAGATCAGATTTGATCGTTTTTCTGTTGGCCAGCCCCCTTTACAGGCTCGGGAATGCTCCCTTTGACGATCCGCAGGACTAAGCGCTTATAAACGCTTGATTCCTGGGCCACAAATCTTGAAACCGGCTCTGACAGCCACTTTCCTTGTTTGCTGAAAGATAGATTAGTCAGTTTTTTTGCGGGGCGCAACAAGATCAAAAAGGGAACAGAGCAAAAAGAAAGAAAAGTTCAAAAAGTTTTTTTATAAAATATTTATCTGGCCCGATGATTACATCGCGCCACATAATAAAATATTGTTTTTACTTTTTTATAAGAGAAAACTACTTCAAGAGTGATTTCAGGAAGCAGATTTAACCTTCTTGATTGAGGCCTGTAAGCGTGAAAGTTTGCGCGCTACGGTTCTCTTGTGAAAAATGCCTTTGGCTGCGCTGCGTTGAAGTTCAGGCTGGGCCGCACGTAAAGCTTTTTCCGCCTCCTGCGCATCGCCGGCGCCGATTGCATGTTCTACTTTTTTGATAAAAGTACGTACGCGGTTGCGGCGCGCGCCGTTGATATCCGCGCGCTTTGAGTTTCTGCGTATTCTTTTTTTCGACGACTCGTGATTAGCCATTAATTCTACCTGCCATTAAGTCCACAATTTAACCGGGCCATTTAAGCCACACATTTTTCCTCACTAAACGGAAGGCATTGTTTTACGCGCACGCCGCCTGTTTTGTCAAGTTAAAGATAAAAGCAAATTTATGCGCGCATTTAGCGCGGCATTATGTGAAACATGACAACGTTCCCGTCTTTAACCTGAGCCACAGTGATTCTCAGGCGCTCGTCCCTGCGCACAAAAGTCTCGTCAGACATAAGGGACCAGCCAAGCTGCGGCAGGGTCCGCCTGTAAAACCGGTGAATTTCGCCGGCTGAGGCAGCTTGTCCGTAGGCCGTCGATTCGGCGATTCGTCCCGAAGGCTTGTCAAAAACGATCGATTGGTCCACCTGCTCTTTCAGGCCCGGCATAAGCGGCACGTCCTGGAGCGCCGTTAAAAACCTGCTCTGCCCGTTAAGTTCACCGCTATAGGAAGGGCTGCCCGCATATGAAACAAGAAATGCAGTCATCACGAGTGCGGTTAAACGCATGAAATTCATTGGCAAGCTCCCGCTTTCAGCTCTGGCATCGCGGACAATAAAACGTCGATCTGCCGGATTGAACGACGCGCTCAATCCTGCAGCTCTCGTTTTCCGCGGAGTCGCCATTTGAAACGCATTTTCGGCAAAACTCTGCCTCCCGATCATATACAGAAAACGCGAACTGAAAATACCCTGTTTCTCCATTCGCC
>CAZCIB010000081.1:0-5666 GCA_964498755.1 uncultured Pseudobdellovibrionaceae bacterium | reverse complement strand
GCCGATATCTTTTATAACAACTGCTT
This sequence comes from uncultured Pseudobdellovibrionaceae bacterium, assembly GCA_964498755.1. Lineage (GTDB taxonomy): Bacteria > Pseudomonadota > Alphaproteobacteria > Micavibrionales > Micavibrionaceae > RZZS01. Next base: position 5,640 of record CAZCIB010000081.1, on the reverse strand, counting down.
CAAGAACGGCATTCTGCCCGTTTACCTGCCGCAGGAGCAGGTCGACGCGCTGATGCAGGAAGCGCAGGACAATCCCGGCGCGCCGATTGAAGTCGATATTGAAAACCAGACCGTAACGCGCGGCAATAAATTCAGCTACAGCTTTGAAATCGACGCCTTCAAAAAGCATTGCCTGATGAACGGCCTCGACGATATCGGCCTGACGCTCGAAAAAGCCGCCGCGATCAAGGCGTTTGAAAACGCGGACTCAGGCAAGAGAAGCTGGCTTTATTAGGTACGAGTTGCGAGTTGCGAGTTACGAGTTGCAAGTTACAAGATGAAAGAAGGAAACCATCGCGATTTGCTCGTATATCAGAGAGCGTATAAATCCTCTTTGGAGATTTATAAGAAATCCGCATCCTTTCCTCGAGAAGAGCGTTATGCGATAACCGATCAGATAAGACGATCATCAAGCAGCGTTTGCGCTAATATTGCTGAAGGCTATGGCCGCCAAATGCTTTCCGACAATGATTTTAAACGCTTTTTGGTTATAGCAAAGGGGTCTGCGCAAGAAGTCAGTGTTTGGATTGATTTTTGCCGCGACCTTGGTTTCATAGATGAAGAGACTTGGAATATTTGGGATAAAGAGTACACCGAAATATCCAGGATGCTTTTCGCTCTGCTCAAAAAAATATAGGCTCTCTTGCAACTTGTAACTCGAAACTTGCAACTATTATGAAGCTGCTCACAAAAAACGACCCGCCGCCCTACCGCATTGAAAACCCGGACGGCAAGGCGCACGCGATCATTCTGTGCGATCATGCGGGCAAGGCCGTGCCCTCGGGGCTCGGCTCTCTCGGCCTGCCACAGGAAGAGTTTGAAAAGCACCCGTCCTATGATATCGGCGCGGAGACCGTCGCGCGGCGTTTTGCGGAGCTTCTGGACGCGCCGGCGATCTACTCGACCTATTCGCGTCTTGTCGTCGATGTCGGGCGCATGCCGGTCCGCGCCTTCCCGACCACCGCCGAGGGCGTTCCCGTCACGGCCAATATCGAAATGAGCGATGAAGAACGGCAACAGCGCATTGATGAAATCTATATGCCCTACGACAACGCCGTGAACGACTTGGTGGACTCTTATCTGGCGCGCGGAATCAACCCGGTCCTGATCGCCGTGCACAGCTATACGCCGATGTTTTTCGGCGAGCAGAGGCCCTGGCATGTCGCGGCCTTCTGGCGGCAGGATGACCGCCTCGCCAGACACGCGATCAACCACTTCGAATCGCAGGGCTATTGCGTCGGCGATAACGCGCCCTACGACATGCGCATACTCTACGGCACGACGGTCATCCGGCACGGCGACTCGCGCCGCCTGCCGAACGTCTTTATGGAGCTGCGCAACGATATGATTGATACGGAGGAAAAAGCGCGCGAATGGGGTGAAAAATATTACGAATGCTTTAAACCGGCGCTTGATAACCCCGAAACGTACGCGCTGTACGACGGACCGGAAAACCCGTACGACCCGATCGCCGAAGACGAATATTTCCGCCGGATCATGCGAACAATGGCGGCGTAACAGTTGTCAGTTGGCAGTTGGCAGTTGACTGTAGAGGTTTCTTGTTATTTTCTATCTGACAACCGACAACTGGCAACTGGCAACTGTAAATGAAAAACAATTATTCCCTTGTTCTCCTGCCCGGCGACGGCATCGGCCCCGAAGTAATGGAAGAGGTGCGCCGCCTGATTTCCTGGCTCGAGGGCCAGGCCGATATGAGCTTTGATCTATGGGAGGATCATGTCGGCGGCGCGGCGATTGACGCTTACGGCGTCCCGGTTTCCGACGAAGCCGTTGAACGCGGCAAAAAAGCGGACGCCGTCCTGCTCGGCGCGGTCGGCGGACCAAAGTGGGATAACGTGGATTATCATATCCGCCCCGAGGCCGGACTCCTGCGGCTCAGGAAAGATTTGAATTTATTTGCGAACTTGCGCCCGGCGATCGTGTTTGACGCGCTGCTCGACGCTTCCACGTTGAAGCCCGAGGTCATCAAGGGGCTTGATATCCTGATCGTCCGGGAGCTTACCGGCGGCGTCTATTTCGGCGAACCGCGCGGGATCGAGGACCTTGGAAACGGCGAAAAGCGCGGGGTGAATACGCAGGTCTATACCTGCTCGGAAATCGAGCGCGTCGCCAGCGTCGCCTTCGATCTTGCGCGCAAACGTAAAAACCGCGTGTGCAGCTTGGAAAAGGGCAATGTGATGGAGTCCGGGCGGCTCTGGCGCGATGTGGTGACGAAGGTCCATGCCGAACGCTATAGCGACGTGGAACTTACGCATATGTATGCCGATAACGGCGCGATGCAGCTCCTCCGAAATCCGCGCCAGTTCGACGTGATGGTTACCGACAATCTCTTCGGCGATATTTTATCGGATGAAGCGGCGATGCTGACCGGCTCGCTCGGCATGCTCCCCTCAGCCTCGTTGAACGATACGGGTGAGGCGATGTACGAGCCCGTGCACGGCAGCGCCCCCGACATCGCCGGGCAGGGCAAGGCCAACCCGCTCGCGACCATTTTATCTTTCTCCATGGCGCTCAAATATTCCCTGGGCCGGGGCGACCTCGCGGACATGATCGACCGGGCCGCGCAAAATGTTTTGAATGAGGGCATCCGCACCGGCGACATCATGGCCGAAGGCTGCGCGCAGGTCAGTACGTCCGAAATGGGCGAAGCGCTGATCAAGGAGCTTTCAAAGGAAATCGCGAAGGCGGCGTGAACGCCCTTTATTGTGTCTCTCCTCTTTCTATGCTTTCATAGGATCATGAAACGGTTCTGGTTCCTTGCTCCCCTGCTGCTTGGCGCGTTGCTTATTGCGCTGCCGATTGGCGCGCAGGAAGAGGCGAAAGAAAAAGCGTCCGGCCCGCAAAAGCCGGTGCATGTCCTCACCATGGACGGGGCGATCAGCCCGGCCTTTTCCGGCTATCTCGAATCGGGCATCCGGGCGGCGGACGAGGCGGACGCCCAGCTCCTGCTGATTAAGCTGAACACCCCCGGCGGCCTGCTGACCTCGACGCGCGATATGGTGAGTTCCATCGTCGAATCCCCCGTGCCGGTCGCCGTATGGGTTACGCCTTCGGGCGCGCATGCGGCGAGCGCAGGCACGTTCATACTCATCTCCGCGCATATCGCCGCGATGGACAGCGGCACGAATACCGGCGCGGCGACGCCCATCGAGCTTGGCGGCCCGCAACAGCCCGCCCCTTCCCCGCTTTCGCCGCCGCAGGAAGAAACGGATAAGAACAAGGACAACAGCGAAGAGCCGGCGCCGTCTCAGGAAACAGCCACGGATAAAAAAGCTCTGGAAGACACCTCGGCCTTCATACGCGGCATCGCCGAGATGCGCGGGCGCAACGCCGAATGGGCCGAACGCGCCGTGACCGAGGCCAAGAGCGTCACGGCGAACGAGGCGCTGGAGCTGAACGTCATCGATTTCGTCGCCACATCCCGCGCCGAATTCCTTGAAAAAGCCGACGGGCGCGAGATCGAGCTTAAAAACGGCGAGACCGTCACGCTTGAGCTGGAGAACGCGCCGGTCGTTGACAAGGCGCCGGACTGGCGCACGAAAATCCTTTCGTTTCTGGCCGATCCGAACGTCGCGCTGATTTTGCTGACCATCGGCGTTTACGGCTTTATCATCGAGTTTTACAATCCCGGTACGCTTGTCCCCGCAACCGTCGGGGCAATCTGCCTGATCGCGGCGATGTTCGCGCTGAACATCCTGCCCGTAAATATCGCCGGGATTATATTGCTCGTCGTCGGCATAATATTAATGATCGCCGAGGCGTTCGTGCCGTCATTCGGCATACTGGGCATTGGCGGCTTTATCGCCTTCATCGTGGGAGCGACGTTCATGTTCGAAACTGAAAGCATGCCGGGAATGGTTCTGGATATGGGCGTCGTCTGGGGCGTCGGGATATCGGCGGCGCTTGTCTCCGCGCTTGTCGTCTGGATGGTCGTACGCTCTTTCAAGGTCAAAACCACGACAGGGGCCGAGTCCATGGAAGGCGGCGCGGCGGAAGTCATCGAATGGGAAGACGGGAAAGGTTACGTCAAGGTCGGCGGCGAAATCTGGAAAGCGCGCAGCGACACTAAGTTCGCCGCAGACAAAGGCGAAAACGTTACAATCAAAAAAGTCGACGGAATTTATCTGAACATCGAGAAAGCCCCGGAATAGCCGCATGTCAGAGCGCAATGACCTCAAGGAAGTGATCCAGCGGCACAAAGGCACGATCCCGGTCGTGTTTTTTGCGGGCATTTTAACGGCGGTTCTTGTGTACGCGTCCGGTTACGGCGCAGTCGTCTCTCTCGCCGTTGGCGCGATCATCTTTGTTATTGCGCCGCTGATAATCCTGTTTATCACGTTTTTTAACATCGGCATGGATTAACCGTCATCAAAAGGAGCACACCCATATGACCCAGGTACTCATCGTCGTCGTCGTCGCGCTGATCGCATTGATCGCGGCGTCTTTTCGTATCGTCAAGGAATTCGAGCGCGGCGTGGTTTACACGTTCGGTAAATTCACCAGCTCGCGAGGGCCCGGCATCCAGCTGATCATTCCCGGCATCCAGCAGATGGTTCTCGTGGATATGCGCATCCGCACCGAGGACATCCCGGGTCAGGACGTAATTTCCCGCGACAACGTCTCCGTCAAGGTCAACGCCGTTGTCTATTACCGCATTATCGATCCGGCGCACGCGATCAACCGCGTCGAGGACTTCTACGCCGCCACAAGCCAGCTCGCGCAGACGACGCTGCGCTCCGTCCTTGGCAAGCACGAGCTTGACGACATGCTGACCAACCGCGACAAGCTGAATATGGACGTACAGGAAATTCTCGATACGCAGACCGACGGCTGGGGCATCAAGGTTACCAATGTCGAGATCAAGCATATCGACATCGACCCGACCATGGTCCGCGCCATCGCCAAGCAGGCTGAGGCCGAGCGGATCCGGCGCGCGAAGGTCATCAACGCCGAAGGAGAATACCAGGCCGCAGAGCGCCTCGACCAGGCCGCCGAAATCCTCGCCAAGCGGCCCGAGACCATGCAGCTGCGTTATCTCGGCACGATGGGCGACTTTGTGAATGCCAAGGGCAATACGATCCTTCTGCCGCTGCCGATGAACCTGCTCGAAGCCGGGATGAACATGCTCGGCAAAGGCGGGAAGAAAACGGCGGCGTAGAGAATATAGAAACCTCTGCAAAACTGCTTTGTTATGCCTTTTCTACCTTCCCCATAGCATCCCGACGCAAGTCGGGATCCAGTAGGATAATGATTTTCTGGATCCCGGTTTTCACCGGGATGCATCAGAGAAAAAGCAAAAGTCCAAAAAAGGACTTTTGCAGAGGTTCCTATACTCGTTTCAATTCATAATTGGACATTTGTTGTCGCCCCCGCGAAGGCGGGGGTCCGGCAAGTTTCAACAATGAGAAAGTTGCAGTTTGTCCGATGCCCGCCAGAAGCGGGCATTTCTTATTAAAAATTGCGCTGCGCGCAGTTTCATATAGTCACTTGAATAAATAATGATCCGTTTTAGCTCCTGATTTTCGCTAAGAGCCCAACCCGAAACTAATTGAGTGATTTCAGTCTTTTGTGATTCAATTC
>CAZCIB010000080.1:0-5713 GCA_964498755.1 uncultured Pseudobdellovibrionaceae bacterium | reverse complement strand
TGCAGGAAAGGGCAAGCGTAAAAATAACGTAAGGCAGAAAAAGTTTCCTGTATGCGCACCAGACCGGAAAAGCGAACAGAGCCGCAAGGTTGAGCGAGGGTCGGGTCATAACCTTGTCGGCGTCCTGCGTCCTTTTATAGCTCCGCAGCCAGGATTCGCGGAAAGCGACATGATTCTTGCCGACGAACTCGACGACTTCAGGATTGTCTATGAAAGCTGGAAAGTCAGGAACGGATTTCATCACGCATAAAATCATACACGATGTAAAAATTTAGAATAGCCTTTTCAACGCTTCTCTGCTAACCATTTGAACTGTAAACAGTTAAGAGCGGACGCGCTTATGGTTTTAGACATTATCTTCGTTCTCATCGGTCTGGCATTGTTGTTTTTCGGCGGCGAATGGCTGGTTAAGGGCAGCGTTGGCGCCGCCGTGCGCTTTGGCGTGTCCACCTTGCTTGTTTCGCTCGTCGTCATAGGATTCGGTACAAGCGCGCCGGAACTGATTGTCTCCTTACAGGCCGCTTTGACCGGTTCGCCGGAGATTTCTCTCGGGAACGTCGTGGGCTCGAACGTCGCCAATATTCTGCTGATCATTGGCTTTGCAGCTGCGATTTCGCCAATGGCGTCAGGAACGCGGGAGATACGCCGCAACTCGGTCATTGTCATTTTTGCCAGCCTGTTTCTCTGTCTTCTGGCCATGCTGAATGAAATCAACTGGATCGGCGGCGCGATCATGATCGCCATGCTCGCCGGATACATATACTGGTCGTATCTTGATGATAAAAAAGCGACGCCGGAACAGAAAAAAGATATGGATGAATCGCGCGAACATATGACGGAAGACGTTCCCGAAGCGCCGGAAAAGTTATGGCAGTCCGGGGCCTATATTCTCGCCGGTCTGGTCGGTCTGGCTGCAGGGGCGAATTTGCTTGTCGAAGGGGCCGTGAACATAGCAACCGCGTTTGGCGTCAGCCAGGCCGTCATCGGCCTGACTCTGGTCGCGATCGGGACGTCCCTGCCGGAACTTGCAACCGCCGTCGTCGCCGCCATGAAAAAACATGCGGACGTCGTCATCGGCAATGTCCTTGGCAGCAACCTGTTCAATATCTTTTTTATCCTCGGAACAACGGCCCTCTTTACGCCCTTGCCGCTAACGGGGCGCATTGCGGAATTCGACGTCTGGCTTGCGCTGATCGTTGCTATTATCCTCTACCCGATCATTAAAACCGGGCGCGTCATTGACCGCAAGGAAGGCATAGTTCTTCTCACTCTCTACGTGATTTACATTACGGCGATGTTCGTATTCTAGAGCGGCATACGAGCGTACATCCAATTTCCCGAAGCACTTTGCTTGCGGCGGGTTTGAACATATATTCAAAGCCATGTCTTGTGAATATGAAGAAAATTGTCCCGGCTGGTTATTGCGCTCCCCGGCGGAAAACGAAGAAACGCGCCTCAGGACGCTTCAGGACTACGGAATAATGGATACCGGGCCGGAAGAGACTCTTGACGAGATCACATACCGCGCTGCGCAACGCTTCAAGACCCCGATCGCTCTTGTTTCCCTGGTCGACGCGACACGGCAATGGTTTAAATCCTGCAGCGGCCTCGAATGCCTGGAAACGCCGAGGGAACAGGCTTTCTGCGCGCATACGATTTATGAAGACAGACCGCTGGTCGTTCTGGACGCGCAAAAAGATTTCCGTTTCAAAGGCAATCCGCTCGTTACCGGCGAGCCTTACATCCGTTTCTACGCTGGCGCGCCGCTTGTCGCCTATAACGGCATGATCATCGGATCGCTTTGCGTTATCGATATGAAGCCCCGCGGCGGCTTTTCCTTTGCGGAAGAAGAAGCGCTCAAAACAATGGCGGCCGAAGTTATGAAGCATCTGGAAAAACACCGGGTAAGGGAGAGCGCTCCGAGAACCGGAACCTTTTTGTAATTTGAATTGGACACTGTAAGCCTGCGCGGGGATAATGAGTACGTCTTTTATGTTCCCGGGGTTTGCTCATGCCAATAGAAAAAGTCGCAGTTATCGGTTCAGGCGTTATGGGGTCCGGCATCGCCGCGCAGATCGCCAATGCGGGCGTTGAGGTTGCGCTGCTGGATATCGTTCCCGAGAAAGCGGAGGACCGGAATATCCTGGCCAAAACGGCCATCCAGAAAATGCTCAAGGCCGATCCCGCGCCCTTCATGCGCAAGAGCAACGCCAAACTGATCACGCCGGGCAATCTTGAGGACGATCTGGAGAAGCTGGGAGAATGCGACTGGATTATCGAGGTTGTGCTCGAGGACGTTAAAATCAAACACGTCACATACGAAAAGATTCAAAAACATCGCAAGCCCGGGTCCATTGTCTCTTCCAATACGTCGACCATCCCGTTTGCGAAACTGACCGAAGGGCAGCCGGAGGAGTTCGTGCGCGACTTTATGATCACGCATTTCTTCAACCCGCCGCGCTATATGCGCTTGCTGGAAATTGTGCCGGGAGACAAAACGCGTAGCGAAGCCGTTCAGGAAATTACGGATTTTTGCGACCGCAGGATTGGCAAAGGCGTGGTGCAGTGTAACGACACGCCGGGATTTATCGTGAACCGCCTGCTGGTGTTCTGGATGCAGACGGCGCTGAATGAACTGATTGAACAAGGCGTAACCATCGAAGTCGCCGACGCGGTTTTATCACGCCCCCTTGGCATACCGAAAACGGGCGTGTTCGCGCTGATCGACCTTGTAGGCGTGGATCTGATGCCCTATCTTGCCGCGTCCATGAAAGACAGCCTGTCCGAAGGCGACGAATATTTAAAAATCTACAAGGATTACCCTTTCGTGCATCAGATGATCGAGGCGGGCTATACGGGCCGCAAGGGTAAAGGCGGATTTTACCGCCTTGATCCGAATGCGAAAGGAAAAGTAAAACAGGCCCTCGCGCTCGATCCTGAGAAATTCAGCGAAGATCAATACAAGCCCGCAGAAAAACCTAAACTCTCAAGCATTGACGCAGGCAAAAAAGGCATGCGAGCCGTGCTGGAAACGGACGATGCGGGCGGGCGGTACGCCAAGTCGGTGATGCTGAGAACATTGGCTTATGCGGCTTCGCTCGTGCCGGAAATCGCGGACGACGTCGCCGCGGTGGACGAGGCCATGCGTCTCGGAACCAACTGGAAGTTCGGCCCGTTCGAGATGATCGACAAGCTCGGCGCAGACTGGCTCGCCGGGGAATTGAAAAAGCTTGATATCTCCGTGCCCGCGCTTGTTGAAAAAGTCGGCGCGCAGAGTTTTTACAAGGTCAAGGACGCAAAGCTTCATTATTTCGGGACGGACGGGCAGTATCATCCCGTTCAAAGGCCGGAGGGTGTGCTTCTCCTCTCTGATCTCAAACTGGCTTCTGAACCCGTTCTCAAAAACAGTTCGGCAAGCGTCTGGGATATCGGGGACGGCGTTCTGTGCTTTGAAAAGCATTCCAAAATGAACACGTTCGACGAGCAGATTTTCGAGCAGATTTCCAAGACCATTGCGCTGATTAATGATGAGAGCAACGATTACAAGGCGCTCGTCATCTATAACGACGGCAGCGCGTTTTCTGCAGGCGCCAATCTCGGTCTTGCGCTGTTCATGATCAATATTGCCATGTACCCGCAGGTCGAGCAGTTCGTCGCGGCGGGCCAGAAGGTCTTTCAGGATTTGAAACACGCGCCTTTTCCGGTCGTGGCGGCGCCTTCGGGTCTGGCTCTGGGCGGCGGCTGTGAAATCCTTTTGCACAGCGACGCCGTGCAGGCCCATGCCGAAACCTATTGCGGACTCGTCGAGGTCGGCGTCGGCGTGATACCGGGATGGGGCGGGTGTAAGGAAATGATCCTGCGCTTTCAGGAACGCGAAGCCGCCGGACATACCGATATCTGGTTCTCGCCGAAACACTCGCCGATGGGCGCAGTTCGAAAATCTTTCGAAACCATCGGCATGGCCACGGTCGCGAAATCCGCGCAGGAGGCTAAGGAAATCGGCTATTTCCGCGAGAGCGACGGCGTCACCATGAACCGTGACAGGCTGTTATACGACGCTAAACAAAAAGCTCTGGAGCTGGCCGAAAACTACGCCCCGCCCGAAAAACGCGAAGACATCCGCCTTCCCGGCGCTTCCGGGAAAGCCGCACTCGATCTGGCCGTATCGGACCTGCGCAAGTCCGGCAAGGCAACGCCCTATGACGTTGTGGTCTCCGGCTATCTCGCGAATGTCTTAAGCGGCGGAGAAAAGGCGGACTGGACGAAGCCCGTGAACGAAAACGATATCCTCAAATTAGAACGCGAAGCCTTCATGGGCCTCCTTCGAGAACAAGGCACGCTCGCGCGCATCGAATACATGCTCGACAACGGCAAGCCGCTGAGGAATTAGCCTAACGCCTCTTCCCCTCCAGAATCGTCCCGGTCAAAATCGCGCCCGAAAAATCGCAGCCCGAAGTATCGGCTTCGCTCAGGTCGCAATTCGTCAGGTCGCATTTGCGGAACGTCGCGTTTTTCAAATTCGCGCCGTGCAAAATCGCGTCCTTGAAACTCGCCCCGTCAAAGGTCACGTAGTTCAGACGCGCATTACCCATGTTGACGCGCTGTATCACCTGAGAGCCATCCGGGCGCCGCACATAAAGAGCGTTGAAATTCGTGTTGCTGAAATCGGCGCGGCTCAGGTAACAGTTTTTCATGCTTGATCCGCGAAAATCAGCGTTGCGAACGCGGCAACCTGAAAAGTCCGACTGGTCCAGCATCGCGCTTTCCATTTTAATCCCTTCCAGATTGAGGCCCGAAAAATTGCAGCTTATCGCTACAAAAAGCACGAGATTGTAATTACGCAGCTCCGCCTCTCCTGTCAGATCGCATTTACTCAGGTTAAGCTGCTTGCCTTTTTTTCCTGCGCTCTCGAGCCATTCGACGTGGTCATGTATTAAATCTTTCAGCGTGACACTTTGTTCGGTCAGACTTTTCCGTTCAACCTGCTGGCCCATGACTTCGTGAATGTCGCTGCCCTGAGTGTTGGTGTTGTCGAGATTCGTGTTTTCGAGCGAGGCGGCCTCAAGCTTCGATCCGTAAAGATCGGAGCCCTGAAAATCAGCATTTGTGAGGTTTGCGCCGCTGAAATTCGCGCCGCGAAGATTGGCCTCATTGATTTTCACGCCCGAAAGGTCCGCATCCGAAAAATCCGCATCCACGGCCATGGAATTAGACATGTTGGTGTCCTTGAAGACTGACCCGGAAAAAACGGTTTTACCGCGCCGTTCATCCTGCTTTTTATCGACAACGCCGTCACGGTCATAGCCCATAAGCTGGCCCTCACGCATGTCCGCGCTATCCAGATCGGCGCCGGTGAGATCAGCTCCCGCGACATAGGCGCCGCGGAAATCGGCGCGCGAAAAATCAGCCCGTGACAGATTCGCCTTGCGCATGTCGCATGCAAAAAAAGACGCGCCGTAAAACCGCCCGTCGCTCAAGTCAGCCTCGACCAGCAAGGAACCTGTAAAGTCGGCCTGACTTAAATCCTGTTTGTAAAAGCTTAATCCTGACATATCCTTGAATTTAACGGTCGCGCGGATGCCGCCTGCCTGCCCCTTCATAAAACGCGTGTGTTTTTTGATGATCTCGTTTAGGTCAGCCTGCTTTAATTTCTCCAAATCGATAGCCCTGTCTTTTACTCTTGCGTTTGGTAAATTATAACATGCAAGTGGTT
>CAZCIB010000079.1:0-5847 GCA_964498755.1 uncultured Pseudobdellovibrionaceae bacterium | reverse complement strand
GTAAAAACCAGAGTTCGGTTTTATACCGGAACGTAGTCGTGGCGTAAGCAAGGACAAAGACGGCAATAACCGCCATCGTCAGGCCGAGTATACATATCGGGTTTTCGCCGGAAATTTTGAGATTTGTCTTTGCCGCTGTTACGGACCACACAGACAACCCCGCCCCCAAAATCCAGAACACCCAGATCACAAAAACAGGGCCGGGCGGACCCTCTTTTCGGATAAAGCCTGTGTTGAAAAATTCTTGAAGCACGATTGCAGGAGTCAAAGCGCCGAAAAGATGAAAGACGAAATTCGGAATAATCCGGTTTACACTGAAAGCGCCATGGTCTAAGAACCCCTGTATCCTCTTGGAATAACCTTCGCCGTTAAGGAAAGCGCCGTATCTCTCTATCGGCGCAACAGAAGTGAAATCACCCCAGCGCAGCCAATTCATGTAAAGATAAAGAAATCCCGAGGCCAGCATAATTGCCATGGGCAGCACAAAGGGCAGTGCGGCCTTTATGAGGGATAAAAGCGCACCGGTATTTTTCTGACGGCACGCTTTAAAGTCCTCGATGAACATCAGAAGCGAGATAAGGCACACACACATGTATAAGCCAAGCGCGACATGCGGGCGGGCGTGCACGGTAAGCGCAGCGAGAAGAGCAAGCATGAAAAGCGCGGACAGAGATATACGGCCCTTCAAAAGAACACTGCGAAACACGATATAGAGAAAACAAATCGTAATCAGAAACGCCGCCGCAATAGGCTCGTGATAGATGCTCGCATTCATCATCAATATTAAGACGGGCGATGCAAACCAGAGCGCGATAATCCCGTAGCGTATCCATGCCGCGCGCTCATGAGAGGTCCGAACATCCATCGCAGGGCTGTGGCGGTGCAGCAAGACAAGCAAATGATGGGCAAGCAACCCCGCTGCCGCCAACATCATAAAAACAACAGCCGCGCTGACAGGCACGGTTTCAAGATCCACAAACGGCCAGAAGAAAATCCGGAGCAGCGCCGGCAATGCGCCGTAATACATAAAAGCGCGTCCATCATCCGCGTAAAATGCCTCTTCGCCGATAATCTCCAGCGGCACGTCAAGTCGGCCATCAAGCAGGGCAAGGAAGTAATAGTTATAGCCGAGTCCGTAATCACCGGCAGAAAAAAAATTAAACGTAAAGCCGGTCAAAATGGCCGCTGTTAGAAACAGGCCTGCAAGTGCGATATCAGCATGGGAAAACGCATATTTCATTTCCTGTCATCCCGCGCATCCAGTAATTCGCATTCGAGCCGCCTGATTTTCTCGAGACTGATTTCAATAAGCTGCCGGTTATAATTGACAAGGTCTGAGATAATTCCAATGAAAAACGTCACCATGCCGATAACAAGGAGCGTACCGCCAATCACGAGCGACTGAATGTGGCCGCCGTAATCGCCCATGAAAAAGAAGATCAGAAACCGCACCAGCGGAATGGCGCCGATCAGGATCATAAGAAAGCCAAGCAGGGTAAAAACCTTCAGGGGCGCGTACATCGTATACATGCGCAGAATAATCACGACGGATTTGGCGATGAATTCGCGGATGCTGCCAAACAGTCGCGACTCCCGCGTTTTCGGATTTGTCCGTATTGTGACGCTCGTATAGGGGATTCGTTTCGCTCCGACCTGGATCAGCATTTCAATCGTGTAGCTAAAACGCGAAAGAATATTGATCTGCATCGCGGCTTTTCGTGAAAGGGCGCGGAACCCGCTCACCGCATCAGGCACATCCACGCCAGACAATTTGCGCACCACCCGGCTGCCAAGACCTTGCAGAAGTTTCTTCAGCGGAGAAAATTCGCTGATTTGCGACATGTCACGGCAGCCGATCACGAAATCGACCTCGCGGTTCACAATCGGCGTAACAAGCTTTGGAATATCCGCGCTGACATACTGGTTGTCGCCGTCCGTATTGACAACAATATCCGCGCCGCGCTTCAGGCACTCGTCCAGACCTTTTCTGAATGTCAGGCCCAGCCCCATATTACTGCGGTTGCGGACAATATGATCGACGCCGCATTCCCGCGCGACCTCGAGAGTACGGTCTTGCGAACCGTCGTCGATAATCAGGACCTCAACCGCGTCTACGCCGGGAATGTCGCGCGGAATCGACTGCACGACATCCGCGAGCGTATCTTCTTCATTATAGCAGGGAATTTGTACGATCAGTTTCATAATTTACGCACATGGAAAAATTCAGGACGCGAATCAAGGATTATAATACAGCAAAATGACAAAATCCGGCTCGCTTTATTCATCACTGGAATCAAACAGCATGAGATGGATATGGCCATGCAAAAAAACACTTTCGAAGTCCCCGTATTTTCTAATGAGCGCTTTTCTTACCAGATGCTCACCGTCTATGGACGAAGACCGACGCAGCAGCCACACGCTCTCCTGACCTTCAAGCGCTGTCATGAGAGAAGCGACATCTTCTCTCGTTATGTCCGGAACTCCGCGTCCGCCGACAGGGTAAGTGCGGCTATCGTCAATCAGAGGGTAAGAACCCGGAAGGGGCCATAGATTGAGTTCAGTCTGCATCTGTCGCGCGTAATAACCAGCCGGCAGTTCGTTGGCGTTAGGTATTAATAATACGGGAGCGTTTTTATGCGCGCTTTCGGCAATGATTGTCACAAGTGTCTTCCAGACCGTCTCACTGTGGTATTTTTTTTCAGGAAAAGCATGATAGGCTAGGCCTCCAGAAATTAGTAACGGCGCCACAAAGCAGAGAAGACTTACACGGCCCTTGCCTTGAAAAATTAAGGGCGCGCTCGCAAGCAATAAAAACCAGCCGAACTGACACGGCAGAAGCGTACGCACGAGAAAAATCGGCTGTACCGAGTAAGTGATGATAACGTTAATCAGGTATGGCAAAATAGATGTGCAAAAGAGCAGCAAGGGCAGCGAAAACCGCTCCGGCGTTTTTTCGCTTTTGCGGCTCAAGGCCCACAAGCCGGCTACGGCAAGAGGAATCGTTAAAAACGGCACATAAAACAGGGACGCCGTTTGTAGTATAAAATCCCAAAGATTTGGAGCTTTAAGCCAAAAGCCACCTCTAACATGAGAGAGCTGGTAAAAGAACTGCTCCAGAAAAGGCAGGTACAGGCTTATCGCTGCGCATGCGCAAAGTAAAAGATTTAAAAACAGCGTTTTATCGGCTTTATGTACGAAAAGCCACCAATACAAAAAGAACAGCGCGAAAGAGATCGTGTAAAGCCCGCCCAGATTATGAAACCAATGCAGCAGAGCAAGTCCCGCGGCAAGGCCGGCGTAGGCGGTAACTGTTTTGCCGGAAACGGATTTTAGTTTCCACAGCGGCTTTTTTGCTTCGTCCGGGTTTAACACCAGCCACAAAGCCGACGTAAACGCAATCGCCATAACGAGAACAAGAAAGGTATAAGGCCTGGCATTTTGTGCGTGATAGATATCCGGCGCAGCAAAGGCCATGAACAATGCCGCCAGAAGGCCAATGAAAGCGCCATGCTCTCGGCCCCCTATCCAGCGGCCACAGACATATATCAAGGTAATCGATGCAAGAGACGGAACAACAGAGAGCGTGCGCATGGCAAACTCGCTGTCACCGAAAAAAGAAATCCATATTTTCAGAATCGAATAATAGAGAGGCGGGTGTGTTTCAAATTGCGGCGCTTCATGCCAGAGATAGGACCAGTCGCGTGTTGCAAACCAGTGACTGTACGCCTCATCCAGCCACAAGGTATACGTGTCGATCGCATACAGGCGCATCAGCAGCGCCGCCGCCAGAACAGCCAAAAAGATAAAAAATGGCTTTTCGAGAAATACCGATGCCAGCCTTCCGGAGGCAATAAGATTCATTGTTCCGGTGGCTCCTCGATCCCGGCTGTTTCACTGATGACATAGAGCGGCCTGCGCCGGACCTCTTCGGAAATGCGGCCGATATATTCGCCCATAATCCCAAGAGAAATAAAATTGAACGAGCCAATCGTCAGGACGACGACCATTAGTGACGCGTATCCGGGCTCGTCGATACCGTAAATCATGGTTTTGAGAATGATAAAAACAGCGTAGGCCAATGTAAGCGTCGCCATAGCAATGCCAATATAGGTCCAGATGCGCAAAGGCGTGGTAGTCGCAGAGGTGATGCCGTCAAGGGCCAGATTCCAGAGTTGCCAGTATTTAAACTTGCTCTCGCCGGCTGCGCGTTCCTCGCGCTCGTAACCGACCGTGGCCTGTTTAAATCCCACCCATGAAAAAACGAATTTCATGAAGCGGTTGCGTTCCTCGATCCGGTTGACGCAGTCCACGACTTTCCTGTCCAGAAGGCGGAAATCCCCGACATTTTCCGGAATGGGCAGGCGCACGAGGGAATTAAAGACCTTGTAGAAAAGACCCGCCGTTTTCCGCTTTATCCAGCTGTCAGAGGCGCGGCTGGTCCTGCGCGCATTGACGACTTCCGCCCCGGCGATCCATTGGCGGACCATCTCGGGAATAATTGCGGGCGGATCCTGCAGATCCGCGTCAATCGGGATGACGGCGTCGCCCTTCGCGTGACGCAGCCCCGCCGTCAGCGCGGCTTCCTTGCCGAAATTGCGCGAAAAGCGGATCAGCTTTACATGCGGGTTTTTCCGGTTCAGGGCGGTAATGGCGGCGGCGGTGTCGTCCGCGCTGCCGTCGTCGATAAA
Source organism: uncultured Pseudobdellovibrionaceae bacterium (assembly GCA_964498755.1). Taxonomy (GTDB): domain Bacteria; phylum Pseudomonadota; class Alphaproteobacteria; order Micavibrionales; family Micavibrionaceae; genus RZZS01. Next base: position 1,159 of record CAZCIB010000079.1, on the reverse strand, counting down.
GATAATTTCATACCGCGCGCCGCTTCCCATGATCTTGAGAGATTCATCAATGACTGGGGATAGCTTGTCCATCAGCATGTCCAGCGAATCCGCCTCGTTGTATACGGGGCAGACAAGAGAGAGCATCCGGGGAGAGGAATCGGTCATGGTCGAGTATTCCGCGCGGGAGATGCAACGTTCCTCAAAATTTATCACAGAGATGATCAACCGCAAAGAGGGGCGCAAGGCCGCGCCTCAGGGCTTTTTCTCAACGTTCTTCGCGGATGTTCCGCTGAATCCTTCATAGAAGACGATTGTTGGACGCAAACCGGGTCCTATATATATTTGTTTGGGGCGGTTCGCATTGACGTGGCCTGACAAAGATGGCTTTTGCATCCCTTTTCTAGTATAAACGATTTGCTGTGCGTGGATTGGACAAGAGTAAAGAACGTGCGTGATTTTCTGAAGATAAGAAGTTCCGGGGAAGAAAATCCCGAAAATCCCGGCGATCCCGGCGGGGAAGAGAAGCGGCAGGCGGGCATTCTGCTGAAGCCCAAGCCGCGCAATAAAAAACCCGCGATGTATAAAGTCCTGCTGCTCAACGACGACTACACGCCGATGGAGTTCGTCGTTTATATCCTTGAGCGCTTCTTTAGTAAAAACCGTCAGGAAGCCACGGACATCATGCTGCACGTTCACCGCCGCGGCGTCGGGCTGTGCGGCGTATTTACCTATGAAGTCGCTGAAACCAAGGTCAATCAGGTCATGGACTTCGCGAGAGCCAACGAACAACCGCTCCAGTGCACGATGGAGAAGGAGTAGGTTTTTAGTTTCAAGGGCAGAACATGCCTCGGATCAAAGCGCTTGAAGATATTGAGGTTTATAACCGGACTTATGCGCTCGCCCTGAAAGTTCACAAAATCAGCCTGAATTTTCCTGACTACGAAAAATTCTCCGTGGCTTCCCAGATTAGGCGATGCAGCAAAGGAATGTGTGCTAACATTGTAGAGGGGTTTGCAAAACACCATAAATCTGCGGCAGAGTTCAAGAGATTCTTGCTGATTGCCGTTGGATCAAGCGAAGAAAGGCGCCTTTGGCTGAGATTTTGTGAAGATCTGGACTACACCCTGAATTCACAAACGAAGTGCAACACCGTAGAAAGGTGTTGCAATGGGAAAGA
>CAZCIB010000078.1:0-6464 GCA_964498755.1 uncultured Pseudobdellovibrionaceae bacterium | reverse complement strand
TCCATTCGCCTGGGAATAATCCCGAAGCGTGCTGCCGCCCGCGTCAATTGCCCGACTTAAAACGTCCTTTATCGCGCTGACAAGCCGTTCGCTTTCCACGGCGCTTACGCCCCCCGCCGGGCTGAAAGGAGAAAGTCCGGCCATGTGCAGCGCTTCACAGACATAAATATTTCCAAGCCCCGCGACAACGCGCTGATCCAGCAAAGCCAGCTTGAGTGGCCGGGAGCTTTTCCCCAGACGCTTCCTTAAAACGGAGGCGCTAAAGCCTGTATCCAACGGCTCAGGGCCCATGGAATTCCATGCCGGATGCGCCTCCCATTCATCGCTTGTCAGAAAAACCATTCCGAACCGCCTGGAGTCATTCAGCGCGGCAACTTTCCCGTCTGCGGCATGGATTATAAAATGATCATGTTTTGCCGGTCCCGCCCAGTCCTTCCCGTCCATAATTCTAACGCGCCCCGACATGCCAAGATGCAGCGCGACATGCTGGCCGTCTCCCAGCGCCATCAGGATGTATTTTCCGCGACGGAAAACGCTTTTTACCTTTTGTTCGCGCATGGCCGCCGCCAGATTTTCCGGGAAGGGAATGCGCAGATCATTGCGGCGAATCTCGACCGACCTGATTACGCCGCCCTCAAGCGCGAGCGATAAGGCGCGCCTGACGGTCTCTACTTCGGGAAGCTCGGGCATTTGATTCTTTATCAACTTCTAATAGTGGGATTAATCAGGCTCCCAAATTATAAAATCTTTACCAACGAGTTTGAAAAGCGGATTTTGCAGTTTCATGCGCTTTATCATCTTCTCCGTATCAAAATAATCCGGGTTTTTCTGTATCTCTTCAGGCAGAAGCATTTCCAGCGGTCCTTCCCGCCAGATCAGGCGCCCGTCTTTCTGAACCGCCTGTATTGGAAAACGCGCGCTTCCGAGACTGACATGACGGCCTTCAGAATCTTGTGGGGGCCCAAAATCCGGGCGGGGATTCAAAATCAGATAATCTCCGTTAACCTCAATGACGCCGCGCGAATATCTGCGCAGATTACTGCCACTCGTGACAAGCACAATCTGGTAAAAACCGTCGCCAGCGCTAAAAGCCGCTTCTCCGCCCTGAATTTCCGCGCGCCAGCGCCCCTCCACCTGTTTTCTGTCGGCTGCGCCGAAGTTCCGCACGGGAATATCGCTGCCCCCCGCGAAATGATTCCAGGTAAGCCCCGTTAGCGTCCCGATAAAAAACAGCGCCAAAGCCAGACTCAGAACCTGAACAAGATCATCAGACGATCTTATCAGTCTTCCGGCCAGTTTTAGCGGGACATGCAATATATTGGCGCTTTTACTCCGCATCCTTATATTATGCGGTAAGCGGCAAGAGCATGGCAATATCGCAACCTTGTGAAGCGCATAACGAAACCGGCTAAACTTTCTTGCGATTCATAAAGCCTGTCACTTGTTCGTTCAGTTTGGCCGATTTCTCGGACAGTTCACCGGCCAGTCTTGCAACATGGGTTGAGGCTTCACTGGTTTCCCGCGCCGCTTCCTGAACGCCGGCAACATTCTGCGTTACCTCACCCGTCGCCTGAGCGGCCTCCTGAACGTTACGCGCAATTTCCGCCGTCGTCGATGACTGTTCTTCAATTGCTGCGGCGATCGCGTTACTCGCCTCGTTAATGCTTGTAATAACTTCACGAATTTCACCAATTGCCACAACAGTTTGCGTCGTGATGCTCTGCATATCAGCGATTTTCGCTGAAATATCTTCCGTTGCTTTCGCTGTCTGAGAAGCTAGAGACTTGACCTCGGAAGCCACCACGGCGAAACCTTTTCCGGCCTCCCCGGCGCGCGCGGCTTCAATCGTCGCGTTCAGCGCCAGAAGATTCGTCTGCTCGGCAATTTCGTTAATCAGACTAACCACGGCCCCAATCTCCTCAGACGCCGTATGAAGCTGTTCCACCGTCGCATTGCTTTGTTCCGCCTTTTCCGCCGCTTTCGTCGCGACGTCGTTCGAACGGGCGACCTGCTCGGAAATCTCGCGCACGGACTGGCTCATCTGCTCAGCCGCCGAAGCCACGGTCTGGACATTTGTGGACGCTTCTTCCGCCGCCGCGGCGACTGCGGTCGCCTGCGCCGACGATTCCTCGGCGGCTGCGGAAAGCTGGGTTGCGGTCTGCTGAAGCTCATCTGACGATTGCGACACAATGCCGGTTGTCTCCAGCACGCTTTGCGAGAGTTGTTCCTGCTCCGTAATTACGGCCCAACTGACCATTGGCCCAAGGTAATAGCCTTTGTCGTCAATGATTGCAGAGGCCTGAAGATCCAGGATTTCATCGCCAAGATAGATTTTCGAGTGATACGGCAGGTTCGCGGGATCGGAGAGAATTTTGCGCTGGTGTTCCGGTTTTTTGTGAAAGTCGTCAATGCAGGTTCCAACGACCTCATCGGCCTTTACGGGGAGAAGATGCTCAATCTTTTTGAAAGTATTTACGCTGGTTTCGTTCGCGTAATTGATCACGAAACTTTCCGGATCGCACATCATGACGTTGATCGGCATTTTATGGTTCATGATCCTGAGTTGTTCGCGCTCCGTGCAAACCGACCAGGTCAGGGCAAGCCTTCTGATTTTGGAGCCGGACATGACGGCCTCGACATGCAGATCAAGCAATTCCGGGCCAAGCCGGATGATTGCCTTATGCGGCAGGTTGTCCGGGTCAGCCATCAGTTTGCGCTGATGTTCCGGATGCGCGTGGAAAATGTCGATGCATTGTCCGACGATATTGTCTCCGCTGACGCCCTCGGGAAGAAGATGCGCCAGGGAATTCAGGGTCTTGACGCTTGTTTTGTTGGCGTAATCAATAACAAAGGTCTTTGGATGACAAGTCATCACATTGACGGGCAAATTGTCGAGAAGAGAGCCGGACCGCGACGGCGCAGGCGAAATCGCCAACAAAGCTTGAAGCATAATAAACCCCACCTAAAAAAGAAAGCAAAGCGCAATCAGTATCTTAATTTTTTTCCGGCGAATTAAAAGCGAAATAATTCTTATAAACTTTCTGCACAACCACGTATGCGGGTTATTCGTGAACTGAACGGCCTCTCAGGTCAAAAATGATGCGATAATAGGGATAATCACCGGCTTTGAGCGTTTCCCGGTGAACGATTTCCGCCTCTTCGGTCAGGCGCACAACAAGCCGCGTTCCGCCATCTTCTCCTGGCTTCGCCAGATAGGCCATCACAAGCGGCGGTTCGGTGGAGAACCATTTTTCATGCGTGTCCCAACTGGAACCGGGCAAATCAACCAATAACATTTGCGCGGCGTTATCGAGTTCCAGCCGCGCCTCCGCCTTCCGGTCCAGATCAAGAACGATCCGGGTAAAGCCGTCATGCTCGCCCATGCGGAATTTTTTGACGGAGCTGGATTTGGCAACTTCACCATCTCCGGATAAAACTTTGACCGGCCTGTCAGAAGGCGCTTGCCTAAGCTGCTTTTTGTCGTCTGCAAAATCTGGCGTCTCAGGCTTCCTCCCGGGAACTCGAACTTTTGCAATCTGAGCCGCTTTTTTAACGGATCCCGGCTTTCTACCCGGAAGGGGGGGCTCCGCTTCAAGCCGCATCCGGGCGCTTAACCGCTCATCCGGCTGGTACTGCGCCAGAAAGGCCTCAAGCTCTTTTCTCTGGGCGTTTGCTTCCGGGACTTTTTCTTCCGACATGTCGGTGTAAAGCGTTGTAAGTTCCTTTGCCCCATCATCGATTTTCGTCACTTTCGCCGATTCCGTTATGTCTTTGTCCTGAATTTCTTCAGGATCGAGCGAGAGCAGACACTCGCTGCTGAGCTCACAGGCCTTTTCCTTAGACTTGTAGGTCGTCTGGCCGACCTTGTGCGCAACCGGATATCGTTTTTCCTGTGTCGCATGCGTGCCCGTCGTTGCGGCGCATCCCGTCAGAACGACCATGCCAAAGAGAAAAATGCCGACTGGAAGGCCAAAAGCGCCAGAATGCCTGTGAAACCCGAACATGCTTTAAAGTATCGGTTTAATCTCACAGATACGCAATAGTGATTGTTGTTACCGAAGAAGACGCCGCGAACGCCGAAACTGCGCATAAATGCGGGAATATGTTTCAGGAAATGGTGCCGCAGAAGAGATTTGAACTCCCGACCCACGCATTACGAATGCCTATGACTATTCAAAATTTTCTGTTTAGAATCAACAAGATAAAAACTTGAAATGTACTATTCATTTTGACTCACGCGTCTTGTAAGCCCTTGTTTTATCTTGATACATAAAAGCGGAATAGTACAGATTTCAGGGTTTTGTGCGTTGCTCATATGCATAACTTCTTGGCGCGTAAAATATGGCTTCTTTTGGGGCATGATTTCCTCTCGGCTTTTTCTATTTCCCCAGAACGCGCCTCCATTTGTTCAGGGCGTCTTTATGTTTTTCTTCCGGCATGCGGGAAAGATTGAGCAGTTTGTAACGCACGGCGGGCAGCGTCTCGATGCCTTCAAGCTCAAGACGACTCCAGTCCGGATTTCCGGATTTGAATGAGATCAGGAATTCCTTATCGTCATCCGTCAAGGATCCGCGGATTACGTCGATTAGCGCTTCACGGGCCTTGAGCAGCTCCGCCGCTGATACCGGCGCCGCCGTCATGCCCTGAAAATGTTCTTTGAACGTGTCTTCAAAATGCGGATCCGGCTTCGGATCAAACAGCTCGGCGATCGAGCCGTCCCCGCTAATGAAATAAACCAGGGCCGTTCGCACAAGCTCCCGGCTGATCCCTTCATTTTCAAGCAGGAGCTTGATATCGAAAAAGTCTCTTGGGTGTTGCCGGTCAAGCGCGGCGCAGATTTTACCGCCATATATGTCATTGAATGACAGAAGCTGCATTTCCGCAAATCCGAACAGGCTTTCCGCCAGCTCTGAAACGGCTCTCTCTTCGGCCGGCCAGACCGTTCCGCGCAGGACGGGATTGACCTCGATTTTTATCTGGGCCGCGCCGTCTGAAACCAGCAGCCAGCGATTCTCCGGCTTGCCTTGCCACAATGCGCGGAAGCCCGGGGGGCTGCCCTCAAGATTGTTTTTGATCCGCGCCAACGCTTCCTGCATGTTTTGAAGCGCTGTTCCCCTGTCTTCATCCGGCAGGTATGCAAGATCGATATCGACGGATAATCTCGGCAGGTTGCGCAGGAAGAGATTGATGGCCGTGCCACCCTTCAGCGCAAAGCATTTCTCCTGCGCCACATAGGGCAGAACGCGCACCAGCAATAGCGCCTGCTTGAAATAGGGGCTGTTTTTGTCAAGACCTGGCGCCGGTGGAGGCCCCGATGCCCCAAGTCTCCCAAAATTTTGAAATGAACTAAAAAAACTCATTTGGGCATATCATTCTGAAATGTGGACGGCACAGTTATCCTGTATTTTTTATCAAGTATTCCGCCTTTGACAAGCGAACGGTTACCGCTGCCAAGGTCAAACCGTTCCGGATCCAGCCGTTTCAGCCATGTATGGCCGTGCCGCTCCGCAAACCAGAAGAACAGGCGTTTGACCTTGACGCTTGTACAATCCAGAAGCATCTCTTCCAGTTGGCGCGGCGACAAATTGGCCAGTCCCTGCATGATCAGGTCAACCTCTTCGAACGCGAACCGCTCGGGCACGCCCGACATCAATTCAAGTACGGCGCGCTCCGGAGAGGAAAGCGCCAGCGGCCAGTCCCATGTCCCCCAGGGCTGTGACACGCGCCCTTTAAACGCGGGATCATCTTCCATGCTGACCTGAATCCGGCCGGGAGCGGATGTAGCCCTCTGCCGCGCCTTTTTCCCGGCAAAGAGCGTTTTGGAGTGATGAATGAATTCATGATTTTCTGAAAGCGTATGAACCCAGGCCGGAAGCTTGCCGCTACCGTATAGATGCAAGCGATTGTCGCCAAAGCGCATGTAATGGGCCAGCCCATGCATTTCAAGCGCGGTAAGCCCGCCCGGCGCGATATCCAGTCTTCCCATCCCCTCGCTTTGAAGGGAGATCACAACGGCCTGCCACTTGAGCGGCGGCCCCGGACGGCGGTATACGCCGCGCGCGACAAGCTGCAGCGCGCTATTCCTGACGAGATGATCCAGCTTCCAGTCCGGTACGCCTTGCGCAGAAAGCCACTGACGGCTTGCTATAAGCCCTTCGGGCAACAGATCAGCGATGTCTTTTTTTTGCGCCATTTGTTTATATTATTTTTATTTAACGCCATATATTGGCGTTAATCTGTTATTTGTTAAACCATAGTAGCATAGTTTTGATTTAAAAAACACAGCTTTTACGCTATGTGTTAGCGTCAAGTAATATTTTTTTGAACTTTCAAGGTCGCAATTTTCAACAACAGGTCCTTTATCAAATGTCTAAAAACCCGAAGAATGAGCCTGATCCAATAGATTTTTCCACACTACCGGACACAGTTGGGATAAGGCGGTGAATTGATTCATACTTTCAGAT
>CAZCIB010000077.1:0-6485 GCA_964498755.1 uncultured Pseudobdellovibrionaceae bacterium | reverse complement strand
ATCCATCACCGCCTTCCCATGGATAATATCATCCAATGAACCCTAAATGGTATTAATCCTTGTTTTTCTTATCAGTCGCGCAACAGTCTATCGAGATATTGATGAGCTGGTCAAATTGAGCTTGCTATGCCGCGTTGGTCGGGGTTGACCAGTCCCTTGCTCGCCATCATGAACCGGAAGAAACATAAAGATCAAAGCGAGCGAAGAACAGAAGAAATCCGCCCGTAAATCTCTGTAAAGCGGGCCGCATCGCCGCCATCCGGATCGGGAATAATGAGATCGTTTTGAGCGTCTAACAGGCCTAAATAAAGCGTTTTTCCTTTTGCACCGGGATATGACAGTGCGAGTGTTTCAGCATTATTCGCATCGAAAATAACGAGAAGATCGGCCTGCTTCATAAGTGCGTCTGTTAGAGGCTGAGAGCGGTGATCCGAGAGATCCGTTTCAAAAGCGCGGGCCGTTTGAATGGCCATATCCGGAGAAAATCGCCCGGAGCGGTCATATGTGCCCGCAGATAGAAAAACCTTTTCCGGGAATTTTATTCTGGCTTGTTCCGCGGCAAAAGGACTGCGGCAGATATTTCCTTTGCACAGAAACAAAATCGTTCGCGCCCGCCGGAATTTATGTGCGGCGTTCTGGCTGGCGCGTTCGCGGACAAACGGCAAGGTCAGTGATTTAAGGCGCAATTTTATTTTAGCCTTAACCCATAATTTTCTGAGCAATCCGGCCAGCTCTGCAATGCCCGGCACGGGATCGTCCAGCGTGATCGCATCGTTGCGCGTGCGGCCCATGGGAATAAGCAAAAGCTCTTTCACGACGCTTGCCCATGGCCGCGTCATCAGTGTTTTGTCTCCATGGTCGGCGCGCGCGTTATCGCGCATCCACGCCAGATCCATGACAATGTTACGGCAGTGCAAATTATCCCGGTATACGCGGTTAAAGTCCGTTTTTCCTTGGGTCAGCATTTGATAGAGATATAGCGGGAAGTCGATACCGGCTTCAACAGCAAGCGGCAGGGAACCCCAGAAACGCCCGTTAATTTCAACCAGAATCCAGTTCCCGCTTTCCTCATTGATTTTGAATTCGGCCATGGCAACGCCGGTATAGTTGAGCGCTGCCATCAATTTTTCCGTTGCCGCATAAAGTTCCGGCGAAAGCGGCGCCGATTTTCGAAAGGAACTACCGCCGCCATGGATCGGCTCATGCACGCGCTCGTGCTGAAATGCGGTCAGAATTTTCCCGCGCTGAGCCAGCGCTTCCACGCCGCATCCCTTGCCGGTAAAAAACTCCTGCGCCTGTACGGGCCCTTCTTGCAGCATGCTGATGAGCCGCTTTTCAAACGCGCCCGCATCATATGCCTTTTGTACGTGCCGCTTTGACGCTGTAAACGCGGCTGCATCGAAAGAGCTGAGAGGTTTCAGGATCACAGGAAAATCGGTGAAGCTTTCGAGCGCGTCCTTCGCCTCTTTTTCATTTTTGACGAGGATGGATCGCGGCGCGGGAATATCGAGCTTTTTCGCCAGCTCCGCCGTCAGCCATTTGTTTTGTGTGACCTCAAAGGCTCTGTCATCAAGCAAAGCGATTTTTCCAAACGGCTCCAGTTCGGCGCGTCGCTTTTGCAGCGGAATAAGCGTTTTGTCATCGCACGGGATAACGAGATCGAAACGCTCTTTACGCATGATGTCCTGAAATGCCTCGAGCCATGCCGGATCTGCCGGGCTATAGGCAGGAATATCGTGATGTCTCGCAATATATTTCGAGCGCGCCGTGGGCGCTTCGGCTGCGCACCAGCCGAGATGTACTTCGATTCCGGCGCGGCCCAGCGAGCGGATGACGGTCAGCGGCGCGCGGATATCCTCGCCCAGAACCAGAACTTTTCCTTCTCTGCTTTCGCTCATTTGAATGTCGCCCCGTAGTCTTTGAGCGTCATCGGGGCCGCCGTCGCCGCGGCCAGCTCAAACAACTCCTCCAGTTCTTCATAGAGTTTTTCAACCGAACGCTCATCCGGGAAATAGGGACTGCCGCCTGGCATCAGTTCCGAGGAATGAATCATAAACTCGATATAATCGGCTCCGCCCGAGAGCGCCGCTTTATAAGCCTTGACGCTTTCGTTCTTCTTATTTCCCCTTGGCCGAACCCAGCGCGTGAAACGATTTAAGAGAGCTGCCGCTTTTGCGTTTGAGTCTAAAAACAACCCGGCGGTTTTTAAAAATGGCGCGGGCAGGATCGTCATCGGAAGCTCTAAAACCCCGGAATCACCCTCCTTTGAAATATCTTCCAGATCAAGGAAATAGGCGCGATCAGGAAAAGAGCGGTAATCTGGTCCGCCCGGCATGTAAGCCCAGCTGACATAGGGCGTGACCGAGCAGTCCACCAGATAGCCAAGTGCCGCGATCTCCTGCGCATAGGCATTGTCAAAGCCCCAGCGCCCGGCGCGGTGCGAGACCATTTTCGTCTGAAATGTTTCCTCAAGCAGATCATGAAGATAGTGGATTTTATCCCGCATCACTGCGCGCGGATATGACGTCAGATAAGGCACGGAACGGTAATCGCTATCCGAGAGCGCATGATCCACGGGCGGCGAGTTCCACGCATGAAGATGCATGCCGATTTCCGCCGCGTCCTTTTCAAGCGCGTCTTTTGCGAATTCCTGAAAAGCGCTATCCATGGCCATCTCGTAATTGGTCAGATATGCGGGGCGCATACCGCGCCGCTCGCACAATTCCTGAAAGCGCGGCAGGAAACGGGCATTTTCCGTTGTAATCGTTTCCGGCCCGGCCCAGAGGTTATCGCCTTCGGCGTCAATGGTAATGAGGAATGCGGGTTTGTCGTTCACGTGCGCAGCGCCCTTGATGAAGTCACATAAAAGAAGATTTTACAGCTATTCCTTTCTGCGGCAAACTTTAGAAGATAATAAAAAAACAGGCGCGTGCTCTGATGAATCCGTTTCTGAAATTTCTGCTGGACCCGGCGCCGATGCGCTCCACGACCTTGAAGGTGATGGAGAAATTTTCAATTGGCTCATACAAAGCCCGCGTTGAGCTTGGCGCAGCGCAGCGCCCGCATTACGGGCATTGTCTTTATACGGCGGCGGATCTGGCCGCGCGGCTTGGCCTGAAAAAAATCAGCGCGCTTGAATTCGGCGTTGCCGCCGGGGCGGGTCTTCTTTCCCTCGAATATCATGCGAGCGAAATCGAAAAACTGTTTGGCGTTGAGATCGAGTTATACGGCTTTGATACAGGCAAAGGTCTGCCAGCGCCTCAGGATTACCGCGATCTTCCGCATCACTGGGCCGAGGGATTTTACGAGATGGACCGGGAAGCGCTGGAAAAGCGGCTGACGCGTGCGAAACTTGTTTTAGGCAATGTTGAAAATACCGTTCCGTCCTTTTTCGAAGAGTTTAAACCCGCGCCCGTTGGCGCCATTCTCTTTGATCTCGATTTTTATTCCTCAACCATGGCGGCGTTCAAATTATTGGAAGCCGCGCCGGAACGGCTCTTGCCGCGCATCTGGTGTTACTTTGACGACGTAGCGGGCAATCATATCCAGGCCTATAGCGATTACGCGGGCGTGCGCGGCGCGCTAAACGATTATAATGCCGCTGATGAAAGCCGGAAATTCAGCCCCGCCTATTATCTTCTCTGCGGGAAATATACCGCAGAGTGGCATAAACGCATCTGGATTCATCACGATTTCAGCCATCCGCTCTATACGAAATTCGTTTCCGAAGAAAACCAGCAGCTGGCTTTGAAGTAGCAATGACCAGAGAACCGTTTGCGTAAAGCTTTTTCTCGTCCGTAATAAAATTTGAAAGGTCTCTTATGCGGACTACGGCAAGGATGAATTCGCCAGAAAAGACGGCGCGCACATCAATGGAATCGAGGGGTTCTGGGGCATTGCCAAGGTCCGGCTGGCTAAGTTCAGGGGCATGGCGCCGCAGACTTTTTATCTCCACTTGAAAGAAACTGAATTTCGGTATAACCATAGAAACGAAAATCTGGGGCGATTGATCCTCAAAATTTGCAGATCAGAACCGCTCAACTAGGCATGACCCTTTTGTGGCTCTGAAAACGCTTACTCCGCCCGTGATCCCAGATCGCTCTCGCCTTCGACGCCCTGAGTCATATAGGTCAGAAGCTCTTTTGTGGCCCTGCCGGTGACGGGCAGGCCATTTCGGCTTTGATAGCTGCGGATGGCGTCCGCCGTCAGCGGGCCGAACGAACCATCCGCCGGACCGGGATACAGGCCCTCATCCATCAGGACGCGCTGGATTTCCACAATCGTTGCGTTGCTTTGCGCGGCTTGCGGCGCGGCGGCGTCAGCATCGGCGACGGACGGTCCGGCCGCCGCGTTATGCGCATCGATCAGGGCGTCGATTTCGCTGACCGACAGGTTGACGGTTTTGGCGAGTTGTTCGAGCGCGCGCTGTGCCTCTGCGCTGCCGCCCTCGGCTGCGATTTTGTACCAGAGCAGGGCCTCTTCGACGACCGGCGCGCCGAGGAGTCCGTTTTCATGGATCAGGCCCAGATTATAGGCGGCCTCGGTAATGCCCTGACCGGCGGCGTTTTCGAAATACGTGGCGGCGCGTCGCGCGTCATAGGGCACGCCGATGCCCTCGATATAGGCGATGCCGAGATTGTATTGCGCCTCCGGATGATTCAGCTCTGCGGCGCGCTGGTACCAGGAAATCGCGGTTTCTATGCTCTGGTCGACGCCGAGTCCCTGATGATGGAGGACGCCCAGATTATAGGCGGCGTTGGCGATATCGTTCGCTGCGGCGCGCTCGAACCAGAATGCGGCTTTTTCGTAGTTTTGCTCAACTCCGGCATGGCCCGTCGTATATATCGCGGCGAGATCGTGCTGGGCCGTGGCGATGCCCTGATAGGCCTGGGTTTCAATCTGTTTCACGCGGGACGGCAGGTCGGCGTCGCGCGGCATCAGGGATTCCAGTTCGCCCGTGTTGGCCGTATCGGCCTCTCGCGTCACAGCAATTTCTTCCGCCGTTTCTTCCGTCATGTCTTCGGCGGAAAGTTCGGGCGTGATCGCGGCGTCTTGTTCCATGGCTTCCAGCGCGTTATCCGCGGCGGCGTCTTCGACAGCGTCCTGATTTTGCGCGGTGGCTGGTTCAATCCGGTTCAGCTTCGCCGCGACGGCGTCCGGGTCCTGATCCATGGCGGAGGCCAGAACCTGCGAATCGTAATCGCCGGATTCCAAGTCCTCGACCGTAATTTCGTCAAAGGAATCGGACGCGTTTGCCGTTTGCTCGCCGTCTGCGGACCCGGCGATTGCGTTTTCTTCGGCGGCCTGCGCGACGTCATCTTCAACCATCTTTTCGAGATCGTCCCAGACCGAGGCGTTGCCGCCCGTATTCGCGGCGGTTTCAATATCGCCCGGTTGCGGGGCGCCTGCGGCGAAGTCCTGCTGGCGCGGCGCGCTCTGACTCGTATCCGGAGCCATGATGGCCTGTTGTTGCGGCGCTGTGGACAGCGCCGCCAGCGGGACATTGCCGCGCTGGATTTCACTGACCATCCATCCCAGCAGCAAGGCAATCACGACCATGGCGGTGGCGCTGACGGTCTGGGGATTAAGAAAGCGCTGCCAGACCGGCGGGCTTTCCCGCATTTCGTTTTCCAGCGCGCGCCGCTCGAAAAAGCTTTTGTCCTCTGGATCGGCGGGAATATGCGTCAGGGCCGTCTGCGCGGCGACGCTCTGATCCGTGAGCAGGACAAGCGCCTTGGCGCGCATTGCGTCCTGGGTTTCCGATGAAATTTCCTCGAGCCGCTCAAGCTTGCGCGTCAGGCGGGCGTTGTCCTGCAGCATTTTATCGAGCTTGTATTCGATTTTCTTGTTCTCGGCGGAGGACTGTTCCAGTTGTTCGGCGAGATGCGCGATCAGGGTTTCGCTCTCTTCAAGGCGCTTGACAAGCTCCTCGTTCTGCTTGCTTTGCGCGCTGGCTTTTTTGAGCTGTTCCTTTTGTTTTTTCTCGAGTTCTTCCTGTCTTTTGACAAGTTTTTCCTCGAGCGATTCGGTCTGGCTCAGCTTGTTCTGAACTGACAGGAACAGTTTTTCGCTGCTGGCGGTCTTGTCCTCGATATCGGAGAGCAGCTTGCGGTATTCGCGCATTTCCTTCCAGATTTCGTCGCGCTCGTCCTCGCTGCGCTTCAGACGCTCGCCCAGCTGGCCGAGCAGGCCCGCCATGCGCGATTGCTTTTCCTCATCACGTTCGTCTTCGGCGTCGTAATAAATACGGCCCGTGGGTGTGCGTTTCAGCCCCATAATGCAATAACCCCGCTATTCTTTGATTATGCCACAGACTATAGTTGATTTTGGAAAATGTATCCAAGAAAAAAACGCAAAGCTTTTCCACAGGGCGTCAGAGGCCCTTGCTTTTCGCGCAAAGTTTTTGTAACTTCTCGCATCTGTCAGCACATTGGGGTGTAGCCAAGCGGTAAGGCAGCGGTTTTTGGTATCGCCATGCGGAGGTT
>CAZCIB010000076.1:0-6495 GCA_964498755.1 uncultured Pseudobdellovibrionaceae bacterium | reverse complement strand
AAGACGGCTTGCAAGGTATTGTTTTTATGAATAGAGTTTTGAGTCAGACTCTAAGAGAAATATTAGGGCAGTGGATACAAGCATCCCAGAGAACGCCTAACGCCCGTCAAGCCATTCCCGAAGCGCATCATTCATACGAGTTTGATAACCCGGCCCTTCGGCTTTAAAGCGGGCGACGATATCCGGGTCGATGCGGAGCTTAAGCGCAACCTTCCGATCTTCGAGCGGCGGACGTCCGCGCCGGACTTTTGCGGCCAATCCCGGCAGATCGTCAAGACGTTTCGCTCTTTTCCATTGATTTTCAGTCCATTCCGGAGAGTCTTTATCCGGTTCATCCTGCTTGGGCGTCATAGCATTTCCTCTCTCTGGCGTTGGCTTTACGGAAGCTAATGACATGAATGCCATTATTCGTTTCTGTAAAGACAACATGGTATAAACGCGCATCAATAAACCCGTATGCGCTGATCCTGACTTCGGGATAGTCGAAACGCGTATCTTCATTATAAACCGCTGTCTCCCAGTCAAAGCCGTAAATCATCTCAAACGGCAAATCACGCTCGCGAATATTTTTCTGGTTTTTCGACGCGTTCCACGTAATCTTCACTCTATTTATTGTGCCCCCAAATAATCGTAATTTCAAGAGCTTTTACTTTAACGGTTCAAAACCCCCCGATCCCCGTTGCGCGCCCGCTTCTGCGCTGGCAATATATGCTCGTTTCGAGTCTTCCGGCGTTTAGAGCGTGTGCGTAATGAAACTGGCCTTTCACATTCCTTTTTACATGTCCAGTCCCGAGGAGGCCGCGCTGCCGCGCCTGCTGGGCATTATCATCGGCGTGATTCTGTTCTGTATTCCGCTCATCTTCCCCTCGCCCGCGGGCATGCCGGACGAAGCGTGGCGGGTTACGGCCGTTGTGTTTCTCATGGCCACATGGTGGATGACCGAGGCCATTCCCATCGCCGCGACCGCGCTCGTGCCGCTCGTGCTGTTCCCGCTTTTGAACGTGGCGAGCATTAACGAGACGGCCGCGCCTTACGCCAATCCTCTTGTATACATGATGCTCGGCGGGTTCATGATCGGCCTTGCCATGCAGCGCTGCAACCTGCACAGGCGCATTGCCCTTGCGGTTCTGACCATTGCGGGCAGAAAACCGGACAGGCTCGTCGGCGGGTTCATGCTGGCCACGGCGCTTCTCTCGATGTGGGTGTCGAACACCGCCACGGCGGCGATGATGCTGCCTATCGGATTATCGGTCGTTGCGCTGCTTCAACAGGATGAAAACCTGCAATCACGCGGCAAGGCGGCGACGAACCTGCCCATCGCGCTGATGCTCGGGGTTGCGTTCGGCGCCGGGATCGGCGGCATGGGTACGCTGATCGGCACGCCGCCCAACGCCGTGCTGGCCGGATTTCTCGCCGAACATTCCGAGATTGAGATAGGCTTTGCGGAATGGATGCTGCTCGGCATTCCGACGTCCATGATCCTTCTGGTCATAGCGTGGATCGTACTCGTCAAGCTCGTCTTCCCGGTCGGCAGCGAGGATCTCGTCGGGGTGCGCAGCCTGATCCAGCAGGAACGTGACGCGCTGGGAACAGTAAAAACAGCGGAAAAGCGCGTGGCGATGATTTTCGCCTTCGCGGCCATATGCTGGACCTGCCGCCCGTTTTTAATGGACATTTTCCCGGACCTTGCCCTGAGCGACGCGGGAATCGCGATGACGGCGGCTCTGCTCTTGTTCCTGATCCCCGAGGACAGAAACCTTCAGGTCTCATTGCTGGACTGGAGCAGCACGCGCGATCTGCCGTGGAACGTCATGGTGCTGATCGGCGGTGGATTGTCCCTCGGCATGATGGTGCAGACGTCCGGACTGGCCGACTGGGTCGGCGCGATGCTCGCAAATCTTGACGCTTTGCCGCTCTTCGCCATCGCCCTTCTCGGCGCAACCATGGCCCTGCTGGTCTCTCACGTCACCAGCAATACCGCCACCGCCGCGACGCTCGTGCCGCTGTCCATTTCGCTGGCCGCAACGCTGGGCGCGCCGCCGCTGATGCTGGCTATCCCGGTGGTGATGGCCTGTTCCTGCGCGTTCATGATGCCGGTCGCAACGCCGCCGAACGCGATTGTCTACGCGTCCAACGTATTCACGGTACCGCAGATGGCCAAAGCGGGCGCGGTTATCGCCATCATTGCCCTGCCGCTCATTACTTTGATAACATTTACTCTGGGTCAGTGGATATTTGGTTAAACCCCGAGATCCTCGCCCTTAGAGCGTATGGATATCGCCTGGGGCTCGGCGTCGTATTCCCGGACAAGCTTGATCAGGTCTCTGGTCGCGGCGTTTAAAACGTCGTTGTCTATAGAGCGCAATACGACGGAAAGACCGAGAATGCCGCCGCGGTAATGCGGGTAGCTGCCGATTTCGACGGGGGGGTATTTTTCCTGTAGCTCCGTGAGACTGCCCGCAATCACGCTTTCCTGCAGATTACAGGCAATCGTATTGGAAATCAGCGGCTTGCCGATTTTGATCCATCCCATGACGTGCTCAAACATCGACTGCATAATGCGCGGCACGCCGGCCATGACGAATACGTTGTCTATCGCAAATCCCGGCGCGCCGGAGACGGGGTTGGGAATGAGCCTGGCCCCTTTCGGCGCCATCGCCATTTTAAGGCGCGCGTCAGTTACGTTTTCTTCGCCGTAATAGTCAACAAGCATCGCGTACGCGTCTTCATTGCGCTCCAGCTCCAGATCAAACGCCTCGGCCACGCAGGACGCCGTAATATCGTCGTGGGTCGGGCCGATACCGCCGGTCGTGAACAGGTAATCCACTTTTTCGCGCAGCTCGTTCACAGCCGCGATAACCGCCGCGCGGTCGTCCGGAATAATCCGCACCTCAAGGATGCGCGTCCCGCGGCTCACAAGCTTTTCGGCAATCCATGACGTGTTCGAGTCCTGCGTCCGGCCCGAGAGGATTTCATTGCCGATGATCAAAATAGCGGCGGAATAGGTGTCTTTGCCATTCGTGTCGTTCATGTCTGCCGTAGCGCTTCTCTTTATTATCCGGATATGTTATCCAGTTCGCAATCATAGCATGATACATTAGTAAGAGTGCAAATAGCTGAACTTTAATAAAAGTCAAGAAAGCAGGAGTATGACCGACCCGTTGCAGAATTATTCCGGAGAAGGCGTTCCCATTCACGCCCCCGCGGATTTCGAGGGCATGCGCCGCGCCGGTAAACTGGCGGCGGAAGTCCTTGACATGATCACGCCGCACGTCGTCCCCGGCGCGGTCACCGACGATCTCGACCGCCTTTGCCACGACTTTATCAAGGATCGCCACGCAACGCCCGCCCCGCTGAATTACAAGGGCTTTCCCAAGGCGACGTGCATTTCCGTCAATCATGTCGTCTGTCACGGCATCCCGGGCGACAAGGCTCTGGCCGAGGGCGATATCGCCAATATCGACATTACCGTAATCGTCGACGGCTGGCACGGCGATACGAGCCGCATGTTTCTCGTCGGCGATAAAGTCCCGGTCAAGGCGCGCCGTCTCGTGGACGTGACCTATGACGCGATGATGGCGGGCATAGACGTCATACGTCCCGGCAAAACGCTCGGCGATATCGGCCACGCCATTCAGACGGTCGCCGAAACGGCCCGGTTTTCGGTCGTTCAGGATTTCTGCGGCCACGGCATCGGCCGGACGTTTCACTGTCCGCCCTCGGTTCTCCACTTCGGCCAGCCCGGCGAAGGAACGGTTCTGGAGGCCGGCATGTTCTTTACGATCGAGCCGATGATCAACGCCGGCCATTTCGCCACCAAAGTCCTGCCCGACGGCTGGACCGCCGTAACGCGGGACAGGTCGCTATCGGCGCAGTTCGAACACACGATCGGCGTAACCGAAGACGGCTACGAGATTTTCACGAAATCGCCGAAGGGATATACGAAACCGCCTTACGCGTGAGGCTTGCGGACTTTTCTTCAAGCACGCCATCCCGCCGCGCCCTCACACGTCATCCCGGCGAAAGCCGGGATGCATAGGGAGACTGTTTCCACGCTTCGATTTTTTTGAACCGCGAAGGGGTGAAGACGCGAATGTTTTAATTTCATAAAATTTGCTTCCCTGTTATGGTTTACGCATGCCCGAACAGGTCGTATCCAAACCCGCTGCCGTCTCTGGCGCGCAAATAGATTTGTCCGAACTGGAAGTCTTCCCTGATTTTCGGGCGGATTACCTGTATTTCATCCGGCTCGCGGGAACCTATATTCAGAGCATTTTCTGGGACGTGTTCAGCACGAACAACAAGAAGGCCAAAAAGCGCCGCTATGAAATGCTGAGACTAGCGGACGCGAACATCCCGGCAAATACAGAATCGAACAATTATTTAAGAGCATGCATTCTCGAACCCAAACTGCGCACGCTCCAGACGCTTGATTGCTACAAAACGGATTTCATCGGTTTCCTTGAATCGCTTCCGGACCCGACGAAAAAAGTTTTTGAAGACACGCTGAAACACAATCACGCGATCTTTCTCGATTTTCCGTCTTTCCTGCGCGTTATTAAAACGCTTAAGGAAAAGCGCGATTACCTTGAGCATTACGAGGAACGCGTCCGCAAAGGCGCGCCAAAACAATTCAGGGAAGAAAAAGCTCTCGCCTATCTTGGGCTGCTGCTGCCGCCGGAAATGCTGAACCTGTTTAGGGGCCGCGTTCACCGGTATCACAAAAAGCTGGACGATCACGGCGCCGCCGGGGACATGCAGGAGATCAGGGATGAAATCCGCGAACTGTTTAAAAACTGCATCCGGCAACGGCGCGAGCGGACAAAAAAACTCTATGCGGAAGAACGCACGAGAAACAACCTGCCCCGGCACAAAAGGAAATATCTTGTCTCCCCGAACCAGCGCTGGCGGCGGGCTTATGACGCCCTGCAAAGCAAGCGCACGGATTACGGCATGCATAGATTCAAGATGCGCTATTATTTTATCGGCGAGCAGAATATCCGCCGTATAAAGGCGCGGCTGTCGCCGGAATGTCCGGAGACGGATAAACTGAATGTCCGTCGGCATATCGAGGAATTTTATGAACTGACTGTCAACGTAAATCTCGTCCTGCACCGCGCCCTGTCGCGCATCAAAAGCGAGAAAAAGCTAAATGGCCCCTTGCGCGATATCCGCAACGCGGTCGCGCATAACGGCGTGTTCTGGGCCGTAAAGGATAAACAGGGCCGGATTTACGGCGTCGACGAGGTTTTTGACGCGGTTATGATCGCTCTCGTAAAGCTGCCGGACGGACGGGTCAGGGCGAACGATTTCTATACGTCTCTGGAGCGCCTGTTCAAAAGACAGAAATACGCCATCGCCGATTTTCAGGGCGATCCGCCCTCCATGATCCATGTGCGCCGCTGGAGCGTGGAAAACAGGGAGACGTACAAAGACGAAGAACTTTACGCGCTGGACAAACGTCTTCTTATAAAAAAAGAGGTTGCGCTCTGGCGGCGGGCGCTGGACCAGGCGAAATTATCCATCTGTTGAAAAACCGGGAGAAATAAACTATAAAAAGAGCCGGGTGAAACGGATTTTATCCGTTTCATTAAGTCCCGCGGAGCCATATATCTCTGTTTATTCAGTATGTTGATATGGTTCCTGTTGCGGTGTCCCCCTAAATGGCGGGGTACCGTGACCAAACCTTCCCGTTTTCGGATCGCGGTTGTGTTGCGGTGTCCCCCTGAATGGCGGGGTACCGTGACGTTTTTTAGGTGATTGCGATATTTTTCTGCCCGGCCTAAAATATTCACCTCTTCGCCTCTTCGCGCTTCAAAACAACGGCGGCGCAAACGCGACCTCCCTATGGATCCCGGATAGCAAGTCTCACTATGCCGCTGCGCGGCATGCTCGACATAGCTTCCGGGATGACGTTTCGGGGGAGGCGTCATTGCGATGAAGCCTGTCCCCGCGCAGGCGGGGACGGCAATCCATAAATCAGCATGGATTGCTTCGCTTCCGGTGATCGCTCGCGGGTGACGGTTGTTTCTTAGGGGGACTTCTCTGTGAAACTCTGCGTTCTCCCGCCTTCCCCCGGATCAAGTCCGGGGTTCGGCGAGGCAGGCTGAGTCTCTGTGGTGAAAAATTCCCGTCGGAACGTTTCAAATGTGGTATGATGTTTTTATCAACTGCATACCTGTATCTAGATTTGTAGTCTTTTTAAAATAGGATAAGCGCTGTCATGAATCTGTCATTCTGAGCGCGAGCGAAGAATCCCTTCGAGATCCTTCGCCTTCGGCTCAGGATGACAAAACAACTCTATTTTGAAAGGCTATAAAAACGCGAAAAAAACCGGACTTAGTCCGTTTAACGGGCCCGTTACCTTTTCCAGATAAATTATTAAAACCCGGCTACCGAAACGCGTCCCGCGCTCATTGCGGCAGGAAAATGATAAATTTATCAGGGTAATCGCGTGAGAAATATCTGATAGGCGATGAGATTTATGATTCACTG
>CAZCIB010000075.1:0-6603 GCA_964498755.1 uncultured Pseudobdellovibrionaceae bacterium | reverse complement strand
AATCTGAAAGTATGAATCAATTCACCGCCTTATCCCAAATGTGTCCGGTAGTGTGCACAAAATCAGAAAAGACGGCGGTCCTGATGGGCGTGGCGTCGGTTTCTACTTTAGAAACACGACCGAACTTTTGCTCTTTGGAACCAAAGGTAAGAATTGCCGTACGCTGGCCCCCGGGCGCTCTCAGGTTAACATCATCAAAAGCCAGAAGCGTGAACATTCCCGGAAACCGGACGAGCAATATGAACTTATCGAGAAATGCAGCTGGGGTCCCTATCTGGAGCTTTTCGCGCGAGGACCAAGAGAAAACTGGGATGTCTGGGGGGATCAGGCCGAAGATTATTACCCGTCATGGAAAACTTATGCCAATCATTCACAGATAAGCCAGACTCTCAAAAAGCAGGAAAAGCGGGAAGAGGCGATGGCCTGAATATGCGGTAGTGGCGTGGTGACCTCAACGGAACTTCAATTGCTTGTAGAGAGTCGGGATCAAGGCAAAAACGCCAAGCAGGACGAAGGCCGCGATCATCTCCGGGGAGGCAAGATCCCCGGGCTTGTCGATTTCGCCAAGCTGCTGGCCAAAATAGACGTACACGGCGCTTCCCGGCATAATCCCGAAAAACGTAGTAAGCAAAAAAATCCGGAACGGCACGTTCAAAAGCGCCGGCAGAATATTGACGAGCACAAACGGAAAGACAGGCACAAGGCGCATGAACAGGAGATAACCAACTGCGTTCTCTTTCATGTTGGCTTCGACGCGCTTGTAAAGTCCGCCTGCTTTTTCCCGCAAGGTTGCGCCAAGCGAGGTTTGCGCGACGAAGAAAATAATGCTTGCGCCGGTGGTTGCGCCTGTTACGACCAACAACGTCCCCTGTACAAGGCCGAACAAAAAACCGCCGAGTAATGT
Organism: uncultured Pseudobdellovibrionaceae bacterium; assembly: GCA_964498755.1. Lineage (GTDB taxonomy): Bacteria > Pseudomonadota > Alphaproteobacteria > Micavibrionales > Micavibrionaceae > RZZS01. The sequence goes on along the minus strand of CAZCIB010000075.1, from coordinate 5,699 downwards.
CAACAGCGTTGCAATGGGCAAAGACAAAGCCACAGACGCGGCGTATGCCAACAGAAAAACAACACTGGAGATAAACGGATGGCCGTCAATCATGCTTTGCAATCCATTCCGCTGCGCCTTGATCGATTCAAGCGAGAGGAAATTGTGCAGGTCAAAAGCGTACGCGCCTGCGATCAATAACAGGAGGAGGGCGAGCGGTAAAAAACGTTTGTAGAGCTTTATGTTCATTTTGACTCGTTCCTTTTAAAATCGTGGCAACTTTTTCAGAACGGACAAAATACCGCGCGTACGTTCGCTAAAAAGCGCGGGTTTATAAAAAGAGCCCGCGGCGTATTTGCTGACTTCGGAAAGCGTGGGGTACGGGAAGATTGTTTGCGCCACGGCGGAGAGTTTCATTTTTTGTCTTATCGCAAGCGCCCACAGGCTGATCAGTTCTCCCGCATGCGCGCCGACGATCGTGACGCCGACGGGCCTGTCCTTGTGAACGATAATCCTGATAAAACCTTCCGTACGCCTTTCAGCTTTCGCGCGGTCGTTTTCCTTGATGTCCCAGCGTACGATCTGTACAGTGTCTCCGTAAGTTTTTTTTGCTTCCTCGCAGCTCAAGCCCGCATGCGCAAGCTCAGGCGCAGTATACGTGACGCGCGGCAAGGAACGGTAATCGGTCTTCGCAAGAAAGTTTTTGAAAAGCGCATGCTGAACGAAAATGCTGGCGTGATATCCGGCCGCATGCGTGAATTGCGGCCCGCCAGCCACATCGCCCAGCGCGTAAATGCGCTTGTTTGTCGTACGCAGATGCCCGTCAACCTGAATGCCGTTTTTATCCACGCAAACCCCGGCGTTGGAGAGATCAAGAGTTTCATAAACAGGCGTACGTCCGGTTGCGACGAGAATGTGCGTTGCTTTAAGTTTCTTCTCCTTGCCGCTGACCTTGTACGAGATTTCGTGCCCTTCTTTCGTATGCCTGACGCTCTCAATTCCAGCCCCCTCGATAATATCAAGGCCCTCCCGATGCATTTGCACGCGAATGACGGCTGCGGCCTCCTTGTCTTCGCGTGGAAGCAAAGAGCTATTTGAGAGGAGCGTTACCGCGCTGCCAAGCCGACGGAACGCCTGCGCCATCTCTGCGCCGATAGGGCCGCCGCCGATTACCGCCAGGTGTTCCGGCCGCTCTTTCAGGTTGAAGATTGTCTCATTCGTCAGAACCCTGTCTTTATCCAGTCCCGGAATGTCCGGTATGCGCGGGCGAGAACCCGTCGCAATAACAAAGTAGCGCGCCTCAATGATATGATCGCCGGCCTGTACCTGCTTTTCATTAATAAAGCGCGCCGCCTCATGAAAGATTTTGACGCCCATGCCTTCGTAGCGTTCCGGCGAGTCGTGCGGCTCTATGTCGCGGATAACACCGCGCATGTGCGCCATAACGGCTCCGAAATCTATTTTGGGATTTTGCGGATAAACGCCGAATTTTTCGCTGTCGCGGAAATTCTGTGCGCTTTCGGCGGCGGCAATCAGTGACTTTGACGGCACGCACCCCGTATAGAGACAGTCTCCGCCCATGCGGTCTCGTTCAATCAGGGCCGTATCCATCCCGAGCTGAACGGCCCCGGATGCGGCTGATAATCCGGCAGCGCCAGCCCCGATCACGCAGACGTCAATCGTTATCCTGTTTAGCGTTTCCTTCATTTCTCGCGCCCTTTTTTTATTCCTGCCGATCATTTCGCAAATATTTATCCTGCAGTTACAAAAGCTCCAAATTCTTTCATTTTCCCTTGAATGAAAGGCATATGTCCTGCAGCATACTCAAGTTATTTTCTTAACAGAACGGGAAGGGATAAACCCATGGCAGAGAAAAAGACGAAGAGTTCGGCCAAAGACAAGGCGGATGAGAAGAAAAAAGGCGCTCAGGCGGAAAAAAAACCATCTGAAGCCAAGCCAAAGAAATCGGGCGCAACTGTTTTTGCGACGTCCGTGGCCTTTATCATAGTAGCATTAATCGCTGTTGGATTTTATGTTTACATGAACCTGTCAGGCTTTTCGAAGGCTGCGGTTGAATCTCTGGCCAGCAAGACGCTCGGCGTTCCCGTTACGATTGCCGAGATGGAAGTCAACCTTGATGAAATGTCGGTGTTAATTTCCGGCTTGCGTGTTGGCAATATGCCGGGGTTTGCTTCTGAAAATATCATGGAGGTTGGCACAATTAACGTATCCGCGCAGAGCCTTTCGAGAGAAAAAGTCGTTTTTGATGACATCATCGTCTCTGACTCGGTTATTTATCTTGATATTCACAATGAAAAGACAAACCTCTACGCTCTGTCTGAAAACATTAAAGCAAAAGAAGCCCAGCCCGAGAGCGCGGCTAACGATAACAAGCCCGTGACCAAGGTGGTTGTGAACAGGCTTTTAATTGAAAACGCAAAGCTTGAAGCGACATCCAACCTGCCGGATGTCGATGTTCGCCCCGTGACGTTGCCTGATATCTCCGGTTCTATCGGACGCGAAACTGGCGGCGTGACTCCTGAGAAAGCGGTGCGGGAAGTGGGCTTGATCGTGACTAAAGTCGCGCTGCGCCGCGCCATCAGGACAAACCTGATTGACAGTCTTGTCGAGAAAAAACTTGATGATGCAGTTGAAAAGCTCGGGATAGAGGAAGAAGCCGTAGACTCAATCAAGAATAATATCCGCAGTATGTTTCAGTGAGCCTTGATCTGGCAGAAAGTTTAGGAAAAGAAGCGGCTTCACGCCGCTTTTTTTTGCATTGCGCGGCATTTCCGCCAGTTCAGAATGTGGAAGAGTATTCCTGAAACAATGTTTCCAAAAGCTATCGCCAGAAATATCCCCGTCACGCCGTAAAGAAAATTTCCTATTAAGGCTGAGGGAATAATGATGACCAGCATGCGTACGGTTGTCATGACGAGAGCCCGCCGCGCCATGTCGATTGCGTTAAACGTTGAGGCCCAGCCATTAATCAGCGTCCCAAAGGCTTGCGAGGCGGGGATAATCAGGAAATAAGCAGCTGCGAGTGAGATCACGACTTTATCGTCGCTGAAAATGCCGGCCAGGCTCTCACCAAGAAACGCTAACAAGCATGCGATCGCTAAACAGTAAGCAAAGAAAAAGCCAAGGCCGTATCGCAGGGTTTTATAAACCCTTTCATATTTGCCTGCAGCCCAGTTTTGACCGATTATCGGTCCCATGCCTGTCGCAACGGCCATGATGACAATCAGCGCAAAGGCCTCGATGCGGGTGGCGACGCCGAACGCGGCGACGGCTGCTGTTCCGGAACTTGCAAGCAGGGCGATAATCACGGCCTGCGCCAGCGGCATTACCGTGTTGCTCAGGGCTGAAGGAACAGCGACGCGGCTCAGGGCCCTGAAGGATTGGGGTAGGGACTTCATGCTAAAAGGCGAGCGGAAAAGAATTTTCTTTTTATAGGACAGGATATAGAGCCCTGCGCACATAGCGCAGAAATTGGCGATCAGACTGGCAAGCGCCGCGCCTTGCAGTTCCAGGCGTGGAAATCCAAAGAGCCCAAATATCAAAACAGGGTCGAGTGCGACATTGATGACTGCGACCAGCGTCATAAGAATAGCGGGCGTTGTTGAGTCTCCTCCGGCCCGCATGGCGGCATTGTTGACAATCGGTAAAGTCAGGAAAACGCTGCCGATAAACCACAAATGCATATACTCACGCAGCATAGCCAGTTTTTCTTCAGTTGCGCCCAGCAGTCGAAAGAGCGGGTCGGTCAGTAATATGCCCGTAATCGCCAGAACAAGGCCCGTGCACAGGGCGATAAAATTGACGTGTATGGCAAACTGCCTTACGTTTACTTCATCCTTGCGCCCGTGCATGCGCGACAAAACGGATGACGTGGCGACCCCCAGGCTCATAACGCAGTAGAAAACGAGCATCGTAACAGGGAATGTAAACGTAAATGCGGCAAGTTCCTTTGTTCCAAGCATGGAGATAAAGAACATATCGGCGAGCTGGTAGCTCAGGACGGCGAAAATACCCCAGATCATAGGCGCGCCAAGCCTCAGCAGGTGATGCCTGATATCTCCGGTTGTTAAATCTGTTTTGTTATTGTTTTTCATAGGGTTAATAAATAAGTGAGCGGTGTTCACCATATACGATACGGCTCGAAGCACAATGAAAAAATAAAATTTAACATAATCGTTAACCTCTTGTTTACCATTTTTGGCTAGCTTCCCTGAGAGTAGCCAGTTAGAAGGCATCCAATGTTTTGACAATAAAATATTAAGGGTTTCCGGATAGCATGGTAGTGGGGGTGTGTGCGCGTAGCTATAGCGCGGCATATGTTTGCGGGAATAAAACTGGGGTTTGGGAACAAAAAATGACTACATTCACTGGGGATTCCGGGGAAAATGATTTTGATATCGTGGGCGCGACCGGGACGCTTAATCAGGCATACGTCAATCCGTATTCCGGAGAGACGATAAACGTAAACGGAACTTTCTTCATCAACAGCGGCGTATATGACGGTGGCGGCGGTAAGGACACGCTGTGGCTAACGGACAGCGGCGACGCCGTATTTATCCGTAATTCCGCGAATATGCAAACGCTCGTGAGCATTGAGACGATTTTCGCAGGAGATGGTGGAGATCTCATTCTTCTTGCCGACAGCGTATTAGTGCTTGATGATCTCGTGATCAATGGCGGCCGCGGAGATGACATTATCTGGTCGAATGCGGGAGATGATTTCATCGACGCTTTTGATGGAAACGACATCGTTGACGGCGGCGCGGGCGATGATGATATTCGCGGCAATAAAGGAGATGATACCCTGCGCGGCGGCAAGGGTAATGACAGGATATCCGGGCAAGCGGGCGACGATGAACTTTTTGGCGATGAGGGAGACGATACATTTGTCTTTATCCCCGGCGCCGGCCATGACGTCGTTTACGACAGCTCAGGTACTGACACGATCGATTTATTCATTTCGGAACTTTCCGATCTAACCTTTACGCGTCTGGGAACCGATTTAACGATAGCTGTCGACGCAACGGGTGAAAGCACGATCACGATCAAGGATCAATACGGTCCTGATGGTCCCGTCATTGAAAGCCTGACTTTAAGAGATGACAGTCTGTTCGATCTGACAACCCTGGTGGTGAACGCCGCGCCTGATGCGTCCAATGACAGTTTTACAGGTCTGGAAGACGTCGTTCTGAGCGGTAATGTCCTTGTTAATGACATTGATCCCAATCTCGATAGCCTGCAGGCGGTGAGCGCGACCTTGACCACGGCAGGCGGCGGAGAAGTGGTCATTCTACCGAATGGCGATTTCACCTACACGCCAGCGGCGGATTATAACGGCGCGGATAGCTTCGAGTACACGGTGACGGACGGCGATCTGACGGATACGGCGACAGTCAATCTGGCGATAGAAGCGGTGAATGACGCGCCGGTCGGCGTGGACGACGCGTTTACGGGTACGGAAGATACCGTCCTTAATGGCAACGTTCTTGGAAATGATACGGATGTTGATACGCCTGTTTTGAGCGCGCAGCCGACGACGTTGACGACGGCGGCGGGCGGCACGGTGGAGTTGCTGGCGAACGGTGATTTCACGTACACGCCCGCTGAAAACTTCAACGGCCCGGACAGCTTCGAGTACACGGTGACGGACGGCGATCTGACGGATACGGCGACAGTCAATCTGGCGATAGAAGCGGTGA
>CAZCIB010000074.1:0-6984 GCA_964498755.1 uncultured Pseudobdellovibrionaceae bacterium | reverse complement strand
GAGCACTCGGTTGTGGTCCGAGTTGTCGCGGGTTCGAACCCCGTCAGCCGCCCCAGCGCCTCTTCTTATTTTAATCCATGACACTTGCCGAGCCTCTGGAAATTCTCAACAACGCGCAAATGGCGCAAGCGGATAACCTGACGATCGAAGCGGGCGCGCAAGGCTATGAGCTCATGTCGAATGCGGGCGCGGCGGTTGCGCGCTCGGTGTTTGATCATTTTCCGGACTTCAGAGTTCTGGTCTTGTGCGGACCCGGTAATAACGGCGGTGACGGCTATGTTGCGGCGCGGCTGCTTAAAGAGCGCGGGCGTCACGTCACTGTGGCCAGTCTAAAACCCCTGACCGAATTGAAGGGCGACGCCGCGCAGGCCGCCGCTGGATGGTCGGGCGGCGTGGAGACGATTGAAAATATGGATCTCAAAAACAAGACTCTTGTGATTGACGCGTTTTTCGGGACGGGATTTCGCGGAAATTTGCCGGATCATGTCGCCGCGTTGTTCGGGAATATAAGGGAAAAGCGTCTGCCCGTTCTTGCCGTTGATATCCCGAGCGGCGTCAACGGCGATACGGGCGAGGTGGATGAGAGAGCCTTGCCTGCCAATATGACGGTTACGTTTTTCCGGAAAAAGCTCGGGCATGTTTTGATGCCGGGCAAGGCATGGTGCGGGTCGGTCATTGTCAGCGATATCGGCATTCAGGCCGGCGCTCTGAACCAGACCGGGACGAGCGCGGAAGAGAACCTTCCCGTCTTATGGCTTGGAGCCTTTAGGCCAAAGACATTGTTCGATCACAAATACAGCTTTGGCCACGCCGTCATACTGGGCGGCAGCAATATGACCGGCGCGGCCTTGCTGGCGGCGCAGGGCTGTTTAAGGGCGGGGGCGGGGCTCTGCACTGTTACGGGGCCGGAGAAGAACAGGTTCATATACGGCGCGGCGATGCCGAGCCTTATTTTTGAGACGTGCGAGAGCTATGATCAGTTTGATGCGCACATTAAAGACGCGCGCCGCAACGCCGTCCTCATCGGTCCGGGCGCGGGCAGGGACGCGCCGCAAAAATTGTGGGAGGCGGTTTACGCCGCTTGCCAGCCCGAGGAAGAGGGGCGTTCGAAATCCGTCGTGCTGGACGCCGACGCGCTCAACGTTTTTCAGTACCAGAGGGAAAAGCTGGTGGACGGCCTGCACGGGCAATGCGTTTTAACGCCGCATGAAGGCGAATTCGCGCGCCTGTTCCCGGATCTGGAGGGCGGCAAAATCGATAAGGTCAGGGAAGCCGCCAGCCTGACAGGCGCCGTTGTTCTTCTCAAGGGGCCGGATACGGTGATCGCAAAGCCCTGCGGGCGCTGCGCCGTCAATACGAACGCGCCGCCCTGGCTGGCCACAGCCGGGAGCGGGGACGTACTTGCGGGCATGATTACAGGCTTGCTCGCGCAAGGGATGCCGGCATTCGAGGCGGCGAGTGCGGCTGCGTGGATACACGGAGAGGCGGCGAAGCGTTACGGCCCCGGCCTGATTTCTTCTGACCTGCCGGAGGCGGTTCCGCAGGTCTTGAGGGATTTGTATTGAATTACAAAGCTCTTTCTGTTCATTATGGAGCCGCGCGGATGTGGCGGAATTGGTAGACGCACTGGTTTTAGGTACCAGCGGGGTGACCCGTGGGGGTTCGAGTCCCTTCATCCGCACCATCTCAGTCGTCAGTTATCAGTTGTCAGTTATCAGTTACCTGATTGCCTGTTCTTGTTAACGGCTGACTGACAACTGACAGCCGACAACAGTATCCTTGACACTTTTCGCGATTACGACTAACACAGTTGCGATTATCAACCTTAACGCCAACAACAAGAAGCCGGAACACGATGCAAGTCGAAGAATTGAAGAACGAGGGCCTCGCCCGCGAATATCAGGTTACCATTCCCGCAGACGAACTGGACAAGCGCACGGACGCCAAACTGGCGGAATACGCCAAAACGATCCGCATGCCGGGGTTCCGGCCCGGCAAGGTGCCGATCAAAATCATGCGCCAGAAATACGGCAAGGCGGTTCTGGGCGAAATTCTGGAGACGGCCGTTAACGACACGAGCGTGAAAGTCATTGAGGACAAGGGCGTCAAGCCTGCGCTTCAGCCGAAGATTGAGGTCAAGGAGTTTGACGAGGGCAAGGATCTGGTGTTTTCCATGGCTCTGGAAATCCTTCCGGACTTTGACGTGGCGGACTACAAAGGCATCGATGTTGAAAAGCCGGTCGCAAAGGTTTCAGACAAAGAGGTTGATGAGGCGCTTGAGCGCATTGCGGGGCAGCGTACCTCGAGCGAGCCGGTCGAGGAAGACCGCGCCGCGAAGAAGGGCGATATCGTCGTTATCGACTTCAAGGGCCGCACGGCGGACGATAATTACGAGCATCCCGGCATGGCTGCGGAGGGCCATCATCTGGAGCTCGGCGGCGGGCAGTTCATTCCCGGTTTTGAAGATCAGCTGATCGGCAAGAAAAAAGGCGAGAAGGCCGAGGTCAGGGTCACCTTCCCGGATGAATACCAGAAGGATCTCGCCGGGCGCGAGGCGATTTTTGAAGTTGAAATTCAGGAGCTCCGCAAGCCTGCGGACGCGAAAATTGATGATCAGCTGGCGAGCGATCTCGGGCTGGAGAACCTAGACGCGCTGAAAGAAGCCGTGCGCGAGCAGTTGCAACAGCAATACGAGCAACACAGCCGCATGAAGGTCAAGCGCGCGCTTCTGGATACGCTGGACGACAAGAACAAATTCGAGGTCCCGCAGGGCATGCTTGACATGGAATACGATGCCATCGTCAAGCAGGTGGAAATGGAGCATCATAACCACGACCACAACCACGATCATGACCATAATCATGATCATGATCACGGGCCCAAACTCAGCGATGAAGAGAAAGAAGAGTTGAAAGACATCGCCGCGCGGCGGGTGCGGCTCGGGCTTGTTCTCTCCAAAATCGGCGGCGAGAACAACATCCAGGTCAATGATCAGGAGCTGCAGCGCGCCGTTATTCAGGAAGCGCAGCGTTATCCGGGGCAGGAGCGCGCCGTATTCGATTACTTCAGCCAGAACCAACAAGCGCTTGAGAGACTTCGCGCGCCGCTGTTCGAGGAAAAAGTCGTCGACTTTATTCTCGAGCTTGCGAAGGTCACGGAGAACGAGGTGAGCGTCGATGAGCTAACCCGTGAGGACGACGAGGAGCAGGCTCCGGAAAGCAAGGAAGAGAAAAAGGAAACCAAGAAAACGGCGAAAAAAGACCCCTCCGCCGATGATCCGAAAAAGAAAGCGGGGACATCGAAAAAGGCGAAGAAGGAAACGACGGAGGCCGATGACGCGGAAAAACCCAAGGCGAAGGGGGCAGGCAAAAAATCCTCCGTGTCTAAAAAAGCCGCCGGGAAGGAATAGCAAGCGCAGGGGCATAACGCTTTTTTTGCCCCTGTCTTGTGTTTCGCGCGTAAAACACCACTTGAACAAGCCATCCCTCCGCGCTAGGCTTGAGCTTCAGTTATAGAGGCCGCGTTCTCTCGGCTTCATCGATCATCAACTTAAAAGCAGGCTTACGCACATCATGACCGAACGCGATCCGATAGACGTTTATATGAACACCCTTGTGCCGATGGTGGTTGAGCAAACCAACCGCGGCGAGCGCTCCTACGATATTTATTCCCGTCTTTTGAAAGAACGGATTATCTTTCTGACCGGTGAAGTGAACGATTACGTCGGCAGCCTGATCTGCGCTCAGCTTCTCTTCCTTGAGTCGGAAAACCCGAAAAAGGATATCGCGTTTTATATTAACTCACCCGGCGGCGTAGTGACGTCCGCTCTGGCCATGTATGATACGATGCAGTACATCCGCCCCGACGTGGCGACGCTTTGCATTGGACAGGCCGCTTCTGCAGGGTCCTTGCTACTAACCGCAGGAGCCGAGAAGAAACGGTTTTCACTGCCGAATTCGCGCATCATGGTCCACCAGCCTTCCGGCGGGGCGCGCGGCATGGCGGCGGACATTGAAATCCAGGCTCAGGAAATCTTGCGCTTGCGGCATCGATTGAACGAGATCTACGTCAAACACACGGGCCAGAAGCTCTCCGCCATTGAAAAAGCCATGGATCGGGACAAGTTTATGTCAGCGATTGAAGCCAAGGAGTTTGGCATCGTCGACGAGGTTGTCGAATCCCGGTTGGAAGTCGGCGACGTCAAGGACGAAGACGACAATAAAAAATAAGGCGGGCGAGGCGTCTCAACCTTCTTTTGGCACGTTCACTTGATTTTTATATTCAAGTCATACCATTATTAAATAGATGGCATTACGAAAATCATAATTATTTTGTGCCATCTTAAGGCTGTCTGCTGAATTTTTAACCAGAAAAAGAGTGATTGATGCTTGGATCGCACAAAAAAAATGAAGGCCGTTATCCGGTTCTGCCATTAAGGGATATTGTCGTTTTTCCGCATATGATCGTGCCTTTGTTCGTCGGACGGGAAAAGTCAGTGCTTGCGCTGGAGCATGTGATGCAGGAAGACAAGCAGATCCTGCTCGTTACGCAAAAAACGCCGACGGAGGACGATCCCGGTCCGAAAGATCTCTACAGCGTTGGAACGGTCGGCACGATATTGCAGCTCCTTAAATTACCCGATGGCACGGTCAAGGTGCTTGTCGAGGGCGGGGCGCGCATGCGCATTACGGAGCTGGAAGAAAATGACGGCTTCATCAAGGCGGCGACGGCTCCGGTCAAGGATAACACTGTTATTAACGAGGAAGTCGAGGCCCTTGGCCGGACGGTCATGGCCCAGTTCGAGCAATACGTCAAGCTGAACAAAAAAATTCCGCCGGAGGTTATTGTCGCCGTCAACCAGATCGAGGAGCCGGCCAAGATGTCGGACACGATTGCCTCGCACCTTGCTCTCAAACTCGAGGAAAAGCAGGAGCTTCTGGAGATCGAGGATACGGCTGGCCGACTTGAGCGCATATACAGCTACATGGAAGGCGAGATCGGCGTTCTGCAGGTTGAGAAGCGCATTCGCAACCGCGTAAAACGCCAGATGGAAAAGACGCAGCGTGAGTATTATCTCAACGAACAAATGAAAGCGATCCAGAAAGAGCTTGGCGACGGCGAAGGGCTCGATGAAATGGATGAGCTTGCCAAAAAAATCGAAGAGACAAAGCTGACAAAGGAAGCGCGTGACAAGGCCCAGCAGGAACTCAAAAAACTTAAACAGATGAGCCCGATGTCAGCGGAAGCGACCGTTATCCGTAACTATCTCGACTGGATACTGGGCGTGCCGTGGAGTACGCGCACGCGGGTCAAGAAGGACATCAAGGAGGCCAAGAAGGTTCTCGACAAGGACCATTACGGTCTGGAAAAAGTTAAAGAACGCATACTCGAATATCTGGCCGTTCAGAACAGGACAAAAAAAGTCAAAGGCCCGATCCTCTGTCTTGTCGGACCGCCGGGCGTCGGTAAAACCTCGCTTGGGCAGTCCATAGCCAAAGCTACGGGCCGGAACTTTGTCCGCATGTCTTTGGGCGGCGTTCGCGATGAAAGCGAGATTCGCGGCCACCGGCGTACCTATATCGGCGCCATGCCGGGTAAAATTATCCAGGGCATGAAAAAAGCCAAGTCATCAAACCCGCTTTTCCTGCTGGACGAGGTCGACAAGCTGGGTTCTGACTGGCGCGGCGACCCGAGTTCGGCGCTGCTTGAAGTGCTGGACCCGGAGCAGAATGACAAGTTTCAGGATCATTACCTGGAACTGGAATATGATCTGTCCGACGTCATGTTCATCTGTACGGCCAATACGCTGAACCTGCCGCAGCCTCTGCTTGACCGTATGGAGATCATCCGTATTTCCGGCTACACGGAAGATGAGAAGCTGGAGATTATCAAGCAGCATCTTCTGACCAAACAGCAAAAGGCCGCCGGTCTGAAGAAGGGCGAATTTACGATCAATGACGGCGCGCTGCGCCAGTTGATCCGGCGTTATACGCGGGAAGCGGGCGTTCGCAACCTTGAGCGGGAAGTCGCCAATCTGTGCCGCAAGGCGATCAAGGATATCCTGATGAAGGGCAAGAAACGCGTCGCGCTTACCGTGAAAAGTCTCGAGAAATTCGCCGGCGTGCCCAAATACCGTTACGGCGAAATAGAAGACATTGACCGCGTCGGGATGGTCAATGGACTTGCCTATACGGATTTTGGCGGCGATCTGCTTGCTATTGAGGCCGTGACGATGCCCGGCAAGGACGGCAAGGTTACCACGACCGGTAATCTGCGCGACGTGATGAAGGAATCGATTACGGTTGCGGAAATGCTGACCAAGTCGCGCGCCGCGCAATTTGGCATAAACTTTGAAGCGCTGAACAAGACAAGTATTCACGTTCACGTGCCCGAAGGCGCAACGCCCAAGGACGGCCCTTCCGCCGGCGCGGCGATGACTACGGCCATCATTTCGGCCCTGACTGGCATTGAAGTGCGCAAAGACATCGCCATGACGGGCGAGGTTAATCTGCGCGGCTATGTGACGGCGATTGGCGGCCTGAAAGAGAAGTTGCTGGCAGCCTTGCGGGCGGGTATCAAGGAAGTGCTTATCCCGTCAGAAAATGAAAAAGATCTGCCTGAAATCCCTGACAAGGTCAAAAAATCGTTGACGATCACGCCGGTCAGGACGATTGAAGAAGTGCTTTCGCACTCACTGATCTCGATGCCCGAGCCAATTTCTGAAGAAGAGCAGGGGGATTCAGAGGATAAAATAGGCCATATCGCCCCAAAAACTGCAGAAAATCAGGCCGAAGACGTCATTCGGCATTGATCTTTCCAAAAAACAGGTTCAAGATATTTTTCGCAGGTTGCTGGAAACCCTTGTGTGTGAAGGGTTCCGGGGCCTCAAATGGTTGCCGCGGGCAATGCTGGACTCTTCTGGCGCTGTATGCGGCATAGTTTAGTTGTTAACGTCTAGCCCATAAGGGGGTTCCAGTGAACAAA
>CAZCIB010000073.1:0-7383 GCA_964498755.1 uncultured Pseudobdellovibrionaceae bacterium | reverse complement strand
CCCTCCTTCAAAGCTAGTATAACATGGATTGTCATTTAATGAAGCCTAATTGGTACAAAAGTCCATTACGAAAGAGATGAGTATCATGCTTGTCTCGGGTTTCGTGATTCTGATTGTCGTTGGTCTTGCTCTCCTGCGCATCGGGCTGGGGATCGTCGCCCCGATCAAATCCATGACGGAAGCCATGTCCCGGCTCAGCAAAGGAGAGCTCGGCATCGACATACCGGCGCGCAAACGTCACGACGAAATCGGACGCATGGCGAAAGCGCTCGGGGTTTTTCAGGACAACGCCGTTCAGGTCAGGGAACTCAACCAGCAGCAGGAAGAAAAAAACAGGGAAGACAAAGAGCGTTACAACGCCCTTCTCGGCATTGCGGCGGACTTTGAGAAGGGCATACACGAGGTCGTTGAAAACATGGAGGGCGGCGTCAGCCAGATGCGTCAGAACGCTGAAAACCTTGAAAAGCGCGTTGATATGATCATGGCCCGTTCGAATGACATCGCCCGCAAAACAAGCGAATCCACCCAAAGCGTGCACGCCGTCGCGGCGGCGGCGGAGGAACTGTCCGTCTCATCAGGTGAAGTTGAAAGAGCCCTCGCGAACAGCACGCATGCGGTTGAACAATCCTCAACCGCGTCCGATGCCGCCAAAACAGCCATTGAGTCGATGGTCGCCAAGGTCGGGGAAGTCAACGACTCGATCGCCATTATTTCCGAACTGACCGAGCAGACAAACCTGCTTGCCCTCAACGCCACGATTGAAGCCGCGCGCGCGGGCGAGGCAGGGAAAGGGTTCGCAATCGTCGCCTCTGAAGTGAAGAACCTGTCCAAACAAACCGATGAAGCAGCCGGAGAAATCAGCGAGCGTCTGGGCAACATGAATGAGGCGACAAGGAATGCCAGCTCGCAGTTCGTCGAGATCAAGCAAATCTCCGGAAAGGTCCGTGAATACGCGCACGAAATTTCCCAATCCGTGCATCAACAGAACACGGCTATTCAGCAAATCAGCCAGAATATCCTTGAAGTCTCCGGCGCGACGGAAACTATTACAGGCGATGTCGCCAAATCGACGGAAGACATTGAGAACGCAAATAACGAAACGAAAGAACTTCTTGAGCTGATCCGCAATGTCGTTGCGGAATTCGAGACGCTGAACGGCCAGATAAAGGATTTCATTTCGCAGCTAAAAAAATCGCAGTCAATTTAACGCGTTACGTTTTTTTCGGTCTGGATGTAACCTGGACTTGAAATGTTGCGAATGAATGTCATATACGTTAGCATTATACATATAAGAAGGAGCATGGCTATGAAACACATCACCGGAACATGTTTTGCAATCGCCCTGGCGCTGGGCGGCGCAACGTCCGCCCTGGCCGCGCCGACCACAGGCGACGACACGGCCCGTCCCGTCGCCGCCGCGGCTTCGGCCAGCGTTGAAACTTATCACTCCGACGTAACGCCCGTCACGGCGCGCAAAGATGATACGTATTACCCGGCCAGACTTTACGGCTATGAAGAAACGACCTATCCGCAGGATGCGTCGGGTCTGCAGGATATCAGTCCCGCTGGCGGAACGATGGAAGAATTCGTGCCGAACGACTATTATGAAGAGCCTATTTTTTAAATCGCTTTTCGCCGTAAGTGTACGCTCTGCTTAATGAGCAATAACAAAAGAATCAGTCCGGCGGCGAACAACCCGCCGGGCAGCAGCCAGTTCATCCAGCCGCTATCAATGCGGGCCGTATTGTGGGCTTTTGACGGATCATAGAGAACCATGACGTCATCGCCGCGCTTATGCATCGGCGGGTTGGAGCCGGAGCGGCTGCGGAATTCGACCCGCTCGCCGTTATTTTCAAAGCGCACAACCGGGTAATAGGTATAGCCGCCGTCCGAATTACTGACGCTCTCAACGCGCGTTACCGTTCCCGGCGCGCGGCTGCCGTTCTTCTCCAGCCAGAGCAGATCATCGCCAAGATAATACCCGCCGCCCATCAGGCCGAGCGCGATCAAAAACCAGACGGGCGCCCACATGCGCGCCATGCGCTGGTGATAAGCCTGCCGGGCGCGCACCTCGTGCGGCTCGAGCACAACGCCAGCAAGTCTTTTTTTGTCGCGCTTCTCGCGCATGCGCGTCTGAAACGCGTCCTTGCTCTCCCGCAATTTGCGCGGCTTGACGGATTTTGAAATCTTGTAAGCCGCAAAAGTGAACGCGCCCGCAAGCATTGCGGCCGAGCCTGCGCTGAATTCAAACATGCGCGCGGCGACGACCAGAAAAACAACGCCGAGAACGGCCAGAACCACGCCTAATATAAACCCACCCCAATGCATGCGCCGCACGTCGCCGGGCTTGTCCTCGCGGGTAAGCACGGGCAGGCGCGTTCCCGGAATTTTCCCGGCGATAGAGCTGCTGCTGACGCCGGTTTCGCACTGGATAATCTCGCCGTTCGGGGCCGTATATTCGACGACGGCGTGATACGTTTCCTGCGCGTAATTCGTTTTGCGCCTCTTGCCGGGGCGCGTTTTTTCGGGGCCGGGCTTTTGTTCTTTCTGAGCTTTTCCGCCGAACATGAACGCGAGCCATACAAGCGAGCCCATAACGATAAACGCCGATGGAAACAGCACGTTCGGCCAGAACTCATCCACGACAAAATGCTCCGGGTCCTTCGGGTCATAGAGCACGGGCACGCTTTCACCGACCTCGTATTTCTTGCGTCCGGAGCCCATATCGCTCTTAAGCTCATAGGATTTGCCGCTCTGGTCCCTGAACAGAACGACCGGGTAATAGCTTGTTCCGCCCTCGCCGTCATGGCTGATCTTGTAGTCAATCACTTCCCCGGCCACGGCCATGCCGTCCTGCTTAAGCCCGATATAGCCCGCCAGCGAATAAACACCGAAGGCGACGAACGCGCCGGTAAAGGCCGTAATAAAAAGTACGAATAGAACGCCGCCAACAAGGCTGCCCTCTTTTTGCGGGGTTTGCGTTTCTTCCGGCTTGTGGTCGGGAAAAGGCTCGCCGTCCTCATTGGCCTTTCTGGTCACGCGCACGGCGGCGATTTTGGCCATCTGCCTTTTGCCCTTCGCGCGCCACTGGAAAAAATCAAACAGGATCGCTCCGCCGATCGCCAGAAAGAGCAGGCCCCCGAAAGCGAGCGCAATAACGTTGAGCGTGAATAACGCGTTGAATATGAAATCGAACATATCTCAGTCGGCAGTTTGCGGTTGGCAGTTAGCAGTTCATATCAGAATTCTACTACCGCCAACTGCCAACTGCCAACTCACTCCAGATACCGCTTCGGGTTTAACGCCTCCGTGCCG
The DNA here is from genome assembly GCA_964498755.1 of uncultured Pseudobdellovibrionaceae bacterium. Classification (GTDB taxonomy): domain Bacteria; phylum Pseudomonadota; class Alphaproteobacteria; order Micavibrionales; family Micavibrionaceae; genus RZZS01. The sequence continues at coordinate 4,068 of CAZCIB010000073.1, read as the reverse complement.
CGGCGGATCTCGAAATGCAGTTGCGGAGTCTCTACAGATCCCGTCGAGCCGACCGTGCCGATCGTCGCGCCGCGTTTGACCTCCTGCCCCCGGCTAACGCTGAATTTATCGAGATGCGCGTAGGCCGTCATCCATCGGTCCGCATGACGGATCAGGACGAGATTGCCGTACCCGCCCAGTTCGCTATCCGCATAAACCACGACGCCGTTTTCGGCGGCGCGCACGGGCGTTCCTCTCGGCGCCTTGATATTAATGCCGTCATTATGCAGCCCGTCGGCCTTGGGTCCGTAGGTAGAAATCACCGGACCGTTCACCGGCGTTAAAAAGCGTCCCGAAGAGCGCGGCGGCGCGGACGTTCTGACCGGCTCTTTCCGCGCCGTGCGCGCTTGCTTTTGCTGCGGCTTTTCCGGGGCGCGCGGAGGATTCGCAACTCGCGCGGGTTCAGGCGCAGGAGCAGCCGCGACAGTCTGCGTAACGGGCGATGGAAGCCGCAAGACCTGTCCCGAGGAAAGCTTGTAGGGCGCGCGCAGATCGTTCAGCCTCGCAACGGCGTTCGAGCTCACGTTAAACAGACGCGCCACGCCGTAAAGCGTATCGCCGGGCCGGACCCTGTATTCCCGCGGCGGCGGCAACTCCAGGCGTTGCCCGACGTCCAGCATATAAGGCGGGCTCAAATTATTGACCGCGATAATGTCCTGCATCGGCAGGCGGTAGCGTTCGGAGATTTTATAGACCGTTTCGCCCTTGCTGACGGTGTGAATCCCGGCGCTACCCGCCCCGGCCCCCGCCCCGTATTTCGTCACCGGCGCAGGCCCCTTATCCGCGCAGGCGGAGAGGAGAAGCATAAAAGCGACAAGAAACGTTTTTAAACCGTCATCCCGGCGAAAGCCGGGATATATGGGCAATATCTTATTCGCGTGAAGCCCCGAAAAAACGCAAAACGAGCTTTCGTGTCCTGGCGTCTGCGCGTTTAAAAAGAAGCGCATGGATCCCGGCTTTCGCCGGGATGACACCCTTTGTTTTGAATTGATAGTAAGAACCACCCCTCACCCCGCAAGCCCGGACAATTCATCTTCGGAATATTCGCTGTTGCGGGCGACGTCGGGAAGCAGCGGCACAAAACGCACCGGCAGCAGATCGACGCTCGACCACGTGTCCTCGGCCTCTTTTTTATACTTGCGCAAGGTCTGCATGATCTCGTCGCCCACGGGCACGATCATGATCCCGCCGGTTTTGAGCTGCTCGAAGAACGCGTCCGGCGGTTGTTTGAACGCGGCGGCCGTGCAGATAATCTTGTCGAAGGGCGCCTGCTCCGGCCAGCCGCGCATCCCGTCGCCGCAAATCGCCGTCAGATTACGCGTTTTCAGCGCGTCAAAATGTTTTTGCGCAAGTTCAAAAAGCGGCTTGTGGCGCTCGATCGTGTAGACCCGGCGGCAGAGCTTGGCGAGAATGGCCGCCTGATAGCCGCAGCCCGTGCCAATTTCCAGAATTTTATCCCGGTCTGATATCTCAAGCGCCTGCGTCATCGTCGCCACGACCAGAGGCTGGCTGATCGTCTGCCCCAAACCGATCGGCAGCGCGATATCCTCATAGGCCTGATCCTGCATCGCGGCGGGCACGAACAGCTCGCGCGGCACGCGCTCCATCGCCGAAAGCACGTCCGTGTTCGTAATCCCGGAATTACGGAGACTCATGATGAGGCGGATTTTACGGGTATCGTCAGCGTTCATGAGGGCTATTGTGAGTCATTGATGAAATTGTGGCAAGGGACGACTTGATCAAAAGCTTAAATCTTGCAGCGTTAATACATATGTTATAACGTAAAAGAAAAGGGGTTATGACATGACGACGCTTACCATCAGCAAGATCGGCAATTCAGAAGGCGTGATCCTGCCAAAGGAACTGCTCGCGCGGCTGCGCCTGTCCAAGGGCGACAAATTATACGCGACCGAAACGCCGGACGGCGTGATGCTCCGCGCCTACAACCCGGACTTCGCCCGCACGATGGAGGTCGCCGAACAGGTGATGCATGAGCACCGCGACGTGCTGCGCAGACTGGCGGAGTAATCCGTTATGCAGGAACCGTTCTGGATAACGAAAGAGGCCGCGCTGGCCATGCATGAACGCCAGCTCGCCGAGCATGGAGGCGGCGAAGGCGTGCGCGATGAAGGTCTGCTGGAATCCGCACTCGCAAAACCGCAGAACCTGTTTTTCTATTCGGACGGGCCCGTCGATACGTCGCGCCTTGCGGCCAGTTATGCCTATGGCGTTGCGACGAACCATCCATTTGTGGACGGGAACGCAGGAAGCACTCTCGTTATCAGTCATACATTCCTGAAACTGAACGGCTTTGATTTATCGGCCATAAAAGAAGACATTTACCTGACTGTCGCCAAACTCGTCGCCGGAGAAATGGACGAGACCGGACTGGCGGAATGGTTTAGAGGGAATGTGAAGAAAATTAACAATTAAAGAAAACGTCATTCCGGCGAAAGCCGGAATCCATGGGAAGTTTGACCAATTCACTATGGATCCCGTTTTTCAACGGGATGACGGTTGAGTGACTTTCTCCGCCCCGCCCATATAGGGCTTTAAAACTTCGGGCACGAAAATGCCGCCGTCGGCCGGGTCGTAATAATTTTCCATGATCGCGACAAGCGCGCGGCCCACGGCGACGCCAGAGCCGTTCAGCGTATGTACGAATTGCGTTTCCTTTTCACCTTTCGCGCGGCAGCGGGCCTTCATCCGCCGCGCCTGAATATCGAGGCAGTTCGAGCAGCTTGAAATTTCGCGGTAGGTTTTCTGGCTCGGCACCCAGACCTCGATGTCATAGGTTTTCGAGGCCGCGAAGCCCGTATCGCCGCTGCACAAGACAACCGTTCTGAACGGCAGCTCCAGTTTTTTGAGGATGTTCTCGGCGCATTCGGTCATGCGCTCGTGCTCTTCCTTGCTCTTGTCCGGCGCGGTAATGCTCACAAGCTCGACTTTGTAGAACTGGTGCATGCGGATCATGCCGCGCGTGTCTTTTCCAGCGCTGCCCGCCTCTTTGCGGAAACACGCCGTCCACGCCGCCATGCGCATCGGCAGGTCTTCGATATCGTGGATTTCTTCCCGCGCCAGGTTGGTCAGTACGACTTCCGCCGTCGGCACAAGCCAGCGCCCGTCCGTTGTTTCGAACTGATCCTCGCGGAATTTGGGCAGCTGCGTCGTGCCGTACATAACTTCCGTATTCACCAGCAAGGGCGGGGAAACTTCGGTATAGCCGTGCTCGCTCGTATGCGTATCCAGCATGAACTGCGCCAGCGCGCGCTCCAGCCTTGCCACACCCTGATTGAGAACGGCAAAGCGCGAACCTGAAACTTTCGCGGCGGCGGCGAAATCAACCATACCGAGCTTCTCTCCGATCTCGACGTGGTCGGGGACGTCTTCATTGGCGCGCTTCGGCTCGCCATGCCTTCGGATTTCGACGTTCGCGCTCTCGTCCAGGCCTTCCGGCACGTCGTCCTGCAGCATGTTCGGCAGGCGCGAGAGAATTTCATTGAGCTCGCTTTGGAAGCTTTCAGCCTTTTCCTCCAGCTCCGCAATTTTGCCCTTGATGGCGGCGACCTCGTTCATAGCGTCCGTCGCGTCCTCGCCCTTCGATTTGGCCATGCCGATCTGTTTGGAGACGTCGTTGCGCCGCGCCTGAAGTTCCTGCGCCTCGGCCAGCGCCGCGCGATAAAGCTCGTCGATCCTTAAAATCTCCGGCGTTTGCGGCGAAAGGCCCCGCCGCGACCAGTTACGGTCGAAGTCTTCAGGGTTTTTACGCAGCGCGCGTAAATCATGCATGGCGAACGTTTCCTTTTTTGGTATTGAATTTTTGCTTTTTTACCACGAATGGACGCGAATGCACACGAATGTTTTTTGAATCGCAAAGACGCAAAGGCGCGAAGCCCTCAAAAGAAAAGCGCGCATCAGCGCGCAACACAATAAGCATTTTATTCTATTAACCACTAAGCACACTAAGCTCACTAAGGGGCGCCTCTAAAAACAGCATAAAGTATCGATATCTGAAGCAAGGATGCCGTC
>CAZCIB010000072.1:0-7535 GCA_964498755.1 uncultured Pseudobdellovibrionaceae bacterium | reverse complement strand
TTTTAGAATTTTGAGTTATATTATTATGAACTCATATTTCACCATCTGTAACGGTAGCGTAACTTTATGAAGAAACTGTTTTGCTTTGGCTATGGCTATACGTGTGAATACCTGAGCCATATGCTGAAAAATTCCGGCGAGGACTGGCATATAGGCGGAACGACGCGCGACGCCGACAAAAAGGCGCTGCTGCGGTCTCGCGGAATTCAGGCGCATGTTTGCGATTACTCGCATCCATTAAGCGATCCTGTTTTTATCCTCGAAAATACAACGCATCTTCTGATTTCCACGCCGCCCGATGATGAGGGTGATCCAGCGTTTCTTCTGCACGCTTCGGATATTCTCAAAATCCCGACGCTCGAGTGGGTCGGCTATCTGTCTACTACAGGCGTGTACGGAGACAGAAACGGCAATTATGTCGATGAAACGTCCGAAATCCGGCCCTCCTCCAAGCGCGGCTCACGGCGCGCGCGCGCGGAAGAGCAATGGCTCGAACTGCAGGCGCTGCATCAGCTGCCCGTTCATATCTTCAGACTGGCGGGCATATACGGCCCCGGCCGCAGCGCGCTGGATTCCGTACGCGCCGGCGTCGCCCGGCGCATTGAAAAGCCCGGACACGCGTTTAATCGGATCCATGTCGAGGACATCGTCCAGATTCTTTACGCCTCGATGAAGCGCCCCGATCCGGGTCAGATTTACAATGTTTGCGATGACCTGCCCGCGCCAAGCCATGAAGTCATTGCGCAGGCCTGTGAGATTTTGGGCATGGAGCCGCCGCCGCTTCAGTCCTATAGCGAAGTCGATATGGCCCCTATCACCCGCAGTTTTTATTCCGACAACAAGCGCGTCGACAACAGGAAGATTAAAGAAAAGCTCGGCGTTAGTCTGAGATACCCGGACTACCGGTCAGGACTTGCGGCCTGCCTTGACGCCGAAAACTACGCCGTTGAGGCCTTGCAGGAAGCTTAACCGGCATTTTGCGCGAAGATAAAAAGAACGGCCGGCGCATAAATCAGGGGCAGCCAGACCGGCGCCCAGAGCAGGAAATACCTCGATTTATGCTTGAAAAACAGTGACCCAATCGCAGCGGCTGTTCCGAATATCCACATCCAGAGCGTACCGCCCAGATAAGCCAGCCTGAACGTATTTTGTTCTTCGCCCAAATTTTCTGCAAGGGCGACCATATCAATTGCCGCCCATTCCGCAGTGAAATAGACAAGGCTTACGGAGAAAAAACCGATTGCAACCGATATGACAAAAGAAAAAAGATACATAAATTCTTTATACGACGAATACGGTTGTAAAAAAAGGCCGTCTTGAAGAACGGCCTTTTTATCAAATCAGAAAAGCCTGAAATTACTTCGTCTGACGCTCGCGGAAAACGCGCTCGCTGCGCACTTCCTGTTCGCGTTCAACCTCGCCGCCAGCGGTACGCTCGCGCGCGTAAGGGGCTTCGTCGCGGTAGCCTTCGCCTTCAGACGTGCAAGCCGAAACGCCCGCAACAGTGCCAACCAGAAGCAGAGTAGCTAAAACTTTTTTCATTGTGATCCTCATTTTCATTTCTATTGTTGTTAACCGAAATGCTGCTCGCGCATCGCAGGCATGCGCCCACACAACTAGTGCAGTTCACACAGTTATCCACTGTTTTGCAAGTATTTTTTTGTTTATGCAACTTTTTTTTAAGAAGAAACAGACATGGCCCTCTTATGTTCTTTCGTGACGCCTTACGCGCTCAAAATAAGAATCTATTCCCTTCATCAGGGAACGGGCGATTTTGCGCTTGTGCTCCGGGCGCGTCAGGAGATTGGCCTCGCTTCTGTTTGACATGAAGCCGATTTCCACCAGTACGGACGGAATATCAGGCGCTTTTAACACGGCGAACCCGGCGTAACGGTGCGGATTTTGCAGCAAGCGTATGCCGCTGCCGGACATGCTGCTCACGACCGTATTCGCAAAAAACTTTGACTGGTTCATGGTTTCGCGCATGGACAGGTCGACAAGTATTTTGGCCACCTCGTCATCTTCAACGCTGAGATCAATGCCGCCGATGAGATCGGCCCGGTTTTCCCGTTCGGCAAGCCTGGCCGTCTGCGTATCCGAAGCTTTTTCCGAAAGCGTATAGATCGAGGCGCCGCGCACCTTGGAATTCCGTATAGAGTCCGCGTGGATGGACATAAACAAATCGGCTTCGTAATTGCGCGCAATGCGTACGCGCTCGCCGAGTTTAAGGTATACGTCCGTTTCGCGCGTCATCTTGACGCGATAACGTCCCGTAGCCAGCAACTGTCTCTTTAATTCCTTTGCCGCTGATAAAGCCACGTCCTTTTCGTGAACGCCGTTCGCGCCGACAGCGCCGGGATCAATGCCGCCATGGCCGGGATCAATCACTATCAGCGGCTTTTTATCGCTGGTTTTTCTGGCTGCGGCAGGCGGCGGTTTCGGCGCGTTTGACGGGGCTGCGGCTTTTTGCACAGCGCCTTGGGCGGCGGCCTGCCCAAGATTCCCGAATTGCCGTCCCTTGTTCGACAGGAATGTTTCTACGTTTGCGGGAGCGTAGTCAATGACAAGCCTGTCCGGCCTGGAGCCCGTCCGGCCGATGGTAAAGGCGGAGCGAATGACAACCGGCCTTTCCAGATCAAAAACAACGCGCGAAATCCCCGGCTTTAAACGGCCCTGCCGTACATTTTTCACCGCCGCCGTAGGGGGCTTGCTAACGGAGCCGGCCCGCCATTCAAAATCCGGCATATCAATAACCAGCCTGTAGGGAGAGGACAGAACGAAAACGCGATACTTCGCCGGACGATCCAGCTCAAACACAAGCCGGGTCTTGTCGGAATGCACGCCGAAGCGGACGTTATCTATGTTTAACGCATGCGCCGCACCGCTCTGTAAAAAAAACAGCAGCGGCAAAAGAGCGAAAAACGAACGCAAACGCTTGAGTGAAATTTTATGCACGGCGCGTACAACCCCTTAGACTTATTTAAGCATTATCATATGTTACGTGTTTTGTTGAGAGCGTTTGATCAAAGCTTTCTATTTTTCCAGAATTTTTAGTGAATGCGCGTTTGATAAAAATGCTTTGCGAATCTTTTCGATTGCCAGCGCTCTTTTAAATGTATAATGTGCGGATAAGCGACACGTTGCAGCTTTAGCATGTTGAATTCTAAGGGTTTCGCTAGCCGCAACGTCTGTGATGGGCCTCAAGGATTTTTAAAGGCTTGTCGCGCGGCGCTGTATGATTGACCGGCAATATCAGAGACCAAGACCAGTTGACATATAACCACGCGAAGAGTTTCTCCTAAAAAAGGTCCCTCGCCAAAAACAGGGTGTTTAACAAAAACGCGCTGAAAGCTTTTGGTGTTTTGCGCCTGTCGCTCGCAAAGCCAAACGGCTTTTCGGCCCTATGGAGAGTTTCATGACTAAAAGAATGCTGATCGACGCAACCCACGAGGAAGAAACGCGGGTTGCCGTCGTCGACGGACAACGCCTTTTCGAGTTCGACTACGAAAGCAAGGTTCGCAAACAACTCAAAGGAAGTATTTTTCTCGCCAAGGTGACTCGGGTTGAACCTTCGCTTCAGGCCGCTTTCGTCAATTTCGGCGGTAACCGTCACGGCTTCCTGCCGTTTTCGGAAATCCATCCGGATTATTTCCGCATCCCCATTGCCGACCGCAAGAAAATTCTCGAAGAGCAGGCCGAAGACATGGCCGCCTTTGAAGATGATGACGAGGACGAGGATGAAGGCGCGCAGGAATCCGTTGAGACGGACGACAACGATAACGATGAAGATGAAGACGTCATTGAGGAAATAGGCGGCGAAAATCCCTCCGGCCTGGGCGAAACTGATGACGAACCCGCCACGGCCCCGCTTAAGGGCAAAGGGGAACAGGAAGAAGAGACATCCGGGAATCAAAACGAAGCCGGTCCGGACAAAAAGGAAGACCAGGAAAAATCCGCTGAAGGCGATGAAACTTCCGATGAGGAAACAAACGGCGGCGACCAGCAGGACAATAACAGACGCGGCCGCGGACGCGGCGGACGCTACCGCGGACGGGGCGGCGGCCGCAACCGACGCATGCCGCACCGCAGCCGCAAGGTCGAGGTTGTCGGCGGCAATGATCTGGAAGGAGAACAACCCCGGCGCGGCAATCTGCGCCGTCAGTACAAGATTCAGGAAGTGGTCAAGCGCGGCCAGATCATGTTGATCCAGGTCTCCAAGGAAGAGCGTGGTAACAAAGGCGCGGCCGTCACGACCTATTTGTCCCTGCCGGGCCGCTATTGCGTTTTAATGCCGAACAGCCCGCGCGGCGGCGGCGTTTCCCGCAAGGTTCCTTTCGCCGAACGCAAGAAGCTCAAGGATATGCTTACAGATTTGAAGACGCCTGACGGCATGTCCGTTATCTTGCGCACCGCCGGCGTTTCGCGCACCAAGCCGGAAATCAAACGCGATCTCGACTACCTTATGCGGCTCTGGGACAATATCCGCGAGCTGACGCTCAAATCGAGCGCGCCGGCCCTGATTAACGAGGAAGGCAATCTGATCAAACGCTCCATACGAGACCTTTATACGCGCGATATAGACGAGGTGATCGTAGCCGGGGCGGAGGGCTATAAAAACGCCAAGAACTTCATGAAAATGCTGATCCCCTCGCACGCCAAGCGCGTAAAGGAGTACAGGGAAGATGAACTCCCGTTGTTCCATCGCTATCAGGTCGAAAGCCAGATCAACGAGATTGGCGATCCTTCCGTCACCTTAAAATCCGGCGGCTATCTGGTCATTAACCCTACGGAGGCGCTTGTCTCCGTCGACGTCAACTCGGGCCGCGCGACAAAGGAGCGCCATATCGAGGAAACCGCGCTGAAAACCAACCTCGAGGCCGCAGATGAAGTCGCGCGCCAGTTACGTTTGCGCGATCTGGGCGGACTTGTGGTGATTGACTTCATCGATATGGAAGACCGCCGGAACAACGCGAAAGTTGAACGAAGGCTGAAAGAAGCGCTCTCGACCGACCGCGCGCGCATCCAGATCGGGCGCATCTCGTCCTTCGGCCTGATGGAGCTGTCACGCCAGCGCATGAACCCGAGCCTGACCGAAGCGCAGTTCCAGCAATGCCCGCATTGCGCCGGAGTCGGTTATATCAGGACGGCGGACGGCGCGGCGATCAGCGCCCTTCGCGCGGCGGAAGAAATTGCGACGCAAAGACGCCACACGGAACTTATTCTGCACGTGCCGAACAGCATCGCGATTTATATCCTCAACCACAAGCGCGACATGCTGGCCGCGATGGAAGCGCGCTACGGCTTCAAGCTGGTCGTCGAAGCAGATGAACAATACGCGCCGGATAAATTCACGGTCGAAACGGGCGCGCTCAAGTCTGAGGAGACAACGGAACAGGAAGAAGTCCAGGAACAACCCGCTATAGTCGCGGATGAACAGGAAGAAGAGAGCCAGGAGGCCAAATCCCGATCAGGGCGCAGACGCGGACGGCGCGGCGGACGCAGGCGGGGACGCGGCGAGGACAGGGAATCCGGCGGTTCAGACGACTCCGGCGAAGGGCAAAATCAGGATAAACAGGGGAAAGACGAGGCGGAAGCGCCCGAACCCGCCCCTGTCGCGGAAGAGCGGGAAGAAACGCCCGAAGAGGACAAGGGCCGTAAAAAGCCGCCATCGAAACGGGGCGGTCGCCGCAAAAAAGCCGAGCCCGATAACGCCGCACCTCCGGAGCCTGAAGGCGATCATGAAGATCATCAGGAAGAAAAGGCGGAACAAGCCGAAGAGGCAAACACGGAAGAGGTGAAGGCTGAAAAGAAAAAGCCGCGCGGACGCCCGCGTAAAAAGCCAGCCGCAGATGAAGCTCCTGAAGCGGACTCGTCGGGTGACTCGTCCGATGACGCGCAAAAGGAACCTTCGAACGACGATCAGAACGCGCAGAAAGAAGAGACGGTCGTGGCCGCGCGCGAGCCGCAGGCCAGCGCTGAATACGAAGTGATCAGCGAGGCCGCGGGCGGAAAAAAACGTAAAGGCTGGTGGAACCGGCTGATTGAGTAGCCATGGCGAAAGCGGCGCGAAAAACCTATGTCTGCCAGTCCTGCGGCGCGGTCCATCCACGCTGGAGCGGCAAGTGCGACGCCTGCGGCGAGTGGAATACGCTGACGGAGGAAATCGCCGAAACCGCGATGCCAAAAGGGCTTGGCGGCAATGCGGGCAAAAAAGGCCGCGTGGTACAGCTCTCCGCACTGCATGAAAAAGACCGCAAGCCGCCGCCGCGCACGACCGTGGGCATCGCCGAATTCGACCGCGTCACGGGCGGAGGACTGGTGGCGGGCTCGGCCCTTTTGATCGGCGGCGACCCGGGCATCGGCAAGTCTACGCTTCTTCTGCAGGTGAGCTGCCTGCTCGCGAACAAGGGCCTCACTTGCGCCTATATCTCCGGCGAGGAGGCCGAAGACCAAATCCGTATGCGCGCAGAAAGACTGGGCCTGCAGAACGCGCCGCTGGCTCTTGCGGCGGCGACGAGCGTACGCGATATTGTCGCGACGATTGAAGACCCGGATATAAGCCCGGACCTCATGATTATCGACTCCATACAGACCATGTTTGTCGATACGGTGGACAGCGCGCCCGGAACGGTCACGCAGGTGCGCACCTCCGCCGCCGAAATTATCCGCGCCGCGAAAAAACGCAACGTGACCGTGCTCTTTGTCGGTCATGTCACAAAAGAGGGGCAAATCGCCGGTCCCCGCGTTCTGGAGCACATCGTTGACTGCGTCCTGTATTTCGAGGGCGACCGGGGTCATCATTTCCGGATATTACGCGCGATTAAAAACCGGTTTGGACCGACCGATGAAATCGGCGTGTTTGAAATGACGCAGGAAGGCCTGCAGGAAATCGAAAACCCGTCCGCGCTGTTTCTCTCGCAAAGACAGGAAAACGTGACCGGAAGCGCGGTGCTCGCGGCGCTGGAAGGCACAAGGCCCGTGCTGGTGGAGGTGCAGGCGCTCGTTGCGCCGACGTCGTTCGGCACGCCGCGCCGCGCCGTCATTGGCTGGGACGCGAACCGCCTCGCGATGGTTCTGGCGGTGCTTGAGGCGCGCTGCGGCCTGCAGTTCAGCGGCATGGACGTATACCTTAACATCGCGGGCGGCATTCGTATCAATGAGCCCGCCGCCGACATGGCCGTCGCCGCCGCTCTTATCAGCGCGCTTACGGATAAAGCCCTGCCGGCGCAGACCGTATTCTTCGGCGAGATCGGCCTGTCCGGCGAATTACGCCCTGTTTCGCAGGCGCCTCTCAGATTAAAGGAAGCCGCCAAGCTCGGCTTCGAGCACGCCGTCATCGCCGCGCGTCCTAGGAAAAACGACAAGGACCCGCTTAAAGTATCCGAAGCCGGACATGTCGACGACCTGATCGAGCAGTTGCGATAAAAACTGTTGCGCTATTAGCGAATCTCTATTACCAAAAAACAAAAAAACGAACCGGGCACACTACCCGACACATGTGGGATAAGGGGGTGAATTGATTCATACTTTTGGAT
>CAZCIB010000071.1:0-8036 GCA_964498755.1 uncultured Pseudobdellovibrionaceae bacterium | reverse complement strand
CGCCATGATGCGTAAAATACTCTCCGCTTAACATAAGCTCACGCGATTCCCCTGAAACACTCGCGAAGTTTTACGGAACATGTTACATGTTATTTATTGAGCTTATAAGTTAGCTTACGCGTAACCTGCCTCTTGTCCGCGAAATAAAAATAAATTATCACTTCAAAGATTAAGTAGGCTGACTTACGAGTCCGTATCAGCGCTGACATTTAATAGCAGAAGGCAATCATCATGAACAAATTAATCTCTCGTCCCGCATTGTTCGCCTCAACGGCGTCTATTGTGTGCATGCTTCTTGGCGGCGCGGCCCAGGCGACTTCCGTCCCCCCGGCCGCAGAAACGACGGCTGACCCGGGCAGGATTTCCCAGCAATTGCGTGAGTACGAACTCTCCCCGGACATTATGCCGGAAATCGAGGTAAGCGAGCTTCGCCTGCGCGAACCGCCGCCCGGCGCCGAAAACATGATGTTCCAGCTGGACCGTCTGGTTCTGGAGGGCGTCAGCGTGTATAACGACGCCGATCTGAGATCCGTTTACGGCGACAGACTGGGCCATAGCATTTCCCTTGCCGAGCTTTACCTGGTTGCCGACGACATTACGCGCAAGTACCGCAATGACGGCTATCTGCTGACGCAGACGGCCATACCGCCGCAAACCATCGAGGGCGGAACGGCGCGTATACAAATCGTGGAAGGCTTTATTTCGAGCGTTCGCGTACAGGGCGAAGGCGGACCGGCGAACGATCTTATCCGCATCTACGCCAATCGCATTGAAACCGGCGGTCGCGCGTTAAACGCAAGAGACCTTGAGCACACGCTGTTCCTGATCAATGATCTTCCCGGCGTAAGCGCACGCGCAGTGCTTGGCCGCTCGGAGACAGAAGTTGGCGGCGCCGACCTGACAATCATCGTCGAACGCGATCCGCTCGACGCGCTTCTTGCCGTTGACAATTACGGCAGCCGTTTTCTCGGGCCCGTACAAGGCACTGCAGCCGTTACGCTCAACAACTACTTCTTTAACCAGAACGAACAAATCACGCTGCAGACCGCGCTTGCGCCGGATAACGGGCTTGAACTCGCCTACTATTCGGCGTCCTATGAACAGCCGATCTGGAAATACGGCACCACGATCGAGGCCTTCGCCAGCTATACCGATACGGATCCGGGTTACACGCTTGCCAGGTTCGGCGTCGAAGGCCGCTCGGTTTTCGCAAGTCTGAAAGTCGAGCACCCGGTGATACGCTCGCGGAAAATGGATTTGCTTACCCGGGCGCAATTCGACTGGCGCGACGTCGACAGCAAAAACCTGATCGAGCCAACGCGGGAAGACCGTATCCGCGCCATGAGGCTGGGCGGCACGTTCCAGTGGCTTGACACGACGTTTCTTGGCGTCGGCGTGAACCTGATCGATCTGGAGTTTTCGCAAGGAATCGATATCATGGGCGCAAGCGATAACGGCAGCTCAACCCTCAGCCGCCCGGCGGCGGACGGCGTCTTCACCAAACTCGAGGCGCAAATCCAGAGACTGCAACGCGTCACCGGCGATATCAATCTGCTGCTTGCCGCCGCTGGCCAGATTTCAAATGAAGCCCTTTTATCTTCCGAGGAATTCGGCGTTGGCGGCCTGAATTTTGGCCGCGGCTTCGACCCTTCTGAAATCGTCGGCGATGACGGCGTATCCGGAAAGGTCGAATTGCAATGGAATGAACCTTACCCGTGGGAGTTCGTTCAGGACTACCAGGTCTTTGGCTTTTACGACGCCGGACGCGTCTGGAACGACGACAGCACAACGAGCGACGGAGAGCGCGAAACGGCGACTTCCGCAGGTTTCGGCGTCCGCAGCGAATTTATGGAGGAAACCGAAGCCGACCTGACGGTCGCTTTTCCCCTGAACCGTGACGTGGCGACGCAGGAAGACCGCGATCCGCGCGTCTACTTCTCACTAAGCCGGAGATTCTAGACCTTGATCCGTAACTCTACCCTGAAGGGGCGCAATATCTTTATTGTGTCCCTTTTGCTTTTTCCCGCCCTGGCCGCGCCTGCTCCCCATGCCCGGGCAGAGACTTACTCTGACGCGCTTGTCCTGAAAAACGGCGACCGGATTTCCGGCGAGATGCTGGGCAGTAATCGCAATGGCATGATCCTGTTCGATACGCCCTATGGGCAAACGCTCGAAATTCCCGCTGCGGATATCCAGTCCTTTCAGCCGGCGCAACGCGCGGCGACTTACAAGCTCGCGCCTGCCGGCGCCGCGAAAACGCAACAGGTGAAAGAGGCTGACCCGCCGGTATCCGAGCCAGACTCCGCCGCGCGGGACCCGGAAGCGGACGAAAGCACAACTGAAAACAAAATCTGGTCCGGCCAGATTAACGCAGGCGCAAGCCTTGATGACGGCAACAGCAACAAAAAGGACATTGCGCTTGATGGAGAAGCCTCGGCCCGCTTTGATAAAAACCGGATTATCCTTGGCGGCAAGTTTAACTGGGCCGAAGAAGAAGACGCAATCACCGAGAACGATTCCGAGATTTCAGCCGAGTATGACAGGTTTCTCACGGAAAAATGGTTTGCGGGCGGACGAGTCAAATTCCAGACGGATGACATAGAGAAGCTAGACTTAAGAAGCCGTTACGGACTATTCAGCGGCTACCAGTTCTATGAACGCGAAGACCTGAATCTCGCGGTCAGGGCCGGCGCCGATTACATCCGCGAGGAATTCGAAAACACGGAAACCGAGAGCGATATAGCAGCCAGCTGGGCGCTCGACTACGAGCAGTCGTTTCTTGACCAATTTTTCCGCGCCTTTCATAATCACGACCTGTCAGTCCCCGTAGATGAAACGGACGCGTTTCTTTTCGAGAGCAATTCAGGCGTCAGAATTCCCGTCGGGGAGCATCTGACCAGTACCGCGGAAATCTCGTTCGACTGGGACAACAAGCCGCCGCCCGGCATCCGAGAGGAAGATACGACTTATTCCCTGAAGCTGGGATACGACTGGTAAACAGTATTCACGACCAAAGCGCAACCATGCCCCAGCCAACGGCAATCGCGTTGCCTACGAAAAACACGCCGTAAGAGAGCTTGAGCCAGAAGAATTTCGGCAGGATGACATGACGGGCAATATCATGCATGTCTTTTATAGCGGCTTCGGTAAACTGTTTTGAGTCATTATAAATCGGCGCAAACATCTCAAGATAGCGCGCTTCCGGCAGGCGCCCTATATCGCCAAAGTGAAGCAAATTCCTGTCACCGCGCGGTTTTTTACCCTGACGCCGCTTCGGGTAAATACATAGAATAGAAGCAAAGATACTTGAAAACGCCGTGAGAATTGCGATTGTCGCAGGCAAGGCCAAAGCGTCGTCGGTCACGCGATTCAGCGCTATAGGGACCAGGATGGAATTCAGGATAATCATGGCCTGCGCCTTCTGATCGGCCAGCATGATCCAGTCCATCTGCTTCTGGATATGCGCGCCGATAATCTGACCGCGCATCAGGGACGACCAGTGATCCGGGCTTTCGGGCGGATTTTCCTTGTCCTTTGCGTCGTTGCGGCCAAAAAACATCGGCTACGCGCCTCAATCGAATTCCAGCAGACGCAGCTCTATGCCGATTGCGTCCTGATCGTCCTGAACCCGCCCATCTTTTTTGTGCTCGTAGAAAAGACCCACGTCGCCGTCGCCCATGCGGTCGCGCGTCAACGTTTCAGAGTCGCCGCGGTCAATGATGGTTTGCTCGACGTCAACGCCGTATTCCCGCTCAAGCTCCTTTTCCGTGTCCGTTTTGATCGTTTTGGATGGACCGGCCGAAGGCTCGATATCGGATACGCCGCGGGCGACGTCATCCATCGTCCGCGTTTCACCGCCCAGCCCCTCATGCGAATTCTGGCCGAAGCCTGCCGGGCCGAATTCATCGGTTGCCGCTGCATGAAGCGCAACAGGGCAAACAAAGAGAAGGAGCGCTATCATTACTGAAAAGACTATTCTGCGCATTGTTTTTCACCTAACCTATAGTTTATACTTTTTTGAACACGTTAAGGTTAATAACGTGTTAATGACTCCAGGACTCCCTGCTATATACACAAATTTTTAATCCATTGCACGTAGAATATGACATAACAACACAATGAGTGGGGGAATTCTCATTGACACATACGCTCGAAGGGTTCGGCAAGAAAGTTTTTGCGCCTGGTGAGAAAATGCTCACGCAGGATGCCATAGGCGTCGAGGCTTACCTGATCGAAAAAGGAACTGTCCGGGTTTATCTCGAACGCGGGGGCCGCGTAGTCGAACTGGCTGAACTCGGCCCCGGTGAAATTGTTGGCGAAATGTCTCTACTGACCCGTGACAAAAATGCGGCATCCGTTTCAGCTATTGACGAAGCTCATGTTTCAGTGATTACGCCTGACATACTCGATCAGAAAATCGAAGACAGCGACCCGCTTATCCGCTCCCTGATCAGCATGCTGGTTGAGCGCGTGCGTTCAACCGACGCCGCGCTGCTTGAGAGCGAAACGCGCGAATACATCGAAATCGCCTTTATCTAGCCCTGCCCGCTTTGCCCAGCTCGTATAAATATTTCCAGGTATAAATGCCGGTTTTATGCCCGTCGTCGAATGTCAGGCGCACTGCGTAATGACCGACAGGATCAATACCCATAACCCTGACGTTCTCTTTTCCCGTTACTTTAATTTTCTGTCCGGAGCCGTGACCTTTCACCTCTGCGGAGGGGCTTTCCACGCGCAATGTCTCTGCGCGAACGGTGAGCCTTTCACCGTTCGTGAATGCAATAGCGAGGTTTTGCTTATCCCGGGAAAGCCGGATCTCTTCCGGCCAGATATCGTCACACGTCACGACTTTTTAATCTCTGAATCGTCAAGCTTGCGCGCTTCTTCCACCAGCATGATCGGTATGCCGTCCCGTATCGGGTACGCCAGCGCAGCCTGATCGGAAATCAGCTCCTGCGCCGTTTCGTCATAGCGCAAGGGCACTTTTGTCAACGGACAAACGAGTATCTCGAGCAATTTTGGGTCAACGGACGCACTCATAAGCTTTTTATAATATTAATTTCGCTGCGCTTCAATGACATTTGCCGGACGCCGGATTGGATGCGCTTTTGACGGCCATTTCCAGAATGGCGAGAAACTTCGATCCCCTGTCCTCGCAAGTCTGCGCTTCAAGTAAAACCTGTTTTTCTCCAGGCTCCAGCGGGCAGATCATGGACAGGCAGGTGATCAGCTTTTCATCGCTCGCGTTCTCGATATGCTCCCAGCTGCAGGTAAGCTCGTGCATTTCGAAATAGCTCTTTAAAAGCGCCATTAAATGTTCGCGGTTTAAATTCAGACACTCGCGCTTGCCGATATCGTTTTTAAATGCGCTCCAGTCCGGCACGACCTGCCTGTAGGCCGTTGTCGTATGCAGCTCTTCCATGACGTTAAAACGGCAAATGCCGGTCAGGGTAATTAAAAACCGCCCGTCGCCTGTTTCCTGAAAGCCTGTGATCTTGCCTGCGCAGCCGGTTTTAAACAGACTTTTGCCATTGCTGTTTTCAGGCTGGATTATGCCGATCAGCCGATGACTGCGCATGGCGTCCTCAACCATGGCCAGATAACGCTCCTCAAATACATTCAGGGGCAACTGGCCTTTAGGCAACAGCAAAACGCCATGCAGCGGAAAGATCGGAATCGTCTCCGGCAAACCTTCAAAATCCGGCGCGTAAGGGTTTTCAGACATACAAACTATTTAGTGCGTCGCGCTCAGGAGAAAAGAATGCTGCTTAATTTTCTGCGCGCGGATAATGTGGCCGGATCGCTCGCGCCCCAAGCCTCGAAAAATTTCAAAAGCTGCTCTTTCGCTTTGCCATCCTGCCATTCGCGGTCGAGGCGCAAAATTTCAAGCAAACTGTCCGCGGCCTCATTTTTCCGCCCCTGCGCGTAATGCAGCAGGGCAAGATCAAAGCGCGCGTCATGATCGGCGGGATTGCCGGCGAGGCGCTTTTCAAGATCTGAAGCGTCTCCTGCGGGTTTTTGCAGGGCAAGCTCAAGGGCCGTTTGCGCCTCGGCGTAGAGCGGGCTTGCCTTGACGTTTTCCGGGGCCTGCTCCAGAACGGAAGCGGCCTGATCAATCTGGCCCGCCGCAATGAAGGTCCGGACAAGCCCCGCCACGGCGGAGGCGTTTTCCTGGTCTTCCGAAAAGACGGCGGCGTAAAGCTCGATCGCGCGCGGAAAATCTTCCCTGGCCAGCGCGTCCGCCGCGGCCTTCAGCGCCGAGTCGATATCAAGCGTTTCCGGCTGCCCCTGACTTGCGAGCTTCAGCAAATTACCGACAAACTCCTTGATCTTGCTCTCGGGCTGCGCGCCCATAAACGCGTCCACCGGCTGGCCCTGAAAGAAGGCGTAAACGGTAGGCACGGACTGAATGCGCAGGGCCTGCGCCAGTTCCGGGTTCGTATCCAGATTGACTTTCGCCATCAGAACCGCGCCGCCGGCCTTTGTGACTTCCGTTTCCAAAACAGGACCAAGCTGCTTGCACGGCCCGCACCACGGCGCCCAGAAATCCACAATGACGGGCTTTTGCATGGAGGCGCGCAAAACCGCGTTTTCAAAATTGGCGGCGCTAACGTCGAAAATTACGTCTCCGTTTACGTCTGACGGGTTTTCATTGGCCGCCTGTTCGGTCTTCTTTCCCATGCCTAATAACATTATTTATTCCCTTCCGGTTTTACGTCTCTTCCGGCTTCGCCGGGTCCAGATCGATGATATGGGGCCTGTGCTCTGTAAATTCAATAAAGCGCAGTAAATCAGCCGGGCTCAATCCAATCGTCATCGCGTTATCAAGCGGGTGATAACAGACGAGATCCGCCTCCATCATCGTTTTATCAAGCAAGATCTCAACATGTTTCTCCCGGTCATTGACGATGCAAAACGGGCACACCGAGCCGGGCCGGATGCCGAGCGTACGCCAGAGCCGCTCGGGCGAGCCGAAAGACAGCCGCCCGCATTGCAGGAGGCCTTGCAGCTTTTTCAGCTCAATCGCCGTATCGTTCGCGGCGACGACCAGAAACATCCGTTCCTTCTTGTCACGGATAAAAAGATTGCGGCAATGCTCGCCGGGAATGTTTTTCTTGAGATGCTCGCCCTCAGCCACGGTAAAAATCGGCTCGTGCCTGTGCAGCTGATAATCAATATTGAGCTCGGCCAGAATTTTGAACAAATCCTCCGGCGTCGTCGGCAAGGGCTCGATTGCGTTTTGTTCGGCGCGCTGTTCCATCGGCATGATTCGCTTTCTTTCCAAAACCGCAATTTATCGGCAAACAACGAAAAAACAAGCGTTAGAACCGCTTATTTCAGGAAATGTTAATTTTTATATGTTTATGTATATCATAGAAAGAGGGGAAGAGTAAGAAAATGGCGTACTATGACGCACTGGCCTGCACTAATATGCTCACGGAAATGACGACTTTAGGCGCTGCTCACGGCCAGTTGGGTCACAGCGTGCACAAAGTCACATGCGCGGATCGCGGCATTGATCTTCAGGCGAACATGGGAACGGCACCAAGCGCCGCCGTTGCTCCTGCTCCCCCAACCCAGAATTGGGACCTTGGATAACCATGATGAACATCGAGCTGGGAAAACTGCCGAACGGCAACATGGTGATCCTGAGCGACGCGGCCCTTCCCGGCGAAGTCGCGCGCGTTGAATATTACCGCGACAATCATTTGATGATGCTTGTTTATGACGATGAGGATCACGAGGGCGACCTGATGCATTATGAGCTTAACGAAGACTCGCGGGAAAGCATTGAACATAGCCCGAGCGCCGTCGTCATCACGGCCGAGCCCGGCAAGGAAATGTTCGGCTATGACGTGCCGATCATTAAAATCGGCGCTCTTTTCTAAAACAACGCCCCTTAAAATCTCTTGCAATCTTTTTCCAAAGACCATAGTCTCTTGAAATTCAATCCAACGGATGCGGGTGTAGCTCAGGGGTAGAGCGTTACCTTGCCAAGGTAAAAGTCGCGAGTTCGAATCTCGTCACCCGCTCCA
>CAZCIB010000070.1:0-8304 GCA_964498755.1 uncultured Pseudobdellovibrionaceae bacterium | reverse complement strand
CATCGCCCGCTATCGATCACAACATCGTGACGCTACAGGAAAAATTTACAAGACGACCGACGCCAAACGCTTACCTCATGGGCTCCGACAGGCAAAAAACAGCGGCGGATATGCCTGCTTCTACATATAAGAACGGGCGCCGAAGGCTTTTTTTACCGATCCCGCGTCAGGAATGTCAGGGTCTGACGCCCAGGCAGGAAGAAATATTCCCCGCCGCGCGTGGCGATAAAGCTTTTAATGCCTTCCACGCAGCGCGGGCCGTCGCGCATGGGTATGGAATACTGGCCGTCCTTGCCCGTGTTAAAGAGCGGATCGACTTCCTCGTTAAGACCGTGAAACGCGCTGTTTACCGTCCATGTCTGCTGAATGAACTCGAACTGCCGCTCGATATCGCCGTTCAGGCAGACAAAAAGAAGTCCCTGTTTGCCGCCATCCTCGTAAATGCGTCCGGCGCGCAGGATCCGGTGACGGTTGGTAATAGCGATCTGCTTTTCCGATTTGGGATCCTGGCTGTCCCGCGGATTGGAACGCCGGATATGCGAGCCGAACGGGCAGCGGATGCCCTGCGGGTCTTCCTTGCCGAACAGGAAATCATTGTCCGGCCGCGCGTCCGGGTTGCTCTCCGTCGCCGGTTTATAGGGATTGCGTACGAGCGAGGAGCCGTCCATCCAGCGTCCAATCATCTTGGCGCCGATCCATTCGGCGGAAACCTTGATGCCGGCCGCGCCCTTGCCAAGCTGTTCGGCGGCCTTGTTCAGGAAACTCCAGAATCCCTCCACGTCTTGCTCCAGCTGCCGGATCACGAGATAACTGCCGTCCTTTCCAAGGTCACGCACGCCGGTGGCCAGCGAGTTCGAAAAGTTCGGGCGCTGCTGCGGCCAGATTTCCGGCGCGGCGTAGAGATCGTTATGCGCGTCGGCAATCGCCGGGACAGTCGGCGTTTGCGGGTATGTGCCAAGCCCGTCCGGATAGCCGAGAATAAATTCGCCCGGCTCCAGAATATGCAGATCGTTCGTGCCCGGCTTGTGCCGGCCGATGCCGCGAATGACGGGCTGGGACGCCCCGTCGACAAAGCCGAAGGGCTCGCGCACGGGCGCGCCGCGCGGCGGCAATTCCTTGAGCGGCAATGTATAAACCAGCTTGCCGCCTTTATCCTTAAGCTCCTTGGTCTCGGTTTCGATCAGGTTTTGCAGCGTCTGCGCGTCCGGCGCATAGACCAGCAGCGCCGCATCGACTTTTTTCTTGCCGCCCCAGAGCCATTTGGACGGCGCGCTCTCGCCTTCATCGCCCAGAATACGGGCGCGCTCGGCCATGCCGGTCACGAAGGCGTGGGGAAAGCCCGCCATTTCATCCTCGCCCAGCCCGAGCTTGCGCAAGCCTGTCGCCGACAAAGACAGGATCATGGCTGTTTCGTCGCTGCGCGGACGCTCGTCGCCAAAGCGGATTTTCGCGCTTATGCCCTTGAGCCATTGCCGGGCCTTGTCGGCCTGTTCAGGTAGACTTAGAGTTAGGCAGGCTGAATGCGGCAAGGGGCCAAATCCGCCGAACAGCAACGCCTGTATATTGTCCGATTGTAATTCCGTGCGTGGCAGCACGTCCGAGCCGAAGAGCATGATCCAGTCGCGCGCTTCCGTTTCGGTTGATATGCCCGCGAGGCCCTGGCGAATGGCGGCGTTGGTGCGGATATGCGCGGTGGTCAGATGCGGGTAGCCGCTGTACCAGCACCATGTCGGGTTCTGCTGGCGCCGCGCCCAGCGCTTGAAGCGGTCGCCGTCGCTGGCCCCGTCGAAAATGAGATTGGATGTTTTGGGAAAGCCGGTCGTGTTGCTCCAGACGCCGGTCAGGCCGGAGTTGGCCTTGTTGATGAAGTCCTCGAGGTAGCTCTCCCAGCTGCCGCCGTAATTGCTGAAGAACAGCAGGCGGTTCGTGTCCGGCAGGACAACCCAGCGGGCAAAATGAATAGTGCCGATAGCGCCGAGAAAGCCCGGCCTGTAAACATTCGTCGCCAGCACGGCGATCAGCCAGTAAATCAGGCGCAGCGTGATCTGCCGGATCATGCCGCCCTTGATGATGGAAACGCCGGCCAGATGGTTTTGATAGGTGTGATCTTCACGGGCTCGGATTTGCGCCATTTTGTCATGATCGGGCGGCGAGTCGTCAGGGATGTCGCTTTCCTCCAGCGTACGCAGACGCGTATAAACAAACCCGGCAAAGATGAGAGAAAGAAGGCCCCCGGTTACAACCGTCCAGACAAGTAGCTGCAGAGCGGCCATAACGACCGCGCCGAAAGACATTTGCGCTACCGGCAAAACCATAATCAGCGCCAGCGCGAACCCGATCATGAAGAGGGGCCATAAAAATGTCCGCACAAAGCTCGGCCAGCTTTTGAGCACCGCGCTCAAAAGCCCGTCCGCTTTCTCGCCGCGCAGAAAGTCCGCCGCTTCCGGGGTCAGCGCCCACTCAAAGTCCTTGTCCTTGCGCAGATCTTCCCGGACGCTTTCCAGCATCTCCAGCGCCGTTCCCTTGCGCTTTGTTTTGCTAAAAATATCAGTCGCTTTTTCCGAGAGTTCGGCCTCTTTTAAAATGCGTTCAACGCTCATGCCCGGGGTTCCGGTATGACCAAGGCCTGGCGTATCGAAATAGCCAAAGCCGGTTTTTACCAGTTTCGACTTCCAGAACGCCGCCAGGGAAGACGAGCCATAGCTTTTGCAGAGCTTGAAAACGGGCTCAAAATGAGCTCCCGCTTTTGTTGCCAGCGCGTCAATCAGACTGTGCGCGTCTCCGTCCGCCGAAAGCTCGAAAAACAGAAAAGGCGGCGTCTGCTCATCGGAGGGAACAACCGTTATGCTGAAAAAATGAATGCGCCCGATCTCCCGGACCAGTCCGGCGAGCGGCTCTTTTAACGGATTGCCGAGCCCGTCCAGCATCTGTGTGGCGGCCTGTTCCTGTTCACGCGGCAATTCAGCGGCGATATTGATAAAAGCATGACGCGTCATAGCGGGTATCCTTCCTGCTCAGGGAGGCGAGCTTGTCAGTTTTAAAAGGAGCGTGTCCGGAAACGGTCCGTCAAACTGCATCGGCCCGGCCGTCTCCGGCGCCCGGCGCAGCAGCTCCGTCACCAGAAGCGGAATCTGAACCCCGTTGACCGCGCGCCCGGCGCAAGGGTGCAAGCCGCCGCCAAAATGCAGATAGAGGTTTTCCGCCCGGTCCGGGTCGGCGAGATTTGGATGCGGGAACGCGCCGCTATCATGCATGGCCGCGAGCGTGAAACAGACCACCGTTGTTCCGGCCTTAATCTTTTTCCCGCCGACATGCGTGTCCTGTGCCGCTTGCCGCAAAACAATCGGGTTATGCGGCCAGAAGCGCAGCGCTTCCCAGCACCAGCCGCGCATGCGCGCAGGGTTGTCGAGATCGGGACGCACGTCCCGCAGCATTTTCCTGCGGCTTAAAATTACGGCCATAATGTACGCCACGCAGGTCGCCGTCGTGTCCACCGCCCCGACGATCATGCCGGAAACGGTTCGGCGGACGCCGTCATCGTCCAGATCGCCGGCCTCTATCAGCTGGCCGAGCATATCGGCTTTTTTAATTTTGTCCTTGCGGCGGCGGGCGATTTCCGCGTCGCACCACGCGCGCAGTTGTTCGGACGCCTTGACGGCCTTCTCGCTCACGGCCTGATCATCGCCAAGGTTGAGGAAACACTCGTGAAACAGGGCGCGGAGGACATCCATCTGTGTCCGGTCGTCCGGGCCTTTGATACCCAGCAGCGTCGTCGCGCCGTGCGAAGCGATTACGCGCGCGTATCCATTCACGGCGTCAATCGTTTCTCCGGCGGAAACGCCAGAGAGAGTATCCCGGGCCTCCTGCAGGGCCTGGTCGTGAATTTCTCTTAGATCGACGCCGCGCAAGGCCTTGTACAGAGCGTCCCGTTCAGCCAAGTGCGTGGCGCTGCGGTCCATTCCCAGAACGAAAGGTCCGTTGACGCGCTCGATTCTCTCCTTGTTGACCGGTTCGATCACAAAATCGAGATCGCGCCTCAAAATTTCCTGTACGTCTTCCCAGCGTGAAAAAACAGCCGTTTCGCCAAAGACAAGACGCGGCGCAAAATTGAGCGCCGCGCGCGCGCCAAGGCGAAGAAGAAAAGGTCTTACTGTAGACGTATCCATAATACTTTGCATGGCGGTGACAAATTTATAAATAAAGACACGTCAGTTTTCAGTAACCGGAATATATTTGCAAGGCTGAATTTGAACAGGCTGTTATTTGGGGGGCTGCTTTTCCGCATGAAGCCATATTACTGCCGTGCAATTACCCGGTGCGCGTCTAAAGGGCAGGGGTCGCTTTATAACATGTGTCCTGCGTGCGCTTACGCGGCTCCGGGATACGAAGGAAAGGGGATCAGGTTACGTGCAATGAAAATAACGCAACATACTTAATTTACATTACAACATTGCTCATTCTATACATTGCTCATTCTATCCCTTAATGTTATACATAACAGCGTCCATTGAAGTTGTAGAGCCCGTATGAACGCCGATAAATTAAGAGCCCAGCTGGAACGGAATGAAAAATACATTGCGTATCTGATGGACGATACGCCCGTACGAAGTTTCGACAGGCATACCATTCCCATGAACGCCGGTTTTTATTTTGCGCTTGGCGCGCCGGACGGGCCAGCCGTTCTTCTTCATGCGCGGAATAAAGAGACGCTTGATACGCTTGAAAGCCTGCTTTCCGGCGAGGCCTCTATTTCCGACATGAAAAAAATGGTGGAACGGCTACAGGCCTATGCCGCAACCGGGCTCGACCCCGAGACAATGAAGGCGCATCCGGTAACAGCCGCGCTTGCGGATCTGCGCGTTATCGCGACGCGGCCCGAGCCGAATGCGCTCTGGCGCGAGATGCCGGACCGTAAAGGGGACTCGCCGCGAAAGCATCTCAGCTTGGAGCTCATCATACAACAGGACCAGAATTTTCTCCGGCAGTTTTCACTGACCGAGTCCCTGTTGTTCTGGACGGGAACCTGGACCGATGAAGAAACCGGCGTCAAACACCGGGCGTACAGTTCGCCTGTCGGGGCTTACGAAATTACCGAGGATACGCAGGGCCGATTCCGGGTTTATGAGCACCCGGTCTCCAGAAAGCTGGAAGACCGTTATGCCATGATCATTAAAAGTAACGGCCAGGAGGTCCTATCAGAGGCCGAGGACGGCGCCTATGCGACGTTGCCGCTTGCGCGTCACGCCATGTGCAGGGCATCCGAGGCAAGGAATCTCAGAAATTTTCATATTGCAGAGCCTTACCTGAATACGCCTGCCAGCTTGCGGTCCCGGCTCAGGCAGAGCTGGGTGAGCTGGTGGTATGACGTAAGTTTGGTCGGAAAATTCGCCTCAGGAGGTCGCGCCGTTCTTCGCATAAGCGCTTTTGGCGTGGAGGCCGTTTCATTAGGCGGGTTCATTCTAGGGAAAATACTTCATGTCTCCGGTAATTATCTGGGCCGATTTGAAAAGAAAGGCGCATTAAGCTCCGAATTCAATAGGAAAGCGGGAGAGATAACGCCTGACGCGGAAAAGGTATTTGATGCGCAGAATTTGAATGCGCGCAAAAGCCTGCGGGAATACCTGCGCCTACTTGATTTTTCAGTCCCGCAAACGCTTGTGATACGGGCCGAAGAAGCCGTGCCGTTCTGGCGCGAGGCGATGTACTGGGCAAAAAGAAAGCTTTCGGATTTTGGCGGGGAATCAAGCATGCGAGGCCGTGATATTATCGATCCGCGCATCGTACAGGGCAATGTCGGCGTTCTGGATTTGCTGAAGCAAAAGATAATCCCGGAATCGGGTGATTTCAGCGCCTTGGAAGAGCAGGAACCCGGCGGCATACGCGTTTTTCAGGCGCTCAAGGCGCTGAGAAATCCGGCGTCTCTCAGGCTGGACGGGGTCTTGATCCCGCATGAAAGCGGTGAAGCTTTTGAAAAGACGGTTTTGCAGATACAGAACGGCGGCCTTGTGCGTGAAATGTGCCTTGATGAAAAACGAACGGTTTATGCGCGGTTAGTCGATCCTGCGCATGAGGAAAATCTTTCAGGGTTTGGTGACGCAAATGACGTTATTCCGCAATGGAGGGATTATCGGAATGTCCTGAAAATCACGTTTGAAGGCTACGAGGACAATAAATTGCCCGTATTTCGCGCAACCGAGATAACAAACGAAGAAAGAAAAAGAGAGCTTGCCAAGTTTACGGGAAATGACGAATGGCTTTCAGGACTTGCGTCGCTGGACCCCGTCGGCCCGGAACCGGCTCCTGCAGGAGAGGCGGCGCATCCAGAGCCTCCAGAGCCTACAGACCCGGCCTAATTCTCTCCTATATACCGCTCCGCCCACGCCGCGATAACCGAGGCGGCGTAATCTATATCCTTCCTGCGGGTCAGGAGATGATCGGCGTCATCGAGGCTGATGAAGCTTTTCGGGTGGCGCGCCGAGCCAAAAATCGATCCTGCATTTTCGATGCCGACGATATTATCGAGCGGCGCGTGCATGACAAGCAAGGCGCGGTCAAGGGTCTTGATTTTATCTTGCAGGGTCTGCTGGCGGGCGTCGTCGATAAATTGCTGCGTGATGGTAAAGGGCCTTCCGGCGAGTTTGACTTCCGCTTCGCCTTTCTCGCGGATTTCCTCTTCATGCTCACTGAAATGATGCAGCACATGCGAGACGTCGGATGGCGCGCCGATGGTAATGACGGCCCTGCTTTCAGGGATATGCTCCGCCGCCGCAAGAACCGCCGCGCCGCCCAGAGAATGGCCGATCAACAGGGCAGGGGAATCATATTGGTCTCGCAGGTAATCGGCGGCCTTGACCAGGTCCTGAACGTTGGAGCTGAAGCTCGTATTGGAGAATTCGCCGCCGCTGCTGCCAAGGCCCGTAAAATCAAACCGCAAAACGGCGATGCCGCGTTTTGAAAGAGATTTGGAAATTGCGGAGGCGGCGAAAATATCCTTGCCGCAGGTAAAGCAATGCGCGAACAGCGCGGTCGTCTTGCGCTCGCCTTCCGGCTCGTCCAGCCTCGCGTCCAGCGGCTCGCCATGCGCGCCTTTGAATGTAATTTTTTCCATACGGCTTCATTCGTACATGAAAGCGCGAAGGTTACAAAAGCAAAAAACGGGGACGGCGTAAAAAGCGTTTTTTTACGCCGTCCCCGTTAAGCGTTTAGAATTAAGCTGCGCGGATTTCGCTTAAAAATCCTTCAACCGCGCTTTTCAGCTTTTTGGCCTGTTCCGAGAGATTAACGGATTCGGACTTCAGGCGTTCCGTCGCGGTTGCGCTGTCACTGGCGGCTTGGCGGATGCCCTGAACGTTGCGGGTGACCTCGCTCGTGCCTTCTGACGCTTCCTGAACGTTGCGGGAAATTTCCGTTGTCGAGGCGTTCTGCTCCTCGACGGCCGAGGCGACGCTCGTCGTTTTCTCATCGACAGAGGTGATCTGTTTCAGGATTTCGTTCATCGTCGCAATTGTTTCAGTCGAGCTCTCCTTGATGCGCACGACGCGGGCGGCGATGTCTTCGGTCATCTTGTGCGTCTGTCCGGCCAGCCCCTTGACTTCGCTTGCGACGACGGCGAACCCTTTGCCCGCCTCGCCTGCGCGCGCGGCCTCAATCGTGGCGTTGAGCGCAAGCAGGTTTGTTTGCTCCGCAACTTCGGAAATCGCCTGAATAACCGCGTCAATTTCTGAAACCGCTTCTTGAAGCACATCGAGCTTTTGCTGGGATATTTGCGCTGCGGAAGCGCAGGTCTTGGCCGTGTTGGCCGTGTCGTTCACATTGCCGGAAATCTCACGAATCGAGGCGCTGAGCTGTTCCGCGGCGGACGCCACAGTCTGCACGTTGGCGGCGGCCTGTTCGGCGGCGGCGGCGACGGAACTGCTCTGGTTATCGGTTTCCTCGATAGCTGCGGCGATATTCGCCGACATTTCCGCGATCCCGTCGGCGGCCTGCGCAACGATGTTCACGATCTCGCCAACGCGGCCCTCGAATTGATCGGCCATGTCCAGCATGGCTTGCTTTTGGCGCGCTTCTTCGGCTTCCTCGCGTTCGGCCTGTCTTTTTTCCATCTCTTCTTTTTCACGGACGTTCTTTTGAAAGACGAGAAGGGTCCGGGCAATCGCGCCGATCTCGTCTTTTCTCTCCGTACCGGTGACCTCGAAATCAGTGTCGCCCTTGGCCAGGCGTTCCATCTGTCCGGTCACGCGGTCGAGATTTTTAGGGCGCCTCTAAAAACCCCCTGACATATGAGCGCAGATTTGCGATTCTGTC
>CAZCIB010000069.1:0-8923 GCA_964498755.1 uncultured Pseudobdellovibrionaceae bacterium | reverse complement strand
AATGCCTTTATAAAGAATTTGTCAGAGACTGTTGCACTTGGAATGTGAATCTGCGCACTAATGGAAACGATTACGAGCGTTTAGATTCGAATTACTTAGAGACGACCAAGATGCTAAACGGCCTGATCAAAAACTGGAAAGACTAACACACTAACGAGACTAAAAGACTGACGCCATGCTCTCACGAAATCTTGAACAAACACTCCACCGCGCCCTCGCAACCGCGAACGAGCGCAATCACGAATACGCGACGCTGGAGCATCTTTTGCTCTCGCTGACCGAGGATCAGGACGCGATGGCGGTGCTGCGCTCCTGCGGCATATCCCTGCA
This sequence comes from uncultured Pseudobdellovibrionaceae bacterium, assembly GCA_964498755.1. Taxonomy (GTDB): domain Bacteria; phylum Pseudomonadota; class Alphaproteobacteria; order Micavibrionales; family Micavibrionaceae; genus RZZS01. Next base: position 8,593 of record CAZCIB010000069.1, on the reverse strand, counting down.
GGACCTGCGCGACCAGCTTGCGCATTATCTCGATAACGAGCTCACATATCTCGTCGATCATACGGTGGAGGAATCGAAGCCGACGACGGCGTTCCAGCGCGTCTTGCAGCGCGCGGCGATTCACGTGCAAAGCTCTGGCCGCGAGGAAGTCACGGGCGCGAACGTGCTTGTCGCGCTGTTCAGCGAGCGGGAAAGCCACGCGGTCTATTTCCTGCAGGAACAGGACATGACCCGTTTTGACGCGGTCAATTACATCTCGCACGGCATCGCCAAGGTTCCGGGGCAGGAAAGCGCGGACAAAACCCCGACTGGCACGGAAACGAAAGACGAGGAAAAGCCCGTCAAGACCGGGCAGGAGGCCTTGGACGCTTACTGCGTCAACCTCAATAAAAAGGCCGAGAAGGGCCGTATCGATCCGCTGATCGGCCGCGACCATGAAGTCGAGCGCACGATCCAGATTCTCTGCCGCCGTCAGAAAAACAACCCGCTTTATGTCGGCGACCCGGGCGTGGGCAAGACCGCGATTGCCGAAGGTCTTGCGCGCAAGATCAACGAGGGCGGCGTGCCGGAGGTCTTGAAAGAATGCACGATCTTTGCGCTCGACATGGGCGCGTTGCTGGCCGGAACGCGCTACCGCGGCGACTTCGAAGAACGTTTGAAAGCCGTGATTTCCGAGCTGACTAATTATGACGGCGCGATCATGTTCATCGACGAGATTCATACCGTGATCGGCGCGGGCGCGACGTCCGGCGGGGCGATGGACGCCTCGAACCTGTTGAAGCCGGCCTTGTCGAACGGGGGCCTGCGCTGCATTGGCTCGACGACCTATAAAGAGTACCGCAATCACTTCGAAAAGGATCGCGCGCTGGTTCGGCGATTCCAGAAAATCGACGTCTACGAACCGTCCATCGAAGACACGATTAAAATCCTTAAAGGCCTCAAGCCGTATTACGAGGAGCATCATAAGGTCAAATACACGAATGACGCGATCAAGGCGGCGGTTGAACTGTCCGCGCGCTACATTAACGACCGTAAACTGCCCGACAAAGCCATCGATATCATTGACGAAGTCGGCGCGGCGCAGATGCTTGTGCCCCCGTCAAAGCGCAAGAAGACAATTAATCTCAAAGACATCGAGGGCGTCGTCGCCGCAGTGGCCCGCATTCCGGCCAGAACCGTAACGCGGAGCGACGCGGACGCGCTCAAGAATCTTGACCGCGACCTGAAAACCCTTGTCTTCGACCAGAATCAGGCCATCGACATGCTCTCGGATTCCATCAAGATGGCGCGCGCCGGTCTGCGCGACCCGGAAAAGCCGATCGGTTGTTACCTGTTTTCCGGACCGACCGGCGTCGGGAAAACCGAAGTCGCCCGGCAGCTCGCCAAAACGCTGGGCGTTGAACTGACCCGGTTCGACATGAGCGAATATATGGAGCGGCACGCGGTCTCGCGCCTCATCGGCACGCCGCCGGGCTATGTCGGTTTTGAGCAAGGCGGGCTTCTGACCGACAAGATCGACCAGCATCCGCATTGCGTGCTGCTTCTGGACGAGATCGAAAAGGCGCACCCGGATTTGTTCAATATCCTTTTGCAGGTGATGGATTACGGCAAGCTCACCGATAATAACGGCAAAACCGTGGATTTCCGCAATGCCGTGCTGATCATGACGACGAATGCGGGCGCGCAGGAGCTTGCCAAGGCGCCAATCGGCTTTGGCCGCGAAGTGCGCGAGGATGACGATCAGGAAGAGATCAAGCGCATGTTCTCGCCGGAATTTCGGAATCGTCTGGACGCGATCGTGCCGTTCAAGGCCCTGAAGCCTGAAACCGTCGAACGCGTCGTTGATAAATTCGTGATCCAGCTTGAGGCCCAGCTCGCCGATAAAAACGTCTCGATTGAATTGTCCGATGAGGCGCGCAAGCACCTCGCCAAAGAGGGTTATGAGCCGACCATGGGCGCCCGCCCGCTCGCCCGCGTGATTCAGGAGAAAATCAAGCGCCCGCTCGCCGAGGAGCTCCTGTTCGGCAAACTCACCAAGGGCGGCCTTGTGCAGGTCGATTGCAAAGACGGTAAGTTCGTCTTCGAATTCGATGAGGACAAGCCGCGAAAGAAAGCAAAGACGAAAGATACGCAATCGGCGGATTAATCCGGCGCGCGCAAAACCGGGACAAATCCGCCGTAGTCTGAAATGCGGATTCGCTTTTTTATTTTTGTTCATTACATTGGCGTCTATGTCTGACAAAAACACGCTTTATCTCGTCGACGGGTCGGGGTTTATATTCCGGGCCTATCACGCGCTGCCGCCGATGACGCGTTCCGACGGCATGCCGGTGAACGCCGTGCTCGGCTTTTGCAACATGCTTTTGAAGCTCCTGAAAGATCTGAACGCGCCCTATGTTTCCGTCGTATTTGATGCGGCGGGGCATAATTTCCGCAACGGGATTTACGATGACTACAAGGCGAACAGGGACGATCCGCCCGACGACCTGATCCCGCAATTTCCTTACTTCCGCAAGGCCGCCGAGGCTTTCAGTCTGCCCGCGCTGGAACTGGACGGCTATGAGGCCGACGATTTGATAGCGACATACGCAAAACGCGCAGCGGAACAGGGCCGCGACGTCGTTATCGTCGGCAGCGATAAAGACCTGATGCAGCTTGTGAACGAGCGCGTACGCCTGTACGACCCGATGAAACATAAATATATCGGCGCGGCGGACGTCGCGGAAAAATTCGGCGTTCCACCTGAAAAAGTCATCGACGTGCAGGCGCTGGCCGGAGATTCGATCGACAATATACCGGGCGTGCCGGGTATCGGCGTGAAAACAGCGGCGCAGCTGATCAACGAATACGGCGACCTTGAAACTCTTCTGGCGCGCGCACACGAGATTAAACAGCCCAAACGCCGTGAAACATTGCTAGAGAACGCCGAAATGGCGCGCATTTCGAAACAGCTTGTAACGCTTGATAGCGGCGTGGACGTTCCAGTTTCTATTGAGGACATGAAAACCCATGACCCGGCCACGCCGGAACTCGCCGCGTTCCTGCAGGAGATGGAGTTTAAGTCCCTGCTCGCCCGTATCGGGCAGTCGTCTAGGGGCGAAGATCATGAACTGGAAGATAACAGGGGCGGCCCGGCCTTGTCGGTCCCGACTTTCTCTTCGGCGGACAAGAACGACTACGTCCTGATCAATGACGAGGAAACTCTAAAAGAGTGGATTGCCGCAGCCTATGAAACTGGCCTTCTCGCGGTTGATACGGAGACGACTCATCTGACGCCCGCCCGCGCGGAGCTGTGCGGCATTGCTTTATCCTGTGAAATCGGAAAAGGCGCGTACGTCCCGCTTGGGCATAAGGAAAAGATAGAGGCTATGGACGATCTGTTCGCCAACCCCTCACCCTCGCCGCCTTCGGCGTCTCTTCCCTCTCCCCTGGAAGAGGGCGATCCGGGCGATAGCGACGGATCAGCTGAGGGGATTGCGCAATTAAACGTCGAAACCGTCCTCGCCCTCCTCAAACCCGTTCTCGAAGACCCGTCCGTTCTCAAGATCGGGCATAATATCAAATACGACATGCAGATGTTTTTCCGCCACGGCGTACGTCTCTCGCCCGTAGATGACACGATGCTGATGTCGTACGTTCTGGACGGGACGAGTCACGGCCACGGCATGGACGAGCTTGCGCAGTTATACTGCAATCATACGCCCGTCAAATTCGAGGACGTCGCCGGTAAAGGAAAAAACCAGGTGACGTTCGATCACGTCCCGATTGAGATCGCTCTCGATTACGCCGCCGAGGACGCCGAAATCACGCTGCGGCTCTGGCATATTTTAAAGCCGCGCATTGCGGCGGAAAAAATGGCCGTGATGTATGAAGATATCGAGCGGCCTCTCGCCCCCGTCATCGCCGATATGGAATGGCGCGGCGTCAAGGTCGACGCCGCGCTGCTCAAATCCATGAGCGCCGAATTCGCCAAGAAGCTCGCCGTGCTCGAGGAAGAGATTCACAAGCTGGCCGGACGCCCCTTTAACGTCGGCTCGCCTAAACAGATCGGCGCGGTGCTGTTCGATGAAATGGGCCTGCCGGGCGGGAAGAAAACCAAAACCGGCGACTGGTCGACGACGGCGCAGCTGCTCGAAAAACTCGCCGCTGACGGGCATGTTATCGTTGAGAAAATATTGGAATGGCGCCAACTCTCGAAGCTGAAATCAACGTACACCGACGCCCTGCCGAACCAGATCAGTCCGGAAACGGGGCGCGTCCATACGTCTTTTTCCATGGCCGGAACGAGTACGGGGCGCCTCGCCTCGAGCGAGCCGAACCTGCAAAACATCCCGATCCGCACCGAGGAGGGGCGCAAGATCCGCGAGGCCTTTATCGCTGAAAAAGGATGTTCGTTATTGTCGGTCGATTATTCGCAAGTCGAGCTGCGCCTCGCTGCGGAAATCGCCGGGATCGAGGCGCTTAAGGAAGCGTTTCAGAAAAACATGGATATTCACACGCTCACGGCGGCGCGCGTGTTCGGTCTGGAGCCTGACGCCGTCACGCCAGACATCCGGCGGCAGGCCAAGGCGGTAAATTTCGGAATTATCTACGGCATATCCGCGTGGGGCCTTGCCAAGCAGCTTGGCATCGAGGCGGGCGAGGCGGGCGAGTTTATCAAGCGCTATCTCTCCCGCTTCCCGGAACTTGTGACCTACATGGAAAAATGCAAGAAGGAGGCGCGCAAATACGGGTATGTACGTACGCTTTTCGGGCGCAAGTGCACGATACACGGCATAAACGATAAAAACGGCGCCGTCCGCGCGGGCGCGGAGCGGCAGGCGATCAACGCCCCGCTGCAAGGCACGGCGGCCGACATCATGAAGCTCGCGATGATCAGAATTCCGGGCGAACTTGAAAAAGCGGGCCTCAGCGCAAAGATGCTGCTGCAGGTCCATGACGAGCTGATCTTCGAAGTCCCGGACGCGGAACTGGAAGAAACCGCTAAGCTCGTCCGGGAAACCATGGAAACGGTCGTGAATTTAAGCGTTCCGCTTACGGCTGAAAGTGTCTCCGGCCCAAGCTGGGCGGCGGGGCATTGAGGATCTCTATTTATTCCGTATCAGGGCCTTCATCGCCGACATTTCTTTTCGTAGCGCATGAAGCTCGCTCAGGATTTTATCATGCCCGTCCGCTTCATCTTCTTTGTTTCGCTCATCGCTCGCCTGCTGCATCGCGTCGACGATGATCCCGATAAACAGGTTCAGAACGGCGAAACTGGTCACAATGATAAAGGGCACGAAAAACGCCCAGGCCCACGGGAAAACCTGCATTGTCGGGCGCACGATACCGTCGGACCAGCCCTCGAGGGTCATGACCTGAAACAGGGAATACATTGACGCGGCGACGGAGCCAAACCATTCCTGCATGTTGGGGTCCGGATGCGCGCCGAAAAGTTTGGTCGCCAGAACGGCGGACACGTAAAACAAAATGATCAAAACCGCCACGATCGAGGCCATGCCGGGTATCGCGTGAAAAAGCGCCGTGATCACCTGCCGCATTTGCGGCACAACGGACATCAGGCGCAACACCCGCAATATCCGCAAGGCCCGGATAACCGTAAATCCGCCCGTCACCGGGACGAGCGATATGCCGACGATAATAAAATCGAAAACGTTCCACCCGGCCCGGAAGAAAGAAAACCTGTAAATAAAGAGCTTTAAAAGTATTTCAACGACGAAAACGGTCAGGATCGAGCGGTCGATTACGCGGAGAATCTCCCCGTAATTCTCGCGGATATAGGCGTCCGTCTCGAGGCCCAGCGTCACCGCGTTAATCAGAATCAAAATAGCGATGAAGCCTATAAAGCGGCTGTTCTCCACGAAAGCCGCGACGCGTCCGCGCAGACCTGTAAATTCAACATTATCAAGACTGTGAGGACGCATAATTTTTTCCCCTGAAGCAAATCATGCGTTATTGAAGCAGATTGAGGAACGCAGAGAAAGGTTTTTTAAAAGCGGAACGTTAAACCGAGCGCATCCGTCTCAGGAAGTCTTTAGTGTCTTCTCCGATCTGGCCCGACATCTGACGCAAGGCGACGGAAGATTCTTTTGTGCGGTCTGCGGCAATCTTGTTGTGTTCAACCTGCTTGCTCGCCTCTTCTATGTCCGCGCAGATGCCTTGGGCGTATGAAGCCGATTCCTGAATAGCGCGCGAGATTTCCTGGGTCGCCGATGTTTGTTGCTCAACCGTCGCGCATATGTTCTGGGCATAGCGATTGATCTCGTCAATGACGTCACGAATATCCCGGAAAGCGCCTTGCGCCCTGTCTGAGACATCCTGCATCTGTGCAATCTGTTCAGATATGTCGCCCGTGGCTTTCGCCGTTTGTTCGGCCAGATTTTTTACTTCCGTCGCCACAACGGCGAAGCCCTTCCCGGCATCGCCCGCCCGCGCCGCTTCGATTGTCGCATTCAGCGCAAGAAGGTTCGTTTTTTCCGCGATATCGTTAATCAGGGAAATGACCGAGCTGATATTCTCCGCGACCCGCGCAAGCTCTTCCAGAGATTCGCCGCTTTGGTTCACCTGCCGTACGGCTTTGGCGGAAATCTCGGTGCTGCCGCGCGCCTGCGCGTCGACTTCGCGGATGGAGGCGTTGAGCTCCTCGGCGGCCGAAGCGACTTTCTGGGCCGCGTCGGCGGTTTCCTCCGCGCTGGAAGCGATGCTCCGCATCTTAACGCCCGAGTCCTCCGTGTATTCAAGCATTTTCTGCGCATCCCCGTTCAGCTCGGCGGCAGAGTCAAGCAGCCTTTGCAAAAACTCTGAGGACGCGACGTCGAATTCGTTTGCGTACTGCATGACTTTTTCGGCCCGCGCCGCGGTCTCTTTCTCACGCCGGGCTTGCGCTTCGGCGTTTTTAACCGCGTTGTCCTTAAAGACTTCGGCGGCCCGGGCGATTTCGCCGACCTCATCCCTTCTTTCGGTGGCCGGAATATTGATGCCCGTCTCTCCGTCGGCAAGTCTGACCAAAACGCCTTTTATCTCGTCGAGAGGCCGGAAGACCGAACGCACGTTCTGATACGTCAGAAACGCCGCAACGACGAAAACGACGAAAAATACGCCCAGCCCAAGAATCTGCCGCGTTCGCGCGCCCAGCTTTTGGGAGACAAAATCATTCAAACCCTTTTCTTTAAACAATTCCGAAGCCTGAAAAAGCTGCTCGCCCAGTTTATTGTAGTGATCTTCGGCGGCGCCCATGCTCATGACGCCCATCGAGGTGTCAAGCGAAGTCATTTCTATAACTTCTTCGCTGGACTTGATATAGGTTTGCGCCTGCTCTTCCATAAGCGAAAGCATTTCCGTTTCCTCGCCGGTAAGCTCGAATTTTGATTGCAGCGTCCCAATCAAGGCGAGGAATTCCGCATTGTCATCGCGAATTGTCTCAACGAGATTATTGACGGTTTTGCCACTAACCCCGGTCGTAGACCAGCTAAGAAACTTGTTGAGATTGCCTTGCGTGGTTTCGAGGTTTTTGACGAGCTCGGAAATGACGGCGCTTTTTTCAAAGCCCTGCCTGAAAGGCTCTTCAAGCGCGGATATGTCACGCGCGGCCATGTAAACGTTAATTATAAAAAGGATCAGGGTAACTGTCAGGGCGATAAAGGGGATCAGCACAATTTTCTGTTGCAGATTCAGGTTTCGTTTCAACTTCACTGGCCGCGCCCCTTCGATCGCTGGATTATTATTCAGTCACGTTTATTCCCTGAACTACTCGTATTTGTAGATGCCGACGCCTACGAAGTATTCATCGCCAAGCGGGGCGATGTAGCCAGACTTGTCCATGATTTCATTCGTGGTCGGATGCGGCCACTTGAAATCAACCCAGCCCATTTCACCGGTTTTCGCCAGAGCCGCCATTTCCTGAATCATCAGCTTTCCATCCTGATCCTTGAGATCGTACAGGTTTTTGCCGACGAGGTGCTCCTTGGCGCCGTGAGCGACGACTTCGCCTTCAAGCGTGTATATGAAGGGGTAGAGATCCTTGTTCTGGAACATCTCCTGGGATGAGGTTTTGGCGAACGTCTCTTCGGCGCCATTTGTGTCAAAGTAAGCGATGACTGCCTCGACCATGGCTTTCGCCTCTTCTTTTGTGCCGTACTCTTCGGCCGACGCCGCGAACGGGGCAAAAATGAAAGCTCCTGCCAAAACAACCAACGCAAAAAATGGTATGCGCATTTTCTGTTTTCTCCTAAGTCCTGTTTGTTTTTGATTAATTGATCATCTTTCATGATTACATCAGGCATCCTGATAATTATATTTTCTCATACGAATGTATGAAAAAAAAAGGCATATAATGTTTGTGTGCAACTGCGGGTTTTGTTGTGGACTAAACCGCATGTATGCCGTGTCTTGCAAAGATTTTCCGGGCTCTGGCGACGTCATCATCGTTTGCCGGGCGGGTGTCTTTCAGCATATATTGCATGCCAAGCTCTTCCCATTTGAATTCGGCCATTTGATGAAAGGGGAGAATATCGACGCGTTCGATATTCGGCAGATTGGACGCGATTCTGGCGACGGCGTCGATATTTTCCTCGGCGTCGGTCAGGCCCGGCAC
>CAZCIB010000068.1:0-8926 GCA_964498755.1 uncultured Pseudobdellovibrionaceae bacterium | reverse complement strand
ATCCTGAAAAATCACCCCGCCTCAAAAATCAAGGCGCGGTTCACCGGACGGTTACTAAAAATCGACGCTCGTTTTCACCGATTCGACAAGCTCCTTGTAGACCTCTGAATTTTTGGCCCAAAGGTAAAATTTACGTTCCCGCGAGGGGGTTATCATGGATACAATGTAATAGTAATAATCTGTATGAGATAGTACTGTAAACCAGTACTCATAACCTATGTTTCTTTCCGTATATTCCAACCGGTAAACCTCCATTACAGCCTTATCAATCGATGCGTCAACCTTGTAATCCTCAATCTTGTCAATCCTGCCTCCGACCTGAAAATTATATGCGCCAAGCACCTCATCGGTAATACGCTGAACTTCATCTTCAAGTTCCAAATTAGGGATAGCCTGCGAAATGAGATGGATTGAAATTTGACCACGAAGCTGCCCCTCGCCTAATACGTTCATTAAACGCGCGGCCATTCTATCAATATTACGAATGGGATTCGGTCTCAGCTCCCATGTTAACGGATACTCAAATTCAGCAAGGTCAAGAAAGGAATAAATGTCTTTGGGTATATCCTCACTCTCCTGAGAAGATAAAACCCTGAAACTGTTTATCACAGACGCCTGCAATTGCTTTTCAAGCTCATGCGTTTCCAGAGGCGAATAATACTGGGCCAGCATTACAGTTTTACCATAATTTATCGCATATACGCGAACGTGATACGGTTCATCGCGAACAAGTTCGACGTACTCAGCCATAACCTTGTTCTTTTCCAACTCCTTCAGGCCTTCTATTGAAAACCCATTGATCAACAAATAATGGACAAGCCAGTGTTTGGCGGAGATCTTATAGTCCATTTCCATAGCTGATACTGACAAGCTACTACGCTTATCCAAAACCGGCGGGCTATAGTAGCGCATCAGCTCGCCAACAACTTTTTTGCTCAACATAAAATTTCGAAGACCTATATCTTCGGACGTTTCCCAGCTTTTCGGAATACGTATTTCAAAAGCAAGCTCAGGGCTGTTTTCAGGCACCATTTCCACGAGCCGCGTCCTCTGTATAAGCTCTTGCTCACTCATAAGCTCTGGCTGGCTCAAAGGTGGGATTTTCTTGATATCTATAGCCATTACCTCTGGCGAACTTAAAGTACAGGCCATAACAAAAAGCAGAAAAAACTTAATTAAGAATGATGTGTGCAAGCGCATAACTTCCCGTATGTTTATATTAGCTACTCGTATATTTTACCTGAGAAGGTAGCCTCCTTACAATTTTAAGTTTACGCGGTGCATAGCTGCCGAAACATATAAATGAAAACTTGCCATATCCGGCCTTAACCGCCATTATTCAGGCATGTCCGACCTTTTTGCCTCAAAAGCCGCGCCCCGCCAAGACAGTTACGATGCGGAACATATCGAGGTTCTCGAGGGACTTGAGCCTGTCCGGCGCAGACCGGGCATGTATATTGGCGGCACGGACGAGCGCGCGCTGCATCACCTTGTCGGGGAAATTCTCGATAACGCCATGGACGAGGCCGTGGCAGGCCATGCCACGCGCATCGAACTGGAAGTCAATGCCGACAACTCCGTGGTCATTCGCGACAACGGTCGTGGCATCCCTGTTGACGCGCACCCGAAATTTCCAGGAAAATCCGCGCTCGAGGTCATTTTAACGACGCTTCACTCCGGCGGTAAGTTCGGCGGAAACGCCTATCAGACGTCCGGCGGGCTGCATGGCGTGGGCATATCCGTCGTCAATGCGTTGTCGGATTTTATGTGGATCGAAGTCGCGCGCGACCGTAAACTATTCCGTCAGTCCTATGCGCGCGGTCTGGCCACCAGCGGCATTGAAAATCTGGGCGCCGTAAGCAACCGCCGCGGTACGACGGTCTGTTTTCACCCTGACCCGGACATATTCGGCGCGTCGGCAAAATTCAAGCCGTCATGGCTTTATCAGATGGCGCGGTCGAAAGCCTATCTGTTCCGGGGCGTTGAAATACGCTGGAGCTGCGACCCGGCCTTGATGAAGCCGGAAAGCAAGGTTCCGGAAGAAGAAACATTTAGATTTCCTAATGGATTACTTGACTTTCTTAATGCCTCAATACAGGACAAGAACACCATCACGCCGCAGGCTTTTCACGGCGAAGCCCTGCTTCCGGATAACGCCGGACGCGTTGAATACGCAATCGCGTGGCCGGCGCATGGCGAGGGCTTTGTGCACTCTTACTGTAATACGATCCCGACGCCGCAAGGAGGTACGCATGAAACAGGCCTGCGCACGGCTCTGACGCGCGGTCTGAAAGGCTATGGCGAGATGATCGGATCGCGCCGCGCGCCGATGATCACGGCGGACGACATCCTGAACGGCGCGGCGATCCTGCTTTCCGTCTTCATCCGTGAGCCTCAGTTTCAGGGACAGACCAAGGAAAAGCTAGCCAACGGAGAAGTTATCCGCCTCGTGGACGCGGCGATCAAGGACCGCTTCGATCACTGGCTGTCCGCCGATCCGGCCTCTGCGCGCGCGCTGCTGGACAGCATTATCGAACGCGCGGAAGAGCGGCAAAGGCGCAAGGACGACCGCGCCATGGCCCGCAAAAGCGCGACGAAAAAACTGCGCCTGCCCGGAAAACTCGCGGACTGTAGCCGTAATGACGCCGAAGGCACGGAGCTGTTCATCGTTGAGGGCGACAGCGCAGGCGGCTCCGCCAAGCAGGCGCGCGCGCGGGAAACGCAGGCCGTCCTTCCCTTGCGCGGGAAAATCCTCAACGTGGTCAGCGCGACAAAAGATAAAATCCGCGCCAATCAGGAAATTCAGGATTTGATACAGGCCTTGGGCTGCGGCGCCGGTAAAGAGTTTAACCCGGATGCGCTGCGCTACGAGCGCATTATTATCATGACCGACGCCGACGTCGACGGGGCGCATATCGCCGCGCTTCTGATTACGTTCTTTTACACGCAGATGCGCCCGCTGATTGAGAACGGCATGCTTTATCTGGCGCAGCCGCCTCTTTATCGCCTCGCCAGCGGCAACAAATCCATGTACGCCCGCGACGAAGCGCACAAGGACGAGCTGCTGGAAAAAGAGTTTAAAGGCAAAAAGGTTGATATCAGCCGCTTTAAGGGCCTTGGCGAAATGCCCGCCGCGCAGCTGAAGGAAACCACCATGAACCCGGAAAAGCGTTCGCTTGTACGCGTCTCGCTGCCCGACGCCATCGCCGCGCTCGGCCTAACGGATAGCATGAACGGCGGCGAGGAAGACGCTGAAACGAAAAAGACATCCCGCGACGAGGCTGACGATCTCGTCGAGCGCCTCATGGGCAAGAACGCCGAAGCCCGCTTCCGCTTCATTCAGGACAACGCCGCGTTCGTACGCGATGTGGATGTTTAGGGCCTGTCTAGTTCAAAATATTGGCTCGGGTTTTTACCAATTTCCAAACGGCTCTCTGGCAAGTGCATTTTGATCAGCTCATCGACTTTTTGAGCGGCAAAATCACTGAGATCTGAAACCAGATCATTAACCTCCCCCATTTCATTTTCATATTCACGCCCAAGACTCTTAAAGAGATACTTAAAACAATCTTTAGCGCGCACCAGCTCTATAAGCGGCTCAGGGTGGCTGATTACGGAAAAGTAGCCGCATGTCATTAGCTCAATCAGCCCCTTGCCATTTTGCGTTTTTTTTTCGAGGTTATCTTCAGAATTCAGAACATCTCGTATGATGCTCACGACAACTGGGTTAAATCTCGAAACCTCGTAAAATGGCTTTTGCGCCTCGCTTTCAAGAAATTTAAGCGCGATCTGCGTTTGGTCACATTCGTCATTAGCCAGGCGGAGCTCTTGTTTTGCGCAACGCGCGAGCGTTTCAAATCTCTGCGACGTCAAATTTCGCAGCTCCTCGATACCAATAGCTATCGACGCCTCGTCACCATCTCCCTTTTGAGGAGAATTTCTGATGACTTCAAGCAGGCTTTTTTGTACAACCCCATACAGAGCAGTAAGAACATCGGATTCAAAATCATCGCTTATCTCTATATCTTGCAGAACAGTTGAAACAACCGCTTCAGCCTGCGCCATGCGTTGTTGGTAATCCTGCTCCGCGTAGAATTTTACGACTCTGTCACCTGCCTCTTCTCCGAGGGCTGCGCTTAAAATACCGCGGCTGTCTGCAATTTGTGAGATCACCAAATCATTGCCGAATTTCTTATACTTAAGATAAGGCAGACCTCGTGCCTGAACTGGAACGTTATCCAGCAAAGCGGCAAGCTTTCGCGGCGTAGACAGGCTAGCGATAAGCCTTCCATCTTGATAGCGTAGGTTTTTAAGCGCCTCTTCCCAACCTTCAAGCGTGTCTAGCTTCGTTGCGTCCTCTTTACCCTGCCCGCAAGAATCAAGCGCATGATCTTTAAACATGCTGCAAAGCGCCTTAATGCCCCAGTGTATTGTTCCTACATCTGGAACTAAATGACTGTCATTTCCAATGCGACATGCGCTCAAAGTTGCGAATAAATGAGAAAGATACGGATTCGTCTGCGCGTAATCCTCGGACACCTCAAGATAAGTTGCCATTTCAACTTTTTGACGTGATTGCCCGGAAGAAGGCGTAAACGTTTTTTGCCCCAGCGTGTAAAGAGAAAACCCGGCCGCCATCAACGCCATGTTTTGTGCTATATGCGAAATTTCCATTCGGGCTTCTATATTATCTTCGCAAATTCTTACGTTAGAGCTGCGGGACGGAAAAATTTTTACCCAGTCGTTACCCGCAAGCTCAGGCGGTAAATATTTAGAGCGCATATATGGCGTGACTGCCAGAACATCAGCATACCCTTGCAAACCTTTAAGCATAAATTGCTGCGCTTCCGCCGTTTCATGGCGCGCATAGTTTTCTCCGCTTTCATGAATAAAACTAACATGAATATGAGGCTGAACCGGTCTGCCCGTGAAAACGGGAACAAGTCCAAATTTCTCACAGGCGCATTTTATTCCGGCAAGAATTCTATGTGAAGTATTAATGCCGTTAAGCATTCCCAGAACAGGTTCGGTCCGCACCTCATAAATGCCGGACAAGTCAACCCAGCCCTTCCCGTTCATTTTGTTGCCAAACCGGTATTCTATCAGGTCGGCTATGCCGCCCTCAGACTCGGGAAAGAGATGCATATAGGCAAGCGCGAGCTCCTGAATATATTCATCCCTTTGTGTTCGCCTCTTCTTCCAGATCGCGCCCATCGTCGTTCGTTCTGTCTCTGCACGCTTCCTTTCAGTTTCCGTCGCTGCTGTTTCCAGTTTTCTGCTAATTCGGCCTAGGCACTTCTCTTCCATTTCCCGAAAAAAATCATCGCTTACATTCGCCCTGCTTGACTCATTGAGTATATTAAACGATATGCCAAGAAGCGGTTCTTCAGCTAAAACAGTGGCGACATCTTTTTCTGAGCCGAATTGAAGCAGCGATTGAAAAAAAGCTCCCGGCGTATATAGATGAAACTCGTGTTCAATGCCGACGATAAGTCTGATTCCGAGTTCCCGTCGAAAATGCTCTTCTTTTTCCTCAATAATCTCCAGGAAAACATCATTCAGCGGCCACGTTTCAGGCGGCGGATCAAACGGATATTCACGCAAGTAGTCATTCATGGCGTTTCTATAACACCATGGAATAAACTTTGCACTAATTTTTTACGAAAAAAAGCTAGGCCTGTTCGCTCTCGCCGCCGGCGCTGAGGAAAGAGCCGAAACGCTTGTTGAACTTGGAGAGCTGGCCTTTCTCAATGACGCGGTGCGCGCCGCCCGTATAGGCCGGGTGAGATTTGCTGTCGACGTCGAGGCGCAGAACATCGCCCTCTTCCCCAAAGGTCGAGCGGGTTTTGTATTCGGTTCCGTCCGTCATCACAACGGTGATTTCGTGGTAATCCGGGTGCGTATTCTCTTTCATTCTCTTGGTCCTCGTGCAAGTATCCCGCAAATATCCTGCAAGCTTTTACAGACTTTATCCGGGAAATGCAAGCATGTGGCGCCGCAAAGATGAATTTTCTTTAAAACTACCCGCGCTCGAAACGCGCATGGGGATGATCCGGGCGATACGCAACTGGTTCGAGCGGGAGCGATTTTACGAGGTCGAGACCCCCGCCCTGCAGCGCGCGCCGGGGATGGAAGCGCATTTGCGCGCCTTTCGTACGGAACTCCTAACGCCGGAACTGGACCGCGCGGAAACGTATTTCCTCCACACGAGTCCGGAATTCGCGATGAAAAAACTGCTGGTCGCGGGATGTACGAAGATATTCCAGATATGCCATTGCTATCGCAACGCCGAAGGCTCGTCCCTGCACAGCCCGGAATTCAGTATGATCGAATGGTACCGCGCCCATGCGGGCTACCGTGACATCATGGAGGATTGCGTCGCGCTTCTGCGCTTCTGCGCGCAAACGCTGAACATTAAAGAGCTTAAATATAAGGGCCGCGAAGCCGATCCGTTTGCGAACTGGGAAATCATTTCCGTCTGCGAGGCTTTTGATAAATACGCGAATATCGATCTGGAAAGCTTTTTGGATGATCAATCGGCTTTTGCGCAGGAACTCCGGCGCCATGGCTTTCACACCGATGAGAACGATCGCTGGGACGATCTGTTCTTCCGGGTTTTCCTGGAGAAAATCGAGCCCGCGCTCGGCAACGGCCAGCCGACGATCCTGTACGACTATCCGGTCAGCATGGCCGCGCTCTCGCGCCCGAAGCCGGAAGACCCGCGCTTCGCCGAGCGTTTTGAGCTGTATATCTGCGGCATGGAGCTGGCGAACGCGTTCGGGGAACTCACGGATCCCGTTATCCAAAAACAACGTTTTCTCGAAGACCTTAAATTAAAAGAAGAGCTGTACGGCGAGGTCTGGCCTGTCGACGAGGATTTCATCGCCGCTTTGGAACACGGCATGCCGGACTCGGGCGGCATTGCGCTTGGCATTGACCGGCTCGCGATGCTGTTCGCGGGAGTTGACAGGATTGACGATGTGATGTGGTGTTCTGTTTTTTTGAACCACGGCGATCACAGAGAACTCAGCGAATCCTTAGAAGAAAAAAACATCATTGCGAAGGAGCAGCGCGACTGAAGCAATCCATACTCACTATGGATTGCCGCGCTTCCCGTGGTCGCCGTGATTCAAAAACGGGGACGTTAACAAAACACATCCCGCTTCCCGGCCCTGATGCGTTCGATCATCTGGCGCGAGATTTTCTGCTCCGGCGGGTCCATGGCGGCGATTTCGTTTTCGATTGCGCGCATGCCCGCCTCAAACGTTTCCGTTTCGGCATAATCCGTGAGGTATTCGAAAAACGTCGCCACCGCGTTCGGCCCGCATTTCGCGCGGATCAGGCCGGGCTTGGCGAGGTCCATGAAATCAACGCCCGTGCGCCCCAGCCGGTAGCAAGCCGTGCAAAAGGACGGCATCAGATCCATTTCCGACAAATCCTTGACGACCTCGTCGAGCGCGCGGTGATCGCCAAGCTGGAACTGCGCGGCCTCGTCCTCCTCATCTCCGTAGCCGCCGGGATTGGTGCGGCTGCCGGCGGAGATCTGCGAGATGCCAAGCGCGAGCGTTTCCTTCCTGATTTCCGCCGTCTCGCGCGTCGACATGATCAGGCCCGTATACGGCACGGCGAGACGCATGATCGCGACGATCTTTTTGAAATCATCGTCGGAAACCCTGTTCGGCGGATCGTATGAGAATTCCGAGCCGTTCGCGGGCTCTATGCGGGGAAAGCTGATCGTATGGCATCCGACGCCAAAGCGCGTCTCGAGATGATGGATATGCGTCATCAGCGCGAGCAACTCGAACCGCCAGTCGGCCAGCCCGAACAAAACGCCCATGCCGATATCGTCGATCCCGGCCAGCATCGCCCGGTCGAACGAGGACGCGCGCCAGTCGAAATCGGCCTTCTTGCCGCGCAGATGGACCTGTTTGTAGACGTCGCGGTCGTAGGTTTCCTGAAAGCACTGATAGGTGCCGATTTCCTTGTCCTTGATCCGCCTGAAATCATCGGTCGATTGCGGGGCGATATTGACGTTGATGCGCCGGATTTCCCCGTTTTCGCTCGTCACAGAATAAATCGTCTCAATCGCGTCCAGCAGGTACTTCAGCCCGCCCGGCACGTTTTCCCCGGCCACCAGTAATAACCTCTTGTGCCCCTGATCGATCAGGATTTTCGTTTCCTGCTCGATCTCTTCCCTGCTAAGGGAATGGCGGATCAGGCCGTGATTGTTCTTGCGAAAGGCGCAATACGTACATTCATTGCCGCAGAGATTGGAGACGTAAAGCGGGGCGAAAAACACGACGCGCTTGCCGTATATCTCGTCCTTGACCTTGCGCGCGGCGGCGAAGATTTCTTCCGTCAAATCCGGGTCCTCGACGCGGGACAGGACGGCGACGTCGTCAAAATCGAGGCCGTTCAGCTCAAGCGCCTTGTCCAGAACGCCGCGCACCCGCGCCGCGTCGCCAACCTCGCCCTTCGCCAGAACGGCGTTGATTGTATCGGCGTCGAGCCATTTGGCGGTGGTATCGTTCTCAGAAGCATGGTGGTCAAACATTCTGGCATTATAATGCGTTGCAAGGCATAGTGTCCATTGATCCATGCCGTCATTCCGGCGCAAGCCGGAATCCATTCATGCTATCTGCAAACAAGGACCGAAGGACCGAAGCGCGGTATTATAATTCCCCGGCTCTTCGCGCGCACTGCCCGGTACGGGAATTCAAAACCCTGAAAAACAAGCATAATTTAACCACGGATCGCAGCGTGTTGTTATACTCATCGGAATAAATAATGATCCGTTTTTTTGCGCCTGATTATCGCCAGAAAATTTAAACTACAGAGATCGCAGAGGGCGCAGAGTTTTTTTTCAAGAGCTTCACACTACCGGACTCTGCATCAGAACACATTGACGGGTAAGGGTTTTCGTGGG
>CAZCIB010000067.1:0-9313 GCA_964498755.1 uncultured Pseudobdellovibrionaceae bacterium | reverse complement strand
CGCATTTTACTGTATACATGACTTCGCTAGCTGAGGATTTATACGCCGTGAAATACGACAACGTCATACGCAATCTGCCATTGACGCGACCGGGTGAAAAAACCCGCGTCGCTTTTGTGTTGCCTAAGCTGCACACCGGCGGGGCCGAGCGCGTTCTGATTACGCTGATGAACGGGCTCGACCGGGACAAATTCGCGCCGGAACTGATTACCGTCAAGGAAGGCAGCGACCTGCAGGAATGGATCGCCAATGACATTCCGCTGCGCGCGCTGAACCAGAAACAACTGCGCGCGAGCCTGCCGAAGCTGCTGCGGGAAATCAAAAGCATACAACCGCATGTCGTCATGTCCACAATGGCGCATATGAATTTCGCCCTGCTGATGCTGCGCCCGGCCCTGCGGCATACGAGAATGATTGTGCGGGAGGCCGTCGTGCCGTCTTCAATTATCGACAACAACAGATACGGGCAGCCCTGGATGGTGCGCGAGGCGTACCGCAGGCTTTATCCGAACGCGGATCTCGTCTTAAGCCCTGCGCAATGCATTATCGACGAGTTCAAAAACAACCTGAAAATGGATACGGGCAGTTTCCAGCTTCTGCACAATCCCGTCGACATCACCCGTATGCGCGGCAATCTCGGGCGTCTGCCTTTGCGCGAAGCGGGCAAAGTACGCTTCGTCGCCGCCGGGCGCCTTCACAAACAAAAAGGCTATGACCAGCTCCTTAACCATCTCTCAGCCATGCGGCATGGCAACTGGAGCCTCGATATCTTCGGCAAAGGCGAAGAGGAAGCAGCATTAAGGGCGCAGATTGCTTCTCTGGGCCTTCAGGAAAAAGTTTTCCTAAAAGGCGAGAGCGATACTGTCTGGCGCGAAATCGCAGCGGCGGACTGCCTTGTCATGCCCTCGCGCTGGGAGGGCCTGCCTAACGCCGTACTTGAGTCTCTCGCGCTCGGTACGCCCGTAATAGCGACGGCCAGTTCCGGAGGCATTCAGGAAATCGCCGCCATGACGCCGAAAAAAGCTCTGAACGTTGTTCAGGACATGAGCGATTTCGTAAACGTGATGAACGGCGTAAGTCCCGGCTCCGCGCCAGGCGCCGGGAAATCGCTCCTGCCGACGCATTTTCATCTCGACAGGGTTTCCGCCCGCTTCGAATCATTGTTGAAAGGCGTTGAAGCCGCTGCGTCTGACCTGCCGCAAAACGGCAAATATCTCGCGCGGGCTGTGTAAGCTCTTACCTCTCTCTTCCCTTCGCAGACGTTCTTCCCTATAGTTTCATGGCCTTGTTATTGAGGAATGAGCATGACAAAAACACTGGTGACCGGCGCGGCCGGTTTTATCGGCTTTCATACTTCGGTCCGGTTGTTGCAGGACGGTCACGACGTGGTCGGCATCGACAATCTGAACGATTACTACGATCCCGCCCTTAAGGAGGCGCGGCTGCGGGAGCTCTCCAATTTCCAGCGTTTCCGTTTTATAAAACAGGACATCGCCGACCGCACCGGCATGGAGGCGCTCTGGCGCAACGAAGGCCCGTTTACAAAAGTCGTTCACCTCGCGGCGCAGGCGGGTGTACGCTATTCGCTCGAAAACCCGTACCAGTATATCGCCAGTAATTGCCTCGGCCACGTGACCGTGCTGGAAATGTGCCGCCACACAAAAGATTTCGAGCATCTGGTATACGCAAGCTCGTCCTCGGTTTACGGCGGCAACGACAAAATGCCGTTTTCCGTTCAGGACCGCGTCGACACGCCCGTCTCTCTCTACGCCGCGACCAAAAGATCCGACGAGCTGATGAGTCATACTTACGCGCATTTGTTCGGGCTGAAGCA
Source organism: uncultured Pseudobdellovibrionaceae bacterium (assembly GCA_964498755.1). Taxonomy (GTDB): domain Bacteria; phylum Pseudomonadota; class Alphaproteobacteria; order Micavibrionales; family Micavibrionaceae; genus RZZS01. The sequence continues at coordinate 7,479 of CAZCIB010000067.1, read as the reverse complement.
GACCGCCCTGCGCTTTTTCACCGTATACGGCCCCTGGGGGCGCCCGGATATGTCGCCCTATCTCTTTACCCGCGCGGTTTGCGACGGCGCGCCTCTCAAGGTTTTCAATCACGGCGACATGAAGCGGGATTTCACCTATGTCGACGATATCGTCGAGGGCGTCGTCGCCGCGCTGAACACGCCGCCCGCGGCGGATAACGACAACGCGCCGCACCGGATTTTAAATCTCGGCAACAACCGCAGCGAAAACCTGATGGATTTTATCCGGACCATAGAAAAAGCCGTCGGCAAAAAGGCCAATCTGCATATGATGGACATGCAGCCCGGCGACGTGAAGGAGACCTACGCCGATATTTCCGAGACCACGGAGCTGCTCGGCTACGTTCCCAAAACCTCGATCGACGAGGGCATTCCAAAGTATGTGGAGTGGTTTAAGGGGTATTATGATTGCGCCTGACCGAGCTAGTTCCTTGTCAGAGCCGGCATATAGTGCTACTCACAAATTCCGATTAATAGCAGGATGATGTAATTATGCGTTACTTTAAACCCGAACACCTTGACCTCACCGGAAAATCCATACTGGTTACAGGCGGCACAGGCTCGTTTGGCAAGAAATTTATTGAAACGGTCCTGACAAAATACAAGCCGCGAAAAATCATCGTTTATTCACGTGACGAGCTGAAGCAATACGAAATGTCGCAAACGCTCGGCTTCGAGAAATACCCGGCGATCCGCTATTTCATCGGCGACGTACGCGACCGCGATCGTTTAAGTTTTGCCATGCGGGACGTTGATATTGTGATCCACGCCGCCGCGCTTAAGCAGGTTCCGACCGCCGAGTACAATCCGATGGAATGCATCCGCACCAATATCGACGGCGCGGAAAACGTTATGCGCAGCGCGATCGACAACGACGTCGAAAAAGTCGTTGCCCTGTCCACCGACAAGGCAGCTAACCCGATCAACCTGTACGGCGCAAGCAAACTCGCCTCGGACAAGATTTTCGTCTCCGCGAATAACATCGCGGGACAGGCGCAAACACGATTTGCCGTCGTGCGCTATGGCAACGTCATGAACTCGCGCGGCTCGGTTATTCCGTTTTTCAGAAAACTGGTCGCTGAAGGTTCTCCCTTTTTGCCAATCACGGACGAGCGCATGACGCGCTTCTGGATCACGATCGAGCAGGGCGTGAATTTCGTGCTGTCCTCGCTTGAAATGATGCGTGGCGGGGAGATTTTCGTGCCTAAAATCCCGAGCATGAAAATGACCGAACTCGCCCGGGCCATGGCGCCTGATCTGGAACATAAAATCATAGGCATCCGCCCCGGAGAAAAGCTGCACGAGATCATGGTTCCGGTCGATGACGGACGTAATACGATCGAGCTTGAGGACAGATACGTAATCCAGCCTTCGTTCTTTTACGTCCTTGAAGAAGAAGAGCGACTTGAAGGCAAACCCGTGCCGGAAGACTTTGCGTATTCGAGCGATCTGAACAGCGAATGGCTTGACGAACAGGGGCTTAAAGACATGCTGGCACGGGCGTGATGTCATGAAATCCTACGGTCGGCAGGTTATAGAGCAGGACGATATCGACGCCGTCGCCGAGGCGCTGCAATCCGATTTTCTCACCACCGGCCCGCGCGTTGCAGAATTCGAGGACGCGTTCAAAGCGCGCGTAAACGCGCCGCACGCCGCCGCCAGCAATTCCGGCACAGCCGCGCTGCATCTCGCCTGCATGGCGATCGGCCTCAAGCCGGGCGAAGCGGTTATCGTCCCGTCCCTGACATTCCTTGCAACCGCTAACGCGCCGGGCTACTGCAGCGCGGACATCGTCTTTGCCGACGTCGACGCGGAGACGGGGTTGCTGACTCCGGAGACGTTTAAAGACGCCCTTGCGCGCGCCGCCGGAAAAAAAATCCGGGCCGTCTTCCCGGTTCATTTAAGCGGCCAGTGCGCCGATCTCCCCGCTATACATGAAATTGCGCAGGGCGAAAACATTGCCGTGATATCAGATAGCTGCCACGCGCCCGGCTCGCGCTATAAAGACAAGGATGGAAACTGGCATGAGGCAGGAAGCTGCGCGCACGAGGATTTCGCGACATTTTCATTCCACCCTGTCAAAACCATCACGACCGGCGAAGGCGGCATGACGACCGCAAGAAACCCTGAACACGCGCAGAAAATGCGTATCCTGCGCTCTCACGGTATGGAGAAAAAAGAGGATGGCGGTCCCTGGTATTACGAGATGGAACGCCCGGGCTACAATTACCGCATTACGGATTTTCAGTGCGCGCTCGGCCTCTCACAGCTGAAAAAGCTGGACAGGTTCATCGCGGAACGCAAAATTCTCGCCGCGCTCTATGACGAATTTCTCGCGCCGCTCTCGCCGGTTATTGAGCCGCCCGTTCGATTGCCCTATTGCGACCCGGCGCTGCATTTATACGCCGTGCGGATTGATTTTGAAATAGCCAGAATCAGCCGCGCAGAGCTTATGAACGCATTAAAGGATAAAGGCGTCGGGACTCAGGTGCATTACATTCCCGTTCACCGCCAGCCTTATTACGCGCGCAAAAACCTGGGACTTGACCTGCCCGGCGCGGACACGTACTACGAAAAGACGCTGAGCCTTCCGTTTTATCCGGGGTTGGGCGAAGCGGATATTGAATACGTCGCGAACGCGCTAAAGAGCGTTTTAGAGGGAAAAACATGAACGAAAAAGCTATCGCCATCATCCCTGCTCGCGGCGGCTCAAAGCGCATCCCGCGCAAGAACATCGCGCCGCTAAACGGCAGGCCGATGATCTCCTATGCTATTGAAACCGCTATCAAATGCAATGCGTTTGATCAGGTTTTCGTTTCGACGGAAGACGATGAAATAACGGCTATCGCTCACAACGCCGGGGCGCGGACATTCCGGCGCTCGGAAGAATTTGCGACGGATACCGCGCATGAACTCGACGCCTGCGCGGAATTGCTGGAGAGCATTCAAAAAAAAGAGGGAACTGCGCCCGGCGCGTTTTGCGTCATTTACCCGACCGCTGTACTAATTACCCCGGAGGATCTTGAAATTTCATATAAACTGCTGGAAGGGCCGCCGGAATCTGACGTCGTAATGAGCGTTTCTGGATACAATTACCACCCGTACAAGGCTCTGGTTAAAAATCCGGAAGGCTATCTTGAAATGATGTTTCCCGTTGAGTGCAAACAACGCTCACAAACATACCCTCATGTTACGGCCAGCAACGGAACGTTTTACTGGTTAAGGACCGAATCTTTTTGCGGCAATCGCGGCAAGGGATATTATCAGGAAAGGCTCACGCCTTACGAAATCCCGTTCCAGCGCGCCATCGATATAGATTACCCGGAGGATCTGGAACAAGCCGAGAGAGCTTTAAAATTTTACGAGGAGATAAAATGACGTTTAAGACCGAGCAGGAAAAATTCTGGGCTGAGAAATTCGGCGACGAATATATTGACCGTAATGCGCTTGCCGATAATTTTCCGGCCCGCCTTAATCTGTTCTCAAAAATTCTGGGCTGTCTGCCGGACGTAAATGTGATTTTGGAACTCGGCGCTAATATCGGCAACAACCTTCACGCTTTACGCACATTGCTGCCCAAGGCGGAATTGAAGGCATTGGAAATCAATGAAAAGGCCGTCGCCGAGCTGCGCAAGCTTGAATGGCTCTCTGAAACGCATCACGGCTCGCTGCTCGATTTTAAAAAGCCAGGCTGCGCCGACCTTGCCTTCACATCCGGCGTGCTCATCCACATTAATCCTGACCACCTTAAAACGGCGTACCAGACGCTTCATGAAACAAGCCGTAAATATGTCCTTGTTTGCGAGTACTACAATCCTGCGCCCGTTGAAATCAATTACAGAGGCCATAGCGGCAGACTTTTCAAGCGGGATTTCGCCGGGGAAATGATGGATATTTACCCTGATCTGAAATTGATCGATTATGGCTTTACTTACCATCGCGATCCGCTTTTCCCGATGGATGACCTAAACTGGTTCCTGATGGAAAAACGATCTTAAACCGTGGCAGGTCTGCGCTCTAAAATCGCCATACGCTGCGACGCCTCGCCTGAGATCGGCACAGGGCATGTGATGCGCTGCCTCGCGCTGGCGGGAGAACTTTCGAAGTTTGCGGAAGTCCTCTTTATTTCCTCCCCCGAAACGCTTGGTGCCGCGCCGACGCTCGCCCGCAGCGGCTATGAAATCAAGGATGAATATAGCGGGGGCGCAGACTGGCTGATCGTGGATCATTACGGGCTTGATGAGACGTATGAAAGCGCGGCGCGCGCATGGGCGAAAAAGATTTTCGTGATCGACGATCTTGCCGACCGGGGGCATGACTGCGATATCCTGCTCGACCAGACTTACGGGAGAAAGGCCGGGGATTACAATAACCTCGCCCCGGCGCATTGCAGAATTTTAACGGGGACGGATTACGCAATTCTCAGACCCGAATTCGTGCAAGCGCGTCGCTCACTGGATATTTCGCAAAGACAGGGCGACCGCGTCCTGATCTCCTTCGGCGGGGTCAACCCAAAGAACGCCACGGAATTCGCGCTTGAATCCCTCGCGCTTTACCGGGAAAAACCGCTTTATATTGACGTCGTCACTGGCGCGGGCGCGCAAAATCTTGAAAATGTTAAAAAGCTCTCGAAGAAAATCAAGGCCGAAACCTCTCATGCCGTAACCCTTCATATCGGCACGAATGAGATGGCTGCCCTGATGGCGCGGGCTGACCTTTGCATTGGCGCAGGCGGTACGACGAGCTGGGAGCGCTGCTGCATGAAACTACCTGCGATCACGCTGGAGCTGGCGGATAATCAAAAAACGATCCTTCAAGCGCTATCAGACTTCGGTGCGATCCTCCATCTTGGAAAAATTGAAGAGATCGACTCTGCTCAGCTTTTAGCCAAAGCCTCAGACCTCCTGAACGCGCCGGATAAAAGATTAAACCTTTCCTCTGGCGCCGCCGAAATTTGTGATGGCCAAGGGACGAAACGGATTGTAGAAATATTACGATGCTCGTAACAATTTTAACATCTTCGGAACGCCACCCCGTCTTCCCATTCTTGCGCGCATGGGCGCAAGACCAAAACAGTCAGCAGCATAGTGTCGAGATTATCACCCGCCCCGATCAAGCCTCCGGCGGCGATTATTTATTTATGATCTCATGCGGTGAAATTGTGACTGCAAGCGTTCGAGACAGATACGAGCACGCCCTCGTCGTGCATGCCAGCGATTTACCGAGAGGACGCGGCTGGTCTCCTCAAATCTGGCAAATCCTTGAAGGCGAAGACAGCGTGACCGTTACGCTTCTGGAAGCCGAGCATAAGGTCGACAGCGGCAAAATCTGGCTTCAGGAAAGCGTATTTTTTGAAGGGCATGAGTTGTATGACGAGATCAACAAAAAGATCTTTGAAGCAACGCTCAGTCTGATGTCGCGGGCAATCAAAGAGGCCGGAGATATTTCTCCGAGGCAGCAGGAAGGCACGGCAACCTTTTATAAAAAAAGAACCCCGCAGGATAGCGAATTGGATATAAATTCTTCACTAATCCAACTTTTTAAGCTCCTGAGGGTTTGCGATCCGGATCGATACCCTGCTTATTTTGATCATTTGGGATATCGCTATAAACTTAAGATAGAAAAAATGGAGAAGGACGATGCGCCGGATTAAGATCGCGGACAAAACAATCGGCGACGACGCCCCCTGTTATGTGATCGCAGAAGTTTCCTGCAACCATAATGGCGATTATGACGAGGCGCGCCGGATCATTGAAGCCGCCGCGATGGCCGGCGCGGACGCGGTCAAGCTGCAAACATATACGGCCGATACGATCACGCGCGATTTCAAGGGCGCGCTGGAAGGCACGATCTGGGCGGGCATGGATCTGCACAAGCTCTATAACGACGCGCATACGCCATGGTCCTGGCACGAAGAGCTTGCGAAAGTGGCCGCCGATAAAGGCCTGCACCTGTTCTCCTCACCCTTCGACGAGACGGCCGTTGATTTCCTGATGGAGCAAAACGTGCCCGCTTTCAAGGTAGCTTCGTTTGAAGCCGTCGACAACAAGCTGATGGAGTACATCGCGAAAACCGGCAAGCCGGTGATCGTCTCCAACGGCATGACGGATTTCCTTGAGATGAAGGAGGCCGTGGATACGCTGCGCGGCGGGGGCGCGCGCGATCTTGCGATTCTCCATTGCAACAGCGGTTACCCTGCGGATTTTGCCGAAGCCAATCTGAAAACGATCCCCGCGATCCGCGAACTGTTCGGCTGCCCGGCAGGTCTGTCGGACCATACGCTTTTCATTGACGCGGAAAATAAGGCGGGCGCGGCCGCGCATATCGCGCCCGTGGAAGCCGTCAAACTCGGCGCGAAAGTTCTCGAAGTCCATTTAATGATGGACCGCGCCGAAGCCAGAGCGCTGTTTGAAAAGGGCAAAGGCGGTTTTGACTGGCCGTTTTCAAGAGAGCCGGACGAACTGAAACGCGCAATTGAGATGATCCGCGCCGTCGAGGCGGGAGAAGACGTCGTTTACGATACCGAGGACGAAAGAAAAGCCGCTGAGAGCGCGCGCGGAGAGGTTTGTTTCGAGCCGACGAAACGTGAACTCGACAGCCGCCCGGCGCGACCGGCCCTCTGGATCGTCGAGGATATCAAGATGGGGGAACTTTTCCGGTTCGCGGGAGGCAGAGACGGCAACGTCGACTCCATCCGTCCCGGCAACGGCGGGCTGCACATGCGCTTCGCCGATTTTATTGACGGCAGGAAGGCGGCGCGTGACCTTCAAGCGGGCGCGCCTCTGACCTGGGATATGATAAAGATAAATGAAGAAAAAAGCTGACCCATGTAAGGTCTTCGGGATGAACGGAATGAATGCTCTGCTCAGTCTTTTGAGAAAAGGGAACGCATTTCGCGCTTCATGTATGACTGAACTGCGTGCGCTTTATTACACATGGCGCGTTAAACGGCAATGCGACAGCTTCTCCCTGCCCATAAGAGCAAACGGTCATACTTGTCTGAATGACAAAACCAGACTTGGTAAAAACGCAAACTTCAACGGTCTGATCGTTAAAGGCGGGGGCTCGGTGGAAATTGGCGAAAATTTTCATTCAGGAGAAAACTGCCTGATCATCACGCAGAATCATAATTACGATGAGGGAGAATCTATACCATACGATGCCACATACATATACAAGGACGTTATAATCGGCGACAATGTGTGGCTTGGCGATCGCGTAATTATTCTAGGAGGCGTAACGATCGGTGAGGGCGCAGTCATACAGGCCGGTAGCGTCGTCGTGTCAAACGTTCCGCCTCTCGCGGTAGCAGGCGGACATCCGGCCAAGGTTTTTAAAAGCAGAAATTCCGATCACTATTACAAACTGAAAGCTCAAGAAAAATTCTTATGGGCGCCTCTAAAAACAGCATAAAGTATCGATATCTGAAGCAAGGATGCC
>CAZCIB010000066.1:0-9339 GCA_964498755.1 uncultured Pseudobdellovibrionaceae bacterium | reverse complement strand
AGTCTCTTGACTTAACGGCGAATGCCGAGTCCCTTGATCAGATCCCGGTAACGCGAGTCGTCCTGCGCCTTGACGTAATCGAGCAGTTTACGGCGCTGCGCAACCATCGCCAGAAGTCCGCGGCGGCTGTGAAAGTCTTTTTTATGCGTTTGCATGTGCTGGGAAAGCGCGGTAATGCGCTCGGTCAGAATGGCTACCTGAACTTCGGGCGAACCCGTATCGCCGTCTTTGGTCTGATATTCCTGAATCAGTTCCTGCTTGCGCGCAGCGTTAATCGACATCGCATCCTCCATATTCGTTTAAAGGTTCAAAACGCGGACGGGTTTAATTTCACAGCCTGTCTGTTCGACAATGGCGATCATTTGCCCGTTCGCATGCGCGTATGCGGTTCGGCTTTGCGTATCCTGTAATCTGTCCTTGTCGAACAGCATTACGCTCCGTCCTTGCCGCAAATCGCCTGCCTGCCTTGTGTCCAGGGCCAGAGCCGGGATGTCGTCCAGCACGGTCTGGGGGCGCAGCAGATGCGCTTCAAGGGCGGCACTATGTTCCATTTCCTGCAATATTTCAAGGGAAATCGCGTTCTCGACGCAAAACGGCCCGACGCGCGTCCGCTCCAGTTTTGAAACATAACCTCTGGAGCCCAGCTCAACGGCCAGATCACGCGCGAGCGCACGGATATACGTGCCCTTGCCGCTGGTCGTTTTCAGCATGGCCTTGTTTCCGGCGCTGGAGAGCAGTTCGAGCTTTTCAATATGAACGTTGCGCGGCCTGATATCAGGCAGTTCCCCGCGCCGCGCGAGATCATAGGCGCGCTGTCCTTCTATTTTGATCGCTGAATAAAGCGGCGGAATTTGTTCGATCGTTCCCGTGAACCGGGGCAGGGCGGCGGCGATATCTTCAGCTGCAGGAATATGCGCGCTTGTTTCAATGACCGCGCCTTCCAGATCGTCCGTATCGCGTTGCTCGCCGAAGGTAATCTCGAAAGCGTATTCCTTCTCCCGGTCCTGCATGAACGGGATCAGCTTGGTCGCCTCGCCGAGCGCAATCGGCAAAACGCCCGTGGCCAGCGGGTCGAGCGTGCCCGCATGCCCGGCCTTCTGCGCGTTTATAGCGCGCCGGACCCTGCCAAGCGCCTGCGTCGACGTCAGGCCTGCGGGTTTGTCCAGATTGATCCAGCCGTGAACGGGATTGCCTTTTTTACGCCGCGGCATTAGTCCTCGGAGCCTTTCGGCAGATTTTTGATGATGGTTTCGATGCGGCTCGCCTCGTCAAAGCTTTCGTCTCGCACGAATTTCAGGCGCGGGGTGAACTTCAGGTTCGTCTTGCGGTTGATTTCCTGCTGGAAGTACGGCGCGGCCTCGTTGAGCGCAGGGAGGATTTCTTCCATGCCAAAGCCGCCAAGCGCCATGACATAGGCTTTCGCCTGTTTCAGGTCCGGCGAGACGCGCACTTCAGATACCGTAACTTTCCCCGCGTCCAGCAAGGCTTCATCATGAAAATGTCCACGCTGAAGCGTCTCGGCGATGCAGTGACGGAGCTGCTCGCCGACGCGGAGCTGGCGCTGGGTGGGTTCGTTCATGCTGGCGTGTTTTTGTTTCATTTTCTGAATCCTATACCAGTAAAAGCAGCGAAAAGGCTATGCAACTGATAACACAGGAAAAAGCAAGTAAATAAACCTCGCGCTCAATACTTTCACCTTTCTTGCTCTTCTGTTTCATTCTTAAAATCTCATAACATGCCAGCGCCCAGAAAACCAACCCAACCCAGAAAAAGATGCCGGGAGGGTATTCTTCCGTCATTAAAAAGTCCTGCAGCCGTTCATGATACTCCGGATCGTCCGAAGCTTTTTCCTGTATGACACGTAGCAGGTAGCCAATAGCAAGGCTGCATAAAACCATAACAACGCCAAGCTTTATGGTGAGTATCCCGTTCTTCTTTCGGGTTTCGAATGTTGGATCAGTGTCGTTTTGCGTCATAGGCTAAAGGCTTTTAAATGAATAACTGACTGTTCCAACGTATAAGACCCTACAATATATGGATTGCTTCAGTCGCTACGCTCCTTCGCAATGACGGCGTGGTTATTCGTCATTGCGAGGAGGGCTGAAAGCCCGACGCGGCAATCCATTCATTTTGTGATCTCATCAAACAAATCATCCCAGTAGGGGTTAAACCTTTCAATCAGTTCGATTTTCTTTTTGCGCGATCCGGCTTTTATCTGTTTTTCTCTCAATATGGCCGATTCCATCGTTTCATGCATTTCATACCAGACCAGAGTTTTGCAGTTATATTTTTTGCTGAACCCTTCAACCGAGCCGGTTCGATGCTCATAAGCGCGTTTTACGAGATTTGACGTGACGCCTGTATAGAGCGTTCCGTACTTCTTGTTGGCGACGAGATAGGCTGCGGGTTGTTTCATCAGTTGTTATGGATTGCTTCAGTCGCGATGCTCCCTCGCAACTCCTTTTACAATTCCCGCGCGTGCTCGATCACCTCAAAGCATTCGACAACGTCGCCTTCCTTGATGTCGTCGTAGTTTTCAAAGGCGATGCCGCATTCCATGCCTTCCTTGACTTCCTTGACCTCGTCCTTGAAGCGGCGCAGCGTCTTGAGCTTGCCTTCATGGATAACGACGTCATCGCGCAGGAGCCTGACTTTCGCGCCGCGCTGTACGTTGCCGAGCGTGACCATACAGCCCGCGACCTTGCCGGTCTTGGTGATGTTGAACACCTGACGGATTTCGGCCTGACCCAGATATTCCTCGCGCAACTCCGGCGAGAGCATGCCGGTGAGGATTTTCTTGGCGTCGTCAATAACATCGTAAATCACGTTGTAATAGCGGATATCAACGCCGTCTCGCTGGGCCATGTCGCGGGCCTGCGGGTTCGCGCGCACGTTAAAGCCGATGATGATTCCACCCGATGCCTTGGCGAGAATCACGTCCGACTCGGTTATGCCGCCGACGCCGGAGTGCAGAACGTTGACGACGACCTCGTTATTTTCCTCCGTAAGCTTGGCAAGCGAGCCGTTAATCGCTTCGACGGAGCCGTGTACATCGCCTTTAATAACAACGGGCAGGGCGGTCTTCTCGCCTTCGCGCGCCTGCGCCAGCAGGTCTTCAAGCGTCGTGCGGCTTTTCGCGGCGATGGCGGCCTGCGCTTCGCGGCGCTTGCGCTGACGGTATTCGGAGATTTCGCGCGCCCGACCGTCGTCCTGAACGACGACAACCTTGTCCCCGGCTTCCGGCGTGCCCTGCAGGCCCAGTATGGCGACAGGACGGCCGGGTTCGGCTTCCTCGACGTTTTGGCCGCGATCATCCAGAAGCGCGCGGACTCGGCCCCATTCAGCCCCGGCCACAAATATATCGCCAAGGCGCAACGTGCCGCGCTCGACCAAGACAGTCGCAACCGACCCGCGCCCGACTTCCTGCCGCGATTCAACGACGGTGCCTTCCGCCGGGCGGTTCGGATTGGCCTGCAGCTCAAGAATTTCGGACTGCAGCAGAATGGTTTCCTCGAGCTTGTCCAGGTTCAGCTTGTTTTTCGCGGAGACCTCGACGCACAGAACGTCACCGCTCATTTCCTCGACGATGACTTCCTGCTGCAGGAGATCCTGCTTGACCTTCATCGGATTCGCATCCGGCAGGTCAACCTTGTTAATCGCAACGATCATCGGCACCTTGGCGGCCTTGGCGTGACTGATCGCCTCGATGGTCTGCGGCATCAGGCTGTCATCGGCCGCAACGACCAGTACGACGATATCCGTGACGTTCGCGCCGCGGGCGCGCATCTCGGTAAAGGCCGCGTGGCCCGGCGTATCGAGGAACGTGATTTTCGAGCCGTTCTGCAGCGTAACCTGATAGGCGCCGATATGCTGGGTAATGCCGCCCGCTTCCCCGGCGACGACGTCGGTCTGGCGCAAGGCGTCGAGCAGGGATGTTTTACCGTGGTCAACATGGCCCATGATCGTTACCACAGGCGGACGCGGGCGCAGATCCTGTTCCTTGTCCTCGACGCCTTCAAGCCCGATTTCGACGTCGCTTTCGGTTACGCGCTTGGCTTTGTGGCCAAATTCCTCAATCACGAGTTCGGCCGTATCCGCGTCGATCGTCTGATTAATCGTCGCCATAACGCCCATATTCATCAGGGATTTAATCACGTCGGCGCCGCGCTCCGTCATGCGGTTCGAGAGTTCCTGAACGGTAATCGTTTCGGGTAAAATCACTTCTCGGAAGACTTTAGCGGCGGGCTCGTTGTTTCTGGCGGCAAGGCGCGCTTTTTCGCGGGCGCGTTTCTGTGCGGCGAGCGAGGGGCCGCGGTCGCGGTCGTAATCCTCGTTCAAAACGCGGGTAACGGTCAGTTTGCCCCGGTTGCGGTCGCCTGTATTTCTGCGGCTGGCAGGCGTCTTCGCGCTTTTCTTTAGACGGTCCCTGTAACTGCCTGTATCATCCTCGTCGCCATCAGCGCGCTTTACATGAGAGGGGGCCTGATGCTCGCTGCGGGCCGCTTCCGCAGCCTTGCGCTCTTCTTCCTCAATGCGCTGCAGCTCTTCGAGTTCCCTGCGTCGCAGGTCGTCTTCGCTTTCCTGTTCTCCGGCTTGCGGTGCTTCCGAAGCTTTTTTCGTGGCTTTGGCGTCAGCCTTCTTGCTTTCCTGCTCCTTTTCGGCCTTGCGCCTCTCGCTCTCCGCAATGGCGTCCCGCAAGGCTTTGGCGCGAGCCTCGCGTTCACTTGCGGTCAGGTTCTGCAAGTCCCCCATACCTTCAGAGTCGGCATCAGAGCCGTCCTGCGCGCGGGAAACGGCTCTTTTACGCCGGCTGACTTCCACAGCCACCCCGCCGCGTCCGCCTCTCGGCGCGCCCCCGACGCTTTGACGCGCCTGGGCGCCTGACGGCCCTTTGAGGCTCAGTGTCCCTTTACCGCCGAGGCTAAGGGTCTTTTTTTCTTTTTCGTCGGTATCTGTCATTGCCATCCTGATTATTCGTTAAACTAAGCTTTTACACCAGTCCGGCAAATTTTCAAAATCACCGGACGTTTTTGTATTGCGCGCGCATCATACTGCCGCTTGCTGAGGCTCGTCATCCGAAGCCTCATCCTCTGTTGCGTCCTCGCCTTCGAACCAGTGCGCTCTTGCCCGCATGATCACTTCTTCGGCTTCACTATGCGCGATAACGCTCTCGCCCAGAATCTCGACAAGCTCATCCGTTGCGAGGTCGGCGAGATCGTCCAGCGTTTTTACGCCGTTTTCTCCAAGCGCGAGGATCCAGTCAGGACGCAGGCCTTCCAGCGCGACAAGATCGTCCTGTATGCCAAGCTCCTGCTGTTTCTCGGCCAGCTCTTTTGATTTGGCGTCAATCCACGCCTTGGCGCGGTTTTGTAGCTCAATCGAGATTTCCTCTTCAAAGCCTTCAATCTGGTTCAATTCGTAAACCGGCGTGTCTACAATTTCTTCTACGCGGCTGAATCCTTCGGCGACCAGAAGGTGCGCGATCACCTCGTCCACGTCGAGAGCCTCGATAAAGAGAGCGGAACGCGTCTTGAATTCTTCGGCGCGGCGTTCGGATTCTTCAGCCTCGGTCAGAATATCAATATCCCATCCCGTCAGGATTGAAGCCAGACGCACGTTCTGCCCCCGGCGGCCAATCGCAAGGCTGAGCTGATCCTCGGGAACGGCCACGTCCATACGGTTGCTTTCCTCGTCCAGAACCACGCGCGCGACTTCCGCAGGGGCCAGCGCATTCACCACAAACGAGCCGATATCCTGCGACCACGGCACGATATCGATTTTCTCGCCCATCAGCTCCTGAACGACGGCCTGAACCCGGCTGCCGCGCATGCCAACGCAAGCGCCCACGGGGTCAATGCCGCTGTCATGCGAGATGACGGCAATTTTGGCGCGGCTGCCCGGGTCGCGCGCAACGGATTTGATCTCGATAACTCCGTCGTAAATTTCCGGCACTTCCTGCATGAACAGCTTGGCCATAAAGTCAGGATGGCTTCTTGACAGGAAAATTTGCGGCCCGCGCGTTTCCTGACGCACGTCATAGATGATCGCGCGTACGCGGTTATTGTTTTCGAAACGCTCGCGCGGAAGACATTCATCCCGGCGGAGCAGGGCTTCCGCCTTGCCCAGATCAATGGTGACGTTGCCGTACTCAACGCGCTTGACGATCCCGCTGACAATCTCGCCCACGCGGTCCTTGTATTCTTCGTACTGGCGCTCGCGTTCGGCTTCTCGGACTTTTTGAACGATAACCTGCTTTGCCGTTTGCGCCGCAATGCGCCCGAAATCCAGCGGCGGAAGCTCGTCAATTATAAAGTCACCGGCGTTCAGGTCGGAATTGATACGTTTAGCGTGCGTTTCCGTGATTTGCGCCGACTCGTTTTCGATCTCCGTGTCATCGGTCACAACCTCACGGTAACGCTTCATGTCGATGCCGCCGTGCTTGCGGTCGATATGCGCTCGAATATCGTGGTCGTGTCCGTACTTGGACCGTCCGGCTTTCTGGATCGCCTCTTCCATGGCCTCCAGAACGATTTCGCGGTCGATATTTTTCTCACGCGCGACGGTATCAGCAACTTGCAGCAGTTCCATGGCTTTTTTCCTTTCCTTCCTCCTGTGCAGTATCCTGTTTTGATTTTGAACCTTTTTTCAGCAGATCATCCGTTAAAACAAGCTGGGCTTTCTTTATGTCCGCGAATGGCAGGAGGTTGGTTTCCCCGCCATCGCGCAGCAACACTTGGCCCTCCTTCAGGCCTTCGAGAAAACCGCGGAAACGTTTCTGTCCCGTTTCAACGGGCGTTTCCAGTTCAATCTTGACTTCGTGCCCGGCAAAGTCTTCAAAGTCCTTTTCTAAATAAAGCGCCCTGTCAATTCCCGGCGAGCTGACTTCAAGAACGTATGCGCTCTTAACCGGATCTTCGACGTCAAACGCCGCAGAAATTTCCCGGCTTATTTTTGCGCAGTCGTCTATGCCGAGATTGCGCGTATCCGGGTTTTCAGCTGTCACCTGCAAGGTCTTGCGCGGTCCGTCAATAACCCTGATGTAGCACAGGGTAAACCCAAGGTCTTCTACCACAGGCCTTGCCAAATCCATAAGCTGTTTTTCAAGCGGCGTTGTTTTCATGTTCTGATCAAGCAACAAAAAAGGCGGGTCTTTTGGACCCACCCTGCATTTAATCCGGGTTTGATAGTCATTCAAATAAGCTTTTGCGCCAGGAATTGCAAGACTTATTTCCGTTCAAACACAAGATAACTCTGTCTGCGCCCGCTCTCACGGCCTTTTTTCTCATAGCGGGTTTCAATCCAGTCCGGCGGCGCGCATCGCCAGTCCGAAGCCGTTTCGGCTTTCCATTCGAACTCCGGGCGCTGCGCCGTCTGTTCGCACATCCAGCCCGCAAGTTCGTCAACGTCCGTCGCCATGACAAGCATGCCGCCGGGCTTTAAAACCCTTGCGTATTCATCCAGCGTATCCGGACGCACGATCCGGCGTTTATGATGACGTTTCTTGGGCCAGGGGTCGGGATTAAGTATATAAATCGTTTCCAGGCAAGAGGGTTCAAGCGATTGAACAAGACGTATCGCATCGTCCATCCAGACGCGCACGTTCTGATTCTGCATGTTTTCAATGCTTTTCAGAAATGCGGACATGCCGTTTATAAATGGCTCTGCGCCGATAAAGCCGTCCGTCTTGCGTTTTTGCGCCAGACCCGCAAGATGCTCGCCATTGCCAAAGCCTATTTCAAGATGAAAGCTTTGATATTCTGGTAAGAGCTGCGCCGGATCCAGTGAGCTGTCTTGCCTTATTAATTCTTCCGGGATTCCCAGTACGGGCAACAAACGTTCAAGCGCGTTTTGGCGTTCCGCTTTAAGCGGGCGCCCCTGCCGCCGGCCGAAAATTCTGCGCGGCTGTTTCTCAGCCCAGTCTTCTTTGGATATCATGGACCAGATCAGTTTTCTCCCAGGAAAACCCGCCGTCATCTTCGGGCTCTCTGCCGAAGTGACCGTACGCAGCCGTCCGCTTGTAAATTGGCCTGCTGAGGCCCAGACGCTCCCTTATGCCGCGGGGGGAGAGATCTATCAGCGCGGGAACCATCTCTTCCAAAACACGCTCCTTCACGCGACCGGTTTCATGAGTGTTCACGTAAACGGACAATGGCTTGGAAACGCCGATCGCATAGGAAAGCTGAATCGTGCATCGTTCGGCGTAGCCGGCGGCAACAATGTTTTTAGCGAGATAGCGCGCGGCGTAAGCGGCCGAGCGGTCAACTTTTGTTGGATCCTTGCCGGAAAAAGCCCCGCCGCCATGCGGCGCGGCCCCGCCATAGGTGTCGACAATGATCTTGCGGCCTGTCAGTCCGGCGTCGCCTACAGGCCCGCCAATAACAAAACGCCCGGTAGGGTTCACGTAAAATTCATCTTCAGGACACATCCAGCCCTCTGGGAGCGCCTCTTCAACAACATGTCGGACAAGTTCGCGCACATGGCTTTGCGTCACGTTCTCATCGTGTTGCGTTGAGACAACCACGGAACGCGCGCAGACCGGTTTGCCGTCAGCGTATTCCAGCGTAACCTGTGACTTGGCGTCCGGCCCAAGTTCGCCGTACTCGCCGGCATGTCTCTTCTCTGAAAGCCTACGCAATATTTCATGCGCATAATGAATGGCGGCGGGCATCAGAACGTCTGTCTCATTGCTTGCGTAGCCAAACATTATCCCCTGATCGCCTGCGCCTTCATCCTTGTCGTCCGAGGCGTCAACGCCCATGGCGATGTCCGCCGACTGCTGGCCCAGCTTTATATCGACCTTGACCTTGTCCCAGTGGAACTGGGCTTGCTCATAGCCAATGCTTCTAATCGCTTGTCTCGCAGCGCTTTCGATGTCTTGCGGCCCAACGGATTCAGGTCCTCTGATTTCCCCGAAAATGCCGACATAATCCGTGGTCGTCACGGTTTCCACGGCGGTACGGGATTGGTTGTAATGCGATAGAAACAAGTCGACGACGCTGTCGGATATCAAGTCCGCAACTTTATCCGGGTGGCCTTCGGAAACGGATTCGCTTGTAAAAATGTAGTTTTTTCGCATGGCAGCCTTAACTGGTGAAATATTTGAATTTTGAGACTAGTGCAACGTTATACCGGAAACAAGAGATGAAACTGCTATATTGCCGTCTTTCCATAGCTTTGAAAAAGTATACGCCAGCTCCGCCGGTCGTCGCGTTGACATGAGGATGTTCGCTTGTCGAGGCTGTTTCAGAATTTTAACGCAAGCTCTTGGAGAAGAAACAAAGATAGCACACTACCGGACTCTGCATCAGAACACATTGACGGGTAAGGGTTTTCGTGGGA
>CAZCIB010000065.1:4955-9637 GCA_964498755.1 uncultured Pseudobdellovibrionaceae bacterium | reverse complement strand
TAATGCGTGGGTCGGGAGTTCAAATCTCTTCTGCGGCACCATTATTTTCAATCACTTAGCTGCTTTCTTCCGTCTGTTTGTCTGTACCCTTGTCTTAACTTTTGTCTGTAGTTTGGCGTCGCGAATGTTGTCGATCATATCAATCGCCTGATTCGCAAGGGCCTCGTTTCTCTTCTCGAGATAGTACTGGTTCGTCGTCTCCGGATCATTGTGGCCCGTGACGGCAATGATCATTTCCCGCGTACATCCGATGCTGAAAAGGTAATTGATCTGCGAGTGGCGAAGGTACATCAGCCTGTGCTTTTCGAGCCCGATTGCATCGAGGATTTTTCTGACGCGATGGGTGACGCTATCCGGGTGCCATGGCCTGCCTGTCTCTTCGCAGATGAACATGGACAAGTGCTGCGAATGGTAGGTATCCAGGCGACTGCGGAGTTTCTTTGTCGCCTTGAACCAGACATGCTTTTTCGTTTTCTGCTGATAGTAGCGCAGTTCTCCGTTCTTGTAGTCGCGGCCATTGATCATCGCGACGACATCGCTTCGTCTCTGGCTTGTTTCCATCGCCGTCAGGAGAATCCCGCCGATAGAGTGATAGCCCTGCCTGTCCGCTTCCGCCACGGCAGCGTCAAGCTCTTCCTCCGTCCATATTATGACCGGGCCCTTCTCGTAATCTTCAGGGGCTGAAAGTTTGATGTCGCGCACGAGCTTGGCGTTACTGACATAGCCCTTGTTGTAAGCGCACTGATACAGGACGGACAGGACGCACTGAGCCCGCCGCTGCATGGTGTAGGCGTTTCCAAAGGTCTCAAGCCATCGAATGATCGAGGGGACTGTCAGCTCAGATATAGGCGCGTCTCCGGTACGCTTTGACCAGGCTTCAATCTTGCTCAATATCAGGTCGTAATCCCGGCGCGTTCTCGGAGAAAGCTTCGTGTATGCGCGGGACTGCCTGTAAGCCTTGATGACGCCAGCAAGAGAGTCAGACCGCTCTCGTTCTACGCCTGTACGAAATTCAACGTATCGCCTGTAAACGGCCTTTGCTTCCCGAATGATCGAGTCAGGCGTCGCTTTGTCCGTCCGGCCAAGCTTGATCGTCGCAGGCCATCCGTCCGGACGCACCGAAGGATGAACCATAAAATACACGTCCGAATATTTACCCCGGTTCTTGACCTGGCAATTCGGCGGAAGCTTCGTGATCAAATCAGCCATGCGCCGTGTCATAGAACGGATCCTTTCGCTTGTCATCAAGATTCAGCGCGCGCCGAATATCAGCCCCGCGGTAAACATTCCCTTCAGCCCCGCGCCATTTGTGCGTGATCCCGTGCTGCTTCAGGATCGCGTTCAGCGTCGTATGGCTGCGGACCTTAAGCAGTTCCATGACTTCGCGCGTGTTCAGTGTGGGCGGGATTTCCATCATATTGTTTCCCTAAGCTTCAGATCGTTCAGCGTTCTTGATACGGCGCGCATACACTGAAGTTCCAGGTCAGCCTTCTCCTGATTCATGCGGCCTTTCACGACCCATGCCGGATAGACGCGCTCCCGCATTGTGATTTTCCGCTCAACGCAGGCAATCTGCTCATCAATCGTTGGTTCAAACATATCCATTAAAACCCTCCCTCGACGCGCTTGCTGGCATCGGCCAGACCCCGCGCGATTTCCTTGTATTGCGCCTCTGTCATCTGCGGTTTCGAAGCCGAGGCCTTGTACTTGATCTCGTCGACCTCCTCTTTCGTCGTGGCCGCGTCAAGCTCTTCCCTGATTGCCTGCATAACCACATCCGGAATGCCATTGCCGAATTGCCCCGTAGAAGACGCAGGAGGCGTGTCTGTCTGTGCCGGGGGGGATTGTGAGGCCGGAGCATTCGAAACGCTCTGTGCGCGTCCCTGTGGCGAATTCTGAAGCGGTTTGATGATATAGCCTTTCTTGCTGCCTTTCGATGCGGTCAACGCCATACGCTCTTCCTTGTCGATATGGCTCATGTGGCTGATACGAATGCCGCCGACCTCCATCCCGGCCCATTTCACCGATGGATCCCGGAAGATTGTCATACGCCTGCCGATATAGTTGCTTCCATCGCTGCCCCATAGCGCGCACAATACCCGGCGCATGGACTTGCAGGGCTTCCACGGCTTTCCGTTATCGCCTTCATAGCGAATACAGATCGGCTGATCTTCTCCGCTTCCCTGCGTGACGTTCGTAATCGTGATCGTGATCGGGCCAGACATCAAATCGTCGGCGTTCAGCTGATCGGACTTCGCCAGAATTGTTTTTGAAAGGTCAACCATATCTTTACCCCGCCATCAAAATTTCTTCGTAAGGAACGCTCGGCTTGATATCGTCGCCTGTGTCGAAGTCCCGGCGCTCGGTCGGGATCAGGCCTTGAGACTTCCGGCGATATTCCTCAAGCAGCTCCCGGACGCGCTCTTCGAAGGTCGACGCGGCCTTGATAATCGCTTCCTGAATTTCCTCGTTCGGCGTCACGCGCAAAATGAACATCGGCATCCCGTTCGAGTAGGAAATGTAATCGCACCATTGCCGTTCACTGACGAGCAAGGCCGTCTGAAGCTGGATGACGTGCTCGCTCGGAACTTCGCCGTTCAGGATCGTCTGGACCTGGTATTTATTAACCCGGCTCTTGACCTCGAGAAGCCCGTCTTCTCCGACAAGCGCATCCGGCGAATAGCCGATCGTGAATCCCCATGTGTCATTCGTGATAAACCCGCAATCCTTCGCCTGGGCGACATGCTTGCTGTAAAGGTCTTTCGCGTAGATTTCCTCGACCCGTCCGCGCTGCATATCGAAGCTTTCATATTCAGGCTCGAGATATCCACAAGCCCGTTGCGAGACGATTTCATAGACGTGCGCGCGGGTATCCTTGTTATCGGCAATCTTCAGGCTCGGCGTAATGACGTTCTTCATCGCGCTTGCTGTCAGGATTCCAAGGCGCGCGCGATGCCATTCATCGGTTCCCTGGATCATGTCCATGTGATAGGTGACGGTCATTTCATTGTCCTCCGGCGATGTTGATTATCTTTTCTGTTGACATTACAATTCCTTTCGTGTGCAGGGGGGATGGCCATGGTTGATCAAACCCCGTAACTATCATCATCTTGTCGAATATCTTCGCTCGCGCCGGAAACAGGTTTTCGGCCTGTCTCAGCTTGCTCATGACGAACAGGCAGGATGGCAGGGCGGCTATACAGGCAAGCTTGAAAAACCGCTCGCGAGATATGGCCGTAATGCCGGACCTCACACCTTGTTCGACTGGCTCGGTTCTCTTGGACTTGAACTCGTAATAGTTCCCATTCCGCAAAGAACGAAAAAGACCAGCGATCCCCGGCAGCTAGAATTTCCATTCGACAATTCATTGAAGCAACCAGAGTACATAAAGCCCGAATACCGCTCCTACGCCCATAAACGGCAATGCAGCGAGGCAGCGCAACAGGACAACAGTCAATGAAGCGCCGCCCATATCGCGCGCAGTAACTTCATCATGTCCTGCTGTGCATTCTCCTGCTGCGCGAATTCGCTCGCAAAGTCGACCGTCTTTTTCGGCAGGGTCTGCATCGTCATAACTGGCTGGTTGTCCATAAATCATCTCCGGAAGTCTTTTAGGAATTGACGCGCTCGGCATAGTGTTCAAACCCCCCATGTTCCGCTCCTTATCTGTTCAAGTTTATCTTCAAGTTCCCTGTCCGTCATGTCCTTGACGTTCCTTTTCACGGTGATATCCGCTCCAGAAATGACGGTATTCCGGGGTTCCTGGCCGGTAACTTTCGACCGGCTCAAGAGGTTGTTTCCCGCGCGCATAATCGCGTCCGTCGAAATAGGCGTATACTGCATCGTCTTCATCCATGTGTTTCGCGCGTAATCGTGATCCGGTAGCGCTCGCCTCTCCAGTCGCGGAAAGTTCCCGTCGCCATGTTCATGTCGTAGTCATCCGGCGTGACGATCAGATCGTCCATGCCGTCTTTCGTCGGACAGCAAAGCCGGTAGCGAACCAGCTTCCAGACCGGGATGATTGAGCAGTGCGTTGCCGCCTGCATAGTGTTTATGGCTTTCTGCATGTATTGATCCATTCGCCGCTCCGTAAAAAAGTGGCCGGGCTTTTGTGCAGGGTGTTCCGTTTTAAAGCCCGGCCAGTTGATGGGGTAATTCTCAGACGTTTGCTGAGATGAAGATGTTACCACAATGACCACATACAGTCAATACTTTTTTGTGACCGTTTAGGCACTTTTTTACAAGGCAACAAAAAACCCCGGAAGACCGGGGCTTTGAGAAAGGGAAAAATGATGGATCAAGATGAATCCAGGATTATTCTGGCGCCTCATCCGAAGGGGAAAGACCAGCAAGGGATAAAGACCGGCGGGATGATGACGGCTCACATTGAGCAAGGACAGTTAATCCTGCAGTTTTCACTGTCTCTTTCGTTATTGGGGCTGCGTCCGGAAGATCCTCCATCAGCCGGGTAAGCATGTAAGACGCGCCGAGATGAAACAGATATTTTTCCTCGGGCGTCAAATCATCGGTCACTTCGATTTCCTCTCTCTCGGTGATTCACTCATACAGGTTTTCCAAGGTTCCGCGCTCTCTTGTCCGGTTGCCGTAAATATCGTGCTCATATTGCGTTTCCGGATATGAGGGCGTCAGCCTTTCTTGACGTTCGCGCGTCTGCCATGAAT
>CAZCIB010000065.1:0-4855 GCA_964498755.1 uncultured Pseudobdellovibrionaceae bacterium | reverse complement strand
TCATTGATCACATTATTACCCATGAACAAGCTCTCCTCATATTTAGAAAATAAAAATCTGTCTTACTCTGCGTTCGGACGAATGATCGGAGTCGACAGGTCTAATGTACGCCGGTACGCGCTTTCGCAGCGAGTTCCAGAGCGCGACGTAATGCACCGCATCTACGAAGCCACTGGCGGCGAAGTCGACGCCAACAGCTTCTATGGCCTCAACGGGGGCGAAGCATGAATTTTCCAATAATCACCTCAGCTTGTAAAAGTTATCCACAAGCTTTGTCAACTGTTTTCGTAATGGGGGGAAGTATCCGGTCGGCGCGCGCGGCGTCGGGGCATACCAAGTTTTCCTCCCGACTAAGGGCAAAACGGCTCCCCAGCGGCCTAAGCACAGGGGGCCGCGTAAGTACCGTTAAGGAAAACAACCGCGCTTTTTTTACTTCAAAAAGAAGGGAAATCCAATGACAGACACACCGGAAAAGAAGGGCCGCTTCAAGAGGCAAAACCTTCACCCGCTGGCCTACACGAGCGCGTTTACGCTCTGGTACTACAAGGCCTCGGACGACGACGCTTTTGACCATGCCGGGTTCTTCAACCCCGCTCAATCCACAATGCGGGAAGGCGACAGGCTGATCGTCGGCCTGCCCGGTCTCAAGACACGAGATTTTACCGTCACGAAGGTTGAAAAAGGCCTCGTGATCGTAAAGCCGGTCGGCAAGGAACATCTCTTTGCCCCCGGAGAGCCCCGCGACAAGCTATCGAAAGGAGAATCAGAAGATGGCGCAAGCAGCAACTGAGAACGTGACGAGCCTCCATAACGTCCAGGGCCTGAACGACATCATCGTTCAGTGCGTGAAGGACATGGCGGAGATCGACGGTCAACGGAAGGCCCTGAACAAGAAGGCCGGAGAAATCCGGGAAGTCATGAAGGAAAAGGGCGTCGATACCGACGCTTTCCGGGATGTCTACCAGTATTTCAAGAAGCGCCGTCACGAGCGCGACGGGTACGATGAAAGCCACAAGCTTTGCTTCGATTCCCTGAACGGCGCGAATACAGGCGATCTTTTTGCGGATTTGGAAGCGGCTGAATGATCCTTGCTCTGGATATTTCGCTGAATGTGGGATGGGCGCTTGGAACCGAAGGGAACCTGACTTTCGGAACCCGGACGTTTCAGGCCTATTCCCACAATCCAGCCCTTTGCGGTCGGCATTTCAGGCGCTGGATGATGGAGTTTGTCACGGAACACGAACCGACAGACATCATCATCGAGCGTCCGTTTTTCAGGGGCGTGAACAGCTGGCTTCTCTCCGGCCTTGCATGGGAAGTCTGGCGGGTTGCCGAGCTCCGGAACCTGCCGATGAAGGATTATCACGCCACATCGATCAAAAAGCATGTGACGGGATCCGGCAGGGCAAAGAAGCCGGAAGTCATGAAAGCGATCAGGGAGCGCGGATACAAGATTACAAACGATCACGAAGCCGATGCCGTCGGTCTTCTCCTGCTGCACGAATCGAAGAGATGAGCGAAGATTTCACAAGGCTCTGCAAGAGCCGGGAGCACTACGAGACGCCGGAATGGGCGGCAAAGGCTATTCTTGAAAAAGAAATTCTGACGCGCCATGTCGTCGATCCCTGCGCTGGAACAGGAATTCTTTACAAAGCCGCCGCAGCAGCCGGATACAAGCCGATAGCGTATGATATTCATCTTTGGGACGGGTTTAAGGATAAAACCCGGCACATGGATTTTTTCAAGCTTCCGGCTTTTCCTTTTGTTCAAACAACTGTCTTCATGAACCCGCCGTTCTCTCTGGCCTGCGAATTCGTTGAAAGGTCCTTTGAACTTGGCGCGCGGAAAATTCTCTGTTTCCAGCGTTTCGCTTGGTGGGAATCGGCAAAGCGTCGTTCTTTTTGGGAAAAGCGCCCGCCTGCCCGCGTCTATATCTGCGGCGACCGCGCAACCTGCTGGCGGCATCATATTCCACACGAAGAAAGGGAGCGCAAAGGCAACACGCCGACGCCTCATGCCTGGTTTGTTTGGGAACAGGGCGCGCCGTCTGGAACGCTTCTCTCGCATGTCTGGCGTCCAACCAACGAGCAAGATCGGGAGGGGTTCCGGTGAACATCATAGAATTTCCGCTTCATATCGGTGATTTTCTGTCCGGAACCATGCACATGGACGCCGCGGAGACTGGCGCCTATGTCATGCTCCTGATCGCGCACTATCAGGCAGGACCACAAGGCTTGCCAAATGACGATAAAAAACTTTCCAGAATTGCGCGTTGCAGTCCGAAGCAGTGGGAGAAGATCAGACCCGTTCTGGAAGAGAAATTTACTATTTCGGATGATTTTTGGATTCAAAAACGAGTGGTTGACGTTCTCCAAAAAGTTGAAGACAAATCTTCAGTCGGAAAAGCTAACGCATTGAAAAGATGGAATGGCGATTATGCAACTGCATTACGACGGCAATGCGATGGCAATGCTAACCATAAACCAATAACCAATATAAAAGAAAAAAATACCAAAAAAGAAAAGTTCGAAGACGAATTCGAAAACGAGTTTTGGCCTGTCACGGTCAAGAAAGTCGGCAAAGACGCCGCACTGCGAGCCTACGCCAAAGCAAGGGGCCGAGCGTCCAAGGATGAAATCCTCATACCCTGGCGAGCCATGAATCCCCTCTGGCAGGCGAAAAGGGGGACAAGCGACTGGAAGTTTGTCCCGCATCCCTCAACCTGGCTGAACGAAGGACGCTGGCAGGACGAAGTTCCCGGAAGCCCCTCTTCACAGCCAATCAAACCTAAGGAGGACATTGAGAAAAAACAATATTTTGACGACTTGCTTAGCGGAGTAGGCGGATGATTTACACCGACTTCGAAATCGAGCACTGCCTGCTTGGAGGCCTGATTTACAACAACGCCGCAATGGCTGAGATCAGGATTACGGCGGATGATTTCGCCTATGCCGAGAATCAGGAAATCTTTCGGCACATGGAAAAATGCTTTGTCGAAAAACAGCGGTTTTCCGTGCCTGATTTCAAGTTGATTGAGCCGGAAGAGGGGTATGTCCGGGCCTGCGTCGATAGCGTCGTCGGTCACATGACATCGCAGCTTGTCGACTATGCCGATCACCTGACAGAATTGTCCCGTAAACGCCGTCTTGCGGCAATTCTGGACGATGCAAGCCGGATGATGGAAGACTCTTCCAGCGCGGACGTCATGGCGTTTTTTAGCGGCGCATCCGAGCAGGAAACAGCTTCGAACGAACTGAAGACCGGCGAAGACGTGTTGCGGGAAATTGTCGAGGCTCTTGAGAAACCGAGCGAGAAGTATTCGACAGGGATCCCGTGTCTCGACAAGGCGATGGCTGGCGGTCTCTATGCCGGATTTACCTATGGCTTTGCCGGTTCGGAGAAATCAGGAAAAACGACGCTGGCGCACACGATCAGCTGCAATCTGCCCTGCCGTCACCTGTACATCGCTCTCGAGATGGGATCGCTCCAGATCGAACAGCGCAACATCGCCCGTCGCATTGGCTTCAACAGCCTGAAGTTCATCACGCCGGACAAGGATTTTGAAGCAATGGTGAAGGCTCAGGAAGCGAACCGGAACGTTATTTACTACGACGCGCCGGGCGCCACACTCGAGCAGATTTTACGGCATATCGGCCTTGCCCGGATCAAGTACGGGATCAACGGTTTTATTCTTGATTACTGGCAGCTTGTCGGCGGCAAGAAGCAGCGTGAAACCGAAGAAGCGCATACCCGCTACGTTGCTCAGGAGCTGGCGAACTATGCCCGGAAACACAAGCTTTTCAACATCCTTCTCGCGCAGCAAAATCAGGAAGGAAGACTGTTCGGCGGGAACGGTCTACGGAAGGCCTGCGATCAGCTGTATTTTATTGAAAAATGCGATTCGACTTTGCCCGACGCCTTTCGCTGGCTGAAGATGGACGCGAGCCGGTATACGAATCAGGAAGACATTGGATCGAAGACGGACCCGGCTCTTTCAATGAACTGGAAAAAGGGACCGCATTTTGAGGAAGCCAAAGCCTACCCGCTCATCTGAATTAGTGCGTTGTCCGTTTGTCGATCATCGCGCTTTACTGGACATGCTGAAGATTGAAAGGAAAAGCGACATGCCATTGCCGAAGAAAGAAAACCAGGCTTATCAGGTTCCGACGCCCAAAGACGAAGGCGCGCACAAGATCACGACGGCGACCGACGCGAAAGCAGCGAATACCCTTCCTTTCGCAACGAACACACCGGCGATCACACTTTATTCCACGACTGATATTTATTACCGTCTGACTGAAGAGCAGACGGAAGAGACAGCTGTTGGAGATATTCCCACGTCTTCAAGTTGGCATTTCCTTCCGGCCACTCAGTACCGCGATGTAGGAATCGGCGCCGACACGAAGCCAACGCGCCGGTACATTCATACTCTGGCCGTCTCGAGCGCCGGAACGCTTTACATTTCGGAATCAGATTGACTGTCACTTGGGGGCCCCTGATTTTGTGTAAGGGCCTCGCCTAGTTTTTCGAGCTCTTCCGCGTTCTTCCTGAGCTGGTACGCTTTCGCATAGCAAAGGCCCCTGATGCGTTCTAATGTTTCCTGAGGCAATTCCTCAAGGCTTATCCATCGGCGCACTGTAGCGTTCGATATGGCCAAATCCAAAGCCATCCTGTTTGCGAAGTCGTTGCGACCATAAGCAAGAAATCCGATTCGTTCAAGTTGTGTCATGGGTTCTCCTAGTTTTGAGCCTGATCAATTACAGGTTAAAGAGGCCGGACGAGTCCAGCCCCTTCGATCTGTAGTTATAAATATACGCTGGCGAAGGGCCGCTCTTTCCCGGCTTTCCAGTCTTTA
>CAZCIB010000064.1:0-10113 GCA_964498755.1 uncultured Pseudobdellovibrionaceae bacterium | reverse complement strand
CAATCGCCCGCCGCGTATTGCCAGACAATCGAGGGCAGGTCCTTGCGTTCCAGAGACGGCGCGGCGAACAGGGACGCGATTTCCGCGCCCGTCAGTTTTAACAGCAGGTCGGGATCGTTCGGCAGCGTACGGCTATACGCCTTTTTCTGCCAGCTGGAAAGATAAGTCTGGCCGGCGTCGCCCGCCGCGTTCGTCGCGGCGAAGGCCGAAGACCAGGGCAACGCGCGCGTATTGCAACTGCCAACGAGCCCGATCGTCACGGCGCCCAGACACAAAACGACAAGGGCCATGTTACCAAACTGGCCTGCTGAAGCAGGCAGGGCCCGGGGTCCTGCCTGAGAGATGTTTTTGAACATGTTTTGCATTTCCATGCCTAACAAAACAGGCGCGAGGAAGTTCACTCAGCCGCTTCTGCGGTTTTTTCCTCGAACGGCAGACCGGCTTCCTCTTCGTCAGCCTCCGCCGCCTGTTCCTTTTTTACCTTTGCCGCCGGCTTCTGCTCGGCCTTGTTCTCAGGCTTGCGGTTTTCCGTGCGCTCGCGCAGCGGGCTGATTTTACCGTCAACCGTCGCGCCGGCCTCAACGGCGAGCTCCTTATAGGAAATCGCGCCCGTAATCGATCCCGTCGAACGGATCGTCAGGCGGCCATGCACCGTCAGATCGCCTTCGAAACGACCGGCGATCGTGGCTTCGTCGATTTCTACCGTGCCATAGAACACGCCGGCCGGGGCAACGTCCAGAAGGCTCGCGCCTTTTAGGGCGGCCTCGACCTTGCCCTCAACGATAAGGTGATCGCACGCCTCGATCTCGCCGGACATCGTGATGCCCTCGCCGACAATCAGCTTGCGGCCTGTGCTGTGCGTTTCCTGCGCCTGCTGCTGTGGCGCGGCGGGCGCGGAACCATAACCGGGGTAAGACGCGCCCGGAGCCGACGTCGCGTAGCTGCCGGGAATGCGCGCCGCGCCCGGCGGGGTTTGCGGCTGGCGCTGAACGCTCGCCGGGACGTCCACGGGACGCTGATCGTTATTTTGTTCGTTTCTGTCTTCCGGGGTGTTTGTATTCATCGTTACTCTTTCCTTTTCTGGGCTGGCTGGGAAATTGCTGTCATCCTGACTGGCGTTGGACAACATCTGGTAAATGTCCGCGCTTTTGTTTTGCGGCGTACGTTGAGCTCGATCAGGGTCGGGGCCGGAGGCGCCTTCTTCCTTTTGCGTAATCTGCTTTCGCTCTTCCTCGCGCTCAGCGTCTTCCGCTGAACGCGCATCATCTTTAGGCCTGTGAAACATGTGTTATATTCCTATAAATCTGCACACAAAACACAAAAACGATAAATGTTGCGCTTTTTCAGGGGCGTAACACCTATGTCTTCAGGGATTGAGGGGACGTTAGCACGCAGTTTTTTTTCGCGCAAGATTGGTTTTAAGCAAAACCGAAGAAAATCTTATAATGCGCTCTAATGGCTGCGAAAATAGTTGTAGACAACCTCCGCCATAGCTGCCGAAATTCCCTCGACGGCCTGAAGATCTTTCATGCCTGCGCGGGAAACCGCCTTCACCGAGCCGAAATGGAGCAGCAGAGCCTTTTTCCGCTTCGCGCCGATGCCAGGAATATCGTCCAGCGCGGAACGGCTTAACGCGCCGCTGCGGCGCTTGCGGTGCGCGCCGATGGCGAAGCGGTGCGCCTCATCGCGCAGCCTCTGCAGGTAAAGCAGGACAGGATCGCCCTTCGGCAAGGTAAAGCTCTCCCTGCCCTTCATATGAAACTGCTCGCGTCCGGCATGGCGGTCCGGTCCCTTGGACATGGCGGCGACGGCGAAATCATCTTCAATGCCAAGCTCTTCCAGAACGTCATGGACCGCGCCGAGCTGTCCGGCGCCGCCGTCTATAATAATCAGGTCCGGCCAGTTTCCGCTCAGCCGCTCCGGATCCTCGCGCAGCGCCCGGCCAAAGCGGCGCTCCATCACCTCGCGCATCATGCCGTAATCATCGCTTTTGGCCGCCTCGCGAATATTATATTTGCGGTAGGCGTCCTTGATATAGCCGTCAGGTCCGGCGACAATCATCGCGCCGGTCATGTTCGTGCCCGAAACATGACTGTTGTCATAAACTTCAATGCGCGCCGGCGGATCATCCAGCCCGAACAGCTCTTTCAGCCCCTCCAGCGCAATACGGCTTGCGGCGTGTCCGGCGGCGTGCCGGCTGAGCGCGCCTGCGGCGTTCCGGGACACAAACGTCAGCAACTCATGCCTTACCCCGCGCGCAGGCGTCGTAATCCTGATTTTCCGCCCCTGCGCTTCGCTGAACGCCTGCTCAAAAAATTCCGCGTCTTCGGGGCGGTGTGACAGGATAATCTCTTCCGGCACGGGCTTGCCCGCATAAAACTGGGTCAGGAAGCCGGAAATAATGTTTTCCGCCGTAATGTCGGCCTCGCGCGGATAAAACCAGGACCTGTTGCCGAAATTCTGGCCGGCGCGGAAGAAAAAAACCTGCAAGCAAAACTGATGCTCGCCTTCGACGGCGGCAATCACATCGGCGTTTTTAATGCCTTCGACGTTGATGATCTGGCTTGCCTGAATGGAGGAGAGGGCCTTGATCCGGTCGCGCAGCCGGGCCGCGGTTTCGTAGTCCTGGTTCTCGCTCGCCTTGAGCATCTGCCGCGCAAGTCGGTCCTGAACGGCGTGGCTGCCGCCCGAGAGAAACTCGACGGCTTCGCGCACCTGTTCCCCGTATGCGTCTTCATCCACGTAGCCCACGCAGGGCGCGGTACAGCGTTTGATATGGTATTGCAGACAGGGCCGCTTGCGCGCCGCGAAAAAACTGTCCGTGCAGTTGCGCAGCATGAAAGCTTTCTGCAATGCGATTAGCGTCCGGTTCAGATCGCCCGCGCTGGCGAAAGGACCGAAATATTCGCCCTTGTGTTTTTTCTCGCCGCGATGCTTGCGCAGTTGCGGAAAGGCGTGACCGCCGGTGACAAGCGCATAGGGGAAAGATTTGTCATCCTTGAACAGAACATTAAAGGCGGGGCTGAACTTCTTGATTAAATTGACCTCCAGAAGCAACGCCTCCGCCTCCGTGCCCGTCACCACGAATTCCATCGCGCGCGTTAAAGAGACCATCCGCTTCAGGCGGTTGGGGAGCTTATTGACATGCGAATATGACGCGACGCGCCGCTTCAAAGCGCGCGCCTTGCCGACATAGAGCACGCCTCCGTTTTCATCTAGCATCCGGTAAACGCCGGGCGCATCCGGCAGGGTTTTGGCCGCGCTGCGGATCGCGTCCGCGCCGGCTTTAAGCGAGGTCGCCAGTTCTTCGTTCATAATTTCACGTTAATGCGTCAGGACGGGAAGTTCAAATCCAGTCGCATCAGGCGCTTGTGCAAAGATTTCAACCATTGGTTTTAATTTTTGCTTGGCAAAGTCCTGTTTAATACAACTATTGATGCTTGTTTTCCGTACAAGAATTGTTTTGTACGCGTTAACAGTTGATAGATAACAACCTTTTGCGTAAACGGGGGAAAAACATGAAAAAAGTCATCCTTGAAGCGACGGCGGCGCAACAACCTTTGCGGGAAGGCGCATGCGTCCCGGTTGCCCTTCTGCCTTGAAGCCGCGATAAATGAGAACGTTACGCTCGACGGCATTGACCTGCGCGGCGTGAATTTGTCTGGCGCCAATCTCGACGGGGCGCGCATGCGCGGCGCGAATTTCGGGAACGCCAACCTGACCGGCGCGAATTTGTCCGAATGCGATTTGCAGGGCGCGAATTTTAGCGGCGCTGCGCTGTATAACGCCTGCCTGTGCGAGTCCGATCTATCGGGCTGTAATTTCAGCTACGCGCATTTCGGCGCGACGGATATCCGCGACAGCGTTCTGCAGGGATGCCGCTTTGCCGGATTGAGCGCGTTTACTCTGGACTGGACGAGTGCGCAAGATATCCAGAACATGACTTATGAAACGCCGGACGGACAAGCGCATTCGCTTTCCCGTCCGCCCGTTACGATCAAGGGCCTCTCATACCCGGTCAGTTTTCTGGACGAGGTTATCATGATCGGTCACGACGCATGGCCTTACGACGCGGATCCCGCCGCCCTGCCGGTTCAGAAACGCGCGCTGTTCCTCGCGTTACGGGACAATCCGTTCGGCCGTTTTTGCCGCTCGTTTGTCGCGGGGACGCAAAAAACTTTATATTGACATAAATATAATGCATAGTTCCGGCGCCCGTACAATCGTAACGGGAAGAATAAAGCGCGATAACAGCGCTGTGTGTGAAGGGGTAAAGCTTTGATGGCTCTGTATTTCAGATCAGGCCGTCTGTTCGCCGTGCATGCGGAAATATGCCGGGACTATGGTTTTTTGCCCGCGTTTTCCATTAAAAGTTGCAATGGCGAATGGATTGTGGATAGTCCTTACGTCCGGATCATCGTGACCGGACGCAAGGCTTTGCAACGCGAACGGGACAGGCAAAACCATGCGCAGCGAAATGCGGCATCTGCTCAGGATACTTCAGGGACTCCGGGAGATCGATCCGGAGTTTCCGATCCAGTACGCCATCTGCCTGACAGAGATTGCGCTTGACGAAGGCATGTCGCTGAGCGATCTGGCCGAACGCACGGGCCTTGCGCTGTCAACCGTATCGCGCATCGTCGGCGCCTTATCCGAAAAGCGCCAGGGAAGCGGCAAGCCTTACGGCCTTGTCACGGTCAAAATTTCCAGCGAAGAACGCCGCCGTAAAGAGCTTTACCTTAGCCCCGAAGGCCGTAACGCGCTCGCCGTCATTGCACCGCTGATCCACGCCCCGCTTCAGAAAACCGGGTGACGCTCTCTCTCCGCCATAACCCCGTTCGAATTTGTATTGTCCGCTCGCCAGAAATCCGCTACAAATTCCATAAACAGCGCCCGGAGGCGAGATAATGAAAACGAAAAGACTCCTTCTTTTAACAGGCGCGGCATGCCTGCTTTGCGCACCCCTTTCCAGAGCCGACGATACGCATCAGCCCCACAGCGCGAGCGGACACGCCCCGATCGGCGTGATGGGCGATCACATGCATAAGAAGGGCGAGTGGATGCTCGGCTACCGGTTCATGCGCATGGACATGGAAGGCAACCGCGATGGCACGGATCGTATCAGCGCCGAAGAAATCGCGACGAGCGTTCCAAATCGTTTCTTTGGCGCGCCGATGCAGCCCGCAACCTTGCGCGTCGTCCCCACCGAGATGACCATGGACATGCATATGGTCTCGGTGATGTACGCGCCAAGCGATGACATTACGCTGATGGCGATGGGGCATTACGTTGAAAAGGAGATGGACCACATCGTCTTCCAGGGCGGCGCCGGCGCGAATGTTCTTGGCGGATTCACGACCGAAACGTCGGGGATTGGCGATACGCATCTGATGGCCTCCTACCGCGCCTACGAACAGGGCGGCCATCACCTCCAGATCAATATGGGCCTGAGCCTGCCCACCGGCTCGATTGACGAAACCGATCAGGTTTTAACGCCAATGAACGCCCGCCCGACGATACGCCTGCCCTATTCCATGCAGCTCGGCACGGGAACTTATGACCTTCTCCCCGGGGTCAGCTATAGCGGCTGGAACGGCAAATGGGGCTGGGGGGCGCAGTACAAGGCGCAAATCCCGCTGGAGAGCGAGAATGACGAAGGCTACCGCTGGGACGATAAACACACGTTAACGGCTTGGGGCAGTTATGAATGGGCGCGCTGGATCAGTACGTCGCTGCGCTTGACAGGAGTCACGCAGGGCGCAATTCGCGGCATCGACCCGAATATCGTCGCGCCTGTTCAAACCGCAAACCCGGACAATTACGGTGGTGAAACATTAGAACTCGGAGCGGGCGTTAATCTGTACGGGACCGAAGGCGCATCGACGGACCACAGATTTGCGATCGAGGCTACCGTACCATTTTACCGCGACCTGAAAGGCCCGCAGATGGAAACCGACTTTACCGTCACAGCGGGCTGGCAGTATGCGTTTTAGGCGAAAGTAAAGCAGGCTTTCTGTCAGGTTTTTCTTGGCGATTGCGGTTTATGCGTTTACGATCCGCCTTTGTAAGCGCGGCCCCGTGGCGGAATTGGTAGACGCACGCGACTTAAAATCGCGGGTCTTCGGACGTGCCGGTTCAAGTCCGGCCGGGGCCACCACTGAACGGCGCAGGGGAACGTTTCTGGTATCCCGCAATCAGGTCTCTTCCCAAGGATTTATCAGCATCGCGCCCGTCCCTTCAAAATCCTTTATATTTCTTGTCATGAGGTACAGACCGTATTGACGCGCCGTCGCGGCGATCAGACCGTCACTGACCGGTATGATAAAGCCGTTCTTCTGCTCCTGCGCGGTCAATTCCCCCCAAAGCCGGACGGTTTCAGTATCGACCGGCAAAATGGCGCGCGCGTAATTCCGCTCAAACGTTAAAAGCCAGTTTTGCAGTTCCGCTTTTTTCCTGCCTTTCTCCAGAAGCGCTACGCCTTTCGCCATCTCCCCGAAAGTAATGGCGGAGATATATGCGTCAGAAGGCGCAAGCGCGGCCACGGCGCTTTTCACCCGCGCGTCGCCCTGCGGCTTACGAATTTCGGAAATCACGCATGTATCGAGCAATACCCTCACAGGTCGGCGTCCCGCATTCCGGATTGATCGCGGCTCAGATCAACGCCCTCCAGAGACGGACCGGACGTCAAAAAAGCGGTAAAGCTCTGCCGTTCGCCGGTCAGCTTGCGGTATGCGCTCTCCTCGAGAAGAATAAAGGACTGGCCGCGCCGCGTAATGCGCTGCGGCCCTTCGAGCAGCGCCCTGTTAATGACCTCGCTGAATTTGTTTTTGGCCTCGGCCAGTTTCCATTCCATGACTTCGCTTTTTGTCTAGATTGTCTAGATTTATTGTAGCACGAGAGAGCTTTAAGATAAAGCATGCAAAATCACACTGCCCGCAGGACTTAGACCCCCGCCTTCGCGGGGGTGACAGGTGAGAAGTTAACCCGCCGCCGCTTTCTTCTCCGCTTTTTTGGCGAGTTCGCGGTCCTGGGGCGTGAGGTGGCGTTTGCGCAGGCGTAAAGACTTGGGCGTGACCTCCACGAGCTCGTCCTCGTTGATCCAGCTCATCATCTCTTCCAGAGACATGCGGCGCGGCGGCGTCAGGACAACCGCCTCGTCGCTGCCCGAAGCGCGGACGTTGGTCAGCTTCTTGCCCTTCAAGACGTTGATATCGAGGTCGTTCTCGCGCGAATGCTCGCCCACGATCATGCCCTGATAAACCGGCGTCTGGTGCTCGATGAACATCACGCCGCGATCCTGCAAATTAAAGATCGCGTAGGCCACCGCCGGGCCCGTATCGGTGGAGATCAGCGCGCCGTTTCTGCGTCCCGCTATATCCCCCTTATAGGCCCCGTAGGAATGAAAGATGCGGTTCATCAGGCCCGTTCCGCGCGTGTCCGTTAAAAACTGCCCCTGATAGCCGATCAGCCCGCGCGATGGCGCGGTAAAGGTCAGGCGCGTCTTGCCGCCGCCCGATGGGCGCATGTCGGTCATTTCCGCCTTGCGCTGCGTCAGCTTGTCCATCACCGCGCCGGTATATTCGTCGTCGACGTCGATGATGACTTCCTCGAACGGCTCGAGCCGTTGGCCGTTTTCCTCTTTATACAAAACGCGCGGGCGCGAAACGGAAAGCTCAAAGCCCTCGCGGCGCATGGTTTCAATGAGAACGCCAAGTTGCAGCTCGCCCCGTCCGGCGAGTTCGAACGCGTCCTTGTTTGCGCTTTCGGTCACGCGGATGGCGACGTTCGTTTCCGCCTCTGCCTTCAGGCGGTCGCCGATCATCGTCGAGGTCAGCTTGCGCCCTTCCTTGCCCGCATACGGGCTGTCGTTCACAGTGATCGTCACGGCCATGGTCGGCGGGTCGACGGGATGCGCGGGGATCGGCTCCTTGACCTCGGGCGCGCAGACCGTGTCGGCGACGCTCGTGGCCTTCATGCCCGCGATGCAGATGATATCGCCCGCAATCACTTCATCGGCGGGAACCTTGTCAATGCCTTTGAAAGTCAACAGCTTTGTGAGGCGGAAGGATTCGTTCTGGCCGCCGTCAACGTCCAGCGACTTGACGCTCATATTCACCTTCGCCTTGCCGCTATAGACCTTGCCGGTCAGCACGCGCCCGAGATACGGGTCGGCCTCGAGCAACGTGGTGAGCATTTTGAACGGCGCGGCCGCGTCGACTTTCGGCGGCGGCACGTGACGCAAGACAAGCTCGAGCAGGGGATGAAGGTTTTCGCGCGGGTCCGTCAGGCTTTCCGCGCACCAGCCATCGCGGCCCGAAGCATAGAGCGTCGGGAAATCAAGCTGATCCTCGTCGGCGTCGAGCGAGGCGAACAGATCGAACACTTCGTTATGCACTTCGTCGGGGCGGGCGTCCGGGCGGTCGATCTTGTTGATAAGAAGAATAGGCCGCATGCCGAGCTTGAGCGCTTTTCCCAAAACGAACTTCGTTTGCGGCAGCGGCCCCTCGGCGGCGTCCACCAGCAAAATCGCGCCGTCGGCCATATCGAGAACGCGCTCCACCTCGCCGCCGAAATCGGCGTGGCCGGGCGTATCGATAATATTGATCTTAGTGCCTTCCCACTCGATGGCGGTACACTTGGCAAGGATGGTGATCCCGCGCTCTTTCTCGAGGTCGTTGCGGTCCATGACCCGCTCCTCGAGCTGCTGATTATCGCGGACCATGCCGCTTTGCTTGAAGATCGAGTCGATCAGGGTCGTTTTGCCGTGATCGACATGCGCGATAATCGCAATATTTCTGATGTCTTTTGCGTCCATGCGCGCTTTCATACAGCAATCATGATGAAATAAGAAGCTTTTATTTCCCGTCATCCCGTTGGCATCCTGCGCAGCAGGATTTGCACAAACGGGATCCACAATGTGTGCAGCAAAGCTGCACGCTTTACTGGACCCTGAATGTCCGGGCAAGCCTTCCGTCTTCGCCTGTTGGGCTTCGCCGGACAAGTGCTGCTTGCCTTCGGGGAGACGCAGCCACTAGAATGCATAGCCATGAACATCCGCCCCGCCACATTAAACGACGCCGAAACGCTCGCCCGGATCCATGTCGCCGGGTGGCATGAGAGCTATGGCGGGATCGTGCCGCAGGAGTATCTCGACAGCCTCAGCGTCGATTCCAGGACCAAAGACTGGCAGAGATGGCTTTCAAGCGGAGAACAGTTCAATACGTTTTTGGCGTTTGAAAACGAGGCGCCGTGCGGCTTTATCAGCTGCGGCAAGCTGCGCACGCCGCCGCCCGGCATGTCGCCCGTGCGCCCGCTCTATACGTCCGAGATTTACGGAATTTATGTTTTGAAAGAACACTGGCGCAAGGGGATCGGCAAAGCCCTGATGCGCGCCGCCGCCGAGGATTTGCGCACGAGAAAGCATCGCTCTCTCTGCCTGTGGGTGATCGAGAAAAACAAGAACGCCGTTGCGTTCTATCAGAAACTCGGCGGGCAGCGCTGTGGCAAGAAAGACGTCGAGATCGGCGGCAGAAATTTACGGGAAATCTGCTTTGGCTGGCGGGATACGGGCGCGCTGACAAGCGTTCAACCGTGACCCGGGCTATTGCCGTAACAGTATAAATATCCCGTTGATAAATACTGACCCAAAGTATTAATTAATTGTATATAAATAATATTATCATAGACTAATATTTACTTTGCGTTCGCGCATCATCAAAAAAATAGCAGGAGGAATACCTATGCACGCATTGCCCCGATATCTCTCGCTCGGTTTTTTAATGCTTTTATTTGCGATGCCCTTGCACGCCCACGCCCAGGAATTCGCTTCACTTGAAGAAGCTAAGGCCATGGCCTTGAAAGCCGCGCAATACGTCCGCGACAACGGCGAGGAAGCCGCGCTTGCCGAATTCAACAAGGCCGAGTCGGAATTCATTGACCGAGACCTTTATGTCTTCGCCGTCAATCAGGAAGGCGAATTTACGGCGCATCCGATCAAGCCCTCTCTCGTCGGCCAGAACATGATGAATCTGAAGGACGTGAACGGCACGGAGCTGGTGCGGGAATTCACTGAAGTGGAGAGCGAAGGCTGGGTTGACTATGTCTGGCCGCATC
>CAZCIB010000063.1:0-10822 GCA_964498755.1 uncultured Pseudobdellovibrionaceae bacterium | reverse complement strand
CAAGACGGCTTGCAAGGTATTGTTTTTATGAATAGAGTTTTGAGTCAGACTCTAACTGTCATCTTGCTCCAAAATCTGATCGACATTCATACCCAATTTTCCCCTGTAAGTTATGTTTAATTCGATTTGGGTATTAGTTAACGTAAATGGCAAAGCGCGTCAATAGGTTGTTGGCATAATGCATATTTCATAATTTTTAATCCGGGCGCTTGCTTTTATGCGGTTTTTTTCATACAAAATTCTTATGACGCCTTTAAACGCACCTTTGCCTCTTCTCCGACTTACCGGCCCCTGGATGTAAGGGCCGCGTTTTTCTGCGCCCGGCATTTCAGGGGCTTTTCCAAAAGTTTGTTTTAGGTTACACAACATTTAGCGCCGCCTTGCTTTGAGTGCGCCTTACGTTTTGCATCCCGGACATGATCCGGGATCCAGTTACATTGAACGCTTTTCTGGATCCCGTCTTTCGACGGGATGCCCATCAGGTGAGGGCAAGAGGCAAAATAGAGGAAGCAGGATCATTATGTCTGAGACAGAGCAGCAACAGAACAGCGGCGCGGGCCGCATCATTATTTTCGATACGACTTTGCGGGATGGAGAGCAGTCGCCCGGCTGTTCGATGAACCTTGACGAAAAGCTGCGCATGGCGCATCTGCTAGATGAGATGGGCGTCGACGTCATCGAGGCGGGATTTCCCATCGCCTCGCCCGGCGATTTCGAAGCGGTGCAGGAAATCTCGCGCACGGTTAAAAATGCCACGATAGCAGGGCTTTGCCGCGCGAAACGCGGGGATATCGAGGCCAGCGCCGAGGCAATTAAAGACGCGCCGCGCAAACGCATTCATACCTTTATCTCCACCAGTCCGCTGCATATGCAGTACAAGCTGCAAATGCCGCCCGAAGACGTTTTGAACGCGGTGATCGAGAGCGTGACAATCGCGCGGGAATTCACCGACGACGTCGAATGGTCCGCCGAGGACGGCTCGCGCACAGAGGACGACTTTCTCTGCCGCTGCGTTGAAGCCGCGATCAACGCGGGCGCGACGACGATCAATATTCCGGATACGGTCGGTTACACGACTCCGGCCGAATACGCCGCGATTTTCGAAATGGTAATGAACCGCGTTCCCAACGCGGAGAAGGCCGTGTTCTCCGTACACTGCCACAACGATCTGGGTCTCGGCGTCGCCAATTCGCTTGCGGGAGTCAAGGCAGGCGCGCGCCAGATCGAGTGCACCATCAACGGTATCGGCGAGCGCGCGGGCAACGCGGCGATGGAAGAGATCGTCATGGCCATGCGCACGCGGCCTGATATCTACCCGTACGACAACAATATCGACACGACGATGATTACGCGCGTCTCGCGTACGCTGTCGGCCATTACCGGCTTTTCCGTGCAGCCGAACAAGGCCATTGTCGGGGCCAACGCCTTCGCGCATGAAAGCGGCATTCACCAGGACGGCATGCTCAAAAACGCGCAGACTTACGAGATCATGACGCCGGAATCCGTCGGCCTGAAAAAATCCGAACTGGTTCTGGGCAAGCATTCCGGCCGCCACGCCTTCAAGGACAAACTGAAACAGCTGGGCTACGAGCTCGGCGATAACGCGCTTCAGGATGCGTTCGCGCGCTTCAAGCGGCTTGCCGATAAAAAGAAACAGGTCTTTGACGACGACATCATGGCGCTTGTGGACGACGAGGTTTTGCGCGTTGGCGAGAAAATCAAATTCGCCTCATTACAGGTCATTGCCGGTACGACCGGGCCGCAAAGCGCGGAGCTGACCCTGCATGTGTTCGGCGAGGAGAAAACCGCGAAAGCCGAGGGCAACGGCCCTGTCGACGCGATTTTCAAGGCGATCAGGGAAATCTATCCGCACCCGGACGCGCGGCTCATGCTGTATCAGGTGCACGCCATCACCGGCGGCACTGACGCGCAGGCCGAGGTGACCGTGCGCCTTGAAGAAAACGGCCGCACGGTAAACGGTCAGGGCGCGGATCCGGATACGCTTGTCGCCTCCTGCCGCGCCTATCTGCACGCGCTCAACAAGCTTCTGGTGAAAAGAGAGCGCGCCGCCCCCGGGGTTTAACAGGCTATTCAACTTCCGGGAAGTACGTTACGCCGCCTTCGCGCGCGGTGCGGACAATTCTATCCGCGTCGAATTCGTCATCGTCGAAGCGGCCAACGACGTCAACGTACATCCCCTCGGAGAAGAACTCGTCAAAACGGCCTTCATCGAGATCAAGGTTATCGATATCGACTTCGACATTTTCGCCTTCGCCAATGCTGAGAGTCATCGTATCAAAGCCAATGTCGGCTATGCGTCCGCTGATGACGCTTTCCTCGTTCTGGCCGCTGACGATCAGATCCTGCGCGTGCGTCTGTGCCGCAAACGGAAGCGCAAAGAGCATCAGAACCATGGAAAAAAACATATGATTGAGCATTTCAAACCTCCTTTACATTCCTGACCAACATGCGTAAAGCCAGGTTGTTCCGAATAATTTGCCTTGACTATGTAGGGGTATTTCGATTATCAAAAAAGCTAGATGTGGATAACTTCGTCCGCATTATTTTTAACTCCGGGAAAAAAGGCCATGAAAGGCGAGATGACGCATATATACGGCGCCAGTTCCATGCCGTCTGAGCGACCCGCAAGCGCGCTTGCCGGGGTGATACGCATATGGCTGCGCGCCGGTCATGCCGGTCAGTGTTTACCTGAGCTTGAGGAAAAATTCGCGCCGTGGGATATCGACGCCGGGGAGTTCGTCGAGCTTTTTAACGCGCGCACCAATTTTCTGGCCGGAAACGTTCTGCCCGTCGTTATCCGCATTTTCGATGACGGGACTTATGATTTCCAGTTTGGCCGTTTCTCCCGCATTCGCCCGCCGCTATTGCCTGAAGTGAATGATCCCTATCGCATCAGCTAAACCTCTTGCCGCCGGTAGATGGAAGACTTAGAGTATTTCATGTGTGCAAGGGGTTACAATGGCAGACGTCTTTTATTTATCGCATCCGAAGGCGATGTCGGGCACAAAGACTCTGACGGAAATCGGGCAGCTGATTGAGAGGTCCTATGAGGGCGTCATTCGTTTTGAAAGCGCGCGCGCTGAAAAATATCAGTCCCGTATTTTTTTTCGCAAGATGGACGAATCGAATGCCTGCGATTATTCCACTGCCTGATTTTTCAGTAACGGCGGGCCAGTGCGACGATGCCAGCTATATGATGAGACAGGGCAAGCCCGCCTATCTTTTCGATCCCAAATCTGGAGAGGGAGAACTCTTGCGCGTCAAGGACGTCACCCGAAGCAGTCTGGATCTGGAGGATGGCCGTTCGCTCGTCGTGCGGAATCTATACGCGTCCCAGAAATTTCACAGGGCAGACCAGTGGCGCAAGCGGGAACGGACGCGAGAGCTGCGACCCTACAGCTCGCTGAGAGTCTTTACGGAAGCGGTAAGCGCTGGCTGCGCGCCGGTTTTTCACGATAAAAGCGGGAAAGTCAGCAGGAAGCCGCCTCGCCCTTCTGATGCGGAAGAACCTTCCTGATATTTTCAAAGACCTCGTGAAACATCGCTTCCGTTAATCTCCGCGTCTGCGTGTTGTAACGGGAGCAATGAAAGCTGTCGATGAGCGTTCTTCCGTCTGGAAGTTCATGCGGATTTCCGTGCCCGAACTTGTACAGCGCCGGCCTGCAATCAAGCGCTCTCAGCGTTGCTTCGTGCGCCACGCGGCCCAGCGCAAGAATAACGCGCACGTTTTTTAAATACGCGATTTCGCGGGCAATAAAGCTGTTACAGGTTTTTATCTCCTGACCTGTCGGCTTGTTTTCCGGCGGCACGCATTTGACGGCGTTGCTGATACGGCAATCAATGAGTTCCAGCCCGTCATGCGGGTCCGCCTTGTAACGCCCGGACGCAAAACCGTATTTCAAAAGCGTGGAATACAGTAAATCGCCGGCGTAATCCCCGGTAAAGGGGCGGCCCGTAAAATTCGCCCCGCGCAGGCCGGGGGCAAGGCCAACTATGAGCAAACGCGCGTCGTCCGGTCCGAAAGAGGGAACAGGGGCGTTGAATTTTTCAGGAAATTTTGTTCGGTTTTTTTTCCGGAACGTTGCGAGCCTTGGACAAAGCTCGCAATCACGTTCCGGGAGAAAAGCCGTACTCATGTCTGTTTATTGCTGTTGCAGGAATTGTGGCTGATCAAAATCGTCTTCTTCATCTTCATCATCGTGATACGCCTCCGCCGCAACGGTGCTGACATTTCTGGCAATATCGTGAACCAGCGATGACAGGTCCAGAAAGTGATCGGCCTGTCGGCGCAGTTCATCCGCGACCATGGGCGGGCTAGATTTAATTGTGCTGACCACTGTGACCCGCACGCCTTTTCTCTGGACCGCCTCAATCAGTCTGCGGAAGTCGCCGTCTCCGGAAAACAGAACAATATGATCGACGTTGTCCGCCATCTCCATAACATCTATGGCGAGTTCAATGTCCATATTGCCCTTGACCTTGCGGCGGCCTTGCGGATCGACGTATTCCTTGGTTGGCTTGGTGACCATTGTGTAGCCATTGTAATCAAGCCAGTCGACTAGTGGCCTGATCGGGGAATATTCCTGATCATCAATCAGAGCCGTATAGTAGAAAGCCCGGACCAGCCGCCCCTGATTGGAAGCCCATTCCAGAAGCAGCTTGTAATCGATGTCAAATTCCAGGGCCTTCGCCGCCGCGTAGAGATTGGATCCGTCTATAAAAAGAGCTAGTTTTTCTTCGGCATAAAAAGGAATGCCCGTTTTTTTCTTTTGATTTGAACTCATAAGGTAACCCTGTTTTCGTTAAACGTTGTACAAGCATACATTAGTATATTGGCATATAAGAACATACAAGTCTTAACTATGTGCCAACTCCATAGCTTTTCAAAACCTGCGAAGAAAAGTGTTTACATTTTCCTTGCTATAAAAGCCAATTAATTCTATACAAGGCTGGTTCCAACAAACTGCAGGGAAAATTTATGGCACGCGTTACAGTAGAAGATTGCATTGAAAAACTTCCGGACCGTTTCGAGCTTGTAATGATCGCTTCGCAGCGCGCGCGCAAGATCAGTTCCGGCGCCGCCCTGACCGTTGACAGGGATAATGATAAAAACCCCGTCGTGGCTTTGCGTGAAATTGCGGACAGCACGATTGACGTAGAAAATGTAAAGGAAGAATTGATCAGGGGTTATCAGCGAATCCTGATCAGTGATGACGAAGACGAGGAAGTCATTGACCTTATGGAGGGCGAGGAAGAGTGGAACGCGATTGCCGCCCGCTCTTCGGAAGAAGAAGATACTGCTGAGGAGGAAGAGGATTATGAACCTTCTCTCGAGGAAATTGCGGGAGAAAAGCCTGAAGAAACGGACTTGTAATCTTCAGGGAATAAAGTCTTCCAGACAGGGCCGGCAAAACGTCGGCCTTTTTTTACACCACGTGCAACCGGGTCTTAACTATGGGATAATAAAATCATAATTTAATGGTATGTGATTTGATTTATGGGCTCTGATTTGCACGGAACGATCGAAAAAGAAGACGCGCTGGAAATTCTGTTTCTTCATAATCCGGAACTGGATCGCGAGGAAGTGGAAAAGGCCTACCATTTCGCCAAGGAAATGCACGGTGATCAAACGCGCGCCTCCGGCGATCCTTATTACCTGCATCCGCTTGAGGTGGCTGATATTCTCGCCGAGATGCATATGGATACCGACACGATCGTCACGGCCATTTTGCACGATACGATAGAGGATACGCCCGCCACTTATGAAGAACTGAAAAAAGAGTTCGGCGCAGAAGTCGCCGATCTCGTCAATGGCGTCAGCAAGCTGACCAAAATTGAAGGACAGAGCGTTCAGGGCAAGCAGGCCGAAAATTTCCGCAAACTCCTGCTTGCCATGTCGCGCGATATCCGGGTGCTGCTGGTCAAGCTCGCCGACCGGCTGCATAATATGCGTACGCTTCATTTCATTGAAAAGCCGGAAAAACGCCGCCGTATCGCAAGAGAAACGGTCGAGATTTTCGCGCCGCTCGCTGAACGCATCGGTATTCACAAGATCAAGGAGGAGCTTGAGGACGTCGCCTTCGGCGTTATTAACCCTGAAGCCAGAGAAGGCATTACGAACCGCCTTTCGTTTTTGCGCAAGGAAGGCTCCGACGTTGTTAAGAAAATTATCTCG
The DNA here is from genome assembly GCA_964498755.1 of uncultured Pseudobdellovibrionaceae bacterium. Taxonomy (GTDB): domain Bacteria; phylum Pseudomonadota; class Alphaproteobacteria; order Micavibrionales; family Micavibrionaceae; genus RZZS01. Next base: position 4,626 of record CAZCIB010000063.1, on the reverse strand, counting down.
GAACTCCACCAAATATCAAAAGAAGCCGGGATAGAGGCGCAAGTCACGGGCCGGGAAAAGACGCGTTTTTCCATCTGGAAGAAAATGCAGCGGAAAAACGTGGCTTTCGAACAGCTCTCTGACATCATGGCCTTCCGTATCGTGGTAAACGACGTTGGCGAGTGCTATCACGTCCTTGGCCTGATCCACAGCAAATATCCGACCGTTCCGGGACGTTTCAAGGATTTCATTTCGACGCCCAAGCCCAACGGTTACCGCTCCATTCATACGGCGGTCATCGGCCCCCAAAATCACCGCATTGAAATCCAGATCAGAACGCGTCAGATGCATGAAGAGGCCGACCTGGGCGTGGCGGCCCACTGGGCCTACAAACAGGGCGACGACGAGCAGATTACGCTGAAGAATATCCGGGAATACCGATGGATGCGTGAACTTCTGGATATTCTCGAACACGAACAGCGCGCGGAAGATTTCCTCGAAAACACGAAACTCGAGCTCTTCCAGGATCAGGTTTACGTCTTCTCGCCCAAAGGCGACCTTATCGAGCTGCCGATGGGCGCGACGCCGATCGATTTCGCTTACGGCATTCACTCTGACATAGGCAACAAATGCGTCGGCGCCAAGATTAACGGCCGCATTGCGCCGCTGAATTCCAAGCTGCAGAACGGCGATCAGGTAGAGATTATAACAGCGAAGACGCAAAACCCCTCCCCGACATGGGAGCGTTTTGTCGTGACAGGCAAGGCGCGATCTCACATTCGCCGCTTTATCCGGACGCAGCAGCGCGGGGAGTACGTCTCACTGGGCCGCTCGATGCTTCAGAAAATCTTCAGGCAGGAAGGCTACGATTATTCCGATAAAGCGGTTCATGGCGTCTTAAGCCATTATCAGGCCTCCGAAATCGACGACGTCTTCGCCAATATCGGCTCCGGCCATTTGGTCGCGCGCGACGTGTTCCGGGCCATTTTTCCGGGCCATCAAACCCAGCCCTTCAAAGGGACCGAGAACGAAATCCGGGAAATCACCGCCGGCAAAAAACCGCAGAAAAGCGATGCGCCCATGCCGATCAAGGGGCTTATCCCGGGCATGGCGTTGCACTTTGCGCGGTGTTGCCATCCTTTGCCGGGAGACCGGATCGTTGGAATCGTCACAACCGGCAAAGGCGTAACCATTCATACGATAGATTGCGAGACGCTTGAAACCTTTGCCGACACCCCGGAACGCTGGCTGGACGTCTCATGGGGGCAGGGGCCGGACGCGCCGGAAGCCCATGTCGGGCGGATTAACGTGACCCTGTCGAACCAGCCGGGCGCGCTCGGGACGCTCTCGACCGTGATCGGCAAGAACGGCGGCAACATTACGAATTTGAAAATCACCAGCCGCTCACTTGATTTTTGGGACATGCTACTCGATATCTACGTCAACGATACGAAACACCTGAACAATATTATCGCGGCGCTGCGCGCAACGCCCCAGATCGCAAGCGTTGAACGGGCGCGGGGGCGGTAGGTGGTTGGCAGTAAGCAGTAGGTAGTAGGTAGTAGGTAGTAGGTAGTAGGTAGTTGCAGTCAGGATAGCTATGCCAGGAAAGTATGAAGATCTCGACGTATATCAAAGAGCTTTTGGATTGGCTCTGGAGGTCCATAAATTTTCACAGTTGCTTCCTGATATAGAAAAATACGCTTTGGCCTCGCAAATAAGGCGCGCTTCAATGGGCATCTGCGCCAATATTGCGGAATGTCAGGCGAAATCTCATTTATCCCGAGCGGAATTTAAAAGATTTCTGGCCATGGCCATGGGTTCTGCAGCCGAGATGCGCGTTTGGATAAAGTTTTGTAAGGAACTTGGATACCTGCCGGAAAAGCGATGGAGTGAATGGGATGACTCCTATGAGCAGGTGTCCAGAATGCTTAACGGCCTTTGGCAAAAAGTTTAACTATGCCAACTGCTAACTGCCAACTGCTAACTGCTATGTTTAAAAGGCGCGTACCAAAAAACATCCTCGGCAATATGCGCGAGTCCTTGTGGCCAAAAATGGGCTGGACGCGCGCGTTCCGCTATTATGGGCACAGGATGTTCCGCAGCGGGGATTCGGCCTATCGCGTGACGGCGGGGCTGGCCAGCGGCGCTGCCGTCTCTTTTTCGCCGTTTCTGGGTCTGCATATTATTCTTGCCCTGATCATTACCAGGTTATTGCGCGGTAACTGGATTGCGGCCGTTGGCGGCACGCTCTGGGGCAATCCGGCGACGTTTCCCCTTTTATTTACCGCGTCCTATATGTGCGGAGAAGCCGTGCTCATGCTGTTCGGGCTTGAGAAGGAAGGCAGCTATTTATTGCCCGCAACGATGACGCTGGATTACCTCGTCACAAAGCCGGTTTCATTTCTGGAATACCTGTTTGCGAATCCGCTGGAATTGCTGCTGCCGATGACCCTGGGAAGTATAATAGTCGGAACGGTTTTCTGGTTCGCGGCCTACGCCGCGCTTTATTACCCCGTCAAAGCCTTGCGTAAAGTCTTCCGCAGGCATCAAATGGCCTTGCGCAAACGTATCAAATCGCTCCGGCATAAAAAGGACAAGGCGGCATGATATACGGCATCGGGCATGATTTAACGGATATCCGGCGCATTGAAAAAATGCTGACGCGCTTTGGCGCGCGTTTTCTTGAGCGATGCTTTGCTGATGAGGAAATCGCCCATGCTCGCCGCAGGGAGAATGGCGGGCTTATGGCGGCGACGCTGGCCAAGAGATTCGCCGCGAAAGAGGCCTGCGCCAAGGCGTTCGGAACCGGGTTCCGTAATGGCCTGACGATGAAGGATATTATTGTGCGCACTGATGTTAACGGCTGCCCTGAAATTGTTTTAAGCAAGAAAGGCCTTGCAGTTTTAGAGTCAAAGCTGCCGGTAAACCGGCGGGCAAGTATTCACCTGAGCCTCACTGACGAAGCGCCGTACGCCGGCGCTTTTATCGTGATTGAAATAGATTAGTTTTCTGACGGGCTATTTTACCGGCTGTTCCCTCCGTCTCCGCCAGCAAAATAAGCCCTCATGCCAGGTTTTTATACCGGTCTTGATGCGCATCGTCGCACTGTAACCTTTTTTATCAATTGCGCGAATAGTTCCAAGTATGGAATGTCAACCTTCAAACGAGAGAGGATTCTCCAATGAAAAAACTTGTTTTTCCTGCTTTGCTGATTATGACATTTATTCTGCCCCTTCAGGTCCAGGCCGAGGCGGCGTTTCATAAAACGCCCGAGCTTATAGGCGTGCTGTATTACGCTGACTGGTGCGGCTCCTGCAAAACGCTTGACCCGCAAATTGAAAAAGCGCGGGGGAAGGCGGGCCTTGATGATATGCCGATCGTTTTCGTGCGCATGGATCTGACAGATAAAATAACCAGCGCGCAATCGGCTATGCTGGCTTCTTCTATGGGCTTGCCGAAATATACGCGGAAAATAGCGGCAAGACCGGTTATATGGCTTTAATTGACGCCAACACAAAAGAGATCGTCGCCAAAATCGATAAGACCATGACGACCGATGATATTTCCGCAAAAATCAAGCAAAAGCTTTAGAACGAGATGGCATTGCTTCAGGCGTCCCTGTTTCGGGGCTCCTGACGTTCCAGAGACAGAAGGCGTCTATTCTCCGCGATCCATATTCCGGACAACCTTGCGGAAGGACAGAAGCCACGCAGCCCCTAAAATAGGTAGCATAGCTTTGATAAGAAAGTTTTTGCAAGTAAACTCAAACCAGACCTGTACCCTGTTCTTCTGATCATCTTTCGGGGCCATAGTCCAGCCGCCGTTCATATTGCTCGCAGGAAAGGGAAAGCCTTCGATATCCGGATCAAAGCGCACGGCGAAGCTTTCGCCGTCTTTCCATTCGTAAATTTCTTCCGTCCAGACGGCTTTTTTTCCATCCGAGCATTGCCTGATTGCGCCAATGCCCCCATCACCTTTGATCAGTTCCGAGCGCGCTACCCTCGGCGCAAATTTGTAAATGTCTTCAAGCCGCCAAGACGTTCCCAGAATTTCTGACGTTTGGAATTGATAATGTAATCTCCTTTCAGTAACGCATCAAAGCCCGAAGCCGGATCGGGATGGCGTATCAGCGCATACAGAACGAAATACTGAAATAAAGACAGTGCAGCCACTGCCAGATTGATCATCATAACAAGCTCAACCCCTTGAGAGCTGAAGACATCCCGCAAAAGCAGAACAAGTGGCGCAACCGTAATCACCCATAAAACATCAAGAACCATAACGGTCGTACCCCAGATTAATTTTTGTCTGCTTGGCAATGCAAAGAGAATAAATCCGGCGAACAGAAATAGCCCGGCGCCCGTAAACTGGATCAGAAGAGGCGGTATAGGCAGATAATTTGCAGTGACATAACTCGTTTCGAACAGAGCAAAATACCCGCATGCCGAAGAAAAGAGAATATTCAGTGTAAAGGGAACATAAAACATTACGTTACGCCCTGGATTAAATCAGGCGAACCCAGTTCAACCTGTACGATGCGATAATAGTTTCGTTGATTCAGTCGTAAAGATTACAGGTTTTAAAAATTTTTCGCACACTACCCGACTCATGTTCAGAAAGCCTTTTCCAGCAACGTTTTTGGTC
>CAZCIB010000062.1:0-10841 GCA_964498755.1 uncultured Pseudobdellovibrionaceae bacterium | reverse complement strand
GCATCCTTGCTTCAGATATCGATACTTTATGCTGTTTTTAGAGGCGCCCTATAGTCCGGACTGACGCACATATCATGGATGTAAAGCGCGGTTTCTTTACCCGTCAGTTCAGGCAGGCCCTTACCATATGCGTTAAAATCATCTGGTATGGGATGAGTGAGCAGATATCCTGAAGGTTGTTTGCCCGAAAAAGTTATGAAGCATGTTGATGAGGACACATCCAGAATCCGGCGAAACATTATCTCCGGCTCAAGAAGTTCGGAAACGTATGAGGATTCCTGTAAAGCCATGATATGCGGCAGGTCTTTATGAGCAGCCTCTCTGATGATAATGTCACTCATCGCCGATATCTTGGCCCTCCTCTACAGTTTCATCTGCGCTTTCCGCTTCAATGATATCTTCACCCTCTTCTCCATCCCCTTCCTCCTCAATCAGCCACGCCACGGAGACGACGTTTTCGTCGGCGCCGACGCGGAAGAGCGTCACGCCCTGCGCGCTGCGGCCCGTAATGCGCACGTCGTTGATGGGCGTACGGATCAGTTGGCCTTTATCCGTGACCAGCATAATCTGGTGGTTATCGGTCACGGGGAACGTCGCCGCGACTTTACCGCCGTTCTTTTTGGTGAGCGACATATTGGCGATTCCCTGCCCGCCGCGCCCGGCCGTGCGGTACTCGTAGGAAGACGTGCGCTTGCCGAATCCTTTATTGGAAACGGTGAGCAGGAACTGTTCTTTTTCTTTCAGCTCCTGAATGCGTTCAGACGAGAGATCAGCGCCGCCGCCCTCCTCAACGTCCGCGCCTTCGAGATCGCGGTTCACGGCCTTCAAATACGCCGTACGCTCGTCCGGCGTAATCTCGATATGTTTGAGCACGGACATGGAAATCACCTCGTCGCCCTTGCCGAGCCTGATGCCGCGCACGCCGGTCGAGGTCCGGCCAGCAAAGACGCGCACGTCACCCACCGGGAAACGGATCGCCTTGCCGAGCCGCGTGGCCAGCATGATATCTTCATCCTCTTTACAGATTTTCACCGAAACGAGACCCTCGTCCTCGCCGAGCTTCATCGCGATCAGACCGCCCTTGCGAATGTTCTTGAAGTCGGTCAGTTTATTACGCCTTACGCTGCCGTGGCTGGTGGCAAGCATGATATCGAGATCGTCCCATATTTCTTCGTTCTCCGGCAGGCGCAGGTAAACCGAAACCGTCTCGCCCGGCTCAAGCGGCAATAGGTTCACAAGGGCCTTGCCCCGCGATTGCGGCGTGCCGAGCGGCAACTGCCAGACCTTCATTTTGTGCACGATGCCGCGGCTGGTGAAAAACAGGATCGGCGTATGCGTGCTGGCGACGAACAGGTCGGAGATAAAATCCTCGTCCTTCATTGCCATCCCGGCGCGGCCCTTGCCGCCGCGTTTCTGGGCGCGGTACGTCTCAAGAGAGACGCGCTTGACGTAGCCGCCATGCGTGATCGTGACCACCATATCCTCGCGCTGGATCAGGTCCTCGATATCGTGCTCGAACTCGGACTCGATCATTTCCGTACGGCGCGGCGTGCCGAATTTGTCGCGGATCTCGACAAGCTCATCGACGAGCAGTTGCATCATCTTTTCACGGTTCGCGAGAATCTCAAGAAACTCGGCGATGCGGTCAGTAATGCCTCTGAGCTCTTCGCCGATCTTGTCTCGCTCAAGCCCTGTGAGACGATGCAGGCGTAAATCCAGAATGGCCTTGGCCTGCGCCTCGGACATCTGGTACGTGCCGTCCTCGAACACCGGGTATTCGGGGTCATCAATCAGCTCGATCAGCGGCTTGACGTCGCCCGCAGGCCAGGCCTTGGCGAGCAGCCCTTCTTTTGCGGCGTTCGCGTCCGGCGCGTTGCGGATCAGCGCGATAATCTCGTCGATATTGGCGACGGCGACGGCGAGCCCGGCCAAGACGTGGGCGCGTTCCCGCGCCTTGTTCAGTTCAAAGACCGTACGGCGTGTGATGACCTCCTCGCGGAATTTGACGAAGGCCTCGATCATCTCGCGCAGCAGCATTGTCTGCGGGCGCCCGTGATTGAGCGCGACCATATTGCAGCCGAAACTGGTCTGCAGCGGCGTCGCCTTTAACAACTGGTTGAGAACCACGTCGGCAATCGCGCCTTTCTTCAGCTCGATCACGATGCGCACGCCGTCGCGGTCGGACTCGTCGCGCACTTCCGAAATATCTTCGACGATCTTTTCGCGCACGCATTCGGCGATGCGCTCGATCAGGCGCGATTTATTCACCTGGTAGGGAATTTCCGTGACGATAATGGATTCGCGGCCGTTGCCGATTTCCTCAAAATGCGACTTCGCGCGCATCACGACCGATCCGTTGCCGAGCAGATAGGCCGAGCGCGCGCCTTTCCGGCCCAAAATCTGCCCGCCCGTCGGAAAATCCGGCCCCGGGATAATATCGATCAGCTCTTCCACCGTAATCTCCGGATTTGCGACATATGCAATACAGGCGTTCACAACCTCGATCAGGTTATGCGGCGGGATGTTGGTGGCCATGCCGACGGCTATCCCGCCAGCGCCGTTCACCAGCAAATTGGGAATCCGCGTTGGCAGGACGATCGGCTCGCTTGTCGTTTCGTCGTAGTTCGGCTGAAAATCGACCGTATCCTTGTCGATATCCTCCAACATCGTTTCAGAGGCCTTGTTCAGACGCGCCTCGGTATAACGCATCGCGGCGGGCGGGTCGCCGTCCATCGAGCCGAAGTTCCCCTGCCCGTGAATGAGCGGCAACCGCATGGAAAAATCCTGCGCCATGCGCACGAGCGAGTCGTAAATCGCCTGATCGCCGTGCGGGTGATATTTACCCATGACGTCACCGACGATGCGCGCGGATTTCCTAAAAGGCTTGTCGGACGTATACCCGCCTTCGCGCATCGCGTAGAAAATGCGGCGGTGCACCGGCTTGAGGCCATCCCGGACATCAGGCAATGCGCGGCTTACGATCACGCTCATCGCGTAATCGAGGTAGGAATTGCGCATTTCCTCTTCCAGAGAGATACCGGGAACGGACGGTTCAAATGATTCTGTATCGGACATTGAAGATTTTTAGCAGGATGAAGGGCTTAAAACAAGCTGAATCAACGGCTCACGGCGCGGTTCCCCCGGTACGCATTTCCATCATCGCCTTATCCAGCATGCGCACAATTTCCGGCTGCATAAGCTGGTGGTACTCGGAGAATTTGTCCGAAATGTTCCTGGTCACCGGGCGGCTGTAAAACTCGACCATAGCTTCCAACTCTTCAACCGTAAAAACCTCGGCCATGGACTCTATCGAATGCCGCTCAATCTGTTCGTAATCAATCGCATCACGAACGGATACTAAAAATTTGCCGCGTTCCGATGCAGGCAATCGCTTGGATATGCTATCGATCGCATCATCTATTTGAGCGCGCGCGGGCCTGATTTCATGCATCCGCTCCGCAAGCTCGATTTTTTGTTCCATTGCCGCAGATACGGAATTTCCTGTTTCCTGGGCAAAAACGGAGGCAGGAGCGATTGCGAAACAGACAACGACGAAGAGCTTAAAAACATGCCTCATGAATTTTCCTTTTTCAGCCAGAAAAGTATTATCTCACCTATCGCAGGCAAACACAAAAACGGGCGGGTCAAAACGGAATTTCATCTTCCAGTTCGTCCACTGGGGGCCCGGACTGCGAGGGCTGGCTTTGGCTCTGGCCGCCGCCGTAAGAGGCGCCGTAGTCATTGCCGCCGCCCGCGTAATCGCCGCCGCCGCCTGAGCCTTTCGAATCCAGCATGGTCAATTCGCCGCGATAGGGTCGTAAAACGACTTCCGTCGAGTAACGGTCCTGATTGTTCTGGTCCGTCCACTTGCGCGTCTCGAGCTGGCCCTCGATATAAACCTTGGAGCCTTTGCGCAAGTATTGCTCGGCAACGCCTACGAGCGGCTGGTTAAAGATCACGACGCGGTGCCATTCCGTGCGCTCCTTGCGCTCCCCTGTCGCCTTGTCTTTCCAGCTCTCGGATGTCGCAATCGCGAGGTTGCAGACGCGGTCGCCCGATTGCATGTTCCGCACTTCGGGATCGCGCCCGAGATTTCCAATGATGATGACTTTGTTTACGCTTCCAGCCACTTCTTCACTCTCCTTGGCATTGATTATGTCCTTACTATAGTCGGCGTGAAAAGAAATGAAAGCATTTTTATGCGCGCCGTCCACCGGCGAGATAGATCAAATTTTATCCAAACTTCATTCTCGATTTACATAGTTTTGATAGCATAAATTAGGACCGGGTATTTGAGGGCGCTTTCATGAAAATTATTCTGAAAAAAATCGAGTTTCTTTTAACCGTCGCCATTATCGTGATGATCGTCATGCTGGTTCAAAAAAACAATAACGCCAGCGAAGCAGCTCCGCAGGTCGATATGGCCAGAGCCGCGCAGCAATATCAGGCCTCGCAGAACATGAGCGCACTAGCGCAGCATGAAGCCCACAGCATCATGCAAAGCGGCGACACGAAAGAATTCGAGAGCGCGCTGCAAAACGAAAGCCTGATCGGGCGTTAGCTTCCGAACCCCGGCGCCGGCCCCGCCTCAGCGCCGCGCGCATTCTCCGTTGGTCCTGCCGTCGTTTCCGTCTCCTCGCCTTCTTCCTGAACAATCGTCAGATCGCACTGTCCTTCCGCATTGATGCAGGCAGTGATTTTTACGTCGCTTGCCCGCAAGCCCCGGTCAGACAACACCTCTACGGCATACCTGAAAGAATTGAGGCATGACGACTCATCAATCGCAGCTTCCGCATCATTACAAATAAGGTTAAGCTCAAAGCTGTTATCGCTGCCAAAAAAAAATTCGGCTGCGCCGTATCCCATCGCTCCTACAATTACGACAGCGACCGACTGCTTGGGCAATTCTTTCCATGGAATAGCCGCAACGAGTCTTGCTAATCTTGACATATCAAACCTCCACACATTTTCACACGCTCACAAGATAGCATAAACGCCTCCTTTTCGAAATGCGCCGCGTCATAAAGGGAAATCGTTGAAGTTTTTATTTTCTCTCGCATATTAAGGGCATGACCCTGACAACAATCTCCATACGCGGCGCTAGAGAGCACAACTTAAAAAATATCGATGTGGATATCCCGCGCGACAGGCTCGTGGTGATAACGGGTTTATCCGGTTCGGGAAAATCCTCGCTCGCTTTCGATACGATTTACGCCGAAGGGCAGCGGCGCTATGTCGAGAGTTTGTCCGCCTACGCGCGCCAGTTCCTGGAGCTGATGCAAAAGCCGGACGTGGATTCCATCGAAGGCCTCTCGCCCGCCATTTCCATTGAGCAAAAAACCACATCCAAAAACCCGCGCTCGACGGTCGCTACGGTTACAGAGATTTACGATTACATGCGCCTCCTCTGGGCGCGGGTCGGCGTGCCCTACTCGCCCGCTACGGGCCTGCCCATCGAGAGCCAGACGGTCAGCCAGATGGTGGACCGGATCATGGAGATGGGCGATAGCGCAAAACTTTATCTGATGGCCCCCATCGTGCGCGGCCGCAAGGGTGAATACAGGAAGGAATTCGCCGAACTGCGCGCCAAGGGCTTCCAGCGCGTCAAGGTCGACGGACAGCTATACGAGATCGACGAGGTTCCAGAGCTCGATAAACAGATCAAGCACACGATCGAGGTTGTCGTGGACAGGCTTGTTATCCGCGAGGATATGGGCAACCGGCTTGCGGACTCGGTCGAAACCGCCCTGAAATTATCGGATGGGCTTCTGACGGTCGAAAACGCCGATACGAGCGAGCAGACGATTTTCTCGGAAAAATTCGCCTGTCCGGTCTCCGGCTTTACGATCAGCGAGATCGAGCCGCGCCTGTTCTCCTTCAACAGCCCCTTCGGCGCGTGCCCGGCCTGCGACGGGCTGGGCGTGCAGCTTTACGTCGATCCGGACCGGGTCGTTCCTGATCCGTCCAAATCCGTTCGCGGGGGGGCGGTTGCGGTCTGGGCCGGGGCGTTCATGGGCTATTACATGACGGCGATGCAGGCGGTCGCCGATCATTTCGGCTTCGATCTCGACACGCCGTGGCAGGATATGAGCGAGGAATCACGGAATATCCTCCTTTACGGCAGCGGAAAAACGCCGATTCATACGGTCTATAAAAGCCGCAGCGAAAATGCGTGGAAAAGCAACAAGCCGTTTGAAGGCGTGATCCCGAATATCGAGCGCCGCCTGATGGAGACCGAGAGCAATTCCCAGCGCGAGAAGCTTGAGGAATACCGCTCCAGCGCGCCCTGTACGGTTTGCAACGGCGCGCGCCTGAAGCCCGAGGCGCTGGCCGTGAAAGTCGCCGGGAAAACCATCGCCGATATTTCCGAGATGAGCATCGCCGAGGCGCATGCGTGGTTCCAGCATTTGTGTTATCCCTCACATGCTGGCTCCCCCTCACCCCGACCCTCTCCCCAGGAGGAGGGGGATTTCTCCTCTCCCTCGGGAGAGGTCGAAACGCGAAGCGTTTCGGGTGAGGGGCTACTAACAACGCAACAACAGCAAATCGCAGAAAAAATCCTCAAAGAAATCAACGAGCGCCTGAGCTTCCTGATGAATGTGGGGCTGGAATATCTGACGTTATCGCGGACCTCCGGCACGCTCTCGGGCGGGGAAAGCCAGCGCATTCGTTTAGCAAGTCAGATCGGCTCCGGTTTAACGGGCGTTTTGTACGTTCTGGACGAGCCGTCCATCGGCCTTCATCAAAGGGATAACAACAGATTACTGGCAACTCTTGAGAGGCTGCGTGACATCGGCAACACCGTCATCGTCGTCGAGCATGACGAGGACGCGATCCGCGCCGCCGATCACGTCATTGATATGGGTCCGGGCGCGGGCACGCATGGCGGGCGTATCTGCGCCGAAGGTCCACTGGATGAGATCATTAACAGCAAACGCTCGATGACGGCGGCGTACTTAAGCGGCGTGAAGGAAATTCCAGTGCCGGACAGCCGCCGCAAAGGCAAGAAAAAGCAATTTTTAGAGCTCACCGGCGCGCGCGGACATAATCTCAAAAAAATAGACGTAAAAATCCCGCTCGGCACGTTTACCTGCGTGACGGGCGTTTCAGGCTCGGGCAAGTCGACCTTCACGAATGAAACGCTCTATAAAGCTGCGAGCCGGGCGATCATGAAATCCAAGGAAAGCCCCCTGCCCTATGACGACCTTAAGGGCACGGAGTTTATCGATAAAATCATCGACATCGACCAGAGCCCGATCGGGCGCACGCCGCGCTCCAACCCGGCGACATATACCGGCGCGTTCACCCCGATCCGTGAATGGTTTGCAGGACTGCCTGAGTCAAAGGCGCGTGGCTATGGCCCCGGGCGGTTCTCGTTTAACGTGAAGGGCGGGCGCTGCGAGGCCTGTCACGGCGACGGCGTCATCCGCATTGAAATGCATTTCCTGCCCGACGTGTACGTCACCTGCGAGAAGTGCAAAGGCAAACGCTATAACCGGGAGACGCTGGAAGTCACATTTAAAGACAAATCGATATCCGATATTCTTGATATGACGGTTGAAGAGGCTGCCGACTTCTTCAAGGCCGTGCCGTCCATCCGCGACAAGATGGAAACGCTTAAGGCCGTCGGTTTGGGGTATATCCATGTCGGCCAGCAAGCCACAACGCTATCAGGCGGCGAGGCGCAGCGCGTGAAACTTGCGAAAGAGCTCTCGAAACGCTCCACCGGGAAGACTCTTTACATTCTCGATGAACCGACGACAGGTCTGCATTTCGACGACGTGCGGCAACTTTTGGAGGTTCTCCATGCGCTTGTCGACAAAGGCAACACCGTCGTCGTGATCGAGCATAATCTCGACGTCATCAAAACTGCGGACTTTATCGTCGACATCGGCCCCGAAGGCGGCGATAAGGGCGGCACGGTCGTCGCAACTGGTACGCCGGAAGATATCTGTGGAGTAAAAGAGAGCTATACGGGCCAGTTCCTGAAGCCTCTGCTAGAAAGGAAAAGGGCGCAGATGGAGCGCGACGCTGCGGAATGAACGCGAAACGACGGAGAACGCCATGAAATCCTACAACTACAAAGCCAAAGCCAAGAAATTTTTCGGTTTTATCGAGCGTATTCAGGACTGGCCGGATGACGAAAACACACAGCGCGCCTATGAGAGAGAGCTTGAAAAGCCGTGGCCGGATATGGAAGAGGACATTAACTACGCAATGTCTTTAATGATGGAGCGCGCAGGCTTGCTGGACAAGGGCAGCCCCGTCATGCCGGATGAACGCGCAAGAGAGCGTGAGGCGTTTTTCAGAGAAAGAACAGGCGGAGACGAAATCCCGGAAGACGAAAAGGAATCCCCGCCCTGGTTCGATGAAATGGTTTACACGTTCATGGAAGAAGGCGCGTCCGAGGAGGTCGCTCTGTTCCGTGCGACGAAGGCCAACGCGCTGATGCTTATGGCTGTTCAGAGAATAGAGGACATGAGTGACGAAGAGCGGGAAGCTTACGCGGAGTCGCAGCAACGCCTGGACGAAGAAGCAGCGGAATAGCAAGCGCATCCCACTCCGTCATCCCGGAAGCAACGTTGAGCGCATCGCGCAGCGGCTCGCGAGACTTGCTATTCGGGTTCCATGGGGAAGTATGAATTTACAGCGCATTGCAAAAATAATATTCCATCGAGGTCCTGTCCTCCATCGCCGTATTTAAACAACAGAGGAAACATGCAGAATCAGAAATTGCGCCGAGTATTTTTTTTAAAAAAAGCTTTACTTTATCCTTAAAATTATTTAGTTTATGTAAACTTTAATCTGGAGGGCAGTTTATGAGCCTAAGAAAAAAACTAATTGTCGGCGCAGCATTTGCGCCATTATTCACAGGTATCTCTCATGGGGCCTATGATCACCTTAATGGTGAATTCAATAATGCGTCGTCCGTGATGAGGGAATATGGCGACAGAGTAGGCACCCATTACAAAGCGGTCGTAAACAACGGCATAACAATCACTGCTCAAACGGCATCACACTTTAAAAACTTCGCAAACGGTTTAATTGGCGCCGTAGTCGAACCTTGAGATCTAATTCACCTTCTCTCTCGGCAGAACCGGCATCGTGCACACGGCCATGAGCCAGGCCAGCGCGGCGTTCATCTCGATGGCTTCCTCAAAGCGCCCACGCATGGGCAGCGCCCCGAAATGCATCAAAACGCTGACGATGATCAAAAGGGCAAAAAGCAGCCAGAACGGCACAGCCATGTTGTTACGCGCCTTAGCGACCACGGGTTTGAGGTAACGGCGAAAATACCAGAGGGCGCAAATGCCCCAGAACACGCATGCCAGCGCCATTAAACGGACGAAGCCGAGAAAAGCGACGCCCTCGATCGATATATCCTCCGGCAAAGGGGCGAACAGCCATGTCTCAAGCGTCCCAAAGACCCCGCCGCCGGAAGCGTCCGCATCCGCATCCGTATCTGCGTTGGCTCCGGCGCCAAAATTCAATTCCTCCAGCATCAGGACGACTGACAACAGGGCCGCGCCGGCGAGCGGCGCCGACGCCGCGCGCGTAACGCGCCAGACCTGATGCCCGCGCCAGAGCGCAATAACAGCCGCCGCAAGGTAAAATACGACGGTGACATTTTCAAAAATCCCGAAGCGCGAGAGAAAAATATCGCGCAGCGTTCCTGCGCCCGACCCGGAAAAAATTAACGAAAGCAAAAGCGAAACCACAAAAACAAAACCGAATGCCGTCAGCATCCGGCGCAACGTCAACTGCTTTTCCTGCGTAAGCGGCTCTTTCATGACGGGGATAATTATAGATGCTCAAGCCGGTTTCGTCACAAAAAAACTTTGAACAGATACGGCCAGTGTCAGACGCCGCGCTATCAAGGCGATAAAGTAAATACGCTTTGAGCTTGTTCATGCGCGTAAAACGCCACGCGCGCTTATTTCTGCGCCTCAACGTCCCCGCAGAACATATAACCAATGCCGCGAACCGTTTTGATCAGTTTTGGCGGCTTCTGATTATCATTAAGCTTCTGCCGCAGCCTGGAGATCTGAATATCAATGGCGCGATCAAAAGCCTCAAGCTCCGATCCGCGCGTAAGTTCAAACAAATAATCCCTGCTCAGCGCCCTGTTCGGGCTGTTAACCAGAGCTTCGAGCAGCTGAAACTGACCCGTTGTAAGGTCTGCCGAGTTTTTATTTTTATCAAAAAGCTGAAACTGCGCGCGATCAAGTTGCCAACCATCTCCAAAACGGATTATTTCGTTTTCTTGCGGCGCAAAGTTGCCGTTTACCTTTTCTTCGTCCGGGGATTCCTTACCGCGTCTTATGACAGCCTTCAATCGCGCAGAAAGTTCAATTATCTCAAATGGCTTGGTGATGTAATCATCCGCGCCTATTTCCAGGCACACCACTTTTTCAGTGGTTTCATTTTTGCCGGAAACAACGATAATTGCGGCGTCGGTTTGCTTTTTGAGCCGGGCGACAAGACCCGTACCTTCCCCATCCGGCAGCATCAGATCAAGTAAAATAGCGTCAGGGGCCGCGCTGGAGATTTTTTCCATAGCCTCGGCGGCGGTACTGGCCTTAACAAAATCATAGCCTTCAGCCTGCAAAAAATCCTGAAGAATAATCTGCAAATTTTCATCGTCATCTATGCATAGAACAGAGCCTTTATGCAGCATGGCCCAGCCTCCTTAAAAAGTGGAACTTCATCATGAAAAATATTAAGTATGAAGGAAACGCCATGTTACTTTTCATTTTTTAAACAAATAAATATAATTTATAGCTCTCCTGCGATAGATTCTATGGGAATACTTACCCTGTTATTCGCTTATTATATATACT
>CAZCIB010000061.1:0-10846 GCA_964498755.1 uncultured Pseudobdellovibrionaceae bacterium | reverse complement strand
ACAGAATCGCAAATCTGCGCTCATATGTCAGGGGGTTTTTAGAGGCGCCCTAAAGAGGCCCTTAATAATCTTCTTCGTAATCCGGGATCTCGGGAAACATGATTTCATCGTTGGCGCTATCCGAGACAAGCGCCGCCCGGTTTTGATACTGGGCGCTGCGGACGGCGGCGTAATAATCAAGCGATCCGCTGCGCAGTTCGTCGAGCGTTCCGAGAAGTTCGGTGCGGGCGTCAATCGCAGTCGCGGCTACGCGGCCATAATGCCATTCTTCCTGATCGGTGTTAAAAAGATACAGCCTCAACGGATCGACGTAAGAGTCTATGCTTATGCCGACGTGATCACGCAACGAATTTGGGCCGAAAACGGGAAGGACGACATAAGGTCCGTGTCCCACGCCCCATACGGCCATTGTCTGGCCGAAATCCTCGCGTTCGTATTTCAGTCCCGCGCTGTCCGCTACGTCAATGAGACCCCCGATACCGAACGTGGTGTTTACCAGCATGCGCATCGTATCATTCGCAAATCCCTCAATATCCCCTTGTAAGAGCTGGTTCCCGATATTTACCGGACTGCGCAGGTTCCGGAGAACATTCGTAACGCCCGTGCGCGCGGGTTTGGGAACGGCGGTTTTGTAAGCCTTAGCCGTAGGTTTTAGCAAAATCTTGTCCAGCCCGTCGTTGAAGCTGAACACAGCGCGGTTAACCGGTTCCAGAGGATCGCTATATCCCGCGTCATAGGCGCTCGTACTGGCGCATGCGTTAACCCCGAGACACAGTACGATCAAAGCGCCTTTTGCGGAAGATTTCTTCAGCGTTTTGAGAAACTTAATAAAATCAGCGAAAAAATCCCAGTCTTTAACCATTTTGCCGACGCTCCTTTGCGCATACATATTCATACGTTTTTTCTAATAGTAAACCAGTTTCTGTTTACGACTTCCTTAATTCTATGGTCTTTAACCACAAGTAATTTTCTTTTTCTACCCGTCTTCAAGCTGAAGAATAATTGTTAAAGCCATTAAGAACGCCATGACAGGCGCCGACCATGCGGCGAGCAAAACGGGAATTTGACCTGAAGCGCCGAGAGCCTGCAGGTAGCTGGAGACAAAAAAAGTAAGGAAGCCGAGAAAAATGCCGCTCAAAATCATTATGATCCCTGCGCGCAGCCTTGGCGGTCTTAAGGATACGCAGGCCGCAAGCAGAACCATCGCGGTAAAAAACAAAGGCTGCGCCAGAAGCGACTGATAATAAATTCGCATATTTGTCGTATCAAAGCCCGTGGCTTCCAGAACGCTGATAAACTCGGGCAGTTGCCAGAACGAAATCGTTTCTGGCGAAGAAAAGCTCTCTTCGATGTCCTTGAGAGTCAAGGCGGTTGGCAGGGAATACACGCGTATTTCTTCAGTCTCTTCTCGCGGCTCGCTCAGCCAGGCCTCGGAGAAATGCCATCTGCCTTGCATCAACGCAGCGTCTTTGGCGTCTATGCGGCGCAGGAAATTATTCTGCTCGTCGAAATGAAGCACCATTGTGTCTTCAAGCTTCCAGTCCGGCATCTTTATGCGCTCCGCGTGCATGATAACGTATCCGTTTTCCACGCTCTGCCTTAGCCACAAGCCTTCCTGAAAAAAGGTTATGAGCTTCGCCTGCCTTTCCAGATGTTTTTGTTCAAGCTCTTCAAACTTAGCCAGAAACAGGCTCCCGGCAGGATTAAAAACCGTAACCAGAAAAAGGCCGACCAGAAACGCCGCAGCGGCGACAGGCGCAAGGAATTGCCAGACGGAGAGGCCCGCCGCACGAATAACCACCAGTTCATAGCTGCGGTTCAACTGCCAGAAAGTATACATTGCGCTGAATAACACGGCGAAAGGAAATATAACCAGACCGGCTTCGGGAAGCTTGAGCAGACCCATCAGAAAAATCAAGGCGAGCTCGATATCTTCACGCTTGCTGGCTCGCCGGATTAACTCGATCGTATCAAAAAGATAAATAATTCCGGCCAGAACAAGCAGAAGACTTGCAAGGTTGAAAAGAAACCGGCGCACCATATACGCGCTCAGGGTTTTGGGCAAAATCATCATTTTGCCTCCTGCGGATAGAAATGACGCCGACGGATATTTTCGCTTCGGGATGACAAAAGAAATCCACATATGCCTATGGGCAGGAGAACAAGCAGATACATGAGCGGCAATCCCCAAAAGAAATTCCGCGAAAGGTTATAGCTTGCAAGGAAAAGTCCTTGCAGCAAAACGGCGGCGGCGCAGGCGGCGGCGATTCTCATGCTCATTCCGCGTCTGTCTACGGGACCTACAAGCAAACTCGCAAGAGCGATTAATGTAAACGAGACCGCAAGCAAGGGGCTGACCAGTCTTTTATTCGCCTCGACCATGAAGACATGAAGAGATTCCCTGTCTCTTTGAAGGCTCAAATTGGGATCCAGAAGCTCGAATATTGTTCTTTCGTCAGGCTCCGCCCATCTCTGGCGGGCAGGGGAACTTTCGGGAAGATCTATAATATAACGGTCAAAATTCAGTCGGCTGACAGTTTCCGAGTCCGACTCAAAGACCTGTCTTGAACCGTCGTAGACCAGGACCTGTTTCGCGCCTTCGGGCGTTTCTACCAGTACGCCGCTTTTGGCGATAATTGTGACGGGATCGGTGTTCTTGTCACGGTTATCGTGGATCATTAGCCCGCGTAATTCTCCCTCGCCCAGACGTTCGCGAACATAGATCGTCAACCCGTCGCCGATTGAATTGAAGACGCCTTCCCTGAAAAAGAGAACGGAATAGGACGCCTTGATCAGTTGCTGCATGTTCTGCATCTGCGCCAGCGCCACGGGTGAAAGCCAGAGCGTGACAAACCACAGAAAAACGGTAAGCAGCCCGGCCATAAAAAGCGCCGGGCGCGCAATCCTTCCGGGCGAGAATCCCGCCGCCCGCAACACGATAACTTCACTGTCGACGGCCATACGGTTATAAACAAAAATAACGGCGCCCATTAATGCAATCGGCAGGATGATCTCGAAAAATCTGGGCAAGGCCAGAAAGGTCAGGATCCAGAACGACGCGCTGCTGGCGCCGGAGTTCATAACCAGTTCCAGAAAACGCAGGGACTGCGTTAAAAACACGACCCCGGCCAGCGTCACCGACACGATTAGTAAAACAATCGTCAGGTGGCGCAATATATATGAATTCATTATGCTCATAGCTGTGCCGGTTCCGCGCTTCGCTTCTGGACAATGTGCCCGATCATTCTTATGTTGAATAATGTCCAACAAGTAAAGCGCGTTTGTGAGTAAAGTATGACGGTCTCTTATAGTTTCCTGAAAGATTTCGGGCAAGAGTATGACACGCTGGTTTTTCCTGTTTACGAGGGTCCGGAGCCCGGGCTCGCGGCCAGCCGCTTTTCGGAAAGCCGCGGCGGCTTTCTTCCTTCGGTTTTATCGCGGAACCCGTCTTTCAAGGGCAAAATCGGACAGAGCTTTATCCTGCCCCTGACGGAGGAGGAAGGCCCGGCCCGCCTGATCCTGCTCGGACTCGGCGAAAAGGCGAAGCTTGATCCGCATGTCTGCGAAAAGGCGGGCGGCGCGCTGGCGCAGGCGCTGAAATCCTGCGGCGCGGTGTGCGCGGCTTTTCAGGCCGATGACGAGACGAAAGATGAAAATCCGCTGATTTGCGGCGTGCATGTCGCGCTTGGCGTCAAGCTCCGTCATTACAGCTTCGATAAATACAAGAGCAGGAACGAGGAAGACGAGCCGCCAAAGCTTGAAAACCTTGACGTCATCGTGAATCACGTCGATGACGCGCAGGCGATGTTCAACCGTCTGAACGCTGCGGTTGACGGAACCTTGTTCGCACGGGATTTAATCTCGGAGCCTGCGAACCATCTCCAGCCGGTCGCTTATGCGGAAAGGCTGCGCGAAAAACTTGAGCCGCTCGGCGTCGAGGTCAGCGTCTTCGATGAAAACGCGCTGGCGCATTACAATATGGGCGCGTTTCTGGCTGTCGGGCAAGGCTCCGCCGCGCCGCCGCGCATGGTGGTGATGGAGTGGAAAGGCACGGAAGACGCCTCGGACGCTCCGCCTCTCGCGCTCGTCGGCAAGGGAATTACGTTCGATACGGGCGGCATATCCATCAAACCCGCAGCTGAAATGGATCTCATGAAGATGGATATGGGCGGCTCTGCGGCTGTAGCCGGCGCGATGATGGCGCTGGCGCTGCGCGGCTCGAAAGCCCATGTCGTCGGCGTCGTCGGCCTGGCGGAAAACATGCTGTCCTCGAACGCGTACCGGCCTTCCGACGTGGTGACCAGCATGTCGGGCAAGACGATCGAGGTTTTGAATACGGACGCGGAAGGGCGGCTTGTTCTCGGGGATTGCCTGACCTACGCGCAGAAACATCATAACCCGGAAACGATTATTGATCTTGCGACATTGACAGGGGCGATGATGATCGCGCTTGGCTTCGAATACGCGGGCGCCTTCGTCAACCACGACGAGCTCTGGCAAAAACTTGAGACGGCCAGCAAGACGTCGGGCGAAAAGCTCTGGCGCATGCCGCTTGATGAAGTCTGGCGCAAGGAGATGGAAAGCAAGGTCGCCGATCTTAAGAATCTTGGAACATCGGGGCGGTACGCCGGGGCGTGCACGGCGGCGGGTTTCCTTGAGCATTTTATCGAGGACGGCGTTCGCTGGGCGCATATTGATATCGCGGGAACAGCCTGGATTAAAGCGGACAAGCCGCTCACGCCCAAAGGCGGCAGCGGCTTCGGCGTACGCGTACTCGACCGCTTTATTGAAGAGAATTACGGGTAGTATCGAGTTCATGACTGAAATCCGTTTCTATCACCTTACGCGCCGTCCGCTTGACCAGGCTTTGCCGGATATCCTGATGAAAGCGTTGCAGCGCGGACATAAAATCGTCGTGCGCACAAGCGATGAAAAAGAAACGGAGTTCCTGAACGAGCGGCTCTGGACATTTCATCCGAATAAATTTATCCCGCATGGTAGCGCGAAAGACGGGGATGCCGAACTCCAGCCTGTCTGGCTGACGCATGGGGGCGACAATCCGAACGCGGCTGATTTGCTGGTGATGACGGGCGGGGCGGATGACGCCGGTTATGATGCGTATAATCTGTGCTGCCTGATGTTCGACGGGCGGGATGAAACCTATACGCAAACGGCCCGGTCAAAATGGAAGACGTACAAAGAGGCCGGGCATGATATAACCTACTGGCAGCAGACCGAAATGGGCTGGGAGCAGAAAGGTTAGGAAGGATTATGGATGACTGAAAAAATTGCCTTTTCCGGAGTGCCGGGCGCGTACAGCGATATGGCCTGCCGCGCCGCCTATCCGGACATGGAAAGCTTGCCGTGCGCCGCGTTTGAGGACGCGTTCGCCGCTGTTACGAATGGCGAGGCTAAGCTGGCGATGATCCCGGTCGACAACACCATCGCCGGGCGCGTGGCGGACGTGCATCATCTCCTGCCCGGGGGAGACCTGTATATCATCGCCGAACATTTTGAGCCGATCCGCCACGCCCTGCTCGGCGTGAAAGGCGCAAAAAAAGAGGATCTGAAATATATCTGGAGCCATATTCACGCCTTGCCGCAGTGCCGGAACTTTATCCGCAAAATGAACCTGCAACAGGAAGTGCGCGCCGATACCGCCGGGGCCGCCGCCGAAATCGCCGAGATGAACGATCCGGCCTATGCGGCAATCGCCTCGCCGCTTGCGGCCGAGATCTACGGACTGGATATTCTAGAGAGCGATATTCAGGACGCGGACCACAATACGACGCGGTTTCTGGTTTTGTCCAAAGAACGCCTGATCCCGCTGCAAACTGAAAAGGTTCTGACCACGCTCCTTTTCCGGGTGCGCAATATCCCGGCCGCGCTGTACAAGGCGCTTGGCGGGTTTGCGACCAACGGCGTCAACCTTACGAAGCTGGAGTCTTACGTCGACGAGCATTTCCAGGCTGCGCAGTTCTATGTCGATATGGAAGGCCATCCGGACAGCCGCGCTGTGCAGCTCGCTCTCGAAGAGCTGAATTTCTACGCGGCAGAGGTAAAGTTCCTCGGCTCGTACCCCGCGCACCCGTTCCGGGGGATGTGAGAATTACAGGCGCGTCAGACCCAAAAACCGCTCTCTCACGTCGCGGTCGGTATCGAAAATCCCGGTGAAGGTCGTTGTGACCGTTGAGGAGTGGGCTTTACCCGCGCCGCGCGTGCTCATGCACTGGTGGTTCGCCTCGATCAGGACCGCGACGCCCTTGGGCGCGAGGACATCGTTAATCGCGTCCGTGATCTGCGTCGTCATGTTTTCCTGTGATGTCAGGCGTTTCGCGCAAATATCGACGACGCGGGCGAGCTTGCTGATTCCCACGACACGCTGGTCCGGCCAGTAGGCGACATGGGCCGTGCCGATGATGGCGGCGATGTGATGCTCGCAATGCGAGACGAAATCGATGTTCCGCACGAGCACCATGTCGTCGTAATTTTCAATATCCTCAAAGGTTTTTTGCAACACGCCGCGCGGGTCTTGTTTGTATCCTTCGAAAAACTCCTCGAACGCGCGCACGTATCGCGCCGGCGTTTCGCGCAGGCCTTCGCGCTGCGGTTCTTCGCCGATGTAGCGGAGCAGAACTTCAACGGCCTTCTCGGCTTCCTCGCGCGTGGGATATTGAGAGTCGCTCTTCTGGGTAAAAGGTTCTATTTTCGCCATTTTCGTGTTACGATCTAAAGGTTAGCGTTCTCTTGTAATGGAAAACATAATATGACTCAAGACATGAACTTATCCAGTGAAGGTTGCGGCTGCGATTGCGCATGCTGCGCGGACAGTCATACCTGCTCTTGCGGCGGCTCTTGCGATTGCGCGTGCTGTTCCTGATCTGCTAGTTTCTCCCTGAAGATAAACCTCTCCTTTCAGGGAGAGAGTTTTACGGTGGAGAAACAAAACACATGCCCGAACTGACGCTCTACGATTCCCTAAGCCGGAAAAAACAGGTTTTCGCGCCGATTGACACCGCGCATGCGCGTATCTACGCCTGCGGGCCGACGGTTTATAATTACGCGCATATCGGCAATGCGCGCATGGCCGTGGCGTTTGATCTGCTGGCGCGGCTGTTGCGGACCATTTATCCCAAAGTCACGTACGTTTCGAATATTACGGACGTTGACGATAAAATCATCAGAGCCGCCGAAGAATCGGGCGAGGATATCGGCGCGATCACCCGCAAATATGCGCGCATTTATAACGAGGACATGGCCGCGCTGGGCGTCGCCGCGCCGGACATCCAGCCGCTGGCCACCGAAACGATCCCCGAAATGATCGCGCTTATTCAAAAGCTGATCGACGAAGGCCATGCCTACGCCAATGAGGGCCATGTCATGTTCAACGTGCCCTCATACGATCAATACGGCGCTTTATCCGGCAGAAGCCGGGATGAGCAGATCGCCGGTTCCCGCGTCGAAGTTGCGCCCTATAAAAAAGACCCGGCGGATTTTGTGCTCTGGAAACCTTCCAGCGACGATCAGCCGGGCTGGGACAGCCCTTGGGGGCGCGGGCGTCCGGGTTGGCATATCGAATGCTCGGCGATGGCGGAAAAGCATCTCGGCCTGCCCTTCGATATTCACGGCGGCGGGGCGGACCTCAAATTCCCGCATCATGAAAACGAAATCGCCCAAAGCTGCTGCGCGCATAACACAGAGCATGACGCGACTTCTTATGCGCGTTACTGGATGCATAACGGCTTTGTGACGGTCGAGGGCGAGAAGATGTCGAAATCGATCGGCAATATCATTCTTGCGCACGATCTGGTTCAGAGCATGCCCGGCGAGGCGATCCGTTACGCCCTGATGAACGGGCATTACCGCCAGCCGCTCGACTGGACCGAGACGGGCCTTTACCAGGCGAAAAAGACCCTTGATCGTATGTACCAGCATTTGCGCGAGCTTAAAGAGACACCCGTCCCGGCGGAGCCGAAAGTAGCGGCGCCGGTTCTTGCGGCGATGTGCGACGATCTTAACACGCCCAAAGCGCTTGCGGCCTTAAGCGCGCTGACCAAAAGCGCGGGCGAGGCGGAGAGCATGGACGAACAATCCCGGATCAAGGGCGAAATTCTGGCCAGCGCGGAATTGCTAGGCCTGCTGCAATCCGATCCGGACGCATGGCTCGGCTACGACCATGATGCGGAAACTAACGATGACGCCACCCGTATCGACGCGTTACTGGAAGAGCGCCAGCAGGCGCGGAAAAACAAGGATTTCGCGCGCGCCGACGAAATCCGCGATCAACTCGCCGCCGAAGGCGTCACAATCGAAGACACGCCGCAGGGCGCGGTCTGGCGGAAAAAGTAGCAGGCCTAATCAACGTCCGATCAGGACTTGAAAGAAATGATACGTCCCGTCCGGTGGAGTCGTGTTGCCCTCGAAGCATCCGGCGCGCCTGCCTTGATCTATGGCAGGCAGTTCCAGCGTCGCGCCGGTGGCATACGCGCCATCATAAAGATTATTGTAGGTGTCGATCACGGCGCCGAGCTGCGGCGGGGCTCCGGCGGGGTTGTTCAGGCCGAGCTTGTCGTTGATCTCGACGCAGATATCGCGCTTGATATAGGGCAGGAAGGCGACAAGGTCCGGCGTGGCGTCGTTGCCGACGCGCGTTACCGCGTTATTGCCGGTGATGTTCCAGCGGCCATATCCGGGCAGCGCGCTTTGCGCCGTATCCAGCCAGTCCGTTGACGGCGCGGCGTAAACCACGCCGCCGCCGTCGGGTTCGAAAATGCGGCAGGCGTCCTCGCTGCAATTGCCGTCGACATAGCCGGTTTCGATATTGTTTTTAAAGCTAAGCCCGGTATCGCCGAAGCCGCGCAATTTAAGCTGGCTCGCGGCGTTAGAGAGCAGCGTGCCGTATTCAATGATTTCCGAGGCGGACAGACTGTTGCGCTCGGCCGAGAGCGCGTCGCCGCTGCCGCGGTTGCTTTGCGCCACGGCAAATCCCAGCGCGGCGAACAAGGCCGTGCCGATCAGAATATATATCATGACGTTGCCGCGTTCGGAGCGTCTCATACTTTCAGTGTAGCGGAGTTTTATCGGGTTTGGAATTGGGTGTTTTTCAGATATGCGTCTGGCGTTAGAGCTTTTTCAGATTGTCAGGAATATGCCCCCACCCACTGCGGTCTGGGCTTTGTCTTCTCCAAAGCCGGGCCTCGTAGTCCTCCCCCGCTTGCGGGTGAGGGCCAAAGTGGGGGCGTCTGGGTGATTTCCTGTTCTCATTCATTTTCAAAAACGCTCTAGAATTTTAAACCGCCAAGACGCCAAGACGCCAAGCTTACGCGGCATGCCGCGCCGAAGGCGCATTGAAAACCAATGGCGGCCACGTTATAGCGCATTGAATAATTAATGCGCCATTCGCTTCGGCTTTATGCAGCCGCGCGCAGCGTATTTTTATAACTACAGAGCGCGCAGAGAACGCAGAGAATATAAGCTCTTTAAAAGACTCTGCGCCCTCTGC
Source organism: uncultured Pseudobdellovibrionaceae bacterium (assembly GCA_964498755.1). Lineage (GTDB taxonomy): Bacteria > Pseudomonadota > Alphaproteobacteria > Micavibrionales > Micavibrionaceae > RZZS01. Next base: position 1,344 of record CAZCIB010000061.1, on the reverse strand, counting down.
GATCTCTGTAGTTTAAAACTTTTTAGCGAAAATCAGGCCGCAAAAATGGATTGTTATTTATTCAATTGACTATAAAGACCTGATTTTTTTACGCGCTGACGCGCGCGAAGACCGCCGTTCTCTTGGCGCGCCTGGCGTCTTGGCGGTGAGAAAAATGAAGGCCGGTTTCGCCTCGTTTTAACTTTCGGGGACATAATGAATTTATTGCGTCCCTCTTTCTTGAAGTCATCCCCCCGCCGAGTGTCCAGCCGTGTTCTATGTCTCTTGCAGGGAATGTATCATCCTCCGGATAATCCGTCCCGCGGTACGAAATCACCGTCTCGCCGTCATAGTCGTAAGCGAGGGCGTAGAAGCCGATTGTTTCATGCCTATCAACTGTTTGGCCATCAACAACCGTTGTTCCAAGAATCTGCGAATCAGTCTTGATGCTCGCATTTCCAACTTGACTTCCAGTTAACTGAATGCTTGCATCATACCCTCGATTGTAGGAATCCATCGCAAGTATCGCTTTGAATAGTTCAGGATTAAGATTGCTCATTTCTTTACTCTCCTATTTAAAATTAGCTTCTGTGATTCGTCTGGGGTCACCGTATTTAAGTTTTTTAAACCAAGCCCAAAATTCGTCATCGAATTCAGGCAAGTAAGGTTCTGCTTTACCTCTCGTCACCTCTTCCTCAGTGATCTCGAAGACGATATCCTTGAGCTTGACGCCCGCGCCGAACAGTTCCTCGAACCTGTCCTCGACGAGATAGGCGCCGCCGTGCTTGCGGCATTTTTTCTCCGCCTCTTCGGAGATCCCCGCTGTGCATTGTTGCCATTTTTGCGCCAGCGTCACGGACTTCGGATCGTTCATATCGGTGAAGGTGACGAGTTTCGGATAGCCGGGGAAGAATCGCGGATTGAGCGCGCCCCTGTCGCCGGGTTTGAGCGTCGCGTAATAGGCGATGCCTCTTTCCGACGAGCCTCCGATTCCGATTCTCTCGCCGGGCAGCGGGAAAGCGTTGTAGAATTCGTTGTCGGAATAATGCGAGATGAGGGCGAACAACACGCCGCGCTCGCCCAGATCAACCGCCACGGCCTCGCCGCGCACGCTCGCCGCGTTGCCGACGTCGGGCAGGTTGATCAGGGGCGCGGCATTGCCGATCCGCCGCACCGCGTAACCGCTCTTCAACCCTTCCGGCGTTTCGACCGTGACAATCACCTTGAAATTCTGGGAAAATGACCTGACCGGCCGATCTCCAAGCGCATGCGCGTGGGCGGGCAGAAGGCCCGCTATCAAGGCGCAGAGCATAAGAAAAGATATGTGTTTCCAGTAAAGCGGCGTTTTCATGCGCCCAGTTTAAT
>CAZCIB010000060.1:0-11247 GCA_964498755.1 uncultured Pseudobdellovibrionaceae bacterium | reverse complement strand
CCTTGGAAATGGTGCCGCAGAAGAGATTTGAACTCCCGACCCACGCATTACGAATGCGTTGCTCTACCACTGAGCTACTGCGGCCCACAAGTTTCGGACAAACTCCGGTTTAATGAATCCGGCTTTTAAATTCAACGAATTTCTTGCATGCGCGCGCGATCATCACTATATCAGTCATGGAAAGTCGGCGCGGGCGGGGCCTTCGCCAACCCGGTCAGGGCCGAGAGGCAGCAGCCGTAACGAATTCGCTCCGGGTCGCGTCCGGCTTTCCACTCCTCCCATGAAAATCCGGAATTTTCTCCTTTTTGTCTGGCGGCGGACTTGCGCTTGCCTTACTATTTTTCAAGCGTTGAGGTGACGATAAAGGACCCGTCTGATGAAAATCGCCGTACTTCTTCCCTGCCATAACGAAGGCGCAGCCATATACGATGTCGTGCAGAATTTCCGGAAAGTTCTGCCCGATGCGGATATTTTCGTCTACAACAACAATTCGACCGATAACACGGTTGAGGAAGCCACAAGGGCGGGCGCGATCGTTCGTGAGGTCCGGCGCAAAGGGAAAGGCATGGTCGTGCGGCGCATGTTCGCCGATATCGACGCCGACATCTATTTAATGGCCGACGGCGACGGCACCTACGACTTTGACTCCGCCCCGGATCTTATTAACAAACTGATCAGGGACCGCCTCGATATGGTCGTTGGCGCGCGCATTCCCGTGGATTCGGACAAGGCTTACCGGCCCGGGCACGCTTTCGGAAACAAGCTTTTAACGGGAATCGTCCGCATGATCTTCGGCACGGGCTTTACGGATATGCTCTCCGGCTACCGCGCCTTTTCAAAACGTTTCGTCAAGTCTTTCCCGGCGCTTGCGACGGGCTTTGAAACGGAAACCGAACTGACCATTCACGCCCTGCAGATGAGCGTGCCTTGCGGCGAGGTGGAAACGCCCTATCATGAACGCGCCGAAGGCACGAAAAGCAAGCTTTCCACCTATAAGGACGGCTTTAAAATCCTGAGCTTTATTATGCTTTTGTTTAAAGAGGTTAAGCCGTTCCCATTTTTCGGGCTGATTGCGCTTGTCCTAGCGATGCTCTCGATCGGACTCGCAATCCCGGTTGTCATGGATTATCTCGAAACCGGGCTGGTTCCCCGTTTCCCGACCGCGATTTTGAGCATGGGCATTATGCTCACCGCCGTTTTATCGCTCATGACCGGGCTTATTCTTGATGGCGTGAGCCGAGGCCGGCGCGAATTAAAACGCCTACAATACTTAAGCTACGGCGCGCCGGGCGATTGAGTCCATTTAACAGAACATAAAAACATGTTGAAAACGGCGCCTGTTAACTGTACATATCAGCCCGGTTTTGGTAATTTATAGATGTTGAATTTGTTCTGAATTCAACGTCTTTGCAGGGTTCTTCAGCGATGTATCGCGGCGAGGGTGTGTTAGCAGCGACGGGCGAGTGGCCTGCCGAACAGCAGCAGGCGAAGGTCCCGTATGACGTCGATACGGTGATCATTTCCGATGTTCATCTCGGCAAGAGCTCGGCGCAGGCCGCGCCTCTACTAGAATTTCTCCAGAATACGAAACCAAAGCGTTTGATCCTTGCCGGGGATATCATCGATTTTTGGGAGCTGTTCGTGAAGAAGCCGTGGCAGCTGGAAGAAAATCAGCTCCGCCTCTTCGACGAAATAAACCGCAAAATGCATGAAGACGGCGCGGAAATCGTCTATACGCCCGGCAATCACGATCATCCTCTTAAGCGCAAGGATATCATTGGCAAGGAATTTTTCGGTATCCAGTTCATGCGGGAATATGAGTTTATCTCGCCCGCCGGTCAAAAAATCCACGTCTCTCACGGCGATGAATTTGACAATTTAACCATTCGCGTCGGCGGTCGTTGTGCGCATCGGCTGGCCCACATATTAGGCGTAATGGACAAATATGACGATGGACGCAAAGACAAATATCACAGGAAAAGGCAGGAAGAGTTGGCGGCTTTTGAAAAGGAGTGCGCAAATCGTTTGAGAAACCTGAAGCGCTCTGAAGGCCGCATAACGCGGGCTGTTGCAAAGCACGCCGGGGGCCGGGATTACGATATTAAGGTTATAGGGCACCTGCACGACGTTAAAACGCTGGAAAATATAAATCTATGCGGTCGCCGGATTAAGTATTGCAACACAGGCGACTGGGTCGACAGCGGCACGGCGCAGGTCATCCATCACGACGGGCGCACCGAAGAAATTCACTGGCATGAGAAACGCGAGGAACTCAAGGCGCAAAACAGGCTGGCTGCGGTAAATACGGAATGTCTCAAGCCCTATCGCCGAGACACGCGGAAAATGCTCCGCGCGCTTCAGCGTATTGCGCCTTACAACCAGCGCGCGCGAATACTTGACAAAATCTCTGACCGGCTTGATCGCATACGGACAAACGCCGCCCTTATCGACGGGCACCGGAAAATCGCGGCGGCGCTAACGAACGCAAGAGAGCGCGCGGCGCTATTAGAAAATCCGGATTTCATGGGGATGATCGGCGCTCTGCGTGAACGGCATATCGAAAAAGCGGAAAAACACCGCCGGATTTACCTGAATAAAACCTTCGGCATGTTTGCGGAATACCTGGAAGCCGACGCGAAAGGCGCGCAGAAAAAAGCGGTCTCGGCGCGCGTTCACGCCGAAAGGTGGGAAAGCCATAGCGAGCTCGCGCGCTCTTTGCGGCGGGTTTCTCCAGATATTGAAGAAGCGGACGCGGGGAGCCTGAAGAGAGTATTTCAACAGGAGGCCCAGCGGCTTGAGAGCAAAAACCACCGCCTGAACCGGGAAACGGATAAATTCCGCGCCAAAGTCCGCCCGTGGCAAGAAGACGTTCCGCAGGATATCCCGGCGTGATTGCTCTTTCTTGCGCTCTCAGCCGAATCCCGTTAAATCTCTCTTATGAGTTCTGAAACCTCCGCCCCGTACCGCGTGCTCGCGCGCAAATACCGTCCCCGTCATTTTGACGATCTGATCGGCCAGGAGACGCTGGTGCGCACGCTCACGAACGCGATTAACAGCGGGCGCATCGCGCACGCCTTTATGCTCACCGGGATTCGCGGCGTCGGCAAAACGACGACAGCGCGCATTATCGCCAAGGCCCTGAACTACACAGGCCCGGACGGCAAGGGCGAGCCGACGGCGGGTCCGACGGATGACTGCGAAACCTGCAAGGCGATTGCCGAAGACAGGCACCCGGACGTGCTGGAAATGGACGCGGCATCGCATACCGGCGTCGACGATATTCGCGATCTGCTGGACGGCGCGCGTTATGCGCCCGTTTCCGCGCGTTATAAAATCTATATCATCGACGAAGTACACATGCTCTCGAAAAGCGCGTTTAACGCGCTGCTTAAAACGCTCGAGGAGCCGCCGCCGCATGTGAAGTTCATTTTCGCAACGACCGAAATCCGCAAAGTCCCGGTGACGGTGCTTTCGCGCTGCCAGCGTTTCGATCTGCGCCGCGTGGATATCGACGTTCTGAAGACTCATTACAGGGGCATCTGCGAAAAAGAGAATTTCGAAATTGACGAAGACGCGCTCACTCTCATCGCCCGCGCGGCCGACGGCAGCGTTAGGGATGGTCTTTCGCTGCTCGATCAGGCAATGACGCTCAGCTCCGGCAAAATCGACACGCGGCAGGTCGAAGGCATGCTCGGCCTGTCCGGGCGCGGGCAACTGCTTGAGCTTCTTGAAAAGGTTCTCACCGGGCGGATCGCCAACGCGCTTTCCGTTACCACGGACATGCACAAAAACGGCACGGACCCGGTCCTGGTGATGCAGGATTTACTCGATTGCGTTCATATTCTCTCGCGTCTCAAGGCCGCGCCGGAAGCGGGCGATTTAAAGCAGTCTATGGACGGCGAGACATACGGCGCGTTTGAAACGCTTTCCGGGAAGCTGACGATGGCGTCGCTCGGGCGCGCGTGGCAAATCTTGCTAAAAGGGCTGAGCGAAGTTTCAAGCGCGCCCAACCCGCAAAGCGCGATGGAAATGGTTTTAATACGTCTCGGTTACGCGGCGGAACTGCCCGACCCGGCGGAGCTCGTGCGCAGGCTGCAAAACAATCCGGAACAGGCGACCACCGGCAATGGGCCCGCAGCCCCTCCGCCAAACCCGCCGAACGGAGGCGGCGCGCATACAGGCGGCGGTAATCTCGCCTACGCCCCCGCGCCGCAGGAACAGCCCGTCGCGCAGGCGCAGGCCGATCCGCGCAGTATCGAGGACGTTGTCTCGCTGCTGGAGGCCAGCGGCGAGATGATTCTGGCCACGCAAACCGTGCTCTATGTACATCTCGTAAAAATCACGCCGGGCCGCCTTGAAATCCGCCTCAAAGACGATGCGCCGCAAAGCTTTTCAAACCAGCTCGGCAAGGCTTTGACGAACATTACGGGCGCGCGCTGGATCGTGACGCTGACCAATGCGCCGGGCCAGCCGACGTTAAAGGAGCGCGAACAGGCCGCCGAACTTGAAAAACGCCGGAAAATTGAACAAATTCCGCTGGTGCGGGAGATCTTTTCTCTTTTCCCCGGCGCGGAAATTGTTAGCATAGAACAGGCAACACGAAAGGACAGCGAGCGATGACCATGAATATCCAGAAAATGATGCAGCAGGCCCAGACCATGCAAACCAAAATGCAGGAGCTGCAGGAACAGCTTGCCGAGGTCGAGGTCGAGGGCGTGTCCGGCGGCGGCATGGTCAAGGTTGTCATGACCTGCAAGGGCGACGTACGCAAAATCAGCATCGACGCGTCCATCGTCAACCCGGACGACAAGGAAACGCTCGAGGATCTCGTCGCGGCGGCCGTGAACAGCGCCCGCGTCAACGCCGACCAGACCATCGCGAATGAAACCCAGAAAATGATGCAGGAACTGGGATTGCCGCAAGGCGGGATGGCTTAGTTAGAATAACTTTCTGTCATCCCGAGCGAAGCGCGTAAACGCGCTGCCTGGGGGATCTGCGTAAAATGGACAGTGATCAGATCTCTCCGCTTCGCCCGTCTCCGTTACGCTACGACGCGGCTAGGGCCTGCCTTCGCCGAAGCGAGGCCCCGGCTTCGCGCAGGCAGGTCGAGATGACAAACTCCTTGTGATCTTGCAGGACACAATGGCAAGATGACCCCATGACCCTCTCCGCGCGCCACATCCCGAAATTTATATTCCTCGGCGTTCTGGCGGCGCTGGCGTTTCTGACGCCGGAGGAAACGCGGGGCGTTGTTCAGGACGCAATTTCCGAGGCTTATATCGCGGTCAGCACGTTCGTCGCGGCGACGCTCGCTCTCTTTTATATTCTCGAGCACGCTTTTAAGCTCGACACGGCGCGGCTGCTTGAAAAACACAGGAAATGGCACATCCCGATCGCCGCGCTGATGGGCGCGCTGCCGGGCTGCGGCGGGGCGATTATCGTCATTACGCAGTATGTCACGGGCCGGATCGGTTTCGGCGCGGTCGTCGCCGTGCTCTGCTCCACCATGGGCGACGCCGCGTTCCTGCTGCTCGCGCAGGAGCCGCAGACAGCGCTGCTGGTTTACGCTATCTCCATGGTTTGCGGCGTCGTCACGGGCACGGCGGTTGAGCGCATTCATGGCCCGGATTTCCTCAAATATACAAGCGACCAGACAAGCGCGGAATTCGATCCGCTTTACCGCCAGCCGAACAGCTTCGGCCTTTTCCGCTGGCCGTGGCTGGCCCTGATGGCGCCGGGGCTGGGGCTTGGGATCGGCAACGCTTTACAGATCGAAACGGACGTCTGGTTCGGGCCCTTCAGTGAATACGCTCCGACCTTGTGGATCGGGCTCGCGGGCGCGTTTCTCGCGAGCGCCATGTGGGCCTTCGCGCCCAATTCGGGGCCGAGCCTGACAAACCTCACCGCGAACGTCGCGGGCAAACACCCGGCCAAATACCTGGCCGACCGGGTGGCGACGGATACGAATTTTGTCACTGTGTGGGTGATCAGCGCGTTTCTGGTTTTCGAGCTTGCCGTGCTCTGGTTCAGCCTTGACCTTGAAAGCTATTTCAGCGCCGCCGCGCCGCTTTTGCCGCTGATCGCCACGGTTGTCGGCTTTATCCCGGGATGCGGACCGCAGATCGTCGTGACCACGATGTATTTAAGCGGCCTGATCCCGCTCTCGGCGCAGCTTGCAAACGCTATATCAAACGACGGCGACGCGCTCTTCCCGGCCATCGCTCTTGCTCCCAAGGCCGCAATTCTTGCAACGCTCTACACAGCCGTTCCGGCGTTGATCGTCTCCTATGGGTGGCTTTTGGTGGTGGAATAACAGGCGCTGTATTAGCAGGGATATTCTGCGTCATTGCGGTATATAAGGTTATTATTAATTTGCGGCGTTTTTTGTGCCCTCAAATGCGCAAAAAAAGATTTTACGCTGTAAACAGCAGTCAGGAACTCTTCTTTTTGCCCTTGATCTTCAAAATTATATAAATCTTTAAGCGCCGCTTGCTCAAGCTCCTCTAAAATACTTTGACTAGTATAATGGTACTCTCTTGCATCATCTCGTGCGCCATCCATGTATGCTTTAAAACTAGAAAAATCATTATCAAATTGCATAAGCTTAAAACCATAAGTCTGCGCAAGTCCCCAATGATCTCCCATATTTTTGAGCATTTTCCCAAGAAAAACGCTTGCAACATTAAGTTTTTTATGACGATGCATGCGCTCCCAGGGACCGTCATCCTCGTAATGAGGTGTTTGAGGAACCACAAAAGCATGCTTTTGAAGCGTTAGAAGCGCTTCTTTTATCTCTTGCACTGTGTCTTCTAAAACAGGAAGCGGCGCAACTTCATTAAAAATTCTTATCATAATTAAGCTCCATTAACGGGGATACGCCAACATATGCTAAACAATTTTAATATGTCAATCACAATCTTGTTTGGAGCCTCTCTTCCCTCTGAAAAACCTTCTCAAAATCTCTCCGCAAGTCTCTTCCTCTATGCCGCCGATGACCTCGGGGCGGTGATGGCAGGTCGGCTGCTCAAAAAATTTTCCGCCATGGGCGACGCCGCCGCCCTTGGGGTCGTACGCGCCAAAGCAGAGTTTCCGGATGCGGGCGAAGCTGATCGCCGCCGCGCACATCGCGCAGGGCTCCAGCGTGACATAGAGATCGTACTCCGGAATGCGCTGCGCCCCGGCAATTTCACACGCCGCGCGGATCGCCAGAATTTCGGCGTGCGCGGTCGGGTCGTTCAGCTCACGCGTCCGGTTCCTCGCCCGCGCGACGATTTCGCCGCTCAGCGGATTCACAATGACCGCGCCGATCGGCACCTCATCCTGCTGTTCTGCGGAACGCGCCTCTTCCAGAGCGGCGAACATTGGATTACTCTCGTTATCAGTCATGGAAGAAGAAAACCACAAAGGTGAGCGAATTGCCAAGCGTTTGGCGAGGGCCGGAATATGTTCCCGGCGCGAGGCCGAGAAAATGATCAGTTCGGGCCGCGTCCGCGTCAACGGAGCAATCCTTGAAACGCCTGCCTTTCTGGTCAGCGAGGGCGACGCAATCGAGGTCGACGGCAACGCAATTGGCAAAGCCGAGCAGACGCGCCTGTTCCTCTATCACAAGCCCGCAGGGCTCGTCACCACGAACCGGGACGAACAGGGTAGAAAAACGATTTTCGACGATCTGCCCGGAGATATGCCGCGCGTCGTATCTGTCGGCAGGCTCGATCTCAATTCCGAAGGGCTTTTGCTTTTGACCAATGACGGCGGGCTTGCCCGCTATCTGGAGCATCCCGAAAATGCGCTTGAGCGCGCCTATCGCGTTCGCGTCTATGGCGAAATCAATGAAACGCGCCTTAAGAATCTCTCGAAGGGAGCCGAAATCGACGGCGTAAGATATGGAGCTGTGCACGTCAAAATCGAACAGTATGGCGCCAACAGCTGGCTCAATGTAAGATTGCGGGAAGGCAAAAACAGGGAGATCAGGAAAATCATGGCCGCGCTCGGCTTACAGGTCAACAAACTGGTACGCACGTCATACGGACCTTTTGCGCTCGACGATTTACGCAAAAGCGATGTTCGCGAAATCCCTTCGGCGCAGCTTCATAAAACGTTCGGGGACGTTCTGAAATGAAAATCACGAGCGGCGCATATAAAGGTCACACGCTGGAAACCCTCGAAGGTCTGTCCGTTCGCCCAACCGCCGATAAAGTGCGGCAGGCCGTGTTTAACATGCTCAATAGCCGGATATACATTGCGGGCGCGCATGCGCTAGATCTGTTTTGCGGGACGGGCGCGCTCGGCCTTGAAGCGCTCTCGCGCGGCGCGTCGCACTGCACTTTTATAGACATTTCCCAGGAGTCCATCGATTTATGCCGACGCAATGCCGCAAGACTGGGCGTAGCTCCGGAACATTTTCAGGCGCTGAAATCCGACGCCCTCCAGCCGCCGCCGCCGCCCGAAGATCATAAAGTCTCGCTTGTTTTTATAGACCCTCCTTACGGAAAAAATCTTGTCGTCTCCGCCGTAAAAGCTGTCAAGGAGGGTAACTGGCTGGCTGACGAGTACTGGATGGTCATAGAAATCGGCGCCAGAGACTCTTATCCCGGAATTGACGCCAGACTGCGCGCCGACAAGATTTACGGGCAGACGCGTATACTAATCTATAGCGGCGCTAGATAGACTACGTACAACAGCGCAAGCCCGAGCAGAATCCTGTAGACGACGAACGGCGTGAATGAGGCCCGCGCCAGCCAGCGCATCATCAACGCAATCGCCGCCCAGCCGGACAAAAACGCCAGAACGAGGGCGAGGAGCACATCCATCCCGAAATCAAAATCCCCGCTTTGGAACAACTCAAGTCCCTGCAAACTCCCCGCCGCGCTGATGGCAACGATTGAAAGCAGAAGAGAAAATCGGGCGGACTCTGTGCGGCTGTATCCTAAAAACCTGCCCGCGGTCATCGTAATGCCGGAGCGGCTGACGCCGGGAATAAGGGCCAGGGATTGTGCGAGGCCGATGAGAAAAGCGTTTTTATAGGAAAAGTCGTCCAGCGTCTTCGTATCGGCGAAAAACCTGTCCGCAACCCAGAGCAGGATCCCGAATACAAGCGTCGTCCACGCGATGACTTCGACGCTGCGGAGCCAGTCCGGCTCGATGATTGCCAGCGCCGCCCCGCAAACAATCACAGGCAAAGAGGCCAGAACCACTTTCAGGGCCAGATGAAAGCCGACCGTCTCCCGCCGCGTTTTGAGCGTTCCGAAAAAACCGCAAAGCATCGCGCAAACGTCCTTGCGGAAATAGAGAAGTACGGCAAACAGCGTGCCGACATGAACGGCGACGTCTATTGTAAGCTCTCTGCCCCACGGGTCATCGCCCGCAGGATCGCCCATAACCGCATGCCCGAGGATCAGATGCGCGCTGGAGCTCACCGGCAGGAATTCGGTGATGCCCTGTACAAGCGCAAGAATGATAATATGATAGAGAAGCATGACGGTTTCCTTGATAACGCCGCCATCCCGTTGACGCGCGCCAGCGCATTGGGGTGACCTTAAAAAATACTAGGGGATTTCAGGACCATGGTCTATATCGCAGGTATTATCGGGTTTGTTCTTGGTTTCGGCGCGGGCCTTGCCCTGCTTTCCGTTTTGCTGAAAAACCGTTCAAACAGGGAGATCACATCCGACTCCGGGATAAAGTGGACTTACGGCCTGCTTGTCTGGATCATTGCAAGCGTCGGCGCGTATATCGGCGTAACCGTCTACGGGACGTATTTTTAGGCAGATTGCATTGAGCGCTTGATCATCCCGAAAACAGCGCCAAATCTGTATTGTATTTTTGATTTTTCCCGGGAGACGCGCTAATGCTTCATTCTGTTAAAACCATTCTTCTTGCCGCCGGAGCCGTAGCGCTTTCCGCCACGCCCGCGTTCGCGCAGGTTGAAACGTACGCCTTTGATGAAGCGCATACGCAAATCCTGTTCTTTGTCGATCACCTGGGCTTTTCAATGTCGCAAGGGGAATTTCATGACTATGACGGTTCGATCACCCTAGACCGCGACAATCCCGCAAACTCGTCCGTTAATGTAGCAATCAAGACGGCCAGCATCGACATGGATCATGAAAAATGGGATGCGCATATGAAGAACGAAGATTTCTTTCATGTCGAACAATATCCGGAAATGACTTTTGAAAGCGCGTCCGTCAATGTCACCGGCGAGGATACGGCGGAGCTGACCGGGGACCTGACGCTGCTCGGCGTAACAAAGCCCGTAACGCTCAACGTCACCCATAACAAATCCGGAGAGCATCCTTTCTCGGGCGAGTACGTCGCGGGCTTCAGCGCAACCGGCGAAATAAAGCGCAGCGAATGGGGCATGGATTACGGTCTCCCCGGCGTTGGCGATACCGTACACATTCGCCTTGAAGTCGAAGCCGTCCGGCAGTAATGCGCGCGCCCCTGCGGCGAAAGCTTCCCGAATCCCATTCTGGTAAAACAGGCATATCCGGGTTATGCTGAAATGACTGATTTGATTCGGGAAGTTCATGAGAACCCTTTACCATCTCTGGCTCCATCCTTTTTCGCGCAAGGTCCGCGTTGTCCTTGCCGAGAAAAAACTGGAGTTTGATTTAAGAATTGAAAAAATCTGGGAGCGGCGCACGGAATTTCTGGCGCTCAACCCGGCAGGCGACGTACCCGTTCTTATTGAGCCTGACGGCACGACCCTCGCCAACAGCCAGGTCATTTGCGAATACCTTGAAGAAGTTTATCCTGAAATCAATCTCCTGGGCTCAGACCCCGTTCAGCGCGCCGAAACGCGCCGTCTTGTCGGCTGGTTCGACGTCAAGTTTAACAAGGAAGTTACGGATAACCTTGTCGGCGAAAAGCTGATGAAACGCTTTTTAAAGCTGGGCGAGCCGCATGGACCTTCGATTCGCGCCGGGCATGCGAACGTTCATTATCATCTCGACTATATCGGGTTCCTGATTGAAAAGCGGAACTGGCTTGGCGGAGATAATTTTTCACTTGCCGATATCGCCGCGGCGGCGCATCTCTCGGCTATTGATTATATCGGGGACGTCCCGTGGGAAGAGCATCAGGCGGCGCGGGAATGGTACGCGAGGGTGAAGTCCCGGCCCAGCTTTCGCCCGTTACTTGAGGATAGAATCCCAGGATTTACCCCTTCACTGCATTATGAAGATACAGATTTTTAGAATTTTGAGTTATATTATTATGAACTCATATTTCACCATCTGTAACGGT
>CAZCIB010000059.1:0-11415 GCA_964498755.1 uncultured Pseudobdellovibrionaceae bacterium | reverse complement strand
ACTGGAAATTTAGAAAAAAAAGAACCCCGGTTTGTCGCCGGGGTTTCTGTTTTAACCGTGGACGATATCAAGTACGGGATAATTGCCCTCCGGTGATTGGTCTCCCAGCTCTACGTACGATACGCCTTCTTCGTACACGGTTACTTCAGGATCCTCCGGCATAACTACGACCAGTCCCTGTGCGCTTTTCAAATCGTCTACCTCTGACGGTGGAAGCATTTCTTGAACCGCCACGTCAAAAACGCCCTTAAGAGGTATCTCTACCTCCAGCCATCTGTCACCAACTTCTGTTACATCTGTTGGCACAACTACAGTTTCTAATACTTCACTCATAAGAACCTCCACACACACTAAGATTTCACACGAGATGAATCCTACAGAGGATCAATACAAAGTCAATGCATAATAAAAAGCCACTCATCACCTCTCAAAATCAAAGAAATGCTGTCATCCCGGTGAAAACCGGGATCGGATTGCCGATAAGGCACGAAAAGATAAACCATCCGGTTCCGGCTTTCGCCGGAATGACAGAAACAAGGGAAGAGAGAGCAGGAAAACTTAAGCCGCCTCTTTATCCTTCAGCGAGTATCGCTTGACGATTTCTCCGTTCTCGAACTCCAGAACAACCGGTACGCCGGTTTCCATTTCGGCCTGATTGATCGTGTCGGGCGTTTCAAGACCCAGGATAATCAGCATCGCGCGCAGGGAATTGCCGTGCGCGGCGATAAGAATATCCTCGCCGGACTCGATATGCGGCTTGATATTGGCGTCGTAATACGGCTTGACGCGGTCCTCGACGACGTCCTTCAGGCATTCGCCGCCGGGCGGGCGCGTATCGTAAGACCTGCGCCAGATAAAGACCTGTTCGTCGCCGTACTTCTCGCGCGTTTCGTCCTTGTTCAGGCCCGTGAGATCTCCGTAATCACGCTCGCGCAGATCGTCATGTTTGATCATGCTCTTGAGCAGCTCTTCCTGCCCGGCCTCTTTCATGGCGATTTCCGCCGTGTGATAAGCGCGCTGCAGGGTGCTGGTGAAAATCTGGTCAAAAGTAATTCCCGCCGCCTTGAGACGGCGGCCCGCGTCTTCGGCCTCCTTGCGGCCCAGATCGCTGAGGTCGATGTCATGAAATCCGGTGAAGCGGTTTTCAAGATTCCATTGCGATTGCCCGTGGCGCAGAAGAACAAGATAATTCGGCATAAACAAAACTCCCTCTCTCCGAACGAATATAAACACATTGGGAAACAGGCTAGCATGATCGGGCCGTCATGCAAATGCTCATAAATACGGCTTGACAGTTGCGAGCGTGTCGAAGAAAGTTTGCTCTCAGTTAACAAAAAGGAAAGTAAAGCAATGAAAAAAACTATTCTCAGCGCGATTATTCTGCTGGCTCTTGCGGGCTGTAAAACGACTGGCACGAACCAGATTCAGTCCAGCAAAGCAGATGATGCGCGTATGAGCTGTCTGGAAATTGTAGAAGAAATTCAGGAAATGGACAAACTGATTGCGGACGTAGAGCAGCAGAAAGCCAGTGCACATGCAACGAATGTAGGGACCGCCGTTGGCGGTCATGCCGTTTCAATGAGCGGCGTCCCCCTGCTTGGCGCGGCGATCTCACATGCCGGAAGTTTGTCTAATATGAATGCGGCCGAACGTGATGAGATGGCCAGACAGGCGGAAATGCGCAAAAGCGCGCTTCGAGGGCTGTATATGGGGAAAGATTGCGCCGAGTAATATGCCGCTTAAAAGGAGGACAGGGCAGAGACTGGCTCTGTTCTCTCTTTAAACTTTGACTTTTTCCGCGCATAATGTCATGTGTAACAGTAGGAATGAAGGGCCAGACCGGCCACTTCGGTAGACCGTCAAGAATAGAGAGAGCTCAGGCTATTCTTTACCGTCCGCCGGAATCCGGCGTCCCTTCCCGAATTATAAATCACAAAAGCTGTGCGAAAGCGCTCTGACGCGCTGACGTACGCAAAACCGTAACATACAAGAAAGGTAAACCAGATGTTTCAAGTCTTCCGTAAGGAAATTGATTTTGCAGGAAAAAGCGTTGTTCTCGAAAGCGGCAAAATCGCCCGTCAGGCTGATGGCTCGGTCCTCGCCTCCATGGGCGAAACCAGCGTCTTGTGTACGGTCGTTGGCGCGAAGACAACCAGAGAGGGGCAGGATTTCTTCCCGCTCTCCGTCCATTATCAGGAAAAAGCCTTCGCGGCCGGGAAAATCCCGGGCGGCTTTTTCAAGCGCGAAACCAAACCGAGCGAACATGAAACGCTTGTCTCGCGTCTGATCGACCGCCCGATCCGCCCGCTCTTCCCGAAGGATTTCCTCAATGAAGTCCAGGTGATCTGCACCGTTCTCGCGCATGACATGGAAAACGACCCGGACATCGTCGCGATGATCGGCGCGTCCGCCGCGCTGACGATATCCGGCATTCCGTTCTTCGGCCCGATCGCAGGAGCGCGCGTGGCCTATATCGGCGGCGAGTACGTCATTAACCCGACGCTTGAACAACGTCCGCTCTCCGATCTTGACCTTGTCGTCGCAGGCACGAACGAAGGCGTTCTGATGGTGGAATCGGAAGCCAAGGAGCTGCCGGAAGACATTATGCTCGGCGCGGTCATGGAAGGCTGGAAAGCGTTCCAGCCGGTAATTGACGGCATTATCGATTTTGCGGAAATGTGCGCGAAAGAGCCATGGGACCTTCCCGAAACAGCGCCAGCGATCAAGGAGCTTGGCAAGAATATCGAGAAGAAATACGCCAAGGACGTGGCCAAGGCTTATGAGATCAAGGACAAGCTTGAACGTCAGAACGCCGTCAGCGCGCTGCGCGACAAGGCCGTCGTCGAATTCCTTGATGAAGACAACGCAATTACGGAATCCGTGATTACGGCGAAATTCAAGGCCGTCGAGGCCGACGCCGTCCGCGGCCAGATCATTAAAACCGGCAACCGCATTGACGGCCGCGACACGAAAACCGTCCGCCCGATCGTCGCGGAAGTTGGCGTTTTGCCCCGTGCGCACGGCTCGGCCCTGTTTACGCGCGGCGAGACGCAGGCTCTTGTGGTCACGACGCTCGGCACCGGTCAGGACGAGCAGATCATGGACGCCCTCGTCGGCGAATACCGCGAACGCTTTATGCTGCATTATAACTTCCCGCCCTACTCCGTCGGCGAAGCCGGCCGCATGGGCCCGCCGGGACGTCGCGAAGTCGGCCACGGCAAGCTCGCATGGCGGGCTATTCACCCGCTCATTCCGGATCCGGAAGAATTCCCGTATACGATGCGCGTGGTTTCGGAGATTACCGAATCCAACGGCTCCAGCTCCATGGCCACAGTGTGCGGCACCTCGCTCGCTTTGATGGATGCGGGAGTGCCGCTGAAAAAACCGGTCGCCGGGATCGCCATGGGCCTGATCAAGGAAGACAAGGATTTCGCGGTTCTAAGCGATAT
Source organism: uncultured Pseudobdellovibrionaceae bacterium (assembly GCA_964498755.1). Taxonomy (GTDB): domain Bacteria; phylum Pseudomonadota; class Alphaproteobacteria; order Micavibrionales; family Micavibrionaceae; genus RZZS01. The sequence goes on along the minus strand of CAZCIB010000059.1, from coordinate 7,966 downwards.
CCTCGGCGACGAGGATCATCTCGGCGATATGGACTTCAAGGTCGCCGGTACGCAGGAAGGCATTACCTCGCTGCAGATGGACATCAAGATCACATCCATCACGGAAGAGATCATGAAAATCGCGCTGGGTCAGGCCAAGGACGGACGTCTGCATATTCTGGGCGAAATGGAAAAAGCCTTAAGCGAATCCCGCGGCGAGCTGAGCCGTTTCGCGCCGCAGATCGTCACGCTTAAAATCCCGACTGACAAGATCCGCGACGTTATCGGTACGGGCGGCAAGGTCATTCGCGAGATTGTCGAGCAGACAGGAACCAAGATCGATATCGACGATGACGGCACGGTCAAGGTCGCAGCCCCTGATCAGGACGCCATCGACGCCGCCATCAAAATCATCAAGGGCCTCACGGACGAGCCGGAAATCGGCAAAATCTACGAAGGCAAGGTCGTCAAGACCGTCGATTTCGGCGCGTTTGTCAATTTCCTCGGCAACGCGGACGGGCTCGTGCATATCTCGGAACTCGCCGACCACCGCGTTGGCAAGACGACCGATGTCGTCAACGAAGGCGATATCGTTAAGGTTCTGATGATCGGCAAGGATGACCGCGGCAAGGTGAAACTGTCGATGCGCCGCGTCGATCAGGAAACCGGCGAGGAAATCGAGGTCGAGGAAAAACCCCGCCGCCGGGAAGCGTGACGCGGCTCGATTTTCATTCCTCTCCCTTCAGGGAGAGGATACGCAAGCTTTGCCTGCCACAAGGCAGGCATTAGCTGAAGTTGGTGAGGGACAGGTGAGGGAAGACGGAAACCCGGTAAGTATCCCTCACCCACTCCGCTAATGCCGCTGTGCGGCAAAGCTCCGTTGCCCTCTCCCTGAAGGGAGAGGGGGAGAAGGGGAAAGGGGAAGCGACAGCTCTCCCCTTAAAGGGAAGAGAGACTTAAAGAGAATTGATATGACGGCCCTTACAAATCGCGCCAGATCTCTTCGAAAATCCCAGACCGAAGCCGAACGCAAACTTTGGAAGCATTTGAGGAACCGGCAACTGGACGGCTATAAATTCTACCGCCAGTATCCTATTCATCCCTACTACGTCGACTTCGTTTGTCGCACTGCGGATTTGATCGTTGAACTTGACGGGGGCCAGCATAACCAAGACGATATTATTGTTTATGACGAGAGGCGTACGGCATTCTTGGAAAGCAAGGGTTATACCGTATTGCGCTTCTGGAATAACGACGTATTGAATAACATCGAGGGCGTGATTGAGATGATAGGTTTGTCGCTCACCCACTCCGCTAATGCCGCTACGCGGCAAAGCTCCATTGCCCTCTCCCTGAAGGGAGAGGGAATGCGTGAAAAACTCCTCTCCCTTCAGGGAGAGGATACGAGGCCCGGACACGGAGTGTCCGTGGCCGCAATTGGTGAGGGACAGGGAGAAGAACGAGAACGACTGCCATGACAAAACTCAACCTCCCCAAAATCATCGGTCATCGCGGCGCGGCGGGATACGCGCCGGAGAATACGCTTGAGGGGCTCCACACGGCCGCCGATATGGATGTCAAATGGGTCGAGCTTGACGTGAAGCTGACGCGCGACGGGGTTCCGATCCTGTTCCATGACGAGACTTTGGACAGAACGACGAACGGCGTGGGCAACGTCGCCGATACGGATTACGCCGACATCCGCGATCTTGAGGCCGGAAGCTGGTACGGCGACAGCTTTACCGGCATCAAAATCCCGACGCTGGAAGAGGCGATTGAAGTCCTTATAAACCGCGATCTGGGGCTCAATCTCGAACTCAAGCCCTGCCCGGGCCGGGAAAAGGAAACGGCGGAGGCCGCGCTGGACGTTTTATCACAGTACTGGGACGCGCATGACCGTCTCCTCATCTCAAGTTTTCAGCATGTCGCGCTGGAGACGGCCGCAGACATGGCGCAGGACTGGCACAGGGCTTTACTGCTGGACAGCGAATGGCCGGAGAACTGGAAAGAGCTGGCCGAATATCTCGAGGCCGTGAGCATAAATATCAACGGAAATACGTCGTCGCGCGAGCAGATCGAGGAGATTATCGACGCGGGCTACGCCGTCTGCGCCTATACGATCAACGACCCCGACCGCGCAAGGCACCTGCAGGCCTGGGGCGCGGATTGCATAATCTCGGACGTTCCGGACGTTATTGCGGAGAATTTACTGACGGTGCATTAGACGCATTTGCTCTTTGGGCGGCGAGAACTATCGTGTCTTCAACAGCCGAACGATCGGAAGGATTAACCTCACCAGCTGTTTGCTTTAAATGCGCTCTGACGCGTCTTTCTACTTCATCTGCGGGCAGATGAAGAGCCTGAGAGGCCATTGTCTCCGCAGTCGATCTTATCAACTCCGCTCTACCCGCAGAGTCCCATGCGTCGGCAATTATAACGCGAACCTCCTGCATAAACTTGTCTTTCAATACAGGCGAAACAACAGCCATTCCCTAACTCCCGTTCTTCTCGTTATCCTTCACCGCAATGCTGGAGAGGTTTTCGTGGGGCGGCATGCCGACCGTATTGAAACCGCAATCCACGTAATGGACTTCTCCCGTCACCGCCGATGACATGTCGGACAATATGTATACTCCAGTTTGCCCCAGCTCGTCAAGCTCAACGTTGCGGCGCAGCGGCGCGGCGCTGACATTATAGCGGAAAGTCTGACGCGCGCTGCCGATCGCCGAGCCCGCAAGCGTTTTCATCGGCCCGGCGGAGATGGCGTTCACGCGGATCTGGTCTTCCGGGCCAAGATCGGCGGCGAGATAACGCACGGAGCTCTCCAGCGCGGCCTTGGCCACGCCCATGACGTTGTAATTCGGCATGACTTTTTCGGCGCCGTAATAGGTTAGCGTCAGGGCGGAACCGCCAGGATTCATAATCTCCCGCGCGCGCCGCATGATCGAGGTAAAGGAGTAGCAGGAGATATGCATGGTCATCAGGAAATTATCCAGCGTCGTATCGACGTAGCGCCCTTTGAGTTCCTCTTTCCGGGAAAACGCAATCGCATGAACAAGAAAATCAAACGTCCCCCAGCGCTCTTTCAGCGCGGCGAAAACCTTGTCGAGATCTTCTTCCTGCTGTACGTCGCAGGGAATCAGAAAATCCGAGCCGACGGAATTCGCGAGCGGCTCAACGCGCTTGAGGAATCCCTCGCCCTGATAGGTAAAGGCAAGCTCCGCACCGGCCTTGTGGCAGGCGTCCGCAATGCCCCAGGCGATCGAATGATCATTCGCCACGCCCATGATGAGGCCTTTTTTGTTTTTAAGAAGATCGTTCATAGTCGATTTTATCTGTCCTTATTGTTTCGTAGGCAGCTCCTTCTCCCTTCAGGGAGAGGGGTTTTATTCCCTCAACCGGCTCAGCGCCAGCGTGCAGTTCGTCCCGCCGAAGCCGAAAGAGTTTGAAATAACCGTTTGGTGCTCAACGCCCTCTTTCAGCTCTGTCACAGGCGCGGCGCCTTCGGCGCCTTCGTCGAGATTGTCCACGTTGATGCTCGGTGCGATGAAATTCTCTTTCATCATCAGCATTGAATAAATCGCTTCCTGAACGCCTGTCGCGCCAAGGGAATGCCCGGTCAGGGATTTCGTTGAGGCGAAGGCCGGGATATCTTCGTTTCTGGCTTTAAAGACGTCCTTTATCGCGTTGATTTCAGTGATGTCTCCTACAGGCGTGCTTGTGCCGTGCGTATTGATATACGTCACTGGCCCGGCTATATCCTTGAGCGCCATGTTCATGCAGCGTACGGCGCCTTCGCCGCTTGGCGCAACCATGTCGTGGCCATCCGACGTCGCGCCGTATCCGGTGACTTCCGCGTAGATTTTCGCGCCGCGCGCTTTTGCGTGTTCCAGTTCCTCAAGCACAACAACGCCGCCGCCGCCCGCGATGACAAAACCGTCGCGGTCTTTATCGTATGCGCGTGACGCGCGTTCCGGCGTATCGTTGTATTTCGAGGAGAGCGCGCCCATGCCGTCAAACAAGACGGAGAGCGTCCAGTGCAGCTCCTCGCCGCCGCCCGCAAAAACAATGTCCTGCTTGCCCCACTGGATCAGCTCCGCGCCGTTTCCAATGCAATGCGCGGACGTCGAGCAGGCCGATGAAATAGAGTAGTTCACGCCCTTGATCTGAAACATTGTTGCAAGAACGGCGGAATTCGTCGAAGACATGCAACGCGGCACCATATATGGGCCGATGCGTTTGGGGCCTTTTTCACGGGCGATGTCCGCGGCGTCAACCTGGTTGCTTGTCGACGGCCCGCCCGAGCCCATAATCAGGCCGGAACGCTCGTTGACGATATCTTTCTCCTCAAGGCCCGAGTCCGCAAGCGCGTCCTGCATGGCCACAAAGTTATACGCCGCGCCGTCGCCCATAAAGCGGAGTTGCTTGCGGTCGAGACACTCATCAAGATCGATCTTCGGCGCGCCGTGGATCTGGCTGCGGAAGCCCATTTCGGCGTATTCAGGCGCAAAGACAATGCCGGATCGCCCCTTCTTCAGGGATGAGACGACTTCCTCCTGCGTTCTGCCAATGCAGGAGACAATACCGATACCGGTCACGACGACGCGTCTTGTATGGTGTGTCATATCCCTTGTCCGTCGTTAATGGTTACATCGCGCGGGGATTGTCGAACAGGCCGACTTTCAGGTCCTTGGCCTCGTAAATCAGCTTGCCGTCCGCGAATACTTCACCATCCCCGATACCGAGAACAAGCTTGCGGTTAATAACGCGCTTCAGGTGAACGGCGTATCTGACCAGCTTTGTTTCGGGCAGAACCTGCCCGGTGAATTTAAGCTCCCCAAGCCCGAGGGCCCGGCCCGAGCCCTTCGCGCCCGTCCAACCGAGATAAAATCCCAAAAGCTGCCAGAGCGCATCCAGTCCCAGACATCCCGGCATGACCGGGTCCGATTCAAAGTGACACTCGAAGAACCAGAGGTCCGGTTTAACGTCAAGCTCGGCCTCGATGATTCCCTTATCATGGGCGCCGCCCTGATCCGAGACGTTCGGAATTCTGTCAAACATAAGCATTGGTGGCAGAGGAAGGCGGGCATTGCCGGGTCCGAAAAGCTGTCCCTTTCCACAGGCAATCAGTTCATCGTAGCCATAGCTCGATTGCGGAACGAATGTCATGTTTTCCCTCGCCAATGCTTGCGTCATGGAAATCGTTATAAAGGGAAAATCACAGTCTTAGCAAGAGATGATTGCCCGATCCATGCAAACGCTTTTATACGTTTCAGTCATGGCGGCCATGGCGAGCGGCTTGGCGATCACGGGCTCGATTTCCGGTATCTCGCCGCCCGCCGCGACGGCGATCATGCGGCCTGCGGCTTTGGCGCAGCAAACGGCCTGATCCTCGAGTGCGCTCAGGCCCAAAGCCAGAAAGAATGTCCGGCAGTACGGATCGAGACTGTAAATCAACTCGACAGGCGGATTCACGGGCACGTCATTGGCCGCCAGTCCAAAACGCCAGTCGCTGCCCGCAGGCACTCCAAGGCGAATCGCTTCCTGCGTCATGACATAAGCAATGTGATCAAGGTCGTCGAGCGCATGGCGCGCATCGCTGAACAATCCTCCCTGCCCTGTACTTAATGACAGAGCCAGCCTTCGGCCCGCCACGGCGCTGAGACCGGCAAGGCTGTCGCTTAAAGTCCAGCCGTCGCAGCCGATCTTCCTGTCGATAACGAAATCGCATAATTCCTGCGCCGCAATCTCGTAGGCCAGGCAGCGATGCGCCGACTCAATGAACAGTCGGAACATTTCGCTTCGTTCATGTCCGGCCTGTTCCCACATCGTTATGTTGTAATGAATGACGTAGAGGATCAGATCATGGAATTCGTAAACGCATTCGAGCCAGTCCTCGAACATTGTCCGCGCCAGCGCGCGCCCGCATTCGCTTTCGAAATCGATCATGTAGGCCGGGGTCATGCCGCCTTCCGCGACGGGGCCTTCAAGCGGGTCCTTGCCCAGCATGCGCGCGAGACGATCAAAACTGCACTCAAGGCCGTTATCCGGCTCGTCGAACAACAGGCAGGTCTCAACCAGTACGCCGGAAAGCATATGCGTCATGCGCATGACGTCGTAATCCTGCGGCGCTTCTGATTCATCTTTTGCCGTCATTGTCAGTAGATTGACCTGCAGTTGACGCGCGATTTCAGATTTGTTTTCAAAAAAAGACATAGCGACTCGTTCTCTTGCCTTGGAAGAGTTTTGCGGTTTTGTGGATAAGTCGGGGAAACCCCGTAAAGAAAGTTGTGGATAAGGCGTGAATCACCCTATAAATACTAGATTAATTAAAAATCTCACCCTCGTAAATGCCCCAAATGTATTTTCTTTCAATCCAGCCTTTAAAACCGCCGGCCGCCGCATGACACCAACTGGCCGCGCATTCTTCTATTCTGACCACGACGCCCGGCTCAAAACGCGCGGTCATGCGCGCGGCGACCTCCGGCTTCCGGCGAAGTTCCACAGGCTGATCCGCGAGGATTACTCCGCCCCGGCGACCGGTCAGCAAAGTACGGTGAACCCATCCTTCCTCCCCGTCCGGGTCGCGGATTTGCCGCCATTGATCGTAAGTCCGCGTAATTTCGACAGGCAGTCCACGGCGTTCGTACACCCATTTGATCGGATAACGCAATCCCGGGCCTGTGCGCGCGTAGACCTTGTCGGCTTTGAGGGATTCAAAGCGCGGCAGGTTTTCCTCTTCCTGCGCCAGCGTGGACGTGGTTAAAAAAAAGAACAGAAACAAAAATAAAGTTAAAAACGAAGGCTTGATCATGACGGGCCTGAATGTTGCGCGGATATTCGAAATCACGTTATACAATCGCGCATGACGACGCTCAAGCCCCCTGTTATATCCGTCGCGCCGATGATGGACTGGACGGACCGGCATTGCCGCTATTTTCACCGGCTGCTCGCGCCACATGTCCGGCTCTATACGGAGATGGTGACGGCGCAAGCGATCATACACGGCGACCGGGACAGGCTGCTCGGCTTTCATGAGAGCGAGAAACCGCTCGCGCTGCAGCTTGGCGGATCGGACCCGGATTTGCTGTACAAGGCCGTTACGCTGGCGAAAGAATACGGCTATGACGAAATTAATCTTAATTGCGGTTGTCCGAGCGACCGGGTGCAAAGCGGACAGTTCGGCGCGTGTTTGATGGCGGATCCTGAGCGCGTTGCGGAATGTTACGACGCAATGGCCGACGCGTCAGACGTTCCCGTCACCATCAAATGCCGCACCGGCATTGACGATCAGGACAGCTATGATTTTCTGGCGGCGTTTGTGGGAACAGTCACAGAGGCCGGTTGCAGGACGTTTATCATCCACGCGCGGAAGGCTTTTTTACAAGGGCTGAGCCCGAAAGAAAACCGCGACGTTCCACCGCTCGACTATAACAAGCCCGCAAGAATCAAAAAAGAATTCCCGCTGCTTGAAATTCATCTCAATGGAGGGCTGCGGACAATGGAACAGCTACAGGAAAATGCGGTCATTTTTGACGGCCTGATGATCGGTCGCGAAGCCTATCAGAACCCATGGTTTGTAACGGAAATCGAACGCATGTTTTACGATTCCGCGCATACCCCGGACCGTGAAGAAATTGCTTTGAAGATGATGCGCTATGCGCGGGATATGAAAGCCGCAAGAGACACGCCCGTTAAATCAGTCACGCGCCATATGACAGGCCTGTTCCAGGGACAAAAAGGAGCGCGCGCCTGGCGGCGGGCTCTATCCGAAGAAGCGCATTTGCCGGACGCGGACGCGTGCGTCATTGAAAAAGCCCTGCAAAAGACGCGATCTTGATCTGTTCACGAAAACCGATCTGCGTTAACGTGATTCATCATGTTTGCAAATGGGAATTTGCCAGACATGCGGGAAATTTGGTAAAATGTTTATTCAATGAGAACAAGATGCAGTGGTATCCAGTAGAAAAAGACGACATGGCCGGAA
>CAZCIB010000058.1:0-11474 GCA_964498755.1 uncultured Pseudobdellovibrionaceae bacterium | reverse complement strand
GCGTTTCCTTGTATTTTTGCGGATCGTCGCTCCAGACGTAAAAATCGCGCCAGTAGCTTCCGGGTTCGGCCCGGCGCGATTTCTGAAACCATTCATGCTGGTCGGAGGTGTGGTTGATCACAAGCTCGGTGATAACGCGGATGCCGCGCTCGTGCGCGGCGCGCATAAACGCGCGGAAGGATTTCAGATCGCCGTAACGCTCGTTGATTTGCGTGTAATCCGCAATGTCATAGCCATCGTCTTTCAACGGCGAGGGATAGAACGGAAGTATCCATATCGCGTTCACGCCCAGGTCTTTCAGGTAGTCGAGCTTGTGCACCAGCCCCTTGAAATCGCCGACGCCGTCGCCGTCGCTGTCGTAAAACGCGCGCACGTGAAGCTCGTAAATCACCGCGTCCTTGTACCACAGCGGATCGGACGGAAGGGGGTTGGCGTTCTGTTTTGTTTTTTTCTGGGGCATGGTCACCTTTCAGTTAAGGGTTGGCAGCTGGCGGTTTGCAGTTTCCCCCACCCACTCAGCTAGCGCTTCTTACGAAGCGCAGCTTCGTTGCCCTCCCCCGCTTGCGGGGGAGGGTTGGGAGGGGGCACCGCCGACTTCCTACTGCCAACTGACAACTCATAAACTGCTCACTCTAAAAATATGCGCCGGCATAATATGCGGGTTCAGCTCCACGTAATTGCGCCAGCCCTGCCAGACATGGCGCGTATTCACAAGCAAATCCTCCAACACGTAAGGCCGCCCGGTGTCAAGGCCGAGTTCCTGTATCTGCAAATCAATTATGCCGGATTGCGCGTGATAAAAATCGAGGTTTACGATCACCAGGATTGTGTTGTCCTGGTCGTCCGTTTGTTTGGTGAACGCGATGATATTATCGTTTTCCACCGTGTGGAACTTGATTGAGTGGTTCGTATGCAGCGCCGGGTTTTCTTTTCTGATGGCGTTCAGCATTTTCAAAAGCGGCGCAATCGAGTGCGGCGACTTTACGTCCCATTCGCGGATTTCGTATTTCTCGTTATCGAGATATTCAACCTTTTTCGGCGGCGCGGGCCGCGCATCCAGCAATTCATAGGTCGGGCCGTAAAGCCCGTAATTTGAACTGAGCATAGAGGCCAGCACGACGCGCGCCATTGCGGCGGGCTTTCCGCCATTCTGCAGCGGCGGCGTCAAAATATCCGGCGTGTTCGGCCAGAAATTCGGACGGTAATAATCCTTAAGCTCCGTCTGCGTAAGCTCAGTCATATACTGCTCAAGCTCCCACTTGTTATCGCGCCAGGCGAAATAGGTGTAGGACTGGTTAAAGCCGATCTTGGCGAGATAAGCCATCATGTCCGGCTTGGTAAACGCTTCGGCCAAAAAGAGAATATCAGGACGCTCGCGGCGGATCTCCCCGATCATCCATTCCCAGAAGGCAAATGTTTTCGTATGCGGATTATCGACGCGGAAAATCGTCACGCCCTTTTCGATCCAGAAATCAAATATGCTTTTGAGTTCGGCCCAGAGATTTTTCCAGTCCGCGCACTCAAAGTCGAAGGGCACAATATCCTGGTATTTTTTCGGCGGGTTTTCGGCGTACTGGATGCTGCCGTCCGCGCGCTTTTTAAACCATTGCGGATTTTCGTGAACGTAAGGATGATCAGGCGAACATTGCAGCGCGATATCCAGCGCCACGCTCAAACCGCGCTCACCGGCGCACCACATGAAATGCGCGAAATCATCGAATGTTCCCAGCTCCGGGTGAATCGATTTATGCCCGCCCTCATGAGAGCCGATCGCCCAGGGACTTCCCGGCTCGCCCTCACCGGCGTGAAGCGCGTTGTTTTTGCCCTTGCGAAACGTGCGGCCAATCGGATGGATCGGCGGCAGATAGACAACGTCAAAACCCAGATCGGCAATATAATCCAGACGGTTGGCCGCGTCATACAAATTCCCCTGTTCGGCGATGCCGGTCCATTTCGAGCGCGGGAAAAATTCGTACCATGCGCTGAAATTGCCGCGCTTGATATCGACCTGCAACGGGAGTTCTTTTTCAAACCGGACGAGGCTCGGATCATCCCAGATATTGCGCAGAAGGCTATCCAGCCGCGAGTCATGCAGCGTGTCGGAAATTTTTTTTATGTCTTCACCGCTGCCCGTACCGTCAATGACCGGCCCTGACATGGACTTGATTTCTTCAATCTTTTTAATGACGTATTGTCTGTCTTCATCAACGCTCAGCTTCTCGGCCTGCAAGCCCATCTCGGTATAACCGGCCTCGAAATCGACCCAGCTATGCTCGCCCGCCTCGATCTTCTTTATGAACCCGTCGCGCCAGCTGGCAAAGCGATCAAGGGAAGCTTCTACCGTGAAGTAATAAAAGCCAAGCTTGTCGGCTGTGAAGGACGCAAGCCACGTATCGTTCAACGGGCATTCCATCGGCGTCCGCATAAACTCGCTTTCGCTTTCATGCCGGTAAAGCAAATCGCATTTCAGCTTGTCGTGCCCGTCGCGCAAGACGACGGCGCTGACGTCCATGCGCTCGCCCTGCGCGCGCTTTGCAGGAAAACGACCGCTATCGAGACTGGGAGAAACTGAATCAACAATGACGCGGGAAGGCGGGATTTTTGCTTTGGGTAAAGTGTTTTTTGCCATAGACGCGCTGTTCCTTCCGGATCAAAAAACAATGTGATTGCAAATACGTATGCCACATTTTCTTTCTTCATTCCAGTGGCGCTCATTAAAAAAGTAAAAATCTTTTTCCTCATGTAAACATTGTGGCGCCAAAAAGAGCGCAAATATTTTTTCTGTTTTCCGTTGCAGCAATGACCGAGTGCGCATAAAATTCAGGTTATGAGTTTAATTGAATGACTACCCAACTTTCATAGAGAGGACTTGAGACCCATGGCACAAAATAAACAGGACCAGATACGCGAACACGCTTATTTTCTTTGGCAAAATGAAGGCTGCCAGGAAGGCCGTGAAATGGAATACTGGCTTCAGGCTGAGCAACTGATTTCCGGCAAGAAAAAAGCGCCGACCAAGAAAAAAGCCGTTTCAGCTGTTGCTTCAACGCCAAAGAAAAAACCGGCGACGAGCGCCAAGAAGACCACGAAGAAGTAATATTTTCGCTTACCTTGAAAGGAAGCCGTTCCGCCTTCGACGCGAACGGCTTTTTTGTTGGCAAGCGCGCATGCGATAATCTCGTCAAAGCGCCCGCATGATTTTCTCGATTTCTTCGAGACATTTGCCGCAGTTATATTTTTCCCGTCCCGAGACTATCTTGTGCACTTGCGCTGGCGAGAGCTTCCGGCGCTCATCAGCGTCCATGGACGCAAGGCAATCTCGTACCTGAACATTATTGAAGTTGGCGCACGAACAGACAATCAAAGAGATACTCCCGTCAATGCGCTTAAGAATGCGCACAACGACAGTTTACTCAAGCGGGGACGCAATCCAAAGCCTTATCTTTTGCATGATGACATTGATTTTTCCCGGAAGCCCAGCTCTGAATCAGTTTTGAAATATCGCCCCGGCACATACCGCCGCAACTGAATTTTTTACTCCCGGTCTTTTCCCCGTACATCGCAGTGATCGTCGCATCGACCAAACGGCGGGAGGTTCTCGCCTCCTGATCAGAACAAGATGCATCTTGCAGGTTATTACATGCCCTGATCAGATCGCCCTGCTTGTCGGCGCTTTGCGACTCCAGATAGGCGCGAACGGAATCTTCGTTAAACTCACGCGCCTCTCTAAGATTTCTTGAGGCAAAACAGTTACATAGATACATAGACAACAACTTTTGAACGCAGTGAACTTATAAAAATCACAGTACCACGCCGCGCCAAAAAGTAAATGAAAATCATTCGCACCTAGGCGCGGTTTATGTTGATATCTCATCGTCGTTTCTTTAAGCAAAACGAATGCAGAAAAACCTCTCGGATTTCGCCCCGTTCACGATCATCGACAACAACTATGGAGCCGGTTCCGGGAAAGTCATTTTGAGCTTCGATGACGGGCCGAATCCGCATCATGACGTTACGGAGCGGCTTCTGGACATTTTGCAGCGCAAAGGCGTCCGCGCAACGTTTTGTTATATTGGCAAATACGTGGAGGCAACGCCCGGGCTCGCCCTGGCGAGCGCAAATCAGGGGCATCTGATCGCCAATCATTCACAAACGCATGATTACCGGATGTTTGTGAATGGCTATACGTCCGAAATCATGCAATCAGACCTGGCCATCCGTAACGCGACCGGAAAAACCCCGGAATACTACCGTCCGCCAATGGGCATCCGATACCCGCATAAACAGGACAAAACCGGCGTTAAGGGATTGGCAAAAATTTCATTCTTCTATAACGACGCGCATGCCGGGCCAGTTGACTTTCACAGGCCTCTTGAACGGATCATAAGCAGGCTTGTCGCCTGCAATGGCGGCGCGATTGTACTGCATGAACGCCACGCCGATTTTCTGGGACGCGAGCCATCTCCTGAAAACTTGTCCAACCCGCGCTCAAAGCATAACAAAAGCTGGCTGCCGGACGCTCTTGATCAACTTGTTGAAAATATCAGCCGCGCCGGACTGGATTTTACGGACTATGAAAACGGCTTTTAACCGGTCCGGAAATTTTGTATAGAACAATGGCGTGATTGCGCTTATCCTTGTAGAATCATTACATTAAATACGAATGAATGATTCATTTCGGGGCGCTTGTATTGATCAAGGATTTTTTAAAAAGCATACGTTTACAACTCTCGTTAAGAGAATCTTATATTTTCGCGCTCGGCATTATTGCGATGATTACAGTTCAAAGTCATATGCTAACAGCGCACATTACCGACAGACAAAAACAGGATAAAGAGATTGCGTATCTGATCAGCAGCGTTCGCTCACATGCCCAACAAATCTCGTTTTTTGCTTCAGCCTATGCGTCCGGTGGCTCTGAAACGGATATGGACCTGCTCGAGCTGGCTATAACAGACATCAACAAGGATTTCTTCCTTTTAAAATGGTCAATAAATGAAAAAAACCTGATGGGAGAGCCTCATCACCCATCTTTACAGGCTGCTTTCGTCAGAGATATCAGCCCCCTGAATGAAATGATCGAGGCGTTCATCAGAAACGCAGAGGTTTTATCCAGAACCAGCACGCACGAACAGGATCAAATTAGATTACTTGCGGAGGAGTTAAGAGATAAGGCGACGGGTTCCTTGAATACGACGCTAGATAAAACCCTGCAGGATTTTCAAAGAAAAACAATTGCGCAGGCCGAACGCTATAGCGTCTGGCAGTTCTGGAACATGATTATCATTTTGACCGTCTTGTGTCTGGAGGCCGTTTTTATCTTCCGTCCACTGGTTCGCAACATTGAGCGGTATCAAAGTAATCTGCGCAAACACGCTTTTGAGGACATGCTGACGGGCCTGAACAACCGCCGCGCCTTTATCAAGAGGGCCGAAGATATGATCAAGAGCCATCATCGCGAGAAAAATCATCTTGCTGTCGTTTTGTGTGATCTTGATCACTTCAAGAGCATCAATGACACTTACGGCCACCAGGCCGGTGACGCTGTCCTGCAGCACTACGCGGAACTTCTTCAGAAATCTGTCAGGCCAGGCGATATCACAGGACGTCTGGGCGGAGAGGAGTTCGCAATTGTCCTTGCCAATACCAGCCTTAAAGGCGCAGCGCGAAGCGTAGAGAGACTGCGCGTCAGCATCGAAAAAACGCCCTGCCTTTTCTTTGATGACCAAAATTCCGTTGAGATCGCATTCACAGCGAGCTTCGGCGTAATAGCGGCGAAAGAGATGAACTGGCCAATTGAGGTCCTGCTCGACATGGCCGATAAAAATCTTTACGCCGCCAAGGAACAGGGCCGTAACAGGGTTGTCGCCAGCGAGGCAAAAACGAAAAGCTAGCGATCCCGCATGCTCCGAACGACTTCAGGAAGCTTATCCGTCTCCGCGCGCTCGCATAAATTATTTCCCGCCCGGCGCGATCACTTACAGTCACTATGAATAAATAATGAGCCATTTTTGCGCCCGGATTATCGCCGGAAAATTTAAACTACAGAGATCGCAGAGGGCGCAGAGTTTTTTCAAGAGCTCGATTCTCTGCGTACTCTGCGCGCTCTGTAGTTTTTAAAATGCCCGGCGCACAGATCAAACGCCCGCCGTATTCGTAACAGTTTCTCCCTTTGAAAACCCCTGACTTAAAAAAGACATAGCGTGAGACTTCATTTGCCGCAAGGCAGGGACATGGTGTATAAACGCTCTCATGACGGAACAGGACACGAAAGAACATCCCGCAGCGGGATCGGACGAGCATCATCTTCAGCTGCGGCAGCTGACGATTGAAGATTTCGACGACATTTACGAAATCACCAAGCAGATTTATCCAACGCTTGGGCCTTACGACCGCGAGGATATGGAATTCCTGATGAATGTTTTCCCGGACGGGCAGATCGGGATTGAGGATCAGGGCAAAATCGTCGCCGCAGCCTTTGCCGTGATTGTCGATTACAAAAAGCTTGGCGACAAGCATACCTATGAACAGGTGACCGCAAACTATACTTTTAAAACGCATGCGCCGCACGGGGATACGCTTTACGGCATAGAGATGTTCGTGCGCGAGGATTACCGCGGCATGCGTCTGGGGCGGCGCCTTCATGACGCGCGGAAAGAAATCTGCCAGAGCCTGAACCTGAGGGCGATTATTTTTGGCGGGCGCATGGCCGGCTACAAAAAATACAAGGACGAACTCTCGCCGCAGCAATATCTGCGCAAGGTCCGCGCCCGGGAAATCAGCGATCCCGTGATTTCCTTCCAGCTTTCCAACGGCTTTCACTCCCGCAGGATTCTCAAAAACTATCTGCCCGGCGACGAGGAATCCGGCAATTACGCCGTGCTGATGGAATGGCTCAACATTTACTACGAGGAAGATGAAGAGCACGAAGAGCTCTTCGGAAAACGCAAGGAAACCGTACGCGTCGGCGCCGTGCAATGGCAGATGCGCCCTGTAACCGACATGTCGGAAATCATTGAACAGGTTGAATATTTCGTCGACGCCGTTTCGGATTACGAGTCCGACGTCGTGCTGTTCCCCGAATTTTTCAACGGACCGATGATGGCGCGCTATAATGACCTCAGCCCGCCGGAGTCCATCCGTAAAATGGCCGAGCATACCGAGCCGATCCGCACCGCGATGAGTCAGATGGCGGTGACCTACAACATCAACATTATTGCAGGCAGCATGCCGGAGTATATCGACGGCAAGCTGCGCAACGTTTCCTTTCTCTGCCGCCGCGACGGCTCGACGGACAAGCAGTATAAAATCCACGTTACGCCGGACGAGGTTGACTACTGGGGCATGTCGGGCGGCGACGCCATCCGGATTTTTGAAACGGATTTCGGCCGTGTAGGCATTCTGGTCTGCTATGACGTGCAGTTCCCGGAGCTCAGCCGCATCCTCGCCGAGGAAGGCATGCAAATCCTCTTCGTGCCGTTCTGGACCGATACCAAAAACGGCTATCAGCGGGTGCGGCATTGCGCGCAGGCCCGCGCCATCGAAAACGAATGCTATGTCGTTCTGGCGGGCAGCACGGGCAACCTGCCCAAGGTCGTCAACATGGACATCCAATACGCGCAGGCCGCCATTCTGACGCCGTCCGACTTCGCCTTCCCGCATGACTGCATCGCCGCCGAAGCCACGCCCAACACGGAAATGACGCTGATCGCCGATCTCGACATGTACAAGCTGATAGAGCTGCACAGCGAGGGGAGCGTGCGCAATTTAAAAGACCGCCGCCACGATCTCTACGCCATCCGCAAAAATCCGGGGCGAAGGAAGGTAGGCGGGGAGTAATTCGAAAGGCCTTTAAAGATAGACAATTCCAGCTGAAATCATCTCATATCCGGCTTTTTTATACAGATCTTCAAGAGACACATCACAATCTACGTGGAGATATTTCACGCCGCTTTCTTTCGCGATGCGCGGCGCGTGTTCAAGCATTTTCAATGCAATCCCCTGCCGCCGAAAATCGGGATGAACATTAAGATCAAAAACGAGCGCATGCCGCCCGCCATCCCATGCAAGATTATAAAAACCGATAAGCGTCTCGTCATCGGCACGCGCCGTCACCCATGCAAGGCTGTGTTTCAGAATATTGTTATAATCGCAGCCTTCATGATCGTCCCAGCACAAACGTGCGAGCGCATTAATTTCATCGGAAGTCACAGCGGCACGGCAAGAAATGTTCATATGGCCAGCTTACCACGCGCGCTCGCCCCCGTCCCATTGGAAAAATTTTCCACTGTCGTCAAGCGTGGGTTTGGCGATGAGCGCGCGATGGATCTCTATGGGATTCATACAATGAGATTCTTTGCTTCGCGCAAAATGATACAAATAACGAGATTTTATTTTGCGACAGACCTGTTACGAAGCGTAGGCCAATCGCAGAATTTGAGGATAAAGATCTTTTTCAAAGGCGTCGGCCACGACCGGATGCACATTGCTGATCCTGTTTATTTAAGCGCATTTCGTGCCCCAACGGGATGACGGATTGAATGGACTTTGATTTGTCAAAAGACAAAAGCAATTCATCTCTTACCTGTGCATCTTCCACCCGGCCGAATGCTTTTATACATTTCTTTTGCACAACGTTAGCTTTGGCTATATGGTCTCTTGATGCCCTCGATACGGAAATATAATAAGCAGGACCGTGGATGTGTTGAGCGACTCCTTGTGTCGGCATTCAGTACCTATTCAGATTTTGATGTCATGCCTTTTCTGGATAGCGTCGTTAACTGGGATATCTCTGTCGTACTGGAAAACGATGATAGCAAAATAATTGGCGTTTATCCTCTGGTTGGTCAATCGCTGGACATCGAAGAGCTGTCACAAAACTTCACGCTGCATGCATCTCTGGAATCCTATAAAAATAAACGTGGATTAAGAGGCATCGGCCTCGTCGTTGCTCCCGAATACAGGAATCTTGGATATGGAGACATGCTAAAGGACTATACGCATAATCTCGAAGGATTTGATTATGTATGGGGAAAAGCGTTCAAAACACTCGGCAATCTTGAAGCATGGCTCAAAAGACGGACTCTGGTCGCCGAGAACGATACGCTTTATATCACGGCAACGGAAATTCTCTCTCATGAAGGATGATGCTGCTGTTTATGCGAAGATGGCTCTCGAGACAAAGTAAAAGCTTGGCGGATTTACCACGCATGCTCATTGCCGTCCCATAGGAAAAATTTTCCACTGTCGTCAAGCGTGAGTTTGGCGATGAGCGCGCGCAGACCTTCCGCGCTTTCCTGAGGTGAGATATCGGCTCCGGGACCGCCCATATCTGTGCGCACCCAGCCCGGATGGACGGGATTGACGGAAATGCCGTCATCCGCCAGTTCAAGGGAGAGAACCTGCATGACTTTGTTCACGGCGGCTTTGGAAGAGCGGTAGGCGTACATGCCTTTAATTTTCCGGTTTAGGGAGCCCATCTGGCTTGAGATCGTAATGATTTTTGGCGGACTTGCCGCGCTACGTTTCAAATGCGGCAAAAACGCCATCGACACGCGCAAAGGCGCCATCGTATTCACGGCGAGCGTCTCCGCCCAGGCGCCGTAATCCATATCATCGGCGCTCTGCCGCTCTCCGCCCATAATCCCGGCATTGTTGATCAGGATATCGATCGGCGTGTCGCCAAGCTCCCGCGCCAGGGCCTCAGCGCTCTGATCGTCCGTGACGTCAAGCTGGTAAACGCTGACTGGCCCGTCCGACGCGCTTTTCGCGATTTCATTTAAGGCATCGGCATTCCCCGGATTGCGGCAGCAGGCGAAAATCCGGTTTGAACTTCCGTCGGCGGCGTATTGCCGGACCAGCTCCAGCCCGATTCCGCGATTCGTTCCTGTGATGAGGATGTTTGGCATGAAAACAAAAAAACCGCCTCAAAAGGCGGCTGTCAAATGGATTGTATCGCAAACAGGCAATGTAAGATTTTTTAAGCTGCAGATCCCGGCTTTCGCGGGACTTGTTCGGGATGAGATATTTAATCAGCTCGGCTTGATTGCCGTGAAGCCCTCAGACAACCCTGTATCAGGGGAGCGTACACACCTGTCAAAAAAACCGGCATCCAGCATCTGGCCTACGCACTGATTGACCGGCCTGCCTTTTTTGTCATACCCGCCCGGATTGTGAAACACGACCAGATCATCAAAAACATCGTAAGGCAACACATAGTGGCCAGTATAAGATGTAAAGTCACCGAGCAGCGCCGCGGAATTGATCCAATGAGAAATTAGATAGCCCTCATCCAGGCATCGCTTAATATCACTGACTTCAGGACTTCGGAGCTCAAAAGAAATGTTTCCTGATCGCTCTTTTTCAATTAATTGAAGAGCCATCATTCTTTCCGATTCAATGTCGGATTTCTCACAGGCAATTTTTGCGTTTTCTTTTCCGTCAAAAGACTCCAGATATGCTCGCGGGTTTATGCCAAATTCCCGAAAATCAAAATCGCTGACATGAACGATTTGATATCCTGCATTCGCGAGTTTATTGATTGCGGAGAAATGCCAAGTCCATTTTCCCGGCTTTGCGTTACACATGGCGTCCATATCGGATTCAGATTGGGCCGCTCCGGTAAAATGCTGCAAAATCATCGCATAAACGGCTTGCTGGCAAGAAGTCTTTGAAAAATTAGCAACGTAGGGAGGATTTTTTTCTAACCGCATAATTGGCGCCTGCAAATACATTCTGTCGATTCGATCAAGTTCGCTTAGCAAACTCTAAAAAAAATGCCGCCACTCAGAGCCTTTGGCTTAAAAGGGCCGGTATTACCATGTCGGAAATATGCCAAGAAAACTCGCAAACAGGTAATGTAAGTTTTTTGAGAACAGGCCCCGGGTCAAGCCCGGGGACCGTTGCGCCAAGTTCGGCTTCGCCTCACTAAGCTGTTAACGGACTTGGAAGACCTGGCAGCGTGCTACTCTCCCACGCCTTGAGACGCAGTACCATCGCCGCTGAAGGGTTTCACGGACCAGTTCGGGATGGGATGGGGTGTTTCACCTTCGCCAAAACCACCAGGTCATCCAAGACCGTTAAGTCATGTCATCCAATTTTTTTAATTGTCTTTTCAAATGCCGGAATACCATCAAACCCCGCACAGCGTACTTATCCGTGCGCGTCGTTTCCATAATCCATGGACGCAAAGTCCATGGCATGGGCTGAATTCAAGCCGATCGAGCAATTAGTAAGGGTTAGCTTCACGCGTTACCGCGCTTCCACATCCCTCCTATCAACGTGGTGGTCTTCCACGGCTCTGATAGGGAGTCCTGGTTTTGAGGGAGGCTTCCCGCTTAGATGCTTTCAGCGGTTATCCCGTCCGACCATAGCTACCCAGCGGTGCCGCTGGCGCGACAACTGGTACACCAGAGGTTCGTCCACCCCGGTCCTCTCGTACTAAGGGCAGCTCCTCTCAAGACTCCAACACCCAC
>CAZCIB010000057.1:0-11566 GCA_964498755.1 uncultured Pseudobdellovibrionaceae bacterium | reverse complement strand
GACCAAAAACGTTGCTGGAAAAGGCTTTCTGAACATGAGTCGGGTAGTGTGCGAACCGGGATGTTTCAACATGGGAGATGACTATGACAGAATTGTTACAAGAGACTATTGCTGCGATTACGGATAACGCCGCTGCAAGAGAAGAGGTTTTATCATCCTTGCGCGTTGTTGCCGACGGCGGGGCCTGCGCATTATTTTCTGCCGACAAGACAGCAGTCGCCGCGGTCGTAAACGAACAAAGCGAGTTGCTGCGTCAGCGCGTTGAGACATGCATTGAAATTGCCAGAGCGTCTCAGGAGCGCGTGAGCCTTGTAACAAGGCGGCAGGCCCGGATTTCCTGCTATGACGGCAATTCCGGCGGCGCTTTGCAGGATATAGAATACCACCTCAAGCTGGCCGCCAAGTTTTTTTGCGCGGCGACGGCGACGCTTGACTCCCCTGACATTGAGTTGCCGAACGCGGATTCCATGAGAAGCGCAACGCAAAAAATCTTCGACGAAAGCAACAGGTTATGCCAAGGAATACCCTCCGTCATGCTTAACGGCGATCCCGGCGAGCGTTTTTTTAAAAACTACCCGGAATTTTCTGATCCGGAAGAGGCCTTTACACAGAGTAACACCGAGCTTGCGCATCTGCTGACCGGACTGTCGCGCAACTATATCGACTTGTCGGATTGCCTCGTGCGCTTAATGAGCCTGCACAATGCGTACATGATGCAAGCGGGCCAGACGACCGATACGCAAGTTGATCGGGAGACATTTGTCGACGATATCGCAAGCCAGATACTTTGCGCCGAGGAATGCGAGAAATTAGCCGCACACCATTTACGATTTTTGCCTGCGCCTGTTTGAACGCACATGGAACGCGCAACAAACCTAGCAAAACCGCGCGCGATTTTCTATCAATCATATATCGCTCGTGAATTGTCTCTGGCCCGGCATAAAAGCTTATGATTTTTGACATCGTCGTTTTCTCCGCCCTTCTGATTTCCGCGCTCATAGCGTTTATGTGATCTTATGTGCGGGCAGGCTATTGTTAAAAAGCCTTACTTTAAGATCGTAGCGGATGATGCTGATGAAAATGGAAAAGCCCATGATAACACCGGAAACAACCAGTGCGGCTGAAGAAAACGCAATGCCGTATGCAACCCAGCAAGCATGCCCGGAAAGGCAGGAAAGTCTGAATAAAAAAGGCCTGTCGCGCAGGTAAACGGCAAGGCTTCCTGCGAGGGCCGCGCAAAGCGGTAAAAGATCGGCTACCATATTGATAGAAGGAAGAACGATGACCGTGAGAAGGATGAATAAAGAAAAATTCGCTTTATGCACGATTTTTTCTCCGGCCACAGCGCCGATGACATTTCTGATCAATGCGATTGCTGACGTAGCCATACCGGAAAACTGGGCCAAAAGTGCAAAATGCCCAACCCAGAGCGCGCAAGGCAGGCAGAGAAAGCACAGGACGTGTTTGGGTTTTTTGAGAGAAAAGCCGATCAAGGCCAAAAAAAAGGCGAGGAAGCCTAGCATTTCGGCAATTAGTAACGTATGCATCAATGGCCCTTTATTTTACCGTCCCATAATAAATCATAGCGGTTAAGAAAAGGCTTACCTTTAAACTAAAGAGAGGCCTTGTAAAACGTCTTTATATTGCCTACAAAACAACATATCCGAATGGTTTCAATGGTTTTTGGCTCATGATTTTTGACATCGTCGTTTTCTCCGCTCTTCTGATTTCCGCGCTCGTGGCGTTTATGCGCGGGTTTATCAAGGAAGTCCTGACGATTGCGGGCGTTCTGGGCGGTTTCGTCGCCGCGCTTTATTTCGGTCCCGTTCTCTCCGATATCTTAAGCGGATGGCTTGGCGCCGAAAACGGTGAAAACGGCGGAACGCTGTTTGGCGTCATACCTTACAGCCTGTTGACGGAAGCGGCCGGATACGGCGTCGTGTTCATTTCCGTCGTGATTATCCTGTCAGTCGCCAGCCATTTCATCGCCAAAGGCGCAAGCGCCGTCGGCCTCGGCCCTGTGGACCGGACGCTTGGCGTTGTTTTCGGGCTGGCCCGCGCCATTATTCTTTTAGGTCTGCTTTATATGCCCGTTCATCTGCTGGTTGAAGACGAGCAGAAAGAAGAATGGTTCGGAACGCCCGTGACGGAGCAAGCCGTGGCATGGACCTCGGAAAAACTGATTGCCGTAATGCCGGAGCGTTTCGAAATTGACGCCCAAGACGCGGAAACGCAAAACCGGAAGGCGCAGGACCTGATGGAAAGCCTGGATATTCTTAAAGGCGGGGAAGACAAGTCGGACCCTTCCCCGGAAAGCGATAACGAAGAATCAACCGGCTATCCTTCCAAAGACCGTGAAAAGCTCGATGAGCTCTTCGAGAGCGGAACATTGAATGAATAACAGCGACAAAACGCCATGGGACGATGACAAGCTGCACGAGGAATGCGGCGTCTTCGGCGTGTATGGCCACAATGACGCTGCGGCTCTGACGGCTCTGGGACTTCATGCCCTGCAGCACAGGGGACAGGAAGCCTGCGGCATAATCACCTGTGACGGCGAGGATTTTTACGCCGAGCGCGCGCTTGGCCTTGTCGATTCCACCTTCAGCGACGTCAACGTCATTCACCGTCTGAAAGGCGAAATCTCGATCGGTCACAACCGTTACGCCACATCCGGCGAGACGACGATGCGCAACGTGCAGCCCCTCTTCGCCGATCTGTCTTTCGGCGGCTTCGCGGTCGCGCATAACGGCAATCTGACCAATCCGAACACGCTCAGGCAAAAGCTCGTTAAACGCGGCGCGATTTTCCAGTCGACGACCGATACGGAAGTCATCGTACACCTGATGGCGTTCTCAAAAGAAGAACAGGTTGAAGACCGCCTGATCGACGCCTTGAAGCAGGTTGACGGCGCCTACTCGCTCGTCGCGCTTTCGGACGGCAAGCTCATCGGCGTGCGCGACCCGTATGGCGTACGCCCGCTTGTGCTTGGCAGGCTTGGCGATTCATATATTCTGGCCTCTGAAAGCTGCGCTTTTGATATCATCGGCGCCGATTTCGTCCGCGAGATAGAACCCGGCGAGATGGTCGTCGTAACAAAAGAGGGCCTGCTCAGCAAACGTCCCTTTGAGCAGGTCAGTCCGCGCTTTTGCATTTTCGAGTATATCTATTTCGCAAGGCCAGACAGTTTCATGGAAAACCGCTCGGTCTATGAAATGCGCAAAAAGATCGGCGTCGAGCTGGCGAGAGAATCCCCGTGCGACGCGGATTACGTAATCCCGGTTCCGGACAGCGGCGTGCCGTCGGCGCTCGGCTACGCCGAAGAGAGCAAGCTGCCGTTCGAGCTTGGCATTATCCGCAATCACTATATCGGCCGCACGTTTATCGAGCCGACGGACCAGATCCGCCACCTTGGCGTAAAACTCAAGCACAACGCCAACCGCGCCTACATACAGGGCAAGAAAATCGTACTCGTTGACGATTCCATCGTGCGCGGCACGACGTCGCGCAAAATCGTCGACATGATGCGGCAGGGCGGCGCGAAGGAAGTCCACATGCGCATATCCTCGCCGCCGACAAAGTACAGCTGTTTTTACGGCATCGACACGCCCAAGAATGAAGAGCTGTTCGCGCATACGCACAGCGTCGAGGAAATCGCCGAGGCCATCGGCGTGGACTCGCTGGCCTATATCTCATGGGACGGGCTTTACCGCGCCGTTGGCGAGGCGAAACGCAACGCGGACGCGCCGCAATTCTGCGACGCCTGTTTCACCGGGGATTATCCCGTGCCGCTCACGGATCAGGAAAACCGCCACGACGCCGACCGCGTCACCTCGCTTGCCGGGCGGCGCAAAGGCCGGTAATCACCACGTCCCCGTATTTTCCATCGACGCCCAGGGTTCTTGAGGTTCGAGCGCGTCACCCTTCTGCAATAACTCGATTGAAATACCGTCAGGGCTTTTGATAAACGCCATGCGCCCATCGCGCGGCGGGCGGTTGATCGTCACGCCAGCGTCCTGAATTTTCCGGCAGGTTTCGTATATATTCTCCACCCGGTAGGCCAGATGCCCGAAATTGCGCCCTCCGGCGTATTCCTCAACATTGCCGTCTGCGTCGGGCCAGTTATAAGTGAGTTCCAGCAGCGGCGTGTTGCCGTTCGCCGCGACTTTATCGTCATCGCCGGACGCCGCGAGAAAAATCAGGGTAAACCGCCCTTTTTCCGAATCTTTCCGGAACGCCTCTTTCATGCCGAGAATATTGCAGAAAAAGTTAAGCGACTCGTCAATATCGCTGATCCGGATCATTGTGTGCAGATATTCCATTTTTTGCTCCTGATTAGTTTTTACAAAAGATGTAACTAGCCCCTGAGCGCATTAAATCCACCATATAACGATAACGGGCCGAAGCTTAAGCCCGCGTCGCGCCATAGCGGGTGGCGCGAAATTTTAAACTAATGGAATTTCTTATTGAAATATAGCGGCAAATTTGCATAACTGTCGCAAAACAGGGAGATAAGAATGACTTCACTTTCAACGGAATTCAGAAAACGTTTAAGAAATACGCCAAAGCTTACACGGCAAAGACACGCAGCGCTTTTCCAGACTTGGCATGCTTTCAAAAACTCTGAACATGACTGGTTAAGAAAAAAAGCCGATGATGCAAAACAAGAAGTTTTATTTGCTTATATGCCATTTGTTTTAAAAGAAACGAATAATGCGCTGAGGAATAATTACGGATCCTTTGATGATCTGTTTCCTAGAATGTATGTTATGGCAGTCTGGGCCTTTGAAAAATGCGATAAAGACAGAGCTTATGGATTTCCAACATATCTGAAACGATGTCTCGACACGGCTAAACGCGATTATTTCCACAAGGATGTTAGAATTGCGCATGTCCCCAACAATGCGAAAACGCGTTGTTTTTTTGCAAATTACAACAAGCGCGGAACGGGCTGGTTCCCGAGGGCCGTTCAACAGTATGGGGCCAACGTATCTGGAGAGGATATTGCCAGAACAGCGTTTGATATCGCGAGAAAAGAACACCCGGAACACAATTGGGATTATCCGGAGTTTGTGGCCCTTTACAATATTGCAACGCAGTCGACCCTCTCTCTGGATGGAAAACTTTCAGGAGAAGAGAGCGGGGCAAGTTACATAGACTTCACTCCTGATGAGGGGCCAAATCCTGAAGAAATCATTACGAGCCTTAGGCACAATGCCGAACTGCGGCAATTGATGCAAGAAGCCATAGAAAGTCTTTCAGAGCGTGAGCAAACCATCATACAAAGGAGAAAGCTTACTGATCATGCCGACAAACTTGAAGATATCGGCAGGGATCTCGGCATAAGCAAGGAAAGAGTTCGCCAAATCGAATGTAGCGCTCTCCAAAAAATGCGCAAGCATATAGAAAACTCGACGGAGAATGGGAGGATCGAAGCTCCGGACAGGAAATTCATGACATTTGATTGAGAGGGCTCCATCCCCATCCCAGATAACCCTTGACCGGCTCCGTCCCTAGCGCCTATAAATCCCACGTCACGAAAAGGAAAAAACATGCTAGCCGCTGAGAAAACGCCGACGGACATTGAAAACGTGATCAACGCCGCATGGGAAGAGCGCGCCGCGCTGTCCCCCGACACGCGCGGCGAGTCTCGGGACGCGGTTGAGGCCGCGCTGTCCATGCTTGATCGCGGCGTGCTGCGGATCGCGGAAAAGGATGAGAACGGCTGGCGCGTCAATCAATGGCTGAAAAAAGCCGTCTTGCTCTCTTTCCGTCTGAACCCGATGGAGCCGATTGCCGGCGGGCCGGACAATTCCTTTTACTGGGACAAGGTCGCATCGAAATTCAAGGGCTGGGGCGCGGGCGAGTTCGAGATCGCAGGCTTTCGCGCCGTGCCGGACGCCGTCGTGCGCTATTCCGCGTTCATCGGCAAGGGCGTCGTTCTGATGCCGTCCTTCGTCAATGTCGGCGCGTATGTCGGCGAAGGCGCGATGGTGGATACGTGGGCGACGGTGGGCTCATGCGCGCAAATAGGCAAAAACTGTCATATCTCGGGCGGCGTCGGGATCGGCGGCGTTCTGGAGCCGCTGCAGGCTGAGCCCGTGATTATCGAGGACAACGTCTTTATCGGCGCGCGCAGCGAGATCGCCGAAGGCGTGATCGTCGAGGAAGGCGCGGTGATTTCCATGGGCGTGTTTATCGGCGCCTCAACCAAAATCATCGACCGCGAGTCAGGCGAAATTTTCCGCGGCCGGGTGCCGTCCTATTCCGTCGTCGTGCCCGGAACGCTGCCCGGCAAGCCTTTGCCGGACGGAACGCCGGGTCCGAACCTCGCCTGCGCCGTCATTGTTAAAACTGTCGACGAACAAACCCGCAGCAAGACCGGAATTAACGAGTTATTGCGGGACTAATGTTTTGTCATAATTTTGTTGATATTTTTCGGCTTTTTGGCTATATAAGCTGTAATTATTTTTACATTAAGACATATTATGCAGTCGTCACGCGGCTTATTTTCTGATCTTTCGGGATTCAATCGGTGCTTCAGCGATGAAGAAGCCGCTTTGGAAAATAAAGGGCTGGTTCTTCCCTACCTCCGAGCGAAAAATACTGCTCGGGATTATCGCCTGGCCCAGTATTGCGTCGATCTTGTGCAGGAAAAAAGGCCGTTGGACGGCCCGCCAAGAAAAGATCATACGCCTTCTCTTTTTCATGAAGCCGGCATTTTTTTGGACGCGGGTAGCATCATAGAGAGCGGCCTGATTTCGGACGCAGTGAGAAGTAAATACGGTCCGTCCGAAATTATACTGTGCCTCGCCGCCGTCCATGATCGTGGAGAGGACGACGGTTTAACCTCGGGTCAGCTGGATGACTATCTTACGGAGCGGGCCAGAAAAGACGGCTTGTTTACAGAGGTAAATACGGCTGCCAGAACAAAGCGTATTATTGATGCGACCTGTGAAGGTATGGAGCGTCTGACCTATAAACGTAACGGCGTTTTTATTCATGGCGAAGATCTGAACTTATATCATGATGTTCTGCTTGGCGACCCATATGCGCTTATAATCAAATTTGTGGACCGGCCAAAGAATCTGGCAACCATGCTTCCTTTGTTGGCGGACCCGGAAAATCCCGGAAAAATGATGGGAGGATTTACGCTTCCTCAGCAACAATCCTATCTGGACAGAACGGAAATGCTTTTTTCCATACGGGATATGGCCAAGGAAGCGACAGCCAAGTACCCGGAATTAAAGGAAGTTTTTACTGCTCTGGATGATACTTTAAAAGTGCTGTATAGAATTGGACGGCTTCAGGCGCATAACCTGGAAATGGCGAGGAATAACGAAGCAAGCGGTGCTTACAAACCCGCCTTTTCAAGTCTTAGTCAACTTGCGCATCTGGGAGAGGAAATTCGCTCAAGCGAGCGCCTTTTTTCATCTGTTCCCCCCGGCTTCCATTCATTAACGATGATGGCGCGCAGAATTGAAAAACAGCCCTATATGCATGATGATAAAGAGGGGCTTAAGGTTCTTCGCAGAATACGGGAAGAATCCGCAAAGGGAATAAAGGCCGTATCGAAAAGCCAACAGCGATATAGCGTACCGGCCCTTCGCAGTTTTACATTTACGTGATATCACGAGAGTATGAAAGTCTCCGCCCTTGTCCAGTCCCTTCTCCGCTATCCTTCCGTCACGCCGGAGGATGCGGGCGCGCAGGAATATCTCGCCGGGGTTCTGGACGAGCTCGGCCTGAAAGCCACGCATCTGCCGTTCAAAAACATTAAAAACCTGTTCGCGCGAATCGGCGCGAATGGCCCGCATTTTTGCTTTGCCGGGCATACGGACGTCGTGCCGCCGGGGGACGAAAGCGCATGGACGCATCCGCCTTTTAGCGGCGAAATCTCGGACGGCGTTGTTTACGGGCGCGGCGCGGTCGACATGAAGGGCAATATCGCCGCCTTCATCGCCGCGCTTGCGCAGTATCTTGAAAAACACGGCGCGCCGCCGGGCAGCGTTTCCCTGCTGATCACGGGCGATGAAGAAGGCGAAGCCGTGAACGGCACAGTCAAGGTTCTGGAATGGATGAAGGAAAAGCATCACATTCCCGATTTCTGCCTTGTCGGCGAGCCGACGAACCCTTCAAAACTCGGCGAGCAGATCAAGATCGGGCGGCGCGGCTCGCTGACCGGACGCCTGACGGTTAAGGGAACGCAGGGTCATGTCGCCTATCCGCATAACGCGGACAATCCTTTGCCGCGGCTGCTTGCCATGCTGAACGCGCTCGCCGAATTCGAGTGGGATCGGGGCACGGAATTCTTCCCGCCTACCAATCTCGAGATAACCACAATCGACGTCGGCAATAAAGCCGACAACGTTATCCCTGGCGAGGGGCGCGCCGTCTTCAACGTGCGCTTCAACGACTTGTGGAGCGCGGCGAGTCTCGAGAAAAAAATCCGCGCGTTGCTCGGCCAGTTTGATTGCGCTTACAGACTCGAAACATCTTCCAACGCCGAAAGCTTTATAACGCAGCCAAACGCCTATACGGAGCTTGTCTCCGGCGCCGTCGAGGACGTTACGGGGATGAAACCGGCCCTGACGACCGAGGGCGGGACATCGGACGCGCGGTTCATTCAAAATTACTGCCCCGTCGCGGAATTTGGCCTGATCAACGCAACCGCGCACCAAGTGGACGAACATGCGTCCGTAGCCGATCTGGAGTTATTAACCGACGTTTACCTGAAAATGCTCGAACGGTTTTTCGTGTGAAAGAGCCTCAGGCCGTCTCTCTGTCGGATTGCATGTCAACGGCCATCTCGATCTTTTGCCGTCCCCAGCTGATGAACTGCCAGATGCGCTCGTGCAGCACGTACATCACAAGGGCCACAACCGTCAGCGAAACGGTCATGCCGGCGGCCTGCGCCACGTCGCCCGTGTAAAAGTACATAATAATCGAGGTTGTGATAAACCCGAGGAGTTGCCAGGACAAAGCCTTGGCAATGCTGCGCGAACACGTTTCCATCCCTATCACCCTGAATTTCTTGTTTATTTATGCACTTATTATCTCATGCCGCACAAAAGCGTCGCAATGCGGGAATGCGCATATTTATAGTTTTTTAGAGCTTTAAGCGCTATTTTAGAGAGAAAAATCTTTTTATAAGACTAAAGTCATGAACAAGAGAGATAGAGCCGCAATTTTCCGCAAACGCCTGTTGCACGCCATGATCAAGGCGGGGCTCAACCGCGCGCAACTCGCCGGACATGCGCGCATCGACCGTTCGACGCTGGGGCAGCTGCTTGACGAGAAAAGCACGCGTTTGCCAAACGGGCATACGCTTGCGGAACTGTCCAATGTCCTCGGGGTCAGTGCGGACTGGCTGATCGGCCTGACCGAGGAAATGCAGACCATGACCACGTTTCTGGAGGGCGCGCTCAATTTTACGCCCCAGAAAAACCGCGCGCCTGTCGATGAAAACCTTGCGCAATGGCACGAGGAAACGGCGGGCATGAAAATCCGCCATGTGCCCTCGACCCTGCCGGATCTGATGAAGACGGAGGATCTTCTCCGCTATGAGTACCGGGACTACGTGGTCAAGACCAGCGAGCAGGCCATCGCCGATACGCGCAGCAAGCTCGCCTATTCGCGCCTGCCACAGACCGACATGGAAATCTGCATCCCGGTTCAGGCGCTGGAGGTCTTCGCCGCAGGCATGGGCATCTGGGACGGCCTGGAGCGAAAAACGCGCGCGCAGCAGCTTGAGCATATGGCGTATCTGGTGCGCGAACTTTATCCCGGCATCCGGCTTTACGGGTTCGACCACGCAACCCATTTCTCGGCGCCCTATACCGTATTCGGAACAGTGCGGGCGGCGCTTTATATCGGCCAGAGCTATGTCGTTCTGAACACGACCGCGCATATCCGCCAGTTGATCCATCATTTTGACGATCTGATCCGCAACGCCCGCGTTCATGCGCATGAGATGGCTGATTATCTGGAGACGCTGCGCAGCAAAATACGATAGAGGCGGCTTATTCAGAGAGATACCTGCCAACGCCTCTGGCGAAATCATCGGCCATGACGAGATCGCCGCCGGAAGCGATTCCAAGCTTGCTGTTCGCGGGGATAAGAAAAGTCTCGGTTTTGCGCTTGATCTGATAGGCGCGCACGGAGGTGTTGCTGTCGTTCAGCAGAACAGCGCGGATTTTGCCGACATACGTCCCGCCTTGCGTCCGTATGTCCCTGCCGATCAGGCGCGTGGCGCGCACGGGCGCGGCGTTCCCGGCCGCCGGTTCAATCGAGGCCGCGAGCCTTGCCAGATCATCCCGGTGAAAATTCAGCGCGTACGCGCCTTTTGATCTGCGGACCACCAGCCCCGGGGAAACCGGAACGACCCCCTGTCTTTTCAAATCCACGAGATAGGCGCGGATATTGCCGTTGAGGTCAATGACGATGTCGTCGATTTCACCGACGACGCGGTTGGTATCGTCCGTAACCCTGCGGCCCGTAATTGCGCCGAGCGCGTTCAGCCTGTCCGCCTGCGCGTTGACGTTATTGATCGCAGCCAGAGGCTCCGCCTGAACGGAGGCGGCCAATAGAAACAAAGATATGAACGTGATCAGAAAACGCACGGCGCCCTCGTTTAATTATTATGGCAACAAGATAGTGCGCGACGGGCCGAATTGCAAGCGCATTTTAATAATCAATGCGCATCAGATACAGCCCGTCCGCCGGAGCTGTTGGTCCGCCGCGGGTTCGGTCACGCGCGTCAAGAGCGTCTTGCAAATCATCTTTCGTCCATTTGCCCTCGCCAACCAGCGCGAGAGAGCCGACCATATTCCTGACCTGGTGATGCAGGAAAGACCGCCCTTCGGCATGGAGGCGGATTTCCGCGCCGTCGAGCGAATCATATGGCAGCGTTTCAATATCCAGCCGGTCCAGCGTACGCAGCGGCGATTTTGCCTGACACTGGGAATCGCGGAAGGTTGAAAAATCGTGATGTCCGATCAGAATCTTTGCCGCCTCCCGCATCGCCGCGACGTCTAAGTCCTTGCGCACATGCCAGATTTTCCCCTGCTCCAGAACCGGCGGGGCTTTGCGGCATAGGATGCGGTACGTATACAGCTTGTTCACCGCGTCAAAGCGGGCGTTGAAATCGGCATGCGCTTTTTCCGCGCGCAAAACGGCGACGGGCTTCGGCCTCAAATGCGCGTTCAGGGCCTTGGCCAGATCCTCCCCGCTTAAAGGGCGGCCGTCGTAATCCAGATCGAAATGACAAACCTGCCCGCGCGCATGCACGCCCGCGTCCGTGCGGCCCGCGACGTGAACGCGGATATCCTGCTGGCAAAAGCCGCGTATAGCCTCTTCCACGGCCTGCTGGACGCTTGGCGCGTTCTCCTGCATCTGCCAGCCGCAAAACGGCGTTCCGTCATATTCGATCGTGAGTTTCCAGCGTTGCATGACGCCTTTTAAAAGATTTTTGCAATCATGGCAAATTAGCGTTTATTTAAAGTATTACAGTATAGGGCGCCTCTAAAAACAGCATAAAGTATCGATATCTGAAGCAAGGATGCCG
>CAZCIB010000056.1:0-13108 GCA_964498755.1 uncultured Pseudobdellovibrionaceae bacterium | reverse complement strand
TATTTTGATTTGATGGCATTCGGCCTTATAGGAAAGAACGGCGCAGGCGTCGTATCCCGCGTCGAGCCCCTTACGGTCGGCGCGACCTTTATCATCTGAAGGCGATAACGCCGTCGCTGTTTTCCGGCTATCTGGATTAGCCTTTAAGAACCGCGGGCATAATTGCGGCGATGGGCGGATGTATTTTTTTCACTGTCCGTCTTAAAGCGTGCCCGATCAATTTGGAGACTTTGCGTATCATGGGACCTGCCATATTGGCGGGCGCGACCGGCATCGTGTTTGGCAAGCTGGCGATGGAACATTCCCCGCTGCATAGCGGCGTCGTCTATTTCGCGTTTATTCAATCCTGCGTCACGCTCGCTATCCTTTTGCTTTTGATGAATTTACCCTTTCTTAAAAGGAAGCTGCCGCATCTGACGATGGAATCGCGCCTGTTCGACAAAAAGACGATCCTTGCCGGCGCGCTTGTCGCTTTTTTCTGGTTGTTGCACATGCCTGCCAAGTATTACGGAATTTCACTGGTAGAAAATCCGGCGTATGTGACCGTGATAGCGCTGACCGCGCCGTTCTGGATTTTGCTTGCTTACAAGCTGATCGGACACAAGGAGGACTCGGATGTCTGGAGCGGTCTCGGCATTGTGTTCTGCGCGATGCTTCTGGTCGCGTTTACGCAGTTGTAGTTCCTTGCTATTCCTTGCGTCAAATGGTAACATGTTACTATGAGCGAGACGACGGAAAAGAAGCCTAAAACCCCTAGCCAGAAAATGCGCGACTACCGCGAACGCATGCGGGAGCAGGGCTTACGGCCTTTACAGATCTGGGTGCCGGATACGCGCGCGACGGGCTTTGCCAAAGAAGCGCGGCGACAAGCTCTTATGGCTGCGCAAGGCCCTGATGAAAAAGAGACGATGGATTTCCTTGAAGCCCTTGAAGACTGGGCGGAGGCATGAAGCGCGGCGATCTTGTGCTGGTTGCGCTGCCCGGCGATTACGGCAAGACAAGGCCCTGCCTTGTGATTCAGTCGGACGTATTCGACGCCACGGAGAGCGTTACGCTTTGTCCTTTGACAACCGATCAAACCAGAATTCCCCTTCTGCGCCTGCCGGTACAGGCGGCAAAAACAAGCGGTCTCGCTCAGCCCTCACAAGTTATGGTCGATAAGATCATGACTGTCCGACGCGCGCGAATCAAAGGCAAAATCGGCAGATTGAGCAGCGAGCATATGGTCGCGGTTGAACGCATGTTGGCGGTCTTTTTAGGCATTGCCGGATAGGTTCTATTGTTCCTCTGCCGTTTCTTTGAAAAATGGCTTTTTTCCTGTCTTTTTGGGCGTCTGGATGCTATAAGTTCATGTTCTGAAAACAGCGAATCATCGCGCCGCCAAGGCGTTGTAAAACATAACAAAAAACGAAAAGACAATTCATGACTGACACTGCGGAAAACGCCGATCCCGTTCCTCCCCAAAATGGCGAATACGGCGCCGAGAGCATCAAGGTCCTGCGGGGGCTTGAAGCCGTGCGCAAGCGCCCCGGCATGTATATCGGCGATACCGATGACGGCACGGGCCTGCATCACATGGTCTATGAAGTCGTCGATAACGCGATCGACGAGACGCTCGCCGGGCATTGCGACCGGATCGACGTGATTTTGAACGCGGACGGCAGCGTCACCGTGCGCGATAACGGGCGCGGCATCCCCGTCGATATTCACAAGGAAGAGGGCGTGTCCGCCGCCGAGGTCATTATGACCCAGCTGCATGCGGGCGGGAAGTTCGATCAGAATTCCTACAAGGTTTCCGGCGGTCTGCACGGCGTGGGCGTGTCCGTGGTGAATGCGCTTTCGGACAGGCTGGAGCTGCGCATCTGGCGCGACGGCAAGGAATGGTTCATGCGTTTTCGTAACGGGGACGCAGAAAAGCCGCTGGAAGTAATCAATGACGCGCCGGGCATGTCGGGTTCGGAAATTACGTTTCTGCCCTCGCCCGATACGTTCACGATGACGGATTTCGATTTCAAGACGCTGCAGGACCGCTTGCGCGAGCTGGCGTTTTTGAATTCCGGCGTGAATATTTTTCTCTCGGACCGCCGCAGCGAAAACGCCGAAGAGCACGTCGAAATCCAGCTTCATTTTGACGGCGGCATTCAAAGCTTTGTTGAGTGGCTCGACCGGGCGAAAAAATCAATTTTGAAAACGCCTCTTGCCGTGCGGCACGAGGAAAAAGACAGCGGCATCGTGGTCGAGGCCGGGATGGAATGGACCGATTCCTATCACGAGACCATGCTGTGCTTTACCAATAACATCCCGCAGCGCGATGGCGGAACGCACCTCGCCGGGTTTCGCGGAGCCCTGACGCGCGTTATCACCAAATACGCCGAGGAAAACGGCATTTTAAAGAAAGAGAAAGTCAAGCTCACGGGCGAGGATATGCGCGAAGGCCTGACCTGCGTGCTCTCCGTGAAGCTTCCCGATCCGAAATTCTCCTCGCAAACCAAAGACAAGCTTGTCTCCTCCGAAGTGCGGCCCGTGGTTGAGGGCGCAATCGCCGAGCAGCTTGGCTACTGGCTAGAGGAAAACCCGGCGGAGGCGAAACAAATCGTCGGCAAAATCGTCGAGGCCGCGACAGCGCGCGAAGCGGCGCGCAAGGCCCGTGATCTCACGCGGCGCAAGGGCGTTCTGGACGTTTCCAACCTGCCGGGCAAGCTCGCCGACTGCCAGAGCAAGGACCCGGCGGCGTCCGAAATCTTTATCGTTGAGGGCGATTCCGCTGGCGGATCGGCGAAACAGGCGCGCGATCGGCATTATCAGGCCATTCTTCCCCTGCGCGGCAAGATCCTGAATGTTGAGCGCGCGCGGTTTGACAAGATGCTTTCGAGCCAGGAGATTGGCACGTTGATCACCGCGATCGGTACCGGAATCGGCCCGGAGGAGTTCAACATCGACAAGACGCGCTATCATAAAATCGTGATCATGACCGACGCCGACGTAGACGGCGCGCATATTCGCACGCTTCTTCTGACGTTTTTCTTCCGTCACATGCCCGGTATTATCGAGCGCGGTTATCTCTATATTGCCCAGCCGCCGCTGTTCAAGGTCAAGCGCGGCAGTTCCGGCGAAGTGTATCTCAAGGACGAACGTTCCCTTGATGACTACCTGATCGATCAGGCGCTGAGCGATATCGCCCTGTATGACGCGTCGGGCTCAGTGCGCACGGGCAATGACTTGCGCGATTTGCTTGTCCGTTCGCGCAGCGTACGCAATTCCATCAACTCGCTCGCGCAGCGAACGGGCAACCGCCGCATTGTCGAACAAGCCGCAATCGCCGGGGCGTTTGACGAGGCCATTTTCGTCGATCCCGAGCGTGGCAACGCGTACGCCATTAAAACCGCCGAACGTCTGGACGCCCGTGAAAACAAGCGCGATAAAGGATGGACGGGCTCATTCACGCTCGACAGGGGATATGTGTTCAAGCGTACGCTCCGCGGCGTGGAGGAAACGCACCGCCTTGCGACTGATCACGTCAAAAGCGCCGATGCGCGGCGGCTGCACGGCGCTATGGAGTGGATGAAGGAAGCGTTCGAGGTACAGGCGGAATTTCGCGCGGGCGACAAGGTTCTCGCCCGCGTGAACGGCCCGTTAAGTCTCTATGAAAACGTACTCGAGTACGGGCGCAAGGGCATGTCGATTCAGCGCTATAAGGGTCTGGGTGAAATGAACCCGGAGCAGCTCTGGGAAACAACGCTCGACCCGAACGTTCGTACGCTTTTACAGGTGAGCGTCGAGGACGCCGCCAAGGCCGACGATATCTTCTCGACCCTGATGGGCGACGTCGTCGAACCCCGCCGCGAATTCATCCAGGATAACGCGCTGAAAGTCACGAATTTGGATGCTTGATCTTACTGCCCACCACAAGGGTATTCTGTGCGCGTTTTCGGGGTTCAGCCTGTTTGCTTTTTGCGATGTGGTTTATAAATACGCGGGCCAATATCATACGCCGTTAGAGATCGGGTTCTGGACGCAGTTATTAGCGCTGATCCTGCTTTTTTCAATCGCATATTTGTTTAAAACGCCCATGCGCAGCAAGTTTCCCCGGCTGCAACTGACCCGATCGGCCTTGCTGGCAGTAACGTATTACTGCTTCATCTATTCTTATCAGCATATGACGCTGGCCGAGGTGAATACGCTGTTTTTTACGGCGCCGTTTTTCGTTGCGTTATTGTCCGTGCTTGTTTTGCGGGAGACGGTCGGCATACATCGCATACTTACGATTTGCATTGGCTTTTCCGGGGTTCTGGTGGTTTTGCGGCCAGGATTTGCAGAAATAGACCCGCCTGTTTTTGCCATGCTGCTGGCGGCTTTTAGCTTTGCGTTTGCCAGCGTTTTGTGTCGCAAGATTGGCTCAACCGAGCCGCCTATGGCGTTTACCATTTATCCGACGGCCTTTATCATGCTTGCTTTTGGGGCGTTCTTGCCGTTTCAGGATTACACTCATCCCTCGCCTGAGATACTAGGTTTGCTGGCATTAGGGGGCGCGATGGAGAGCCTGGCGGCCCTGCTGACCGCACAGGCTTTCGTTTTAATTCATGCCGTGACGGCGATGAAACTCAATTACATTAATATCGTCTGGGCGACTATTCTGGGCTATATCTTTTTCGGAGACATAATTGATATCTGGACAATCACGGGCGCGGCGATTATTATCGGCAGCGGCTTATATCTTATTCACCGGGAAAACCTGAACAACAAGAAGGCGCATGTCACTCCTCCTAAAATTGTCTGATATCGTCGGCGCGGCGTTTGAAACGCTGGACTTACCGAAAGAACTCGGCCTTGTGCGCGTGTCCGACCGGCCTGATCTGGCGCAGTTTCAGTGCAACGGCGCGATGGCGGCTGCGAAGCTCGCAAAGAAAAATCCGAGGGAGGTGGCTGGCGCGGTTGTTGAGGCTCTGAAAAACAATCCCTCACCCACTGCGCTAACGTCCGCCTCCGCTCCGCTATGGCGAGACGAAGCTCCATTGCCCTCTCCCTCAAAGGAGAGGGAGGGTGAGGGACAAATCTTCTCCTCCATCGAAATCGCAGGGCCCGGGTTTATCAACCTGAACGTGACGGATGAATTTCTCGCTGCGCATCTCGCCGAAATGGCGGCGGAAGACAAGCTCGGCGTTCCCGCCTTCGCGCAGGGCGAGACGGTTGTGCTGGATTACGGCGGGCCGAACATCGCCAAGCCGATGCATGTGGCGCATCTGCGCGCCGGGATTATCGGCGACACCGTGCGGCGGATTATGAAGTTTGCGGGATACAGGACGCTTGGCGACGTGCATATGGGCGACTGGGGCACGCATCTCGGCATTTTGTTCAACGACTACATTAAAAACGGTGAAACGGATCGGGTTTTGAGCGTCGATCTTGCGGACCCGGCCTCCGTCGATGCGCTATTTGCGGACATGTACGCGCGCTATCCGCGCGCCTCCGCCGCCAGCAAGGAAGATGAGGCCCTGAAGGCCGAAGCCCTTGAAACGACGCGAAAGCTGCAGCTCGGGGAGGACCCCTACGCCGCTATGTGGCAAAAGGTACGCAGCGTTTCCATGCTGGGAATGGAAAAGAATTACGCCCTGCTTAACGTGCATTTCGATCTCTGGAAGGGCGAGGCCGACGTGAATGAGATGATCCCGCCGATGGTGGACGATCTGAAGGCGCGCGGGTTTGCCATTGAAAGTGAGGGCGCGCTGGTTTTCCCCGTGAAGCGCAATGACGATAACAAGGAAGTGCCGCCGCTGATTCTCTATAAACGCGACGGCGCGGTAATGTACGGGACGACCGATCTCGCGACGATCGTGGACCGCGTGCGGGAATTCGATCCCGCGAAAATCATCTATGTCGTCGATCACCGCCAGCATCTGCATTTCGAGCAGGTATTCCGCGCCGCGCGGCTGGCCGGGATCGTCCGGGAAGATCTGGAGCTGACCCATGCGGGCTTTGGCACGATGAACGGGCCGGACGGCAAACCGTTTAAAACCCGCGCGGGCGGCGTGCTGAAGCTCGAGGACCTGATTGCGATGGGGATTGAAAAGGCGACGCAGCGTCTCAACGAGGCCGAGCTTGCCAAAGACATGCCCGCCGAAGAGCGCGCCGATATCGCCCGTATGGTGGCCGTGGCCGCGATCAAATTCGCCGATTTGCAGAACCAGCGGCAGGCCGATTACGTTTTCGACATTGATCGCATGGTGAGTTTCGAGGGCAAGACCGGACCCTATCTGCTGTATCAGGCGGTACGGATTAAGTCGCTGCTACGCAAAGCGGGATCTCAGAATCCCGGAATCTCCGAATCTCAGAAAAAAAGTTCCGAAATTCCGAGATTCCGAGATTCCGGGATTCTTCTAAAAGACACCGACCGCCCGCTCGCGCTTCTCCTGACCGAACTGCCGGATACGTTCGAGGCCGCGCTGAACAATTACGCCCCGCATTATTTATGCGAATACGCGTTCCGCCTCGCGCAAACGTTCAGCTCGTTCTACAACAGCTGTCATATTCTGTCCGAAGAAGATGAAGGGCTAAAACAAAGCCGTCTGGCTCTGTGCGGGATGACGCTTGCGCAGCTTGAGCTTGTTCTCTCGCTTCTGGGCATCGACGCGCCGGAGCGGATGTAGCTACCGCGCAAACAAAGTCATGTAGACGTATGAATTTCCGCCATTGGTGACGCAGGCCGTCGCCTCGCCGCTTGCGCCTGATATGATATCGGCGTAAGTAAAATCGCCTGTGAATTTTGTCGTCGAGAGCGTCCCTGGTTCGGCAAACGGCCCGATTTTAAGGGCGCGGTTGACCTGTTCGCAGACATTGCCGTCTACCTCGTAAAGCGCGATCAGGTCCGTACAGGCCGTGCCCGATCCGCAAGCCGTCGCGTTGCCGACCCCGTCAACTTCGTTCGATCCGGTAAAGTATTCGTTATTTACGCCGTCAGCCAGAGACGTATAGGACACCTTGCCGCCGGACGCGTGAAAGAGTTTGCATTTGTCTTCCGCGACGGGGCTGTGGACGTAATCGCTCCCGCCAGCGCCGCCATGTTCAAAGCTGATATCGTTTTCGGAGCAGCCGTTGCGGAACAGGCGCGCAACGCCGCGTTCCATTCTTTGTCCGTATGTCAGAAGGTCCGAAGCGGTCAGTTTCGCCTGCCGGTCCGACACATTGGTCGGGCTCTCGTTCATGCCGCGCGTCAGCGTAAACATGAGCGCGGCGAACAAAACAATCCCGATAATGATCATCAGGAAGATGTTCCCGCTTTCGGAAGCGTAATTATTCCGCTGCGTCGGCATGACCGGAGCCTTTAAACAACTGTGATCCGGCGTCCATGCCGGCTTTTTGCAATGTCGCCATAAGTTCATCCGGCAACGTAAACGCTGGCGCGTCCTCCTCCGGTTCCGTATCGATATCGGACCCGTCAGCGTCTTTTTCAGATTCCGCGACGAGTTGCTGCCAGGAAAGCGGGCCTTTCTCTTCCTGCTCGCCCGCCGTTTCAGCAGGGGGAGACTGCGGAGCCGTTTGCCCTGCGTCTCCTGCGCTTTCCGGAGCGGCCTGTTGCGCCGGCGGTTTTTTCGCAAATATGCCGGGCTTGGCTTTCCCGTCAGAAGAGGACGGAGCGGACTTCGGCGCTTCCGCTGCTGGTTGCGGCCCAGGCTGTTGCTGTTGCGCCGCTGCGGGGGCCGTTGGTTCCGTAGCGCTTTCCTCTTCCGTTTCCACGAAGACTTCGGGGTTCGCATCCGCGTGGATTTGCGTGACTGCGGCGATCCCCTTCGCTACAGGGTCTGCGCCGCCTTTAATGCCGAGCTTGTAACCGCGCACGAGCGCGTCAATTTCGCTTTCAGTTTCGACTGCGACTTCGGCGCGTTCCGCCGTCCAGGATTTATGAACCATTTTGTCGCGCAGTCTTGTAATCGCGCCCGCATTCTTGACGAGCGTCTCGTCCGGCGGCGGCAGGGCGACAAAGCGCGTGACGCGCATGGCTTTGGCTTTGCCGGGATTGGAATAGAAGAAGCGGGATTCCATGACCTGGTCGCCAAACGTGATAATCGCCTGACCTTCCTTGTAGGAACGCAAGTCGTCGTAGCTTGCCTTGGCGCGCTGCTGAACGCTGGCCTGACGCGAATCGTGATAAGAGCCGGTTCCGCTGCTGCCCGACATCTGGAAGCCCTGCACTTCCGTGACATAGGCCGAGCCAACGGTCTTTTCAAAAAACTCCTTGGTTTCCGTCGGGTCTTCAAGCTTGCCGAATATCTTGATGTTACAGTTCGCCGTAATGGAGTTCGCTTCCTCGCGCACGCGCTTTTTCATCGCAGGCAAGTCCTGGCCTGAGAAAACGAGGCAGAAGCCGAGCGAACGGGCCTGCGCAGCCATCACGGCCATGCCTTCGGCCGTGTAGTAACCAACCTCGTCAAAGATGGTCACGAAGGGCGTCGCCGAATGCGTCGGCTTGTTTTCGATGACGGTTGCGCTCTCGCCCTCGACGGTCGCGCCAAGCGTCGAGCCCATCATGCCCTTGATGGTCGCGGCGACGATTTTACCGAGGTTGGCGATTTCGTCGCCTGATTTTTCCAGCGCGGGGATCAGCACGACGAGAATGCGGCGGTTCAGAACGACGTCCACCATGTCCACGTCGGCGGCTTGAGTATCGAAGATATAGCCGTAATCATCGCCAAGAGACTGCAGGGAGCGCGTAAACTGCATCGCCAGATAGCCGTGCTGCTGGCGGCAGGTTGTCGTGTCCATCGGCGGCTGGTCAGGGCCCATCGGTTTTTCGCGGCCCTCGTCGTCGAAGGCGTCAGCCACGTAGCCGGGCAGGGTATCCAGGTAACCCACAAGCGAAAGACGCAGCTCTTCTGGGACCGCCTCATCCCGTGAAAGCTGGATAATGTTGTTGAGGTTCAGGTTTTCCCGGATAATGCTCACCGACATGGGAATGTCCTGATTATCCCGCTTCCAGGTCATCACGGGCATGAGGGAGCTGACGAGCGAGACGGCGCGCTCTTTCCACATCGCGTTGTCGCCTTCCGCGTTCGGCATCAGCGAAACCAGCATGTTCGTCAGATAAGACGCCGAGCCGCTCGAGAACGGGTTCATCGTATTGGACGGCGCGCGCGTATCCGAGTTGCCGGTCATATAGTTCAGGACCAGCAAATCATCATCGCGTCCAAAGCGCCGGACAAGCGAAGACAGGGAAGACCACAAATCCGTATCGGCCTTGCCGTCAACATAAACAAAGCCGGACGACCAGGCCATGGCGTTCGTGGCAATGGATTTCAAGCCTTCGGTTTTACCGGAACCCGTGGTGCCGAGGTAAAGAATATGCGTCCGTGCATCCGAGTTCGTAAACCAGACTTCCTCATTCGTTTTGTCAATATTGCCGAGATAAAGGATGCCTTCGGCCTTGCCGTTGCGTCCCGGCCCGTCATTGTTTTTGTCCTTGAATTTAGCGCCCATCGGCAATTTGAACGCCAGGCTTTTGTCCTGAAAAAACAGGAAGATGAAAAAGATGGAATAGAGGATCAGCAGAATGTCGGCCAGGAAAAGCCCGAGATCGGGCAAAAACAAGGCGCCGGCCCCGCCCAGAAAGATCAAAAGGCTGTTTGTTGGCTGAACAAGCCAGTCATAAAAGCGCACGTAAATAGGCCTGATATCCCGTATCAGGGCCTTATGGCTATGTTCATGTTTTCTGGTATCAAGAGCCATCTTCAGCCGGTTTTTCTATGCTTTATCTATGTTAACATTTTGGCATGCGGAATGTTAAAAACCTCTTAGAAAAGCATCCGCCGAGACGGGTTCGCCGCTTGCCTGCGGGTTTGCGTTCGCGTCCGCTTGTTGTCCGGTCGTATTCGCGCTCGCCATCAGGCCGGCAGGCGGGCGCGGCGTTTGCGACATCATGAACATAACAAGCCCGATTATTACGAGAATGCCAAAGACGCTGGCCAGAAATTTCAGCGCGCCTTTTGCGTTGCTGTTTGAGGGCGTTGCCGCGCCCGAAGCGGAAACGGATACAGTCGCCGCCTCCGGATTTTCCAGAGCCCGTCCGATTGCCATTAATGCTTCCGAAGCGCTGTCCTTGTCTGCGAAGGAAGCAATTTCCTGCTTTTCCTCGCCTTTCTTCATAACCAAAGCATATGCGGAATCATTCCCGGCCTGTGTGATTTCAAACGCGCTGGAGCGAGTTTCCTCGAGAGCCATTTGCCAGAGGACGGGCTGGCGCGCGTCAGGAAAAGACAGGACAAGACGGCCCCCGACAACTTTGGCCGGCGCGTTTTTTACATTTTTTCCAAGATTGAGCATGGTTTTCTCCTAGGCTTTTGCGGGTTTTTTGACTCCGCCGGAAGTTTTGGGTTTTTTAATCGCCTTTTTGCCGCCGGCCGAATAGTCCAGCTGCGGGACCGGACGCGCTTTTGACGAGTTCATGTATTCGCGTATCGCGGTGACGGCGCCGTCTACCTTGGGCTTGGGGATGGGCCTCTGGGTCAGCTTTTCTATTTTATAATGCGCCATCGCGCCGAGGGCTTCCATATGATATGACTGGCGTCCCAGATTATTCAAAGGATACCAGAGCGTTCTGTCGTAGGCGCGAAGCCAGACGAATTGCGCCGGGGCCATAACGCCGCCTTCGCTGCGGCAGGTGGCGAGCGCTCTCAAAAGCGCTGTTGTCTGGAAGGCGTGCTGGTTGCACAGCGCGATCGTCTTGCCTGACATATCCTTGTTTTTGAGAATAGAGCGCGCTTCGTTCAGAAGTTTTTTGTTCATGACAAAGCCTTTGGAGTTCGACCAGCACATGGCCAGGCGCCCCATCATGGCGTCGGCGTCATTCCGTTTTCTTGCAGCCTTCAGGCAAAATGCGGCCAGCAACACCTGCTTGTACGGCGGAAGCCGCGCCGCGCCGCGCCATGGCGCCCCCAGCTGTTTGGAAAAGGCGATGGCCGCCGCGCGCTCGTCAATTTTCCCGTCGGGAATGGGAATAGAATTATATGCAAGCCACTCCTCGGGGCCGAGGGCTTCGGCAAAGAGCGGCAATTCCGCCGGGACGGGGGAGCCGGGCGGGCGCGGCGGCTGATTGGATGGGTTAAATTTCACAAAAGGCACAATCGCAGGGAAATTCCTGGCCTGAAAGCCAATCAGGCCGTCAATGGTATACTTTGTTCTGAAATGCGATTTCGGTCCCGAGGTATAGGCCCATATGCCCATCAGGGCGATGATTCCGGCAAAGATCATACGCATGGGACCGAGGGCAACAGCATTTAAAAACTGCATGGTCTGGGAGTTCAAACAGACCAGAAAATTCTCACGGCGGTTTGCCGGAACGGCGTCGCAGTCCGCAGGAATTCTGGGAACGGTCTCAAGGGCTTGTTTCATTGTAAAATTGACGGGCGTTCCAGCGCTGTTAACGAAAGTCATTTCGTATTTGTTTTCGTTCACAAAGACGCTGACGAGTTGCATTTCGGCATATCTGATCCAGCGGATGCCGCTTTTAATGGCGTCGCCCTGAAAGTACCAGACGAGAAAAGCCAGGGCCGCAAAAACGCAGCCCAGAATTAACCAGCCTACGGCGTTTTCGGCGCCACTTTCCTGACCTTTATCAGACATATGGGAATCAAGGGTTAAGACGTTTCAAAAAAAACACAGACTATTAATATAGCAGATACTTCTTCGATTAACCAAGAAACTTGCTCTTCCCTTTTGGTCCTGATATATCATTTCTGTTTTTATCGCCGGAATAGCACAGTGGTAGTGCAGCGGTTTTGTAAACCGAAGGTCGGGGGTTCAAATCCCTCTTCCGGCACCATTTCCTGAAGATGCACCGTTTCCGAGGGACACTCACGGGACACTCTTCCGGAAGTGCTCGTCATTATCGGTCATGAGCCTTTTCCTACTAGAAACTCGTGAGATAATGGAGAGGACATGGCAACTATTGAAAAACGCACCTCTAGAAACGGTAAGGTTTCTTGGAGAACGAAAGTGCGTCTTAAAGGCTTCCCGCCTGCGACTGAAACATTTGAAAGAAAAACGGATGCTGTACGCTGGGCACAGCATACGGAAGCGGCAATGCTTGAGCAGAGCTATTTTCCGAGGAGCCAAGCAAAGAAAAACAATGTTTGGAAACTGATACCAATTCTCTTTCAAAGAGTGTCTCATATCCATGGGAAAGCAGTAATTGACCGGACGCTTTCCGGGTTGTCTGCGTAGTGGTTCATGGCGATGCAGAGTTGCTCGATGACGGCGCTCATGGAAACAAAGACTTTGTTCCGGAAGAATTTTTCTCTCATGTCATCCCGGATGTTTTCCGAAGGATTAAGTTCGGGGGAATAGGGCGGCAGAGTTTCCAGCATCATGTTTTCGGGCACGTCCAGAGCCCCGGGGGAATGGCAGGGCGCGCCGTCATAGACCATAAGAATGAAGTCATCCGGGAAGGTTTCACGCACATGGCGCAGGAAGAAAGTCATGCATACGCCGTCCATAGCGGGCAGGACGCAGTGGGTTGAGGCCCCGTCCTGCGGACAGAAAGCGCCGTAAGCATAGGCGTATTCCCGGACAATTTGTTTACCGACAACGGGCCTTACCCCGGCTCTTGCCCAACAGGCGCGAGGATCGTTAATCCTTCCAAACCGCGCCTCGTCCTGAAACAAAACCCGAAGATGGCGACCTGCGGCCCACGCCTTTTCATAAGCCTGGGCGACAATGCCAGGCCAGTTTTTTAAAAGCCGCCTGCGCGCCCCTATCCGCCTTGGGGTGGCGGGAGCGGGGAGCAATCTTTCGCCAGCCGTGACGGCGCAACAACTTGTAGACGGCTGACCGATGAACAGGCCGGCCGGCCCTCTCACATAACGCTTCGTGGATAGTCCTCACTTCCAGAATGACCCGCCCCCTATAAAGGAGTCCATGTTGAATAGTGAGAATGCTATTCGTGTTGGACATTTTACGGGGGAATTTGATGGGCAAGAGAAATCACGCGGTGGAAGAGATTATCAGTAAGCTGCGTCAGGCTGAGGTATTGCTGGGTCAGGGCCGCACGGTTCCGGATGTTGTTCGCTGTACGTCGTCAGGATATGTTGGACAGGTTGACTGCCTAGATTAAGGTGTGTTT
>CAZCIB010000055.1:0-13221 GCA_964498755.1 uncultured Pseudobdellovibrionaceae bacterium | reverse complement strand
TCCCCCTCCCCAAGTGGAAGGAGAAACGCCGGACGCCATTTGAAAAAATCCTTCAGGGGCGCTATATTAAGAATTGCCGGGGATACCCGGCTATGATGCTAAACGCTTTGCGGAATAAGCGTAGCGGACCCGGGGGCAGC
Source organism: uncultured Pseudobdellovibrionaceae bacterium (assembly GCA_964498755.1). Taxonomy (GTDB): domain Bacteria; phylum Pseudomonadota; class Alphaproteobacteria; order Micavibrionales; family Micavibrionaceae; genus RZZS01. Next base: position 13,081 of record CAZCIB010000055.1, on the reverse strand, counting down.
GCCCGGCGGCTCCACCATATCAGTGGCCAGTCATCAGTCATCAGTCATCAGTTAACTGGTAACAGAGAACAGGCAACAGGCAACTGATAAGGCGGGGCCGAAACAGGATCGACGCGCGTGGTAAAGGCAGAGTCTGTATCCGGTATGGTAACCGCCGTTATCGGGCTATTTTGATAGTTGCAAATGACAACTACGTCGTAGCGAATGATAACTTTGCTGGCAAAGGCGAAGCTATCGCTGCTTAATCGCAGGTAGTAGCTACATTTCAATCCCTGCGATCTAGACAATCGCAGGTGGGGCGCGGGGCGGCCTAGCAACAGAACTGCCCCTTTTTTTGTGGCTAACGCTTACATTATGTTAATTTTGTGCTAGGGTCGTGTTCAGACGCCAACAAAAGGAGTGGATAATGGACAGCGATGCAGGAGATCTACAAAAATTGGTGGGCATTGCCAATGGAGATGTCCCCCTAAGTGAGCCATGCGCAATGCTCGAGGAGCGAATTAATGATCCGGCAGAAGAACAAAGGCGGGATTTCTGGACAGGTTTTTTCAACCGAAGAAGCTGTGGCGAGGAGCTTGATAAGGTTGTGGTTACGTTAGACGGCGAAGGAAACGTGACCCCTGTCGATGTTGATGGGGAAACGGCAGTTTCTATTACGGAATTGGCGCACAAGCATTTTGATCCTAAGGCTCTTGAGGCAGTTCTGCAGGGATTTGAGGGCAAGTCAGGCCCGGAAATTGAAGCTCTCCGTGAAATGGTTCAAGCAGGCATCAAAGAAAGAGAAGCCGATATCAAAGCCGTTGAGGAACGTGCCGGCAAAATTCGGCGTGATGGCATTGTCGGCGCGAGCTCTCTGACGTTTGATTAAAAGATAATCGTTCCTTCCTTGTGCAAACGGGTATTTTCTTCTCTTTACCGGATTGCATGTGCTTTGCTATGTCAGGTATAACTGTGCTGAACACATGATTTGCCTGCTGGGCAGGGCCGGAGTCCAAATGACCGCGAACGACGAAATTCTGCGCTACGATAAAATGGTTGAGAACGCCCTGCGCGGCGTCGTGCGGCAAGCCGTTCAGGAGGTCGTCGAAAAAGGCCTGCCCGGCGATCATCATTTTTACATTACGTTCCTGACCGATTATCCGGGCGTAAACATCCCGGATTACCTGCGCGAGCGCTATCCCGGCGAGATGACGATCGTATTGCAGTACCAGTTTTACGATTTAAGCGTCGACAGCGAAAAGCTCAGCGTCACGCTTTCGTTCAACAATGTGCAGGAACGTCTGGTGATTCCTCTCGCGGCGGTCAGCATTTTCGCCGACCCGTCCGTGAACTTCGCGCTTCAGTTCCAGCCCATCGGCGAGGAGTTCGACGAGTCCGACCTCGACATCGATATCGAGGGCGAAAGCGGCGGCGAAAGCAAAAAGAAGGACGACAAGGACAAAACCGGCGAAGTCGTCTCGCTCGACCAGTTCAGGAAGAAGGACTAGTTTTCAAAATATAGAGTAAACTTAAGTATGTCCCGCTTGTACTGGCGTAATAAGGTTTCCCCGGAAAACGAGCCGTTCCAGGTCCGCATCGATTACGGCGCCATTACGGACGAAGCGCGCGCTGGGCGCGAAATTCCCTATAAAAGCTATCTGCCGAAAACGGATCAGAAACTGCCCATCGTTATCTGGTCGCACGGGCTGGGCGGCAGCCGCGACGGCGCGGCGTTTCTGGCGCGCTTTATCGCCGCGCAGGGTTTCGCCGTGTTTAACCTGACGCATAAGGGCACGGACGCTTCACTCTGGGAAGGCAAGGAGGGGCACCCCTGGGATAATATCCGCGCGGCGAAAATCTCGCGCAAAACAACGCTCGACAGGTTCCGCGACGCGCCCGCCTTTATCGATTCGCTTGAAACCCTTGAGCAATATAAAGACAAAATCGACATGAGCCGCATCGGCATGTCCGGGCATTCCTTCGGGGCAAGCACGACGCAGGTCATGGCGGGACAGACGCTCGGCAAGGGGCGGCGGATGTATTCATTGAAAGATGAACGAATTAAAGCAGGCATCGCCTATTCCATGACGCCGACCTATAACGCCGGAGAAGACCCGGAAAAGCTCTACGGGCCGATCAATATTCCGATGCTCTACATGACCGGAACCGAAGACGTCTCGCCGACCAGCGGCAAAGGCTACGAATACCGCCTGCCGATCTTTGAAAACGCGGGCGGGCCTCAGCAGCATTTGCTTGTGCTCGACGGGGCCGATCACATGGTCTTCGCCGGAAGCCGCGGAAAACTGGGGGCGTACGAGAAAATCAATCTCCACCGCGATATTATAAAAATCGTCTCGCTCGCCTTCTGGGAAGCGTACTTAAAAGACAGCGAGAAAGCGCATGACTGGCTGACGGGCGACGGGCTGGAAAATTATCTCGGGTTTGAGGGGGAATGTAAATACAGGATATAATACGAAAAGTGTTGAAATCAGGTTCTCTTCCGTGCTATCTCCGCGGACGAAAGTAATAGAGGAGATAAAATGCAAAAGCCTAAATCCGTTACCATGCCCGTTACGCTTGTTCACAAGCTGAGAGGCGGATTAAAAGAAGGACAGCCGGACAACTACACCACGTCATGGAATCCGTTTCATCCCCCTTTTGTCGTTCCGCAGCGCGCTGACGACGTATCGCGTTTGCCCGAGGCGACGCATGTTCGGCACAGGCCTGATGGACAGATTGTAACCGGCGAGCCCTCATTTGAAGACTTTGATCTTGCGGACGGGGAAATCGGCCTTGTCTTTGAGCGTGGCTCTGCTGTTATAGGTCCTGCAGGAAACGTTGAACATCTTATATCGCGTGAGAAGCCTGCATTTCACATTTCCGGCCACAAGACTGATGCGCTCGGCTATCAAGACACGATCAGATGCTGTTTTGACGACGCTGCCCAAGGCCGAGCGATCGAGAAAGCGGACTGGCTTGTGATGAATGGCGCGAACGCTCTTGTCCTGGCATGGAACGGGAATACTTGTGATGTTCTGGGGCGCGAAAACGCTGATAATCTGCATCTCTACGAGCCGCCGCACCCGCGCCTTGATGCCTGCTGACTGGTTTTCAGGTTTGTTTCATCTATATCAACAGCATGACCAACGCCGTTGAAATCCGTGATCTGAACAAAACCTACAAAGGCTCCAAAAAATCCCCGACGAAAACGGCGCTTCGGGACGTCTCGCTCGACATTCCGAAAGGCTCGATTTTCGGGCTGCTCGGGCCGAACGGGGCGGGCAAGTCCACGATTATCAACATCATGGCCGGGCTGGTGATGAAGAGCTCGGGCAGCGTCAAAATCTGGGACATCGACATTGATAAGGACCCGCGCAACGCCAAAAGCGCGATCGGCGTCGTGCCGCAGGAAATCAATTACGATCCGTTCTTTACGCCCAAACAGCTCCTCGACATTCAGGCCGGTTTGTACGGCGTACCGAAATCCGAGCGCCGGACGGACGAAATGCTCAAGCTCGTCGGTCTGGAAGACAAGGCCGACGCCTATACCCGCGCGCTTTCTGGCGGGATGCGGCGGCGTTTAATGGTGGCCAAGGCCATGGTGCACAATCCGCCGGTGCTTGTGCTGGACGAGCCCACGGCCGGCGTTGACGTCGAACTGCGCCAGCAGCTCTGGGAAAACGTGCGGCATCTCAACAAGCAGGGCATGACCGTGCTTCTGACCACGCATTACCTTGAGGAGGCCGAGCAGCTCTGCGACCGGATCGCGATTATCAATCACGGGGAAATCGTCGCCTGCGAAGACAAGGAAGAAATTCTCGCGCGCATCGATAACAAGGAAATCCGTTTCCGTCTCGACCGGGTTTTTGAAACCGTGCCGGAGTCTTTACAAAAACTCGGCGCGGAAAAAGAGGGGCGGCGTACGCTTGTATTCCGCTATTCCCCCGGCGAGCAGCAGGCCGGAATGTTCATCGAGGCCATCCAGAAAGAAGGCTACGGCATTGCCGATATCTCCACGGACGAAAGCGATCTGGAAGACGTGTTTTTGCAGCTGACGAAAGGGTGATCAGGTCGGTTCGGGATCGCCCGGAGCCGGCGTCGCAGGCGCGGCTGTGCCCGCCATTTCACTCAGCTTCGCGCGCATATGCTCCGTAATCTGAAACGCATAACGCTCCGAGACCTGATTCCTGTAAGCGGCTTCGCATAACACAGGCTCGACGTCTGCGTCATTCTGTTTAATATACAGTAATTTATTCGCATCGTTATAAAGCGGGTGCGCTTCCTCAATGGAGCCCTGCAGGGCCGCATGCTCAAGAACCGTGTTAAGAATATGCAGATATTCATGCGCAAATGAGGCCAGACACAAAGGCATTTCATCGCTTAACGCGCAAGTCGGATGCAAATTGACGCCGAGCCTGAACGTCTCCGGGCTCTGGGACGGGTCCGCCAAGCACAGGGCCTCATTGTTATGCGCGTCTTCTTTGATCTCTTCGGAGAAATGCGATATCTGCGGCGCAGGGAAAGCGATGCCCGCGTGCGCCTGCGTTTTTTTATGCAGAATTCCGGCAAGCGAATTTAATACGTCCTGTTTTGCATCCAGGGATAGATCAGACCATTTTTCGCTCAGCTCCGGCACTTCGAATTGATCGCCAAATTCTATGATCGTTTCGCCGATTATTTTTTCGACGGGCCGGATATATCCATCCTGTGACAGGCCAATGCGTCCAACCTCATGCGTGAGCGCTTTGCGGGTTTCGATGATCTCATCTTCAAGGTTTTTGCGGTCATCGCCAGACAGATCGTTCTGATCGCTAAATCTAAATGTGTCTTGCGTATCTAAGATGTCCCGAAGATCGCTCTTCAGGGCCGCAATATTCCCGCAAACTTCTTTTAAGGCCTCGCTTGGTTCCCACATTTTCCAGCTCTGGCGTTGTTATAGATCCACCCTACTATATCCCGAGAACCGTTACAAAATTCTTAGCGGTTTTGTGATAGCGCGCGCTGTTCCGCACGATCCGGGGCGAAGGCTTCAGCGGTTTCGAGGCGGCGGTCATGCCGGGATGATAGCAGGCTCGCCGGGGGACGAGGGACCGCTCAAAAGGGAACCATTTTGGCGCGGTCAGGGGGCGGGCAGCTTGCCGATAGCCCGCCAGATCGCGCCGTCGCAGTACATCATGACGTTGTCGTCGGCGTGGTAGGCCATCTTGCCGACGACCGCGCTGTCCGGCTGGCTGCATTCGCCGGCGCCGGAGCCGGGTACTGGCCCCATGGCGACCCACTCATGGCCGTTGCAGTACATCATCACGAAAGCGTCGCCGTGATAGGCGAGATCGCCGAGCTTCCCGTCAGGCTGGCTGCACGCCGGTTCGGTGCGGCCCATCTTGTAGAGCATGCTGATTTCGGAAGGGGCGAGCGCGCGGTTGTAGATGCGGACTTCGTCAACAGAACCATCAAGCACCCAACTGTCATGCTGATTGTCATCCCGATGACCGATTTGCGCTGACTGCCCTGTTGGAGCGACAATCGGCGCGCCGACACCCTGCTCGGAATAAGAGGAGGGCTCTTTCCCGTCCAGATAGAGCCTCATGGGTTCCGTCCCTTCTTTTACCGCAACAATATGGGTCCATTTATTCCAATAAGGCGCAGATGCCACAGAAACCCGTGCGCCGCCTAATCCATTTATTTGAAATGCTAATCTCGTACTCTCTTGAAATAAAAAATACCCGATATTCTTGGGGCTGTGTTCCCATTTACTAAAAATTGTCCTTCCTCCTGCGCCTGGAATATTGATCCAAGCCGCAATCGAAATGTCACCGGTGATATCCAGACTGCTCTGATCTCCAATATCTACGTAGGGCGCGTCATCCGCATCCGGCCCGTCCCTAAAGGTCATGCCGCCGCCAATGACGCCATCAACGCGTTCGGGCTCGTTCACCATCGTCCCGTCATTGCCGTTGCCGGAATTGTCGGGGACGGTCGTGCCGTCGATATCGTCAAACGTCCAATACCCCACCAGCCCGCGGTCGAGCGTGGAATTACTCTTCCGCACGCAGCGGACAGGTAAATCAAATGCTTTCGTATTGCTTTGTACGTCGCCGCTATTAAAATTCAGAGAGTGCGCGGTCGTTCGTGACGTTTCAGTCGATGACCAATAGTTATTCGTAACAAATCCGCCAATCGCCCCCCGGTTATCATACAGAATCTGCAGTTCATTAATCGCTGGCAGGTGCCAATCCGAGCGATTGTGATCAGTCAGCTCCGCGCATTCCTGCGCGGCCAGATGAGGCTGAACGCCGACCACATTGCTATTGGAGTCAGAGAGATTTAGCGTCCTGGAATTACCAAGACCCGAATTGTCGTCTGTGGTGTTTGTCGTGCTCATATGCGCGGATGTGGCGACTCCGTCAGCCCAGTCAAAATTTCCCGCGTCCGCAGGCGTGGTGAACATCTACACATTGCCGTCGGGGGTGAAGCCCGCGAAGACGCTCCCGTCCGCGCATACGTCGCCAATATCCGGACAGTCGGGGGGCCGGCCGGGATATTGCTTCATGCCCGAATAATTGCTGCCCGAACAGAAGATGGTTCCGTTTGTGCGGATGAAACAGGCGCCCTCGCTATACACGGCGACATCGACAACGTCGGCATAGGGGGAGTTCCCGATCGCGTTCGCGCCAATTTGCTTACCCCAGCATATACCGACGTTGTCTTTTGTAATGGCGCATGTCGTGTCGGCAGACCGGCCGCCGGATTCAATATACGTAAAGCTGTTGCCGGAAGGCGCGTCGTCCACTTCCGGTTCACCGGCGTTGCCCCAGCATTCAACCGACCCATCGGTCAAAACCGCGCAATTCCAGCCATGATGAGTGACGCCCTGGACGTATTTGGGATCGGGATAATCGCCAGCGTCCGTCACCCACCCGGACCAGCAATGCATCGTATTATCCGTGCGCACAGCGCAGAATCCCCGCCATCCGCCGTGAACGCTCTGAAAATCGGCGCCTGCCGGAAGATTGGTAATCACGTTGTACTCGTCACTGCCCCAGCATTCCAAAGCGCCGCCTGCGCTAATGGCGCACGCTGTCGCGGAACCCTCGACAGCGGCGATATCGGTGTAGCCGACGCCGGACGGCGCATTGACGACAACGTCTGCGCTCAGGTCCGAGGTCCAGCAGTCAATGCTGCCGTCATAGCCGAGCGCGCAGCCGTAAGAATACCCTAATGCCACCTTCTGATAACGTTTACCCGTAGGGACGTTCGTGACGGCTTCCGTGTGCTGATTAACGCCACCCCAGCACTCAAGACGGCCACTATGACTGACGGCGCAGCCGGCCCATCCACCCGTATCGAGCTGCTTCCAGGCCGTTTGTTCCTTCGGCCCCATCGCGACCCATTGATCGCCGTCGCAGTATTCCATGACGGCGGCGGCGGCGTTGAAGCGCATCTGCGCCTGAAAGCCCTTGGGGTTCAGACAGATGTGTTCCTGATACAGCGCCTGCACGTCTTCGGGCGTCAGCGCACGGTTATAGATGCGGACATCGTCGAAGAGGCCGTGGAACCAGTTGTCGTTGTCGTAGTCGCGAGCGCCAAGGTTCAGGTGGCGCCAAAAATCTATATTTCCGGCTCCTGAAATTGAGGTTTGATTAGAGTATGCGCCATCGGTGTAAAAGGTTGCAATGTCACCGCTTCTGTCAACAACTAACACAAAATGTTTCCATTGATTCCAGGGATGTAACATCTGTTCGTTGTTGAGGTTAATGCGCGGGTCTACATCAGCATCATCCAATATATAGACGTTTTCGCCAGAATCATCAGGATTAGCGCTAGAAAAGATCTCAAGGCCCGTACTGCCAGAGTTACCACTACCGTCTGTGCATAAAATGCAGTCGCGATGACTTGTCGACGGCCCCTGCTTTTTCGCCCAGAGAGAAACGGTAAAAGAATTCGCGCCAAAATCGAAATGCGGACCGTCCGGGATGGTGACGGATGACATATTCCCCTCAACGAGCTGAACGGCCATGCCGTCGATGCCGCCCGTAGCAACGATATCCGGGCTGGGCGGGCCGTTGTGGATATAGAATGATCCGTCGACGCCGCCGACGGAGTCCACAACCGTGTTGCCCGTTGTCTCGTCGAGCTTCCAGTGATGCGCGAGCCCCGTCGTAATATCCTGCGCTTTCGCAACCGGCGCGGCCAGGACAAGGGCAAAAACGAAGAAAATAAAAAGGCGCATGGCGGAACGGTTGTTATTATCTCCAAAGGTATAGAATACCGCACAAACGGTTAAATCTGTATTGATTTCTTTGTTTTTGTTGCAGTCGCGGCGATGCGCTCAAAAAGGGTCCTTTTTGGCGCGCCCGGCCTCGTGACCGGAATCCGCACCCTTCAGCGTGCCAAAACCCCGGTCCAAAACCGCCCGCTCAATCTCGCGGCTGGCGCAGCGCCTCCCACGTGTTGTTCTCGCGGTTGCCGCAGTGGGCGCACACGAGCCGGGGCATGAGATCGCGCAGAAGCGTCGCCGCCGCGTATCGCTGCCGGAGCCAGGCGGGCGAAAGCCGACCGGCGCGTTTAAAGCGCGAGCGCAGGCTGCAATCCTTGCGCCGGTCATGCGGTTTTCTCCTGTCTCGTATTTCTGGATCTGCTGCCCGCGGACCCCGATCAGAAAACCAAGCTGTTCGCGCGACATCTTCCGCCCCAGACGGAGCTGCATAAGCCTCAAGCCTTGCCCGCGGTCAAACTCTTCGTCAGTTGTTATGGCGTTCATTTGGCTGACCCTCGTTCCGGCGTTTTCTCTTCATGCCCGCATGCGCCGAAAGCAAGCTTGTCAGCCTCGGGAAGCGCGCCGCTTTCCATGTCAATGGCGTTTTCGAGATCCATCTCGGCCTTTTCAAGCAGCGCAATGCCCGCCTGAAAATGGTCGTGGCTTTTTTGTATCTCGCGCCAGCGCCGCTCCAGCAGCGCCTTTGTTTGCTCTGTCATTTCTCTACCCCTGTTTTTTTGTTGAGTTAGAGGAGACTCAGCCTTCTCTGGCAAGCTGGTCGGCCATCCACTGTGAAAACCCTGCGCCGTAACGGATCTCAAGATTATCCTGAAATGCTTCCCGAACCATATGTTCCGGATCGTTGGCCACAGCCTTTTCATTCAGAGAAGACAAAAGCCGGTCGGCCTCTTCCCGAAGCAAGAGCGCGTATTCTTCCAGTTCCTTGTCAGTAAAGACGGCGATACGGTGAACGAAGACGCAGTCGAGCGCGCTATCACCGTTTTGGCGCATTATATTCGTATTCATGTTTAACCCCATTTTGTTTTTTTGTTTGATTGCTGCTACAAAAAGCAATCTGGTTGCATAAATAACAACATTCTGGAAACAAGTCAAATAATTTCTACAATATAGTTGCGTTTTCTACGCTTTACATGCTAGCTTACAGAAAGTACAAAGTGAAACTTGCAGAAAAGTAAAGTTATGTTAATTGCTCCTGCGCAGATCAGGGCCGCACGCGCGCTTCTCGACTGGACGATTGCCACTCTCGCCGAAAAAGTCGGCGGCGCGCCGACCACGATTTCAGCGATTGAAAACGGACGTTCGGCGGGATCTTTGGAATTGTTAAAAAGCATACATTTAGCTTTTTCAGCTGAAGGCGTTGATTTTCCAGATGGCGGCGTTGTGCCTAGAAGGGTGTCATCCTACCTGCTCGATTCATATATGGATCTTCTCGATGATATTAGCCGCTCAATGCCAGAGGGCGGTGAGGTTCTAAAGCACTGTGTCGATGACCGCAGGTCCAGTCCCGAAGTCGTCGAAGAAGTGAGTCAAATGCGCCGGGCCGGTATCCGCGAACGCCTCACAATCTCTGAAGAAAACAGCTTTATTTCCGGTGACCCAAAGGATTATCGGCAGATTCCCGCAGGATACTTTACCTCATCTGAGGTCATGATCATTTATCTCAACAAAGTCGCCTTTTTTATAGAAGGAAAAGCGTTGGTCATCGTGAGCGAGAGCCTCGCAAAGGTGTTTAGAGATCAGTTCGAATATTGGTGGAAAGAAGGGAAGGCGCTGAATGGCACGTAGAAACTGGCGCGGTTACGCGGAATTCGACATGCCGAGCGATGGGCGGCGTGATGCTTTAATGACGGTATGCCCCGGAAACCCCGATCAGGAAGGGCGGCGTTTTCGGGCGATCATGGAAGCGGCTGGCGCAAAACTGGATCGGCTGTACATTATTGAGGCAGGAGACCTCGGATATCACAATCTTAAGCGTCTGGTTCCCAAAAACGAAGCTCATGCTTTTGCGCGCTATCGCGGGGAGCGTTGGGTGGAGGCCCATCAACCAGCCATAGACGAATATATGAAAGGCCGATGTGAAATTATCCCGATGGGTGAAATCGTCGCCGACGACACTTATGAACAAAGAATAGCTTTGATCCACGATATCTATGATCGCGGCGGCAATCCCGTCACGGAATGGTTCGACTATTCCCTCAATCTGGATATCGAAAGCCGCGCGCGCCGTAAGGCCAGAGACGGCGTCATTATCGAGCCCTGGGCGATCAAGGAAAGTGCGCTGGATTATTTGTGCGACGAATACGCCATGCGTTCGCTCATGTGGCAGCAATTCGGTCTGGAGGAGATTTATCTGGGGCTGGCCGTCACACAGCACGATTTGTTTCAGCGTGAAAATCTGAATCCGGACATCGATCTCTCCATCCCCAAAGTCCGGCCAATCGACCTGCACGAAGTCAAAATGGTCCATGTCGAAAAGCTGGGACGGTCCGTTCCCGCCAACGATCAGCAAGTGCCCAGCTACGCACGTGATCTGGGCATGATCATACCACTGGCTTGCAGATGATAAATCACAACATAAAAGAATCCCCCCTTTATGCAGAGAATATACGCGAAGCTATAAGCGGAGATGCCCTTGATCTGTTCTGCTACAGAAGACAAGGGCATATGGAATGCTGGGAGTATGGCCCTTCGCTGTTTAAAGGCGATCCGGCGGGGGGGGCGATCACTGGGCTGATCTCGTGGGCAAGCCCGGCCGCTATTACCTCACAGATGCTGATATTCAGGCTATCGGCTGGGCGGTCAATCAGCCTTTGTTGATCGATACGCTTTCGGACATAGAAACAGTCGTTGAACTCGGGCCGGGAAGCTTTGACGCTATTACAAGGAAAACCTTGCCCTTTCTCCTGTCTTGCAAATCATTACGTCAATATGTGGCCGTCGATGCGGCGTTCGAACAAGCGCAAAATGCAAGCCAGAACGTTGCCGGATTTTTAAACGTCGAAGCTCAGGCCGTGCAAGCAAACTTCATGGCTTCAGATTTCCGCAAATCCTGGAGCGGGAAAAGCGCCATCGTCATGTGGGGCAGTTCTCTTGGAAATATTGAAGGAAGCGCAAATGAGGATGCCTCCGTAAGACTCGCAAGCATTTTGGAGAACTTTCGCAAAGGTATGGATAAAGATGATTTGCTTCTGGTCTGCTACGATACGGAGCGTGATGGCCAGAAAATCATTGAGTCTTACAGCGAGCTCTCCCTTCGTGCGCAGATTCTCAGTACCCTTTACCGTCTCAAACGCGACGGGATTGTGACAGGCAACTTTGATCCGCGCATATGGCGCCACGAGCCTGTCTGGTTTGCCGAAGTGGGACAGTGCGCGCACACGGTTTACCCGCTCTTCGATCAGCAGGTCAATATCGCCGGCATGACAATCAAGATACCGGCATGGCGACGGTTTATTACCAATAACTCCTACAAGTTTTCTCCGCCTACCGTCAGGCGCACGGCAACGAAGGCCGGGATTGAACCGCTCTTTTGCATACAAAACGGACCCATTGCCCTGTTTGCGGGACGGGCATAAAGGCGCGCATCTTTTCAGACCCGTCTCCTATACCGCGCAGGCCGGAGAACCCGGCCAAATCCCCAAACGGATTTGAGGTCAGGGTTTGAAGTATGGTTTCTTATGAGCGTCAGGGTTGAAAGAGCGCGTCAGAAGGGCGTTTTTGCTTGCGCGGGCGGATTTATGGGTCAGAATTGAATGCGCGGGGTGCGACATAATGTCGCACTGGAACCAGTTGTATTTTACTTCGCTTTCACGCCCGGGCGTAATATGGAATAAGCGAATTTGAAAAAATTATGCGGCATGTCCGCGCAAGTGATCGTTAAGGGATATAAATTTGAAATCAACCGTAATAAATGGCGGAACCCCGCCGAGACAGTCCAGACCGGACGAAAATCTCAATTTTGTCAGATATACAGGCGTGTTTGCGCTGTCCCATGTGCTGGCGATCAGGCTTGTGAACGAGGCCTCGGACCGGTTTGGCATAGAGCCTGAGGGCGGGGTGAATATGGGCATGTTTGCCGCTGCCATCGCGGTCACATCCATTTCCTACACAAAGGCGTACGGGCGCGCGCCGGATAGATCAGAGCGGCGCAAGCTGACATGGGGTAGCCTTTTCTCTTCCGTGTTGATTTCCCTTGCCGCGGCATGGATGCTGTTGACGCTGGAGGGCGAAGACCCCGCCGCTGCGTTTTCTGAAGTCGTCGATAAGCTGACCCCGATCCTGTTCGGCGTGGCGGTGATTATCGGGACGCTGGTTTATTATGTGCTGATGGGGATTGGATATTGGGTTATGGGGAAGGTCGCCGAGAAAGTAGCGGCAAGCAATGACTAGAGTGGAAAGGGAGGCGAATATGGCTTTTTTACGTGATGAGAAGACCAACAAGGTTATAGATCCAGAAAGAAATGCCGTTCTGAGAGGCATTCAGGGTTTTACTTCCGGTTTCTCAGACTGGGAGATTCAATGGAGTGAAGGCACAATCGGGTTCCGCGCGAAGGATAAAACCAAGTATGGTGGCGAAAACGGTAAAACGCCAATAGCCGTTGACTGGTTTATCGCTTCCGTAAAAATCCCCGAAAGCCTGAAGGCCAGAAGGGCAGAGGCTTTTGCCATGATTGAGGACTCTTTGAAAGGTTATGGATCAGGACTAATTGGTTATCGCGTCAAAACCACCGTTGAATTCGACCCGCAATTAATTCGTTAAAGGAAAACATCACAGTACCCGACTCCCTTTCACAAAGCGCCGCATATCAACGATTTCCTGGGGAT
>CAZCIB010000054.1:0-13944 GCA_964498755.1 uncultured Pseudobdellovibrionaceae bacterium | reverse complement strand
AACTTCATTATTCTATCTTCGTCTCTTTTTTATCAGCCATAGCCGTTTCCATCATGGCAAACGCGTCTTCGGAACAAAGGCGCACATACTCTATATCCGGTTCCGGCTTCGTCTTGCCGAGAAAAGATTCCATTTCTTCCCGCCTAAGTCCATAAAAAACCTTGCCAATGCCTACGCTTGCGATCAAGGCCTTGCCAATTTTCGTCGGCTCGCCGCTGCAGTAGATCAGGCAATCGGACAAATCCGTCCGCCCGAGCTTTTCGGACGCCTGGCGAATGGCCATGACTTCGGCATGAGCGACCGGGTCGCTGCGGCCAATCGCGCCGCTTGTTCCTTCCCCGAGTATCTTTCCGTCGACATCCGATACTATGGCGCCGAAAGGTCCGCCCTTGCCGTATTTTTTATTTTGCGCCGCCAGTTCGAGAACTTTGCGCATGATATCCTCTGGCTGATATTTCGTATCCAGCGTATACGTAGCGATCGGCTTGGGATCAAGCCCGCGTTGCGCCAGAAGCCTGTTGACCGAATCAACAAGTTTCACGGGCGCAATGGGTTTTTGAATCACGCGCTGTATGCCATATTTAGAGGCTTCTATCAGGACGTCCGAAGCGTCATGCGCCGTCACCATAATGATCGGGATTTCCATGTTTCCGGCGACGACGCTTTGCGCGAATTGAAAACCGCCGACGGGGTCCATCATCTGGTCTACAATCGCAAGATGAATTTTAACCGATTTGACGATATTCAAGGCAGTAGAACCGTTCTCCGCCTCGTAAACCCGGAATGCGCCTTGCATCCGGATGACCCGCGCCATCATTTCGCGGCTGACGTCATTGTCCTCGGCAATTAAAATCGAAATTGTGTCTTCATCGCTCATGCTCTAGAATCCCAAAAGTGTCATGAGTTTTATAATAAGTTTTTCGCATGCGAATATACAGGTCAAATATACAAAACTTCGAAAGCGGCAGCGTTATGGTCTGGCTTCTGGTGGCTGTGGCCCTGTTCGCCTCGTTGAGCTACGTGGTGGCGGAAAACATGCGCAGCGGCAATCCCGAAGTCATGGCGCAGGAACTGGCCAAGAACCATGCGACGGAGATACTGCAATTTTCCTCGGCCATACGCCGCGCCGTACAGACATTAAAAATCGACGGCATCGAGGATACGGAGCTCAGCTTTGAAAATAACATCCTGACAGGATACGCGAACGCGGACTGTACAAGCGAATATTGCAAGGTTTTCTCGCTTAATGGCGGCGGCGTGAACTATTCGAAGCCGAATCCGCAATGGCTGGACGCGTCCCACGAGGCGAAGGATCACTACGGCGGCTGGCTGATAACCGGTACAGCCTGTATCTCCGGAGTCGGCAGTGGCGGCGATGATTGCGAGGCTGACGGGGACACAGGATCTGAAGAGCTGCTTTTGATCATGCCCTATATCAGACAAAACATATGCGAGGAACTGAATAAAAAGCTCGATCTCAACAATCCATCCGGCGCGCCGCTTCAGGAAGGCGCGGGGGCGTGGCACGCAACGCCCGCGATAGCCCGCTTTACCGGAGACTACCTTGATTCAGCGGAAATCGGCGACAGCGCCGCAATATACAAAAACACGCGCAGCGGCTGTTTCGAAGGCAGTGGAGCGAACACCCCGCCCGCCGGCACATATCATTATTACCTGGTTTTACTGGCGCGGTAGAACGCTAGCCAGGCATTATGCTCTTAACATGTGGTTTTTCACTGAGCCATTTTTCATGAGACTGGCGTATAAGGCTTTTGACGTCAGCTGCGCCAAGCTCCGACCAGCCCCATGTCATCGACTGTCGCGCGGCCGCCTGCGCAAGCGCGTCTTTCAGCCCGAGAAAGCCGAACATTGCAGGATCATAGGCATCGAAATTTTTATCCTCGGGCCGCCTGTAAATGCCGATGCTGCCCATGCGGGTGAGTTCCTGAGATGAAAAAGCATGGGTCTCTTTTGGCGGGCCAACCAGAAACGGGCCCGAATAGACAAAGCCAAAGTCTTTTTTTTCCGGCTCCCACAGTGATGCCCGGCCAAATTCAAACGTCAATCTATCGGCATTTGTGAAATGAACAAATCCATTGTTTGTTATATAGGATCCAGCTGCCTTAGGATCAGCTTTAAGTCTCAGCAACTCTTTTACATTCACGGCAGTTTAGTCTTCCCTGTTTTGTTTTTTCATATTAGTGGACACTCTATTAATTAGTTTACTGTCCGCTTTAATGCAATAAGTTTTTATTCCATGGAGACAGTTTAATGCTAGACAGCTACCTCAGACCTCTTATTAACGCGCCACTGGACAGGAAGGGGCGTTTTCTGGCCGCCAGGGGCGTAAGCGCAAATGCCGTCACGCTCGCTGGCTTTGCGCTCGGACTATTATCATTTCCCCTGCTGGCCCTGGAGTTATACGTAGCCGCTGTTGCGATGATCGCGCTCAATCGCATATGCGACGGGTTGGACGGCGCGGTGGCTAGGGCGTCAAAGCAGGGCGGGACCGATTTCGGCGCGTTTCTGGATATCGTGACGGATTTTATATTTTACGCGGGCGTTCCGTTTTTCTTCGCGCTCGGCAGACCGGGAGACGCGCTGCCCGCGGCGTTCCTGATTTTCAGCTTTATCGGCACGGCGAGCGCGTTTCTCGCCTATAGCATCATCGCCGCCAAACGCGGGATAGAGACGGAAGAACGCGGGAAAAAAGGGTTCTATCATATGGGCGGACTCACCGAGGGCACGGAAACGATTATCGCGCTCGTCCTGATCTGCGTTTTTCCGGATTATTTCGTATGGATTGCTTATATCTTCGGCGCGATGTGCTGGGTCACGGCGCTGGGGCGCGTTGCGGAAGCCCGGCGCAGTTTCGGCTGAAGTTACGCGTTATGACCTTAGCCATAGTTGTGATCTGGCAACCCATATATGCCGGGGGTCTTCCGAACAGGCTCCGCCGGGGCGGGCTTGATCTCGCGTACGCCGCAATGCTGTGCGTAAGCGGGAACGAAATGCGTAATGATCCTGTCGACCGCTGCGACCAGAGCCGCGTTCTCCATGATGCCCCTGTTGTTACGCTCCATATCTATGTCGCCAAGATAGGAAGCGATCAGCTTTAAGAACTGCCCGTTCTCTCGCGGGTTGCCCGGTTTATGGCCGACCCGGCCCGCAAAGCCGGTTTTCTTATTTGCGCGCTCCAGTAGTTCGTAATCCCTGTCGCGGTAGGGCGCTTGTGAAGCGCCGATTCCATTAAACCAATCCTTATAGGCGTTGGCGACGCTCATCAGTTTTTGGGTAGCTATATTTTTGACGTGCTCGCATCTTTCATCGTCATCTATCTCCGGCTCGGCAACGGCATATTCTATAAACTCAAGCCGCATCGGCTCGCCATCCCCCTGAGCCTCTTTAAAGACGGCAAGCGCCCATGTTTTCCACGCGTCCTGATTTTCCAGGCGCATGTAATGCGCGCGTTCAGTGAAATGCCTGCTCGCAAGCTGCGATCTCATGCCAACTTCAGCGGCATAGTCGAGGATATCACCCCAGTGAGTCAAAGGCTCAAATCTCCACTTGCCCGCAAGCTCAGAAGGCAAAAGTTGTTCTTCTTTTTCGCCCGAATAGATCACATTGAGAGCAAGCGGAAGCGCGCGCCATTGGAATTCACTTGCATGATTTCGTACAGCGGCTTCCAGCGCGTAAAGCTTACGCTTTTTAATGACAGACGCCTTTTCCGCAACCAGCCGCCGCGCGTTCTCAAGCTGTTGTTCCAAAGGGACTCCGCGCAGCATGTATTGCGCGAGGCGCGCCGCTTGTCCGTCATCCCTGATTTTCCTGAGCACGTGAGCGGGCATAGGGTCGCGCTGGCCGCGCCGGTCGCGAGTGAAAATCGAGCCCGGTCTGCAAAACTGATCTATTTCTTCGGGGTTGAGGTCACCGAGGCCTCTTCTGTTGGTCCTGAGCTGGTTTTTCAGCTCGTGCACATTTCTCGCGCGTGTTTTTGCAATTTGTTCTTCAAGATCGTTGATGCACAGTTGGCGCGCGCGTTCCATCCGATCATAGAGGACAAGCATCATTTCCGTCCCGGCCATAAAATGCAGGTCAGTCAGGGCATTAACGGCGCTGGATTTACGCGGCCCCTCAGAAAGATCCCATCCTTCGGCCACAGACCTGATATCCGCGCCAGTATCCAGTATTTGCTCAAACGCGTCATCGCATAACACCCCGAGGTCTTTGAGATACTCCGCGCATTCCGTGATGCGCCGGACATTTGTCCAGTCCTCCGGCGTCTCGGGAAGCGGCAGACCGCGCGCCGCCAGCCGCGTCAGGGGGTCGATCAACGCGCCAAGCGAGGCGAGATTCTCCGCGCCGATTTCCCTGCTCGATTTTCCTTTGAGGTGATCGAGCACGGGCTGAAGCCTCTCGAGTTTGGCCAGCGCTTTTAAGGAGCTCGGCAGGGCGGGTTGCACAGGCTCTTTATTCTTGATTGCCCTGTCAACTTCCTCGATAGCTTCCGCAACGCTTTGTTCCGGATGCGCGCTCATATAGTCCAATCCGTGCCGCAGCTGCAGCCGCCCGTAATACGTTCCGGTCAAAAACTGCAGGCACATCCGCTCTTCGCTTGTCCCGTATGCGGAGCGGAAACTCTCGCCTTGCGCAAGCCGGCCCGACTGCGCGCGGTCTCCCAAATTTGGATGAGCTGCGAGAAACGGATAAGTCTCGATCAGGGCATGTCTATACGGTTTTTCCGCCGCGTCCTGAACCGGCGGTAAATCCCGGTCTTTCTTTCTTTTCTTCTCGGTTGTTTTTTTCACAGGACTGAGAAACGCGTACAAATCCCGGTGCGCTTCTTCCGGCAGATTTGCCATGAGAGTCAGCGTCTCCTGATCGAGCTGCGCGCGGAATTGATTGAGCGCCGGCTTTATTCGCGCATGCATGGCCGGGGCCATCGCCTCGGCGATCCTTACTTGCGTCTCGCGGGGGTTAAGGTCCTCAATGCCGCTGACGCCCTTACCTCCGCGGATCGCCTCCATCATAAGCCATGCGGCGCATTGCATGCGCGCGGGGCCCGTCAAATCGTCAAGCGCCGCGTCCTTTGCAACCGGGCGGAGATCATATGACGACGTAACGCCTTGCTCTCTGTATAATTTGTAACGCCAGTCTCTCTCGCGCATCAGCCGGATAATCTTTTGCAGGCGGGCCTGCGGCGCGGCCAGTTCGTTTTGCTCGGAAAGCAGTTGCGTGCGTTGCTCAGGGTTCTGCCAGGCTTTTTTCAGCTTGCTGTTATGCGTGAAAAAAGCGACGTCCGGAACGCGGGGAATATCGAGCGCGAAAACGCCGCCGCGCCCGTCAAACTGATACAGCCTGTAAGACGGCTCATAAGACTGAACAGGCTCGCCTTGTTTTTGATCGCCGATAAACGGCGCGTCATGACAGATTGCTACGGCAATGTTGGGTTCATCGCCCAGCGTCCTTGAATTCAGAACATGAACGCTGTTTTCCATGAAGAGCTTGAATTCCCGCCGAATTTCGGGGGCAAGTCGACTGAAAAAATCCTGCTCGCTGGCTGCCGAACCGGAAGACATGGCCGCATTCATCAGAAGCGGCTCAATCTCGGTCCACGCCGAATCGAGCGAAAGCTTACCGACAAGAGAATAATCGACGTTTCCGGCCATTGAATAATTTTTCCCCTGGCAAATGAATCTGGAAATTATAGAAAACGGCTTTGCATTTCAACCTAAAAAGAGAAATCCCGCCGGAGAAACAAAATCCAAACTGGTTTCCAGATCAAGTCCTGAATCCCCTTGAAGGGTCGCGTTGGCTTTTGCAAAGAATATGTACAAATTTTGAATTTAACTTCCACAGCCCTTGCGGTTTTTGATATGATGTGAATGTAAATTTCTTATCCAAGGGTTCTCCTTGCGACATCTGAACAGGCCCAGATCAAAAGAAAGTTTACGGCGCACAGGAAACAGCCGCGCCAGACAAGGCCTTTTACTCTCTTCCTTTTACCGTCATTGCCGCTTTTTCCCCGCAACTCCCAACGTCAGGAGTCTCCCGCCATGCCTAAAAAAGTCCGCAAAAACCAGAGCCGTAAAAACGACCCCAACAACGTCATTCACACCTCTTTCGAAGAACGCGGCTGGCATCCGCTCGCCGATGAAATCGACGCGCGCCGCGACCAGAAATACCTGAAAACCGTAAAACCGCGCTCTGAGGGACAGGCGCGGCTGATGCAATCCATCGAAGAGTACAGCCTGACTCTCGCCATTGGCCCGGCCGGAACAGGCAAGACTTATCTCGCCATCGCCAGCGCTATCGACGCGCTGGAAAAGGGCGAGGTCGAGCGCATTATTCTCTCCCGCCCCGCGATGGAGGCCGGTGAATCGCTCGGATACCTGCCCGGCGACATGCATGAGAAAATGGCCCCTTACCTGCGCCCGCTATACGACGCGCTCGGCGACCGGGTTGGCGGCAAGCGCGTTCGTCAGCTAATGGACGAGGGCACAATCGAAATCGCCCCTGTCGGCTTCATGCGCGGGCGGACGCTGAACAACGCCTTCGTCGTGATCGACGAAGCGCAGAACTGCACCTATGGCCAGCTTAAAATGCTCATGTCCCGCCTTGGCTGGCATTCGACGATGGTGGTGACGGGCGATCCGGACCAGAGCGATCTGCTCGACGGCCTCTCCGGCCTGTCCGATATCGCCCGCAGACTCGAAGCGCTTAAAAACGTCGGGGTCATTTACCTCAAGCAGGACGACATCGTCCGCCATCCGCTGGTGGCGGAGATGCTGGAGGTTTTGTAGGTCAAGTCAATCACGAGAAGGAAGGCCGAAAATTCCACTTTTCATCTCTTTCAAAGATGCGGCGACCATATAGGCTGAACGTGACTCGCCGCTTTTTGAAGCGGCCCGGTCTATTGCGGCGAGCTCGCTCTCGTTGAGCGTGATGTTAACGCGAACCGTTTTGCCGGGCGGGTTAACTGATACGATAAGCGCGGCGCCGCCACTGAGCTCTTCAGCCAGATCGTCCAGTTTTGTCGGAACGGGCAAATCTTCTCCGTCTTCAATCATGCCTGCAACATGAAGCGTCAGGGCTTCGACGGCATAATTCCTGGCTTCTTCCAGCGTTTCGCCAGCAGTTATACAGCCTGGAAAATCCGGAAAACTGACGCCGTAATCGCTTTCAGGCTCTTTATGCACAACCGCAACATAATCCATGCTTTCAACCTCCATAAAACCGAATTCCGGACTGCCTTTCGATACTTGCCAATGTTCCGCGCGGCAAATCCTTTTTCGGATGCGGCACCGTTACGCGCCCGCTCCTTTCAGCGTGTTTGAACTGTACGTGGCTCCCTTTATGCGCAACCTTAAACCAGCCCTCCTGCTGCAATTTTTTAATGACAAGCTTGCTATTCATAAGATCTGTAACTACACATAATTATACACATCAATACACACTTAATCAAGCCCCCCGCAATTACGTTATAGCTTCCTCGTTACGATACCGGCTCAATATGGCTTTTTAATATCTCCGCGCTTTTTTTAAGAGCGGCGCGTTCCTCGTCCGTCATTTCCGGATAAAAAATCTTCTCGACGCCGTCCGCCGACACGACACAGGGCAGCGACAAGCACACGTCGTCAATGCCCTCCACCTCCGCTATCCGCGTACAGCAGGTCAGGATCACGTGCTGGTCATCGCATATGGCTTCGGCCAGACGCGCCATCGCGCCGCCAATGCCGAACCACGTGGCGTTCTTGCCCTGAAGGATATGCGCTGCGGCGTTGCGAACTTGATCGTCGACCGTCTCACGAAAATCCTCGGGGATAGGCTTGTCAATCTGCCGCGCGAAATCGAGAAGATGCATGTTGCCCACCATCGTGCTCGACCAGATCAGCACTTCCGAATCGCCATGCTCGCCCAGAACATAGCCCTGCACGGACTGGCTGGAAATGCCTAGATATTCGGATAAAAGCGAACGGTAACGCGCGGTGTCCAGAATCGTCCCGGAGCCAATCACTCGGCCCGGCGGCATGCCGCAGGTCTCTTCCGCGATCTGCGCGGCGATATGCGTCATCACGTCCACAGGGTTGCTGGCAATGACAAGGATCGCGTCCGGCGCGGCGGCCAGAACCTTGGGAATGATTTCCTCGAAAATCTTGCGGTTATGTTTAAGGAGGTCAAGACGGGTTTCGCCATGGTCTTTCTTGGCGATTCCTGCGGCGATCATGACGATCCTTGCGCCTTTGAGATCCTTGTAGTCGCCGCTGCGTACAGGAATCTGGTAGGTAAAGGGCGTAGCGTGTAAAATATCGCGGGCTTGCGCGCGGGCGAAATCCACGCCCTTGTCGACCATTACAAGCTCTGAGCCAATGCCCCGCATCACGCAGGCATAAGCGCTCGTCGCGCCAACGTTACCGCATCCAACAACGCCGATTTTCATGACACCCTCGCATATGAATTTACGCAATAAATTTTGTACAAGGATATTATAATAATGACAAGAACTTAATAGACCCTAAAACCCGATTTCATTGGTGGCCTCTTTCAAAATTTCGGCGCTGCGTTTGAGGGCGGCCTGCTCCTTTTCATCGAGCGGCGGTTGGCTGACGTTTTCGATGCCTTGCGAGGAAACAATGCGCGGCAGCGAGAGACTCACGTCCTCAATGCCCAGACACAGTGACGTCGGCGACGAACAGGAAATTACGGCGTGTTCGTCGTCATTGACAGCCTGTGCGATGCGGGCGATGCCGCCGCCGATGCCGTACCATGTCGCGCCCTTGCCCTTGATGATGCGGGCGGCGGCGTTGCGCACCGAGTTATCAATGCTTTCACGCACCGATTCCGTGATCGGCGCGCCGACCTGCGCGGCGAAATCGGCCAGCGGCGTATTGCCGACCGTCGTGCCGGACCATTGCAGGACTTCGGAATCCCCATGCTCGCCCAGAACATAGCCATGAACGCTGTGGCTGGAGACTCCAAGATGCGCGCCCAGCATCGCCCGAAACCGCGCCGTATCCAAAACCGTGCCGGAGCCGATCACCCTGTTTTGCGAAATGCCGTGGGACTCTTCAGCGATCTTGGCGACCATATGCGTCATGACGTCGACCGGGTTGGAGGCCACAATCAAAATCGAGTCCGGCGAAGCGTCCAGCAGTTTCGGGATCAGTTCACGGAAAACCTCGGCGTTGCGTTTTAACAGATCAAGCCGGGATTCCCCCTCTTTCTGGCCGACGCCCGCAGAGATCACGATAACGCCGCAGCCGCGCAGCTCTTCGAGCGCGCCCGCGCGCACGGGCACTGGATAAGCGAAAGGCGTGGCGTGCAGAATATCCTCGGCCTGCGCCTCGGCGAATTCCGGGTATTTGTCGTAGAGAATTAATTCCGTGCCCACGCCGCGCAGTACGCAGGCGTAGGCGCTGGCTGATCCGACATTTCCCGTTCCAACGATCCCGATTTTCATGGCGTCCCTCCTGAAAATTCAGTTAGGACAAAGCCTGCGAAAGTCGAACAGGTTAAATGTGAAATTCCCGCGCGCCATGGTTTTTTAAATGGTCGGTAAAACCTGTCATCGAATGGGCGCAGCGCGCCTGTTCACCGCCCGCCGCGCTATTTGCAATCAGGCGCACGGCTTGCGCATACGGCGCATCTAGCGCAAAAGGATCATCCTCCGGTCGCAGCCCAAGAATTTCCGCCGGGTTATGACTGATCCCGTTATTGCCGTGCGCAATGAAAATCATCCCGCTTGGGACGCCTGCGCGCTGAAACTGCATGGCGTCATGCCCTGCCCCCGAGGGCAGCTCCGTTGCGCTGATATTCAGTTGTCCTGCGTGCTGTTTCAAAGAAGTTCTGATTTCACTGTCGAGTTCAACCGGCGGCCCGATCGCCAAATCCGTGAAATTATCGCCGATTGTCAGTCCCCGCCTTTCCACGATCGCCGTGGCGTACCTGTTGAACCATCCCCGCATCTCCTGAAGGACTGCCTGGTCCGTGCTTCTCACTTCCAGAAGAAAATCATATTGCGCGCCTGTCTTGGTTGATGATCCATTCGGGACGTTTCCCATTGGCGCGGACCAGACGATGTCCCGCCCGCTTTCCCTGATTTTTTTTACACTTTCTTTCAAAGGCCATGACGACCGCCGCCCCCGCCAATTGCGCGTCTTTTCGGTCTTCCTGCGGGGTTGAGCCCGTATGCGCCGCCTCGCCGAAAATCGTCATCATCTTCGGAAACCGGAGCGTGCCACGCACAGCCGTGACCAGACCCAGCGCATGGCCGCTTCTCAGCAATGTTGGCGCCTGCTCGATATGCGTTTCGATGAAGCAACCAAGCCTGTCCTTGGGAATGACCGGCTTTTCGTCTTCAATAAGCCGGCGCAATTCTTCCGGGTCGAGTCCCTCGTCCCGCATAAATTCCGCCAGCGTTTTGTCCGCGTCGGCTCTCTTGCGGTCTAGCCATTCCGCTTTGCCAAGGCCTAGGGCGAGTTGCGAGCCGATCATGGCCTGCGAAAACCACGGGCTTTCCTCAGCGCGCAGGATAGACAGCACCAGCGGTTGTTCCGGCCTTATATCGCCTTGATGGATCGCATGCATGGCCGTGAGCCCCGCAACCACGCCCACCGGTCCGTCGTAGCGACCACCACTGGGCACGGAGTCTAGGTGCGAGCCTACGACAAAAGCGGGCTTTGCGGGGTCTTTGCCCTCGTAAACGCAGGTAACGTTCCCGGCCCTGTCCTGCCACGCCGAGCAGCCCATCTTTGCGGCCTCCTCCACGACAAAGCCAATCGCCTCCCGCTCACGTGCGCCATAGCCGGGCCGCATCATGCCTTCGTCTGTAAGGTGCGCATCCAGCTTTGAGAAAACCTCTCGCGCATGCGACATCGCGCCTCTAAAATATTGATCAGACATCTTTATTTCTCCGCTTAATCCGGCACAATAATCGCAATGTTATAGAAAGTAAAGCCCTTGCGCGTTTTCTGCCGTGCATTCTGTGAAAGTTATTGCTAGTCTCCCTTGCAATAAAAAACGCAAAGGAAAGCATGGGGCATGCAAAACGTCGTATTCGTTCATGGCTGGGGTTATAATCCGAATGTCTGGCGGGCCGTCACCGCGCAGTTGCATAACATCAAGCCGCTTCATATCGATCTCGGCTTTATCGCAGGCAGCAGAGGCGCGATTATCAATGACGTCCCGGATGATTCAATCGTCGCCGGTCACTCGCTCGGCGCGATGTGGCTTTTAAAACAAAAGAAAAAATACAAGGGTTTCATCGCGATCGGCGGGTTTGACTGTTTTCACGCGCACGTCCCGCAGCGGGACATTATGGCGATGAAAAAACATCTGGAGCGCAATCCCTACGCGCAGATGAGCGGGTTCTGGGAAACCTGCGGGACGCGGAATTTCTGTCCCCCGGCGGAACTCAACGTCGATAAATTAAAAGAGGGGCTGGAATGGCTGGGCACATGGGACGCGCGCAAGGAGCTTGCCGCCCTGAAATGCCCGCTTCTGGCGCTGGCGACGGAGGACGATCCGATCATCCGCCGCGACACCAGCGCCAAAATCTGGAAGAAAAAAGATTTGCGCGTTCTGGAAACCGGGGGGCACGGCATGCCGCTGACCGTCCCGGCTTGGTGCGCCCGACAGATAGAGGATTTTGTGGAAGGGCTTTAATCGGCTGCAAAAATGGCCCGGTTATATTTCAGGCGCGAAAGGCGTGAAGGTCCGGCTCAAACGAACGCTCGCCATATGTTGTTCCCAAATTCTGGCAAGGCCAGCCAAAAACGCCTGACGGCCCGGCTCGTAAGGCTGCAGTTCATCACATAGCCTTTTTATTCTTGCCGCGTCCGGTTCCTTGCGGACAATTTCTTCACTGATTTCCTGAAATCCGATTTCCGGATGCGCCGCCATTGGCGTGACAAGACCTTTGCCTCTGCTCTGAAAAAATACCGCAGGCGGCTGACCGGGCAATTCCTCAAAACGCGCGTAGACTGAAATACGCGGGTTAGCTTCGTCTACATAAAAGCGCGGGCCGTTGCCGTAGCAGATATGCGCCAGGCTTTCCTTCCTATCCGCTCCTTTATAACGAACCGGAACAACCCGCAAATCGCTGTAGCGATCGCCTTCTTCAGGTTTAAGGGCATAGCCCTCAATGGGACCCACCGTGTGTGCGTCATGGAAAGACGCCTGCCATGCCGGCGTCACGGTATTCCCATCCCTCGCATATGAACAGCTTTGCGCGCCGAAATACGCCCCGGCGCAAATCAGGACCAGACTCAATCCGTCCATTACGCGCGCGTTGATTTGCGCGGCTGCTGCCTGCGAGATCTGCTGCGCGTAGAGGCTGCGTTCACCGCTTATGCCGGGGATAATAAACATATCCAAATCACGCTCGATTCCCTTATGCTCCAGATCATTGGACAGATAGCGCCTGATTTCATATTGCGGAAAAATTTCAGGAAGAGAGATGATGAGGGAACCAATTGACGCAGGCGGCTCGGCGAAAACGCCTATCACAGGTTTAGTCATGAATGTCCCTTAAAAGCAGATTCCACAATTTAAGGCGGCATTCTTCGCTGTTTTCAAGAATTTGCGCAAGCTTTATCCGTTGCGCATGCGTGCCATTCAATTGATAGGCCGCTTTGCGCATATGGACAGGACCGCACTCGATATGCGGGCCGGAGAGTATGACCGATCCCGCGCCGTAATTCAGACGAATAATGGCAGCCGGCTGGCCGTCAATGTCGTAGCGGGCGAGAACCTTAGCATTTGATCCTGCGCCCGGTTCGCTGAAACACGGGCCCCCGGCGTAGCAAACCGGGAAAGGCGTGGCGGAAATCCAAGGGCATAGTAAAGGGATCGAGGCATAATCCGGACCGTCATGCGGGATTTCCCGATAATGTTGATGGACAGGCCCATATGCGCATCCGTCAAAAAACGCGAGCTCGCGCGGGCCGGCAATTTCGCCGTTTTTCCAGTCCAGCGCCGCGCAGCCGTAATACGCCCCGGCGCAGATGCCAAAATAAGTTCCGCCCCGTTCGACGTATTTTTTTATCGCCGCATTGCCCGCGCCGTTCAGTCTTTCGCAGTAGAACAAATCCGCGCCGCCTGGCATGACAAGAATTTTTATACCCTCATTTAGCACCCCGCCGATAATGTCGTCCGCATCGCAAAAGCCGACGGAGGCGTCCGGCGCGCGCAAATCATTTAAAGCCCGGTGACCCAAACCCGGATTATGAAGGTAATCCTGATAGATTAAAATATTTGCCATTAATCGTCCTTGCGTAAGCGCCCAACCGTCTTCACCCTGATTCTCTATCAAAAAATCAGGGCGACGAAGAACAATTATTTATGCAAGGAACAATGCTTACCACCTGCAGATAGCGTAAATTCCGGAGCCGTTGTCCTGACTTTCCGCATGCATAACCTGCCCGCCGCCGAGCAGCGTTTTGATTGCGGCCAGATTGATAAGCTCCTCTCCAACGCCGCTTTCGGATTCGTCTTTTTCCTGCAAACGGACGCTCTGATATTCCGGATCGAAGCGGCCCCAGACATAGTCCTGCGAATCCGGGGTAATCATCAACGTATCAATACGCTGGTTGCATGCAGCGGCGACAATCTCATCCACCGTATTCTTCGCCAGATCCGGATTCTGGTTTTCCAGCCGCGCGAGTTCCGATTGCGTATTGTGTTTTTGCCGCCTGTCCCGTTCCTGCTTCTGGGACGCGATAGCCGCGTACACCCATTCCCGGACTGGCTTGCTGTCCGGATTGCTGTGCGCCAGAAGCGTCACATCGGGGCGCCCGGTTTCCCGCGCGTTTTTGGCATAAAGGCCATCGATCTGCGGTTCGGCGACAAGGAACACATGTTTTATGTCCTGCTCTCGCGCAGCCTGCGCAACCTTGCCCTGTACCTTTTTCAGATACTCTTCCAGGTAGGTTCTATGCGAGGACT
>CAZCIB010000053.1:0-15343 GCA_964498755.1 uncultured Pseudobdellovibrionaceae bacterium | reverse complement strand
GGATGAGCAGCCTCAAGCCACTGATAAAAAAGGCAATAGCGGAGGGGGTCATCGCGCAGACCTCGAAGCGGAGCTTCAAGCGTGACGCTGCTGGGGCCGGTATTATTGCTGTTTCGGGGCTTGTCGCGCTGGGCGGTCTCGGCTTTCTTACTGCAAGCGCTTACGTGACCTTGCTGGGAACGTTCGACCCTGGCTTTTCGGCCCTGATCATAGGGGTGAGCCTTGTTGTTCTGGCCTTGCTGGCGATCTGGACAGGCCTTCAGGTGATGGGGCAAAAGCGCGTCGAAAACGAACAGCAAACGCGGCGCGAGGTTGAAAGCCTTATCGATGTGCTTACTGATGAGGTGGCCGGCGACATTTCACAGCCCGTGCAGGAAAATCCTAAAACGTCCCTGGCGGCGGCTGCGCTCGCCGGTTTTATCGCCGGAGACAAGCTTCATTAAAACCAGAGAAAATGAAAGATATGAGAAAGGAAATCATCATGAAAAACAAAATTGCGTTCGTATTTACATTGGCCGTACTGTCCGTTAGCGGGCTGTCTTTGGGCGCCTGCAACACGGTTGAAGGCGCCGGGCAGGACATAGAAGAAGCCGGCGAGACTGTGGAGGGCGCGGCCCAGTAGGCTGAACGTCATTAAGCTTTTCAAGGCCGCTTGCGACAAACTGTGGCAAGCGGCTTTGTTTTGAGGTAATAAAACGTATGCGGATAATTTGGGTGGCATGTGCGATTTTCTTTTGCGCCCCGGCTTTAGCGGGAGATGAATCAGGAAATCGTGAAAAAGAAGCGACGCTTGAAAACAGCGTGCCGGAAGGTATCACGCAAACGCCGCATGATAAATTCATCACGCTAGCCGTTGAAAATGACGCGTTTGGCCGCGGCACGGACCAGAATTACACCAGCGGCGTCCGCCTGACCTATTTCGATCTGAACGCGGAATTTCCGGAAATCGCCCGTGAAATTGCGGATCTCGTCCCGACATTCGATATAAACCGCACTTCAAGCGTTTATTACTCCCTGGGGCAAAATCTCTTCACCCCCGATGATATTACCCTGAAAGAGCCGGAACCCGATGACAGGCCTTATGCCGCCTTTCTTTACGGCTCAATCGGCATGGCGACCCTGACGGATAACCACATTGACGAGATTGAAGCAACGGTCGGCGTTGTCGGTCCCTGGGCGCTTGGCGAGGTCACGCAGGAAACCGTTCATGATTTAGTCGAGGCCGACGATCCCAACGGCTGGGACAATCAGCTGGAAAACGAGCCGGCTCTCATGCTGTCGTGGCAGCGGCGCTTTCCGCAAATCAAAAGCTTTGAGGTTCTGGACCTGAACATTGCCGCCACGCCTTATGGCGGTCTGACAATCGGCAACGTATACGCGTATGCGAATGGCGGCGTCAGCTTCCGCCTGAGCCCGGGAGAAGCGCGCTGGAGCGATCTGCCCTTGCGCGTACGTCCCGCCTTGCCGGGGACGGGTTTTTATGAAATACCTGAAGACGGATGGGATTGGTATCTGTTTGGGGGGCTCGAGGGCCGCGCTGTGGCGCGGAATATTTTCCTCGACGGGAACACGTTTGAGAGTAGCCCGAGCGTTGACAAATTCCCTCTGGTAGGCGACGCGAACGCGGGCGTGGCGTTTACGCTGGGACGCGCGCGCGTAAGTTATACGCTGGTATACCGGTCGAAGGAATTTGAAGGTCAGGATAGCGGCGATCTTTTTGGCGCATTAAGCGCGGCGTACAGATTTTAATGTAAACAACTGACAGGAATTATAAATGGAAAATTTAACGGAATGGGCGGTCGAGAGAGCCTGCAGTACGGCCGAAGATTACGAGATGATCATTGAACGCAACAAGCGCAGCTGGGAATGCGATACGAAAACGCAATCCTGGAAATGGTACATCGTCTACAGCGGCGCCGTGGTTTCGCAAGGTTTCGCAGATCACATGAACAAGGCGAAAGAAAGCGCGGAATCAGCCTTGCCGGAAAACGTTATCGAAAAAATCAAAGCGGGAAAATAGGTCCGTGATAACGACAAGTGATTTATTCCAGAATATCTTCCGCAATGTCTTCTGTTTGTTGTCTGTTTAACCTGACGTCGTAGCCGTCCGGATTGCGGATAATTTGCGTATCCTGAAGGGGAATTAAGTATGATCTGGGCTGTTCAGCCGGAATACTGGGCCTGAGGCGGAAATAAAGCTGCTGTACTTCTCCGTTGTCAAAAATCATGGTTTCAATCTGTCCGATGATATTATCCTGAAAATCAAGAACTTCACCGCCCGCCAGCAGGCGCAGGCTAATCATTTCCTCCGAGTTCAGCACGGTTTCATAATCAAAATCAGGCTTGCGGACAAGCAGCCGGTCATCCGCGTCCAGCCACGTGTCACCTTGCGGATTTTGCAGCATCACCCGTTCGTAACTCATCGGGACCTGCTTGGCCCCGATATCCACGATAACCGTCTCCGCTTCACCGTTCGCCGGATCTATAATTATATCGTGTATTTCCCCGGCGATATCGCCCCGCCTGTTCATAACCGTGCTGCCAATCACGGCGCTTATGCTGTTGGGCGCGGCTTCGTCGTCTTCAGCTTCCGCATAGCGGTCAAGCCAGATCAGCGCCTCGGTCGGGGTTGTAACCTCACCTCCGGCGCCGCCAAGGCCGCCCATATCCACTTCGTCCACATCATTGTAACGCGCGACGAAGCCGTCCTCCAGGCCGTCGTCAATCCCGGCGAACAGGTCATGGAAAAACCAGTAAACGGGGCTTTTCCCTTCCCTGTCCCGTGTTGCTGCCGGATCGCCTGCAGCGCGCTCGGTTCTTTGCGTCGCGGCATCCTGATCCCCGGTCGGAGACCATCCAAGGAACATGCCCGCGAAAACCAGAGCGCCGCCAACCAGCACAATGCCCCAGAATACCTTGGAGGTCATTGGCTCGGAATAGTCCT
The DNA here is from genome assembly GCA_964498755.1 of uncultured Pseudobdellovibrionaceae bacterium. Taxonomy (GTDB): domain Bacteria; phylum Pseudomonadota; class Alphaproteobacteria; order Micavibrionales; family Micavibrionaceae; genus RZZS01. Next base: position 12,399 of record CAZCIB010000053.1, on the reverse strand, counting down.
TGCTCATGATTTTGCGGTCGAGTTCGTCCTGTTCCTGCATGTTTTACCTTTTGGCAATGATGTAAACTGCGTGCACAATGCCGGGAATGTACCCAAGTATGGTCAGCAGGATATTCAACCAGAACTGCCCCGTCAAACCGACCTGCATAAACACGCCGAGCGGCGGCAGCAGGATGGCCAGAATTACGCGTAGAAAATCAGCCATTTTCTCTTCTCCTTTTTATGCTAGCTGTTGGTTAAGCTGCTCTTCAATCCGGGCAACGGGTTCGCCCGTAACCTCGTGAATCAGATCAACGCCAGCCTGCGTTTCGCTCTGAATTTGCGGAAGATCCGCATCCGTAGGCACGCCGCCGCACAGAGAGACGGCGTTTTCAATAAACTCCACTTCCTTAATCATTACTATCCCGTTCATCTTTTATCTCCTTGGATTTTTGCGTTGTTCCTTTAGTCCCGTCCTGCTCGGGCTTGTCTTTTTCAAGCCGGGCGAGCAGGTGCTCGGGAACGTTGACGTCTACGACGGCAACGTCTTTCGCTATCGCTTCCCCCGCCTGCGCCCTGTCCGCAAGAGCCGGTATGATAACGCGCATGCTTTTATTCCTTTCATACGAGCAAACAAACAAGCGCGGCGTCTTGTTCCAAAAAAAGGAAGGACAGGAGCGCCGCCTGGCAATAGCGTTATCACGGAACTTCGCAATGCCTCATTTGTAGGAAGGCCCCAATGCAAATGAACCTAAGGAGGAATCATCATGCTTAAGAACAAAAAAGGTTTCAAAAATGAACGGCTTTTGGCAGCGAGCGCCCTCACGATCGGCGCCGTACTTGCCATCTCCGCATCCGCCCAGGCCGAAACGAACTATACGTATTACGGTTACGACATGGATAATGACGGCTATCTCGAGGAAACCGAGTATGTCCGTTACAGCTATGACCTCATTGATTATGACGATGACGGCGTTATCGATGAGGGCGAATGGGACGACTACACCTCCGTGTGGTATGATCCCTATGATATCGACTATGGCTATGGAAACGCGTTCAGCGATTACGACGTCGACAATGATGGCAATCTCGAAATGAACGAGTACACAACCGCCTATGACGATAATCTCTACGACATGTGGGACATTGACGGCGACGGCTATGTTGAGGCGTATGAATATGATCAGGTCGCCTCAACTTACATCGATTACGACGATGATGGCCTGTATGAATGGTAGCCGCGCCGGACTGGCGTAATATATTACTGCGGATATAAAGAGGGAGGTTTATAAATCTCCCTCTTTTTCTTAAAAATATAGAATGGTTTCAGATATTTATGTTTGATCGTTTAGTAACGTTCTGGGACGGCGTACGGACAAGTCTCCTGTTTTTGCCGCTATTAATGTGCGCAGGCGCTTTTCTGGGCGGCTGGCTGGCCGCGTGGCTGGACTTTCACGTCATCGGCCGGACCGGCATCCCGTGGCTCTCCTATAGCGGCAACCTTGAGGACGCCAAAGAGCTGCTGGGGATTTTGCTGACCTCGGTCATTACAATCACAACGCTCTCAATTTCACTGACCTTTGTCGTGATAACGCTCGGCGCGTCCCAGCTCGGTCCGCGCCTGATACGGAGCTTTACCCGGGACATATGGACGCAAGCCAGCATCGGCGCGTTTTTCGCCGTGATCGTTTACTGCTTCGTTATTTTGCGCGTACTGCATATTGACGAACTGGGAGGTTCCGTTCCCGGGCTGTCGGTAAATCTGGCCGCCTTGTTTTCGTTTCTGATTCTTTTTGTCATGCTGTTTTTCGTACACCACGTTGCGCGCTCGACGGTTTCCGATACGATCGTGCGCCGCGTAAACGCCGAATTGCTTGAGGCGATTGCGCATCTGGCTGAACCAGAGCATAGGGAAGGCAAAAACCGCGACTGGCCGGAGGATTTTGACGACCGGGCAAGACCGACAACGTTTGAACGTAGCGGCTATATTCAGCGCGTCAATTACAGGGCTCTTACAAAACTTGCGGAGGCGCACGATTTGTGGATACAGCTCGACTTGCGCGCGGGGCGTTTCGTCCTCAGGCATCAGACCGCGCTGTGCCTGTACCCGGAAGAGCGCGTAACCGAAGATATAGATAACGCCGCCAGATCACATATTCTGATCGGTGAGGAACGTACGCCGACTCAGGATCTGGAATACTCCATGCGGCATCTCGTGGAAATCGCGATCCGCGCGCTTGGCCCCACCAACAGGGATCCCTACACCGCCATGGCCGTCGTCAACAATCTGTCCGTCGCCCTTGTGCGCCTGTTTACCGTGCATAAGCCCGATAACGATTATTATGATTCGCAAGGCGTTCTGCGCGTGAGCGGCGTGGCTGTAAAGGACAGGGACATTGTGAACGCCGCCTTCAGCCAGATCCGCCAGGAAGCCGCGGGGCAACCGGACATTCTCGTTCATATCCTGTATGCGATCGAGGCCGTCGGTTACAGCGCCGTCCGGCAGGAGCAAAAAGACGCGCTTAAGGATCAGGCGTATCTTATTAACAGTCACTTCGCAAAAACCGACGATATCTGCGAGGCGGATCGGAAGGATATCGAGCGGGCCTATAAAAGGGCGCTGAAAATTCTGAATCACCGCGACAACCAGTCGGCGTCTCCTCTCGCCCGGGACAAGGAGCCTTAACCGCTCTAAATAGTTGGCCGCTATGAGTAGTTGAAATTATATGCAGTTAGGAGAAAGCAATGACCAGCACAATTACAGCAACCTTCAAAACGAGGCAGGCGGCAGAGGATGCGCTGTACAAACTTGAGAGCGCAGGCTTTACCGAAGAGCAGGTCGGCCTGGTCGTCTCTGACGAAACGCGCGGCAAGACTTTCAACATTGAAAAAGGTTCAAAAACGGACGAAGGCTTCGCCGCCGGCGTAACGACGGGCGGTTTGATCGGTGCTGCGATAGGCGGCGTCATGTCCGCAGGCGCGCTCGCCATTCCAGGCCTCAACGTCGTGATCTCGGGCGTACTTGTATCAGGCCTTGCAGGTCTCGGGACAGGCGCCATCGCCGGCGGTCTTGTCGGCGGCCTTGTCGGAATGGGCATTCCCGAGCATGAGGCCAAACTTTACGAAGATGAAATCATGAACGGGGCGATCCTGCTTGTCGTCAAGCCTGAGAACAGCGATCAAAAAGATCAGGCCAAAGAGATTCTTTATTCCGTCGACGCCTATAACATCGCGGCGTGAGGCGTAATCTTCGCAAGCAAAAACACGGGCGGCCGGTTTGTATGTAGCCGGCCGCTTTTTTAGGCTTCTTGAGAAGTTTGGCTTGCGCGGCGTCCCGCCGTTGCCTATAGAGGATCGAATAATTAACTAGAGGATTGAATGATTAATGCGACGCTCGCTCCGGTTTTTATGAATTTGCGCGCAGCGCATTTTTAAAACTACAGAGTGCGCAGAGAACGCAGAGATTACAGCTCTTGAAAAAAACTCTGCGCACTCTGCGATCTCTGTAGTTTAAATTTTCTGGCGATAATCCGGGCGCTAAATGGATCATTATTTCTTCAAGTGACTATAGTCATGAAACAGATAAACAGCGCGCTTACAAGGTTGCCATGCTGGATTTTGAAACATTCCCCCTGATTGTTTTGCTGCTGGTCTTTGCCGCTTCGGCGTGCGTCATCGCTTTTGCTGGGACGAAGCTTGCCGCGACCGCCGAGGGCATTGCCGCGCAGACTGGCTGGGGGCAGGCCATTGTCGGGGCCGTATTTATCGGCATTTCAACTTCGCTCGCCGGCACGGTCTTAAGTTTCTACGCCGCCGGAAGCGGACACGCCTCGCTCGCGATCAGTAATTCGGTCGGCGGAATCGCCGCGCAAACAGCTTTCCTCGCAATCGCGGATTTAACCTACAGGCGGATCAATCTTGAACACGCCGCCGCATCGCTTGAAAATCTGGCGCAGGGCGCATTGCTGATCGTACTGCTTTCAATCCCCATTATCGCGATGGCTGCCCCGGAAGTGACGGTTTTACAAATCCATCCTGTTTCGGTTGTGTTGATCGGCGCCTATCTCGCCGGACTGAAAGTGGTGAACGATACCAAGTCGAATCCGATGTGGCGTCCGCGCAAAACGTATGACACGCAGGTTGAAAAGGAAGAGGAAAAGGTGGATGAAGACGCCCTGCGCAAACTCTTCATTAAATTCGCCGTTCTGGCGGCGGCGCTGGCGTTCTCGGGGTATCTCCTCGCAGAGGCCGGCGTGACGTTGTCCGAACGCACAGGATTATCCCTAAGCGTGGTCGGCGGTTTGTTCACTTCCGTAACGACGTCGCTGCCGGAGCTCATTACGACGCTGGCCGCCGTAAGGCGCGGCGCGCTTAATCTAGCGGTTGGAAACATTATCGGCGGCAACAGCTTTGACGTTCTGTTCTTATCCGGCGCGGACGTGTTTTACCGCGAGGGCTCGATCTATCATGCCTTCGAGAACGCGCATATCCTGATTATTGGCACAGCGGTTCTTATGACCGGCGTCATGATGCTTGGCATGTTAAGGCGGGAGAGAATCGGCCCCGCCGGCATCGGCTTTGAGAGCGTTCTCATGCTCACGCTCTATGGATTATTCATTCTGTGTCTGTTCATTTCCTGAACAACAAAAAACAGGACGACCGCAAGGCCGTCCTGTCCTTTAAAGTTTTGCAGCTTTAAAGCCGCGTCACTCCGTTTGTTCCTCGATTTCATCGCCCATTTCCTCGGCGCCGTCTTCAAACCCTTCGCTGATTTCCTCGACGGGATCGTTTTCATTTTCGCAAGCCCCGAGCGTAAAGGGCGTCGCCGCCAGTAACAAAAACGCGAACATAACTCGTAAAATCGTCATAAAACTTCTCCTTTTCTGACTTTAGGAGTTCCAACTAGGCCGCAAGGCGTTTGTTCCTTTGGATTTTCTGGGTTTCCAGGACATCAAAGCCTTTTTCCGCCAGTGCATGACTTCTATCTGGATGCTGTCCTTGTCTATTTTAATCAGGTTGTAGCCGTTTGCCTGCTCGCGCCGACGCGTTGACGTCGCCGTTGACGCGCCAATGGAGGCGAGTTTGCTGTCATGATCTTCTGAAATCGTTACGGAGGCCTGATGAATGTGTCCCGTCAAAAGCAGGTCCACGTTGAGGGAGAGCAAGGCTTGCGACAACTCTTTGCCGCCCCAGACGATTGTGTCAATAGGCGCGTTCGTCGCCGCCATAAGCGGATGATGACAAACGGCAATCCGGCATTTTTTCGGATCGGCATTGGCAAAAATGCCGCGCATGCGGTTTATCTGGTCCTTGCCGACCATGCCGTGCGCCCAGTTCCAGTGCGGAACAATCGGCCGTCCGGTATTAATCCCGGCGACAACGAGCTTGTCCGTCTCCATCACGGGATCCGTGTCGTAATGAATGTATTTTTTGTAGCGCCGGAAGGGCTGGGTAAAACGCTGCCATAGCTGCGTTCGCGGTATGTCGTGATTGCCCGGAACGCAAAAGACGGGCGAGAGAATTTTATCAATAAACTCCCCGGCCTGCTTGAATTCGGAAGAAAAGCCCGACTGAACGAAATCCCCGCTGAGAACGACCAGATCGGGCGCGCGTTCATTGATTTCTTTCAGCAGCTCTTCCGTGAGCGCAATGTCAGCCTTGCCAAAATGAATGTCGGAGGCGTGTAAAATCGTAGTCATCTGATTGGCCTTTTTTTATTCTTTGTCCCCCGGGACTAACACAGGCAGGGCTCTCTTGTCGATGCTGAAGTCTATAGGCGTGTCCATTGTGACGGGCTCCCCGTCAAGCGTCACAAGAACGTTGCTTTCCCGCGTGTGGACTGTCAGGGAGTCAGTCTCGAAAGCGTAAACATGCTCATGCTCCTGCCAGTCGCCGCGCCAGAGTTTAAACAAAAGGCTCAGCCCGTCGATCGCGCTTTCCGAAAGTACGGTATAAACGGCCAGCAGCCCGTCCGTCAGGGATTCCCGGCGTATGCGCTCTTCCTGGTTTTCAGGTTTGCGCAGAAAGCGGTTATTGCTGACGACCAGCACGCTGGCCTCAATATCGGAAGTTTGTCCTTCTTTTTCCAGCGTGTAGGAATGCGTCGTCTCGCCGAAAAGTCCGCGTGATAGCGCCGAAATAAACTCCGGCCAGTTTTGCAAGGCGCCTTCCTGCCGCACTTTCTCGCGTTCAACGGCTGTCTCGGTCAGAGCGCCCAGGACCGCGCTGCACAAAAAAATCCGGTCGTTCAGAAGGCCAACGTCAATATATTCGGTTTTTGCGTTTTTTAACTGTTCAAGGGCTGTCGCAAAATCGCCCGTCAGTCCGAGATCGTTGGCAAGGAGGTTCATCGTCCCCAGCGGCAAGACGCCGAAAGGCAGATCATATTGCAGGAGAATTTCAGCGGCCGAGATTACGGTTCCGTCCCCGCCTCCGATCAGGAACGGCAATGGCTCCTCTTCCGCCATGCAGTCAATGATTTCCGCAAGCGTATCTCCATTCGAAAAGTTGAGACTTGCGATCTGGTCCGCGAAGGCCTCTTCAACCAGCCTGCTGATCTCGGCGCGTCCCAGATCCTGCGCTCGGCCCGCCTTTTCATTAATCACGATATGATAGCTATTTTTCCGGGAGGGCATGCCTTGACCTCTTTTCCATTTCCTCGTTTTGATTTTTATGCTGGCCAGCGCCGCGTTCGAGCGGCGATAAAAAGTTTATCGTATTCGCCGGCAACTCACGCTCCTGTTCGGGCATGTCGGCAATTTTTTTCAGTTCCTGCCGGAGCGCATTTTCAGCCTCCTGTTTGAGCGGCGTATGGATGACAGAGGCGTTGGCGGCGTCAAGCCGGCCCAAGACCTCCTCCGGCACCGCTTCCCTGAAAACAATGAACAACGCCGAATTCTCTTCTTTCAACGTCGTTCCGAGCTTTTGCAGAAAGTCATTGTTAATGCCGTAGTCATCAAGCATGCCTGAAATAGCGCCAATCCCGGTGCCGATAGCGGCGCCCGCAAGCAGGCCCGAGACAGGGTTCAGAACAATCAGGCCAGAGAGCGCGCCCAGAAGGCCGCCCCAACCGGCGCCTGACAGAATATGCGGCTCGCTGCTCTCGACGCCTTGTTTCAACTCAAGCGAGCCGTCCCTGTGACGTATGATGACGCAGGCGTCGAGGAAATCTGACTTGTACTTTTCCTGCTCTTTGCTGAAATCTTCGAGCGTATGTATGGCGTCATATGTATTATTAAAAACGGCGACAATAAGCTTGTTCATTAATTCCTCCTGTAATAGTCAACGAATAAAGCCGGATTAGGTTCATTTCAAAGCGTTTCTATTTCCGCCAGCACGGGCAGATGATCCGAATAAACGCGCGTTTCTTCCGTGCGCAGGGCGTGAATGGACTGAATGAGTTCCGGAGGATCGCACCAGACGCGGTCCAAATGCATAAACGGGCAAAAAGACGGCCAGGTCGCGCCGCATTTTTTATAGGTCAATGCGTGCTTGAGCTTGGACAGGAGCGGCGTCCAGCTGCGCCACTCATTAATATCCCCGGCGAGAACGAGGGGCGCGTGATGGTCCTTTTTAATCGTTTCAAGCGCGTCAAGGACGTGTTGGCCCTGTGTTCTGCGTTCGCTGGCCAGCAGACCCAGATGCGTGTTCATGACCCTCAGAGGCCCCTGAGGCGTGGCGATTTGCGCATCCATCAAATTGCGCGGCTCGCGGCCGACCACGGCCAGATCGGTAACCTTGACGCTGTCTAGGGGAAAGCGCGACAATATGACGTTTCCGTACCAGCCGTTTTCCTCGACTTCCGTCGTGGCGGTTTCGGCATACGGGTAGTCGCCGCAAAGAGTTTGAAAATCCTCGGGCGTCCCTTTTTTTGACGGGCGCGTTTCAACTTCCTGCAACAAAACAATGTCCGCGCCGCTCTTTTCGAAAAAATCCGTAAGGCGGGCGTAATCGCGAACGCCGTCCCTGCCGACGCCCCCATGAAGATTATAGGAAAGAAGCCGTATCATTTTTTCTGCGGATTTTGCGTTATGTTGGAATTTTGTTTGTTTTCCAGAAATTGCGCCAGTTTATGCATGCCGAAAATTGCCCCCAGCCATAAAAGCGCGCCGCAACCAAAATAAAGCAAATCTTCTAAGGAAGGGTCCTGAAGCAGCCCGGTCAGGCTGTCGCCAAGAACAGCTAGAGCGAAAGTTCCGGGCCCCATGCCCAGCAGGGTGCCAAAAAGAAAAGTCACGAAAGAAACGGAAGAAACGCCTGCGGCCATGTTGACGACGCCGAATGGCGCGACGGGAACCATGCGGATCACGGAAAATCCGATAACGCCCGTTTTCGTGATCTTGCTGTCGAGCGTTTTCAGCTTTTCTCCCATAAGGCCGCGCAAGACCCGCTCCCCGGCGAGATTGCCGATTCCAAAACCAAACGCCGCGCCGATCAGGACGCCGGTCATGGCGTAGAGAAAACCAAGCAATGGCCCGAACACGGATGCGCACAGAACAATCAGAATAGTCACCGGGAAACCCGCCGAGCTCAGCAGAACAAAAGCGCCGCATACCATCAAAAAGTCTTGCGCGGAGAACGCGTCCCGGTTTTCCACGAGGGCGGGAAAGACGTCTTTAACTGTATTGACGAAGTCCTGGACAAGACCTGTATCCTCTACAAACTGCCAGCCGGCGACGAGCGCGGCCAACGCGATAATGAAAGCCAGCGCCTTCATCAGGATAAATCTGTAACGAGCGGTTTTGTCTTTCCGCAGAGCGCTTGCATCCATGGAATCTTTCCTTCGCGGTATGAAAGGTCTGTCCGGGTCGCCGATCGCGCGCAAGGTCTCATCCGGCACCGGCATCTTAAAGTCCTCGTCCCTTACGGGCCTGAACGCGCGGTTGGCGCCCTCGCCGGGCTCAAGGAAAGTTGTCAACTTGCTGTTTTTGTCTTTCAGAAGCGTTTCGACGTCATCAACGCTTCGCCCTGAATTGTCGGCAAGCAGCTCATTGCGAATACGGACGATCTTGTCACGATGTTCTTCTTTCTCCGCGTGGCAGATCAAATCGCACTCCGTATCAAACCCCATGGAGCGGCTGGTAAAGTTAGACGAACCGACATGCATGGCATGGTCATCGACGATCATGAATTTCGCATGGACCCGGATCGGGTCGTCTTCGCCGTCCTTATCGATGGCAACGGGATAGGTCATCAGGACCCTGTGATCTTCCACACCTTTCATCAGGGCGTTTCTGAAATCGATCCGTCCCTGCCACATGACAGAGGCCTCGAGAATTCCTTTCGGATCGTAAGAGCTGATCAGGATAGCTCGCAAATCCGGGTTTTCACGCAATCTTTTGTTTAGCGCATGCGCAATCGGCAAATGCGTAAAATATTGATTTTCAATGTAAAGAAAATTCTGCGCCTTGCCGATGCTCTCGAGAATAGTAGATTCGACCTCGCGAATTTCTTCGGCGTCATCCATCGACGGGATCGTCTGCGCGATCGTCACTTTGATGTTCTCAAAATCAGGCGTTACGCTCTCGGGCCAGGTTACGGGCTTGTCTTCTTTTGGGTCTGCGACTCGAAGGGGCGCGGGCTGGATTTCCGAGACGCGCCGCCAGCGCCAGCGCGCAATTCCGGCCAGCGCGCGGGCGGCCTCGCCATCGACAAGCATCTGCATGTCATGATGCGGTCCGAAAGGCCCTATCGGGTCCTTACGCAGCGGATGATCAGGAATATGGTCGGGCGTGTCCCAGCGGCCAAGCGCGATATCCATGCCGCCGGAAAACGCGATTTCATCGTCAACCGTTATAATTTTCTGATGGTGGCTGGCGCCGACGGGAATGAACTCGTCCTGCAGCATATGCACGTTCGAGGGCGTTTTGATTCGCCACTGGAATCCGGAGAGCGGCTCGCGCTCAAACGCATAAATCGGCGCAGGCTTCCATTTCAGCAGATAAAATTCTATATCCGGGCGTTCATTGGCGACTCGGCTGATCAGATCCGATACGACCGCGTCTTTTGTTTTTTCCTCCCCCCGCAGCAGTTCTATCCGGCTGTCGATATCCCAGCCGAGCAGGAATACGTTGTGCCGGGCCTTTGATATCGCCTCATAAACGGCCCGATAATAATCCGCGCAATCGACAATCAGGGCCGCATGATTTGCGGAATAGACGGAAGGATTTCCTTGTTTGTCTTTCGCCATGACTACGTAAACAGTTGAGATGAAAAGAAGTTCCTTTAAAGCGAGACAAACAGGATCAGGCCCGATTTGCAAGAGGGCTTTCGGATTTTTCTATCAAGGCTACGAACGCCCGGTGCATCGGCGAGGGGAAATCGAGGGTCATTTCGGCGTGAAAGGTCGTGGCCATGTACCGGCCTTTGCGGACCCAGACGGGTTTGCCTTCGCGTTCGGCAAGGATTTCAACGCCCTCGCCTACGCTTTCAATCACCGGCGCGCGGATATAGGAGACCGTATAACCCTCTATTTCCTGCTGGATGCTGTCCAGCTGGCGGCCATAGGCGTTGCGGGTCACGGTCATGGGAAGGAGGGAGAAGGATTTTTGCGCTTTTTCAAAGTCGTCATCCCGTTGAAAAACGGGATCCATATCAGCGGAACTTACATTCCCTATGGATCCCGGCGTGCGCCGGGATGACGTGGCTGAGAGGGGCAAAAGATTTACCGTCTCCGCCATCAGTATCGCCCCGGCGCAAATGCCCCAGACGGGCTTGCGGGCGAAATGATCGCGCATCACCTCTTCAAGCCCGAAGGCGTCGATCAGCTTGAGCATCGTCGTGCTCTCGCCGCCGGGCAGGATGAAGGCGTCCGCCCGCTCAAAATCTTCGGCCCTTTTGACTTTCAGGAACGTTCCGCCCGCGGCATCGATATGGGCTCTGTGCGGCTCAACCGCGCCTTGCAGAGAGAGAACGCCGATAACCGGATGATCGGATGATCGGAAAATCGGATGATCGGCTTCTTCTCTGATCATCTGATCATCTGAATCACCGATCATCTGAATCACCATCCCCGGCCCGCGAGGCGCTGTTCTTCCTCAAGCTCGTGGATGTCGATGCCGCGCATGGGTTCTCCCGAGAGGCCTTTGGAGGCGTCGAGAACCATTTTCGGATCGTCGTAATGCGCGACGGCCTTGACGATCGCTTTCGCAAACATTTCCGGGTTTTCGCTTTTGAAAATGCCGGAGCCGACGAAGACCGTCTCCGCGCCCATCTGCATCATCAGCGCCGCGTCGGCGGGCGTTGCGACGCCGCCTGCGGAGAAATTCGGCACGGGCAGGCGGCCTTCCGCGCGCACGACTTTCAAAAGCTCATAGGGCGCGCCGAGATGTTTGGCCTCGGTCATCAGCTCTTCTTCTTCGAGCGTAAGCACGCGCCGGATATCCTGATTGATCTGGCGCATGTGGCGGACGGCCTCGACGATATTGCCCGTCCCGGCCTCGCCCTTGGTGCGGATCAGCGCCGCGCCCTCGCCGATCCGGCGCAAGGCTTCGGCAAGACACGTCGCGCCGCAGACAAACGGCACTTTAAAAGCGTGTTTGTTAACGTGGTAATCTTCATCCGCCGGGGTCAGGACTTCGCTCTCGTCGATGAAATCAACGCCGAGGGCCTCAAGGACTTGCGCTTCGGCAAAATGACCGATGCGGCATTTCGCCATGACGGGGATGGAGACGGCCTCCATGATCTCGGCGATCATCTCCGGGTTGGACATGCGCGCGACGCCGCCCTGCTTGCGGATGTCGGCTGGGACTCTCTCCAATGCCATGACGGAAACCGCGCCCGCGTCCTCTGCAATTTTCGCCTGGTCTGCGTTGACGACGTCCATAATCACGCCGCCCTTGAGCATCTCCGCAAGACCGGTTTTGATATTAATCACGTTGCCGGAAGCGTTATCGGCCATCTCTCTCATCCTCTTGTTTTCATTTAGGACATAATCAATAGTATTTATGCCGGAAATTCAAGAGGGGAAGGCTGGATGCAAGTATCTCGTCATGATTTGTTAGCCCAGTTCATGGCCATTTGACTGTTGCCGCGGCCTGTTTAGGGCCTCTAGATCTGGCAAAAACGTGGACCGGATACCCAGCGCATGGGCTATTTTTGATAGATGAATGGCACGTAAGGAGAGCCGGTCCCCTTCTTCCGAACTCTTCTCAAACACTTCTTTACAGTCTATTTGCTCTTCATCATACCTTGTAAGATAGACGCGGCGAGGGTTTTTCTTTTTTCGCTTGTTTTCCTGGTCGCACGCCAGGGCGGAGAGGGTTTGCCACAGAGAAGCGCCTGTCATTTCTCCTTGAAGATCCATAGCAAGATCGTCGATCATCTGTTGTTGTACTTCCGGATCTTGTGCAGATTGCTGAACTTTATCACACTACCGGACACATTTGGGATAAGGCGGTGAATTGATTCATACTTTCAGAT
>CAZCIB010000052.1:9337-15375 GCA_964498755.1 uncultured Pseudobdellovibrionaceae bacterium | reverse complement strand
ATCCATCACCGCCTTCCCATGGATAATATCATCCAATGAACCCTAAATGGTATCACACAGAGCATTATATTTATGCAGCCTCTTTAAACCATTGCGGGAACGGGTCTTTGAGTTTCTGAAAGATCTCTGGCGCTGTGAGATAATTTTTCACAAGGCAGGCATCCAGCTTGGCGCGAATGGCGGCCTCGTTCATCTGATCTTTCAGACCGATAAACACAATTTCCTGCCTGCGGTCGCCGTAATCTTCGTTCCAGCGCAGCTTGATGTTTTCTTCAAAATCATCGCCGCCGGGCCAGCGGTTCTTAGGAACAGCGGCCCACCAGCGGCCTATGCCCTGATAACGGACCAAGGCAGCGGCCTGTGAGACTTCGCCCACGAAATCCGGGCGCCTGGAAAGCCAGAAAAACCCCTTGGCGCGCGAGGAATGGATGAGCATCCTCAAGGGCGGATTTGACCCGGCCCGGCATGATAATTTTCGCTGTGCCCGCTTTAGGCGGGCATCCGGCAAGGTTATGAAATCAGGCTGGCAATGCGAGGAGGGCTGAAAGCGCGACGCGGCAATCCAGTTTAACGCATGGGCAAGCAGCAACGAACACTTTCATCAAAGCGCGAAGGCCTGAAGAGCCGAAGGCGTCTTCGCTTCTTCGAAACTTCGCGCCTGAAAAATACATTTCCGTATTCATTCTGCCAATGGTTTTCCGGATTGCTGCGTCAGCCTGCGATTTCCTTGCAATGACGGTTTTGAATGAGGGCGCGAATATTTTTATAAACCTCGAAAAAGATTGACGCCTTATGAAAAGATCTTTAAGGCTGTTTCAAACACAGGAGATCATATTATGTCCTCGACCAAAATTAACGAAATTAAATCGATCATCGCGCAAGCGCTGTTTGAGCAAGAGGCGTATAGACGCAAAGGCGAACAGCATGAAAATGGCGGTATGCCTGAAATGGCCGATAGCTTTGCAACGGCTTCCACGCATAAAGCGCAGGAGGAAATTGTACAATTAACCCGAAGATATCCCTTGGACTATATCGCAGAAGCCTTCAGGGAGCTGGGCGCGCAGGCGACTGTTGATTTTCTGGCTCCTGCGAACGGGCACGGGAATTTCGCGCGAGAGCAAGAACAGGCGCTGGATCGCATGAACCTCGCCGTTGCAATGGCCGCCTTTCCAAATGCGGATGAGTCGGAAATTGTCAGCAAATGTCGGGACCAGATGACGCAGGGACTTCAAAAACATCCTTTCACGCATTTCAAAAACGCTTTCGAGGAATGGTTTGTCCCGGCTTTGCAACGCGGGCAAGAGATCCCCAACGATCTGGACGCCCTTGATTACCTGTGGATGGCCGATCACGGTGATTTGAATCTTGTTTTTACAGTTATTCCTCCGGAGCAGAGCGAGAGTTATTCAGATGAGTCGCTTCAACAAACCGGGGTGGCTGTGGATTTGCTCAACTCCGTTCTGAGCGATCTGGAAACTCTGGGGGATAATCCCTCCGTGACGGTCGAGCTTGAAATGGCGTTAAGCGCAAAAATTCTTCTGGCGGCGAAATTCCTGCCTTATACCAAATACTATGATCCGCCTTCTTATTGCCCGGAAAGCCGGAAAACCATCATCGAAAAAATCACAAAAAATCGGGAATCTGCTATTGAAATAGGGAAGCAAAGGCAGGACATGCTGCACCAGTTTGTAAGCCCCGCATTTCAAGAGCTTTCCGAGGAAGAACAAAACCAGCGAGGCGCGCAACTTATCCCCGGGATTAAAGATGAAGTTAATCGATACGGCGCGGCGTCTGGCGCGCTTGGCACGGTTTTCGATCGTTTCGAAGCTTTGCCGGAGACCGTGCGAAACATGCCCGCTGTTCAAAACCCGTTTGAAACTTTCGAGAGAACAAAAGCGTTTATCGGCTGGCAGAAAATCAAGCCATATGTTCACGCGCCCGAGCCAAGACGAGTTGCACAGCCTCTGGCCATAGCGCGGCCAGAGGCGTAATCGCTACTGACACGCGAGGCATTCCTCGTACTGGCCCTGTTGTTCGCTCGATCCCTGCTCCGCCAGAACGGGTTGTTTCGGGTCGACGGGTTTTTCCCCGGCCTGCGTGCGTTTCCATGACGCGTCGCTTTCGGCGCGCTGGATGGATTTCGAGCGGCAGTAATACAGCGATTTCACGCCTTTCTTCCACGCCTCCCAGTGAATGCGGTGCAGATCGCGCTTGTGCACGTTCGCGGGCAGGAAAATGTTGAGCGACTGGGCCTGACACACGAACGGCGTCCGGTCGGCGGCGTGCTCGATCAGCCAGCGCTGGTCGATTTCGAACGCGGTTTTGAAGACGTCCTTTTCTTCCTGGCTGAGGAAATCGAGGTGCTGGACCGAGCCTTCATTGGTGAAGATCGAGGACCAGACGTCGTCGTTATTCTGACCTTTTTCCGCAAGCAGGTCTTCGAGGCAATGGTTCTTGACCGGGAAGGAGCCGGAAAGCGTTTTATGCGTATAGGCGTTGGCCGCGATCGGCTCGATGCCCGGGCTTGCCCCGCCGCAGATAATAGAGATGGACGCCGTCGGCGCAATCGCCATCTTGTTGGAAAAGCGCTCCATGATGCCGTAATCGGCGGCGTCCGGGCACGGCCCGCGTTCCTGCGCGAGCTTGACGGAGGCCGCGTCGGCCTGTTGCTTGATTTGCTGGAACATGCGGCGGTTCCAGACCTTGGCCATGACGCCTTCCATCGGGATCCGCTTTTGCTGCAGGAAGGAGTGGAAGCCCATGACGCCCAGCCCTACGGAGCGTTCGCGCATCGCCGAATACTTGGCGCGTTTCATCGAATCGGGCGCCTTGTTGATGAAATCGGTCAGGACGTTGTCGAGGAAGCGCATGATGTCCTCGATCATATCGGGATGATCTTTCCACTCGTCGTATTTCTCGAGGTTGAGAGAGGACAGGCAGCACACGGCCGTGCGCTCGTTGCCCAGATGATCCTTGCCCGTCGGCAGGGTGATTTCCGAGCACAGGTTCGACATCTTGACGTTCAGCCCGGCCATTTTGTGGTGCGCGGGGATTGTGTCGTTGACGTGATCAATGTTGATGATATACGGCTCGCCGGTTTCGACGCGCGCGGTGAGCAGGCGAATCCAGAGATCGCGGGCGTTGACTTTATCAACGACGCTGCCATCCTTCGGCGATTTCAGCGCCCAGTCCTCGTTCATCTCGACGGCCTTCATAAAGCCGTTCGTGACAAGCACGCCGTGATGCAGGTTGAGAGCCTTGCGATTCGGATCGCCGCCCGTGGGCCTGCGAATCTCGATAAACTCTTCGATCTCCGGGTGCCAGATCGGCAGGTAAATCGCAGCGCTGCCGCGTCTCAAGGAACCTTGCGAAATCGCCAGCGTCAGCGAATCCATCACGCGGATAAACGGCACGATGCCGGACGTTTTACCGTTGCGGCCGACTTTCTCGCCGATCGAGCGGACATTGCCCCAGTACGAGCCGATGCCGCCGCCGAGCGAGGCCAGCCAGACGTTTTCATTCCAGAGATTCACGATTTCCTCAAGCGAATCGCCCGTCTCGTTCAGGAAGCAGGAGATCGGCAGGCCTCGATTCGTCCCGCCATTGGAAAGCACGGGCGTCGCCGGCATAAACCATAGCTTCGAAATATAGTCGTAGATGCGCTGCGCGTGGTCCGAATCATCGCCGTAATGCATGGCGACGCGTGCGAACAAATCCTGCGGATCTTCCTCGGGCAGCAAATACCGGTCGGTCAGCGTCGCTATGCCGAACTTCGTCAGGTTGCTATTGCGTGAGCGGTCAATCGTGACCCGGTTTCCGCGTTCCAGTTGCGCAACGTCAAACATCGCTGTTCTCCCCTATCTTGAGACAGTTTCGCACAGAATTCTGTGTGTAAGTTGTGATTAAGTATGTGGAAGGACACTATAGATAGCGTTCCGATCATTTTCATGATACTACATCTCGTTGCCCTGTCGAGGGGTTTTTATTCCTAATTCCCTGATTTAAATTGCGCCCTTTTTCAAATATTGTTGAATTACAACTGCTTGGACAAATTACATAAAAACAATTTCTTTTTCAAGGCTTTGATTCAAATGGAGAATAAAAAAATGTTTAGCGAAGCAGTTATTCGCATGGGCATAAACAAGCTGCCCTGCGAGAATAATTGACATTTTCCCTGCGCTTTGCCCTTATGCTGTGCTTATAAAGAGAGACAAACGCACTAGAAAGGGCGCCTATGATTCGCCGTAACCGCCAGACAAAAATCGTCGCCACTATCGGCCCGGCCAGCGAGCCGCCGGACGCGCTGGAAAACCTGTTCCTCAAAGGCGTCGACATTTTCCGGCTCAATTACAGTCACGGCGCGCATGCGGATCACAAGAAACGCTATGATTCGATTCGCGCGCTTGAAGAGCGGTATCAGCGGCCCGTGGCGATCATCGCCGATATGCAGGGACCCAAGCTGCGCGTCGGCGTCTTTAAGGAAGGCAAGATCGACCTGCATCCCGGCATGGTGATCCGCATGGATCTGGACGAGACGCCAGGCGACGAATCACGCGTCAACCTGCCGCACCCGGACGTGATCAAGGCGCTGAACAAGGGCGACGAGATTCTGCTCGATGACGGCAAGGTCCGCATGGAGGTCAAAAAGAAGGGGCGGGACTTTCTTGAATGCGAGGTTATCACCGGCAAAAAGCTCTCGAACAACAAGGGCTTTAACATTCCCGGCGTGGTCCTGCCGATCAAGGCGCTCACCAATAAAGACCGCAAGGATTTGCAACATGCGCTCGATATCGGCTGCGACTGGATCGCGCAGTCTTTTGTGCAGCGCGCAGACGACGTCGCCGAGGCGCGGCGTTTAATCGCCGGGCGCGCCGGACTGATGGTCAAGATTGAAAAGCCTTCGGCGCTTGACGATCTCGATCACATCGTCGATCTCGCCGACGGGGTCATGCTGGCGCGCGGGGACCTGGGCGTCGAAATCCCGGCGGAAGACGTGCCGGCGGTGCAAAAGCGCGTTGTGCGTATGGTGCGCCATGCGGGCAAGCCGATCGTCGTGGCGACGCAGATGCTCGAATCAATGGTGGAGAACGCAAGGCCGACGCGGGCCGAAGCCTCCGACGTCGCAACGGCGGTTTACGACGGCGCGGACGCGGTGATGCTCTCGGCGGAAACGGCCGTCGGCGCGTATCCGGAAGAAGCGGTCTCGATCATGGACCGGATTTGCCGCCGCACGGAAAACGACGAAACTTACCGCCGCATTATTGAGACGGACCAGCTCGAGGTTCAGGGCAACGCTTCGGACGCGATTACGGCTGCGGCCTACCAGGTCGCCAACCAGATCAAGGCCGCCTGCATCACGAACTTCACCAGCTCAGGCTCCACGACGATCCGCACGGCGCGGCTGCGCCCGTCCATGCCGATCCTGTGCCTGACGGAATACCAGAGCGTCGCCCGGCGGCTCGCGATCATGTACGGCGTGCACGCGGTTCATGTCGGCTCGATCGGGCATTTCTCTGAAGCCGTGATCAAGGCGGTGCAGCACGCCAAAATTCAGGGCCTCGCCACCAACGGCCAAAGACTCGTGATCACGGCGGGCGTTCCGTTCGGAACGCCGGGCTCGACGAATATTCTCAGGGTTGCGTGGGTGGAGTAAGCGTTTCTGCTTCAGAGACTCTCCTATAAAAATAAACCGCGATCCCGCACCAGAGCGCCGCGCCGGTAAAGGCGATGGCGGCCTGAAAAGGCAGCGCAGCCCCAAGGAAAAACCAGAACGCCGCGCCGGAAAGACCGTCTTCCGTCAGCCATAACGCCAGCTGCGCAGGCAGACCGTAAAGCGCCCACAGGGCTATTCCGACCGGCATGACGGCAAACAGAATATCGGCTTTCACGCCTTCGGCCGCCTGCGCGGCTTCGGGCGCGTCCCAGTCCTTTCCTTCGGCCAGAGCCGGAAAAAGCAGGGCCTGCTGGCCGATCAGGAACATCGCGATCAGGCCGGAAACGCCGAACAGCGCGCCTTTTACGCCGAGCCATTGCTGCAT
>CAZCIB010000052.1:0-9237 GCA_964498755.1 uncultured Pseudobdellovibrionaceae bacterium | reverse complement strand
CGATCAGGCCGGAAACGCCGAACAGCGCGCCTTTTACGCCGAGCCATTGCTGCATTGTATCCGGGCCGAGCCAGCTCCATAAACCCGTGACCAGAAACGGCAGGTTTAAAACCAGGAAGAAGAAGACCAGAACGCGACCCGCCAGCGCCTTTTCTACCGGATCAAGCCTGAACGGATCGGGTATGGAAACGCTCCTGCCATTCACAAGCGCCTTGAGCCAGCCAATCGAAAACCAGGAAAGCAGGATGGGCAGGATCAAAAACTCAAGCCCATAGATAAAAGAAATCGCCCCGTAAATCACGCCGAGATGTTCATCCAGCATGAAATGCAGAAATTTGAGACTGACGAAGATCACCCCGAGCGGCAGGGACAGGCCCAGAAAGACATGACGGCCTTTTTTGAGGCGGAAAAAGGCGTAGCGGATGGCTGCACGTGACAAATCTGAGAGCTCCGGACAAGTTATGTTTCCGGAACACATTATACCCGATCGAGCCTGAAAATACCCGGAACAGTTTCACCTTCTCCTATGCTGGATTCTACGCGCCCCTCCCGCAAATCATTTACATGATCGTATAAGACCTTAGTGGCGGACAGTGGCGCAGTCGCCCATTGATAGGCCCATATCCCTAAAGCCAGGGTTAATACCGGGCCACAAATAACCATGTTCGCTTTACCCATCGGGGGCGAGTTTTCCCACTCGTTCCCGATAAAACGCGCAACTTTTCTAAAAGGCTGTGCAAGACGCATTTGATTTTCTCCTTAAACAGAAGAAAAAAATTTAACGTAATTATTGATGAGTGGCAAGTTTTTTCTACCGCGCGGAGGCGATGACCGTGCCTTTTTGGGCTGTGTGGAGCCACCAGGCGTTGCGGTTGATGGAAAAGATCGGCTTGTAGCGGGTGATCTTGTCGGCGCGGCGCATGCGCGTAACCTGATTATCGAGCACATACGCGCCATCATCGGCATAGACGATCAGAACCGCGTGCGGAATATCCTTGACCTTGTCATGTACAATCGCAAGACGCAGGCGCTCTTCCGGCACGCCAAGGGAACGAAGAGACGTATACTTGGCTATTGCGAAGTCTTCACAATCGCCGCCGCGCTCAAAAAACTCAACCGGATTGGCCCAGTAATCGGAACGGCCCCAATTTGCATGATCCTCAATATAGGTATGCTGGTTAATAATCTCGTTGACTTTCTGCGCCATGGTTCTGAGCGGCAGACCTTTGAGCGGCATGAGAGACGCGCGCCATTGGTCCAGCATTTCCTCGCCGCTGCGGCTTTGCATGGCGCGGTTGAAATTTTCGAACATGCCCGTCCATTTGGTGAACGGTCCGAGATTTCCCGAACGCTTTTCAGACGTGCCGAACAGTTCCGAGTAATAGTTAACCGGGGCATAAACATTCTGCGCCTGCGAATTCATGACCAACGTAAGCTGCGCCGGAACGTCCTTTACTGTTCCTGCCCGCGCCGATTTCGCGCCGGCGATGCCAGCAAATGAGAAGAAAATTGTAACCAGCGTCGCCATTACGCGCATGCTGATTTGCTGCATAAGCGTGTAGCGCAATGTTTTAATGGAGATCAGGCGTTGCTGGATCAGGATTGTGCCCAGCTGCTGACGGCTGGCTTTTTGCAGGGCAAGCGCTTCACGAAGCTGAACCGGGGTAATCAAGCCGCTTTCAAGAAGCAAATCCCCGAGACGGTTTTGCTCCAGTCTTGCGATCAGGCCGTTTAAAACGCCGGAATAGTTCTGAGTTTCTACGTGAGCTTCTGACACTTTATTCTACCTTGCCCCAAACCTGCTTTTTCTTCTAACTTCCTAACTTCTTTAATTTTACCCTCAAAAAGATTGACGAAATCTAAAGAACGGCGGTAAACCGGGACTTGCAAAGCCCCAAAAGACAGGATTTATATAAAATGCAAGATAAAATAATGCAGTCAGAACAAATGCTTACCTTTCGACAAAAAATAATTCATAAAAATGTTATGGTTGTGGGCGATATCATGCTGGATTCCTTCGTTCAGGGCGTAGTGGAGCGCATTTCGCCGGAAAGCCCTGTTCCCGTTTTATCCGTAACATCTGAGACGAGAATGCTCGGCGGCGCGGGAAACGCCCTGCGCAACCTCGCCGGACTTGGCGCGAAATCATCTATCATCTCGCTGACAGGCAATGACGCAGCCCGGGAGACATTGAAACGGCATGTTGAATCAACCGGCGTTTCATCAAGCTCCCTGATCGCGGACCCGTCACGGCCCACGACGCAAAAAACCCGTTTTGTCTCGGGCCAGCATCAATTGCTCCGGGCGGACCTCGAAAAAACGCACAATCCCGGTGAAGATATAGAAAGGGCCCTGATTGACGCCATAGAAGCGGCGATGTCCGATGCGGATGCGCTTGTTCTGTCCGACTACGGCAAAGGCGTCTTAAGTGAGAGGGTTATCTCCGCCTCCATAGAGGCGGCGCGCGCAAAGGGCGCGCCCGTTCTCGTCGATCCCAAAGGCGCGAATTTCACGAAATATGCGGGAGCGGGCGTAATCACCCCGAACCGCAAGGAACTCTCCGCCGCTCTGGGCGGCATGCCCGCGCATACTGACGAAGAGATCGAGATTGCCGCTAACCGGCTAATTGAAAAGACTGGCATCGATACGGTCATCGTCACGCGCTCTGAAGACGGCTTGAGCGTTATTAAAAAAGAAACTGCGCCCGTTCACATCCGCGGCGCGGCGCTGGAGGTGTTCGACGTATCAGGCGCGGGCGATACGGTTATCGCGACGCTGGCGGCGGGGCTTGCGTGCGGTCTTGATATTGAGACGGCGGCGCGGCTTGCCAATGAAGCCGGCGGGATCGTCGTTGGCAAGTCCGGAACCGCGCAAATCACAATCGACGACCTGATTTCCGCGATCATGCCGGAAACCGCCTCAAAGCATATGGCCAGCCGCGAACAGGCGCGTGAGAGAATTGAGCGATGGCGCGCTCAGGGGCTGAAAATCGGGTTTACGAATGGCTGTTTCGATATCCTGCACGCCGGGCATGCGCGATACCTTAATACGGCGCGAAAGAAATGCGACCGACTGATACTGGGATTGAACGCCGATTCTTCCGTCCGGCGGCTCAAGGGCGAAACGAGACCTGTTAATAACGAAAATGACCGGGCTGAGGTTCTGGCCGCGCTGGGATGCGTCGACATGGTCGTCGTTTTCGGGGACGATCCCGGCGAGCAGGACATGCCGTGCGAGCTCATTGCGTTTTTAAAGCCCGACATTCATTTCAAGGGCGGGGATTACAAGCCGAAAGACTTGCCGGAAGCGAAGATTGTGTGGGCCTATGGCGGCGAAGTTGAGGTTCTTGATCTTGTCGCGGGGCTGAGTACGACCAATACGCTGAAAAAAATGGCTTCTTAATCCTCTATACGCGCGCGGCAAGTCTTGGTAAGATCGTTTGTCTTTACAGTGAAGCTTCTTTTTATTCAGGAAAGCCGCGATGATACAGTTTGTAAAATTTTCCCGTTCCGCCTCTTTGGCTCTTGCAATGTGCGTGACTGTCGGCCTGTCTCTTGGCGCGTGCCAGATGATCGAAGGCCCCGGCCCACTGCCGACAGGGTACGTCCATCACAAGGGCACCAATAACGTGCCGCCCGGCGGCGATCCCGGCGATATTGGCTATACGCAAAAGCAGTTTGAAGTCAGCGGGTCTGAAACTGACTGGAAAATCGCGGCCCGCGATCTCCTGCACGAGATGATGCGCCGGAACGCCATCTCGACAGGACCTGTTTTTGTCGCGACAAACAGACAACCGACATCGCTCGACAATACGTTCGATGACACGCTGCGGGGCGTTCTGCGCAATACAGGCATCATGCTCGCAAGTTCTCCGGAAGGCGTTCCCGTCCTGACATACGAAACGAAAGTTTATATGCCAGAGGAGCAAGAGGAAGCGATGAAGCCTGTTGGAACGGCCTCGAATTCCTATATGACCAGCAGAGAAAAGCCATCCGGGAAAGCCGATGCGGATGAGGTTGCAGATACTCCGGACTACGTTTCACTCGCGCCCGTTTCCCTTGTTGAAACCGAAAGCATGGATCAACCGGAATATGGATTGGAAGAGCCGGTGACGCAAGAAAACCAAGACCACGACGCGCCGCAGACCATGAAAAATAAAAGCCATGTCATGATCACGCTGAATGTCCTGGAGAACGGCGTCGTTAAAGCGACAGAGTCCGGCGTCTATGACATTCCCGAAGCCGGTGACTATACTTACGTGCCCCGCATTCCCAATCCGCCAGTCGTCGGGGAAAAATAATGAAAAGCAAGAATTACCGGGTTGTCCTGACATTTCTCTCTCTTGCGCTGCTTTCGGCCTGCGGCAAGCACGTGTTTAATGCGCACGGTCCCGAGGAATCCGCATGGAACGGCATAAAGGAGTCGAGCTTTTTCGCCGCCCAATCCCTGATCGAGGACGGGGAACGCAAGCTCATGCCCGGCAGCAAGGTGCTTGTCGGCACAATCAGCAATGTGAATAACGTCGAGGAATCTTCCGCTCTGGGCCGCCTTGTTTCAGAGCAGATCTCCACAGCGTTTTCCGAAGACGGTTTTGTCGTTCAGGACGCGAAGCTGAGAGAGGCTCTGCGCATCACGCAAGGCGATAAAAAACCTGAAGAGGCCGGCGAGTTTCCTTTATCGAGAGATGTTCGGGACCTGGCGCCTGTTATCAGCGCGGGCGCGCTTGTCACCGGCACATATGCGCTGGCGAAAGAACGCGTACATTTCAACATCCGCATGGTCCATCCCGTTACCGGGGAAGTACTGGCCGCGCATGGTTACTCTCTTGTCAGATCGGAAGACGTGAACGCGCTTCTGGACGACGATAAAAAGAAGAAATATAAATTCTTTTCGGCTGACTGGATCTAGATCAGCTACCGCTTCAGCAAGACGTGATAGAAATAATACTTGTCGTCCACGCACTGAACGCAGGCCTGGAGAGCGGGCATCACCGCGAACGTCGCGCCGGTTAAATCATTTGAAGCCGGATCAGCGAACAGCGTTCCGCTGTCAAACCAGCCTGTCTGACCTTCCGCAAGGCAGGTCCCGCCATCGGACGGCGGGGTTGCGCCTGCCGGATAACCGTTTTGCTCGTTGATTTTCTGGCAGAAAGCAAGCGTTACGTCCGGCAAAACGGCGATCAGGTCGGCGCGGTTTGTGCCGACCTCGGGCAACGCCGTTCCGCCGTAAAAATCCCAGGGCGCGGCGCTGTTTTGTATACCGGAAGGCGGCATCCTGTATTCCGCCGCGCCGCCAGAAACATGAAAAACCTGACGGCTTGGCTCATCCGTTATATCTCCGTAATCGGAATGCGCCCCTCCGTGAGCGAAGCGAATGTCAACCTCGCTGTGTCCGTTCTGCAGCACGTAGGAAACCGCGTTTTCAAGCTCCATCGCGTACTGTCGCACGCGCGAGGCGTTCAGGGCAAGCTGCTCTTTATCGATATTTGCGCCGTCATTACTGGACGTTCCCTGGATAGCAACCGTCAAAACCCCGATCAGCGCAATCGCCGTCAGGATAATCAGAAGCACATTTCCCGATTCCGGGTCAAAACGCCTGGGCATCAGGGGTCCCACGGCGCAACAGTGATGCAGTCAGGGAAATACTGACAGGCGCGTATGGCTTCCGACTTGCTGTAACCTGAAAGCCTTGCGCGGAAGATCATGTTGCCCGAGCTTCTGACAGGCGCGATGATGGGACTGGCGGCGGCCAGCTCTTTCGGCAAGCTGCGTAGCGCCGTCGTCAAGACCTGATCCGTATGGACGCGGCTCTGGAATGCGCCGATCTGAACCGCCCAGCGGCCTTTGTAACGCGCCGTTTGATCCGGAACGGACCTGTAGGAAGCTTTTACAGCCTTCGCTTTTCCCGTTTCCGCGTCGTTTTCATGGTGCAGGCGCCGCGCCAGTTGCTTGCCAACTTCCCGGCCTATTGCGGCTTTTACAAGGACAGGAGACATTCCTCCCCTGCTCCCTTCAATACTTTCACCGCGATGCGCGGCGATTGCCAGCAGGCCCGCTTCAAAGCGGCGCGTTTCGGCGGGATCGTAATCTCCCTCTCCGATCAACGCCCCGATCATGCCCGTGGTCAGGGCGGGATTGACCCCGGCCCATCTTTCTTCACGCGCCGCCGGCGCAACTGCTCTGGCTGAACCCGCCATGCGCGGCGCGCCCAGCGCGGGTTCAAGCGATGCGTTTAAGGCATAGGCGGGATTGTTAAACGGCTTACGGCCCGGAAGCGGCACTCTTGCGCTGGCGATGCGGATTTCCTGAAGCCTTGAAAAACCGCCGTCGAGAAGTTCGGCCATGTGCCGGTTCCGCGTGGCTGCGCTGCGTCCACCAAACACTACGCCGATGAGCCTTCTGTTATTGCGCACAACGGAAGCGACCAGATTAAAGCCCGAGGCTCGTATGTAACCGGTTTTTATGCCGTCCATGCCATCGTATGAATTCATGAGCCGGTTATGGTTGCGATAGGACTTGCCTTGATAGCGAAAATTCTTCGTCGAGAAGAAATGATAGTACTGCGGGTAGGCAATCATGATATACCGCGCCAGCTTGGCCATGTCGCGGGCCGTGCTGACCTGTTCCGGGTGATGCAGGCCCGACGCGTTTTTGAACCGGGTGCGCGACATGCCGATCCGGCGCGCCTTGCTCGTCATCATGTTAGCGAAGTTTTCCTCGCTGCCGCCGATATTTTCGGCTATCGCTGCGGCGACGTCATTGGCGGATTTCGTTACCAGCGCGTAAATCGCGTCTTTCACGCGAATGGATTCGCCGGCTGGTATGTTGAGCTTGCTCGGCACCATGCTGGCGGCGTGTGACGTCATAACGAGCCGGTCATTGAAACGCAAACGGCCCGCCTCGATTTCATCGAACAACATCACCAGCGTCATCATCTTGGTCAGCGAAGCCGGATGCAAAACCTTGTCGGCGTGGCGCTGATGCAAAATCGCCCCTGTTTCAGCGTCCATGACAATCGAGGCGTATTTATGGTTTTTCCCGGCATCGGCAGTCGCCGGGAAGAGAACGCCGAATGCGGCGCATATCAACAGAACAAGCAAAGGCCGCACAAACGCATGACCGCCAGCGCCCGAGTTTCCAAATTGCCCTGCCATGGAAGAACCCCTTAACTCCGATTGTTGGTAATAAATCAGCGTCCGACTACCGTATTACTATATCAGTTTAGTGGAACGATGTTAAAGTGTCCTGAATCCTTTGTCCACGAGACAGAAAAATTTTGATTCGGTTCGCAGGTGATAAATCTAAGGGGAACTATGTCAGCGCTCGCGAAAACCTACGTACAAACGCTTCATTCGATCAGACCCGCCATAAAAAAAATTGTTTCCGTCGAGAGCTCCAGTCTTCCTGACAGAAATTATAAATCAGCAAGCCTGTGGCTGCGCAGCCTGGCGTCGATATACGACATCGAAGACATGATAGCTCTCGATATTCCGTGGTGGAATATGGCGGCGATTACGAGAGTTGAGGCATTTCTCTCGGGAAAAAAGCTGGCGCGCGTTTTCGAATTCGGCAGCGGCGCCAGCACTATCTGGCTTGCCAGACGGGCCGCGCATGTCACTTCCGTGGAGCACGATATGGGTTGGCACAAGGTTGTCGCGGAACAGCTGGCCCCTTACAAGGGAGCCAAAGTCGAGCTGGTTCCGGCGGACCCGGATTTTAACGATAATCCGCTTTGGCAGTCGCAGAAAAAAGGGCACAAGAACAAATCATATTTTAATTATGCAAACGCCTTGCGGCAAACAGAGGCGCCTTTCGATTTAATAGTGATCGACGGGCGCGCGCGCGCCGGATGCCTGTCCGTCGCCGTCAAACACCTTGCCGATGACGGCATGATCGTTTTCGACAACGCCGCGCGCAAGAGATACAAAGAAGCTTTAAGGAGTTGCGGACTTCAAGCGGAATGGCATACTGGCCTGACCGCGTGCCTGCCTTATCCTGATACAACTGTGTTGCTGCGAAAGACGTGATGGCTCCAGGTTCATGGAAGCGCTTTATTTCCCCGGGAAATAAAAAGGCAAGATCAGTCCTTAACTGGTCCGGCGCTGTTTTGTCCGTCGCATGTCTTGGATATGTGATCTGGATTGCGCTGGATCAGGGCAGAATTGTTAACTTCTCCGGCCTGTCTTCTGGCATGCTCTTTACATTGACTGCAATGTCTCTTGTTTACGGGTTTTCACTCCTCTTTCTCGCCTTGTCGTGGGCATTGATTGTTAAACGAGAGTCCGGCGCAGAAGGCTTACGGCTCGAAATAATGAGCAATTATTGCGTCACGCAACTTGCCAAGTACCTTCCAACAAACGTAATGCATTATATTTCAAGACATGTTTCTTTGTCCTGGCATGGAGAAAACCAGACCGTCCTTGGAAAAGCTCTTGCCTGCGAAACCTTTATCGTCATCATCGCCGCCGCATCTCTCGCCGGCGCAGGATTAACGTTTACTGGCTTGGCCAATTTGATCGTCCCTCTTATTCCTTTTGAAGCGTCTTATGGCTTCATCACTTCGCTTTACTGGATTTGTCTTGTCTCTTTTGTCTTATGTGCAGGCTACTTCCTGAAAAAAATCCTGAATCTTCAGGTTGCCGCGCATGCGTTTTCTTTTGCCCTGACCTTCCTCTTTTTCACAGTTATGGCGGCAATTTTCTTTATGTTGAATGCTTATATTACCGGTTCCTGGACATGGCAGGTTTTTTTCATTTTACCTGCCGCCTGGCTCGCGGGATTTATGGTCCCGGGTTCACCCGCCGGAATAGGCATAAGGGAAGTCGCGCTATTGACAATGCTCGCGCCATTAGGCTCCGAGAGTGAGGCCTTGCTGGTTGCGGCATTGTTCCGTCTCGTTACTGTGTGTGGAGATATCCTCTGTTTCGGGCTCGGGCATCTTCTGAGAGCGCAGCAACGTTCAAAGACCGAGGCTGTTTTGTAGGGCCTGCAAATCCTCTGTCGGTGGAATGACGAAATTCCGGAAGCGGGTATGGTAATAGATAATGCAGCAAATGATGCTGCTGAAAACGGAAATGACCAGCATTACAAAGCCTGGCCCGCGCCGCTCGCGCAGCCTCTCGTAACCCACCTTTCGCGACAAATCGTTAAAACGCAAAATAAAAATACAAAAGGCAAAAAACAGTAAAAACCAGAGTTCGGTTTTATACCGGAACGTAGTCGTGGCGTAAGCAAGGAC
>CAZCIB010000051.1:0-15739 GCA_964498755.1 uncultured Pseudobdellovibrionaceae bacterium | reverse complement strand
ATCCAAAAGTATGAATCAATTCACCCCCTTATCCCACATGTGTCGGGTAGTGTGCAGTATAGAAGTGGCTAGGGCAGAGTAGAATTTTGTCAGAGACAATTAACGCGAATTTGAATATGGATCTTCCTGTGGGCTGTGGTTGTTCCGTATGCCACAATTCCGGGCCTTATTCACAGACCGACGGTTACGTCACTCTTCTCCGGGGCGTATGCTTCTGTGGGTAGAATGCGCAATGGAACGGGTCTTCTGAACGAAAAGGCAACAGATCTGTTTTCGTAAGGCGTTTTGTTGTTTATAATTAAAAGCGTCAACCCGGTTTGCCGGCGGGTTCCCGCCGGGGCTTCTCATTATGATTCACAAGTATTGCCGCCGCGCCGGCATCTTTTTTCTCAACCTTTTGTGGCTGATTGCGCTTGCTCCGCACGCGCAGGCGCAAGCCCTGCGTGAAGAAAGAGAGTTGCTTCAGCTTCCCGTAGACGAGCGCGCGCCGGAGGATTTTAGAAAGCCGCCAATAACCTATAAAGGCTTTTTCATCAGGCCGGAAATCGAGTTGGAAACTCGCTATGACAGCAACATATTCGCCGCAAGCGAAGACAAGCGGGACGACATCGTCGCCGCCGTGCGGCCCGGGATATCAGCTCTGAAGCTTTTCAATGCGCATAGTTTTTTGGTCAGGGGAACGGCCAATATTCAACGCTTTGCCAGAGAAAGCAGCGAAGATAAGGAAGAATTCAGCGGCTTTTTCCGTGGGCGGCTCGATCTGGGAGGACGCTGGAGCGCGCCGTTCAGTTTGAATCTCGCAAAGCGGGTAAGGGACCGCACATCGCCGCGCAGCCAAGGTTTCGCAACGGAACCGCTGGCGTTTACCACCAGCCGGATCAGCGGAGGCGCGTCGCGCGAATTCGGCAGATTTGCCCTGACCCTGCTGGGGGATTACAGCAGGTTGCGTTACGATGACGGCGTATCGGCGCAGGCAGGAACGCCGGTTATTTTCAGCGACAACGACCGTGATATTGCCGGAGCGCGGCTTCAGATGCGCTATGGCATTCCCCGCGGCCTGCCCGCGGACGGTTTTGAACATATTCTTTTCTTGAATTACGGCATCGAGAAACAGCAATTCAAGCGCCTGAACTTTGTAAACGGCTCTTTCTCGGGGGTCAGTGAGGACAATCTGAAGCAGGGATTTCTCGCCGGGTTCGAGACCGACTACAAAGGGCTTCTGTTCGCAAATCTCGGCGCGGGATATTTTGTTCAGAACTACGACGATCCGCGGCTCGACAAAACCGCAGAGATTGATTTCAACGCCAACGTCGCATGGAATGTTATGCCCAAACTGACATTGCTTTTTGAAGCCGGACGGGATTCTGACCAGAACAATGATTTTCTGGGAGGGCTCATACGAACTGATTACAAGCTGGGCTTTGATTATGAACTAAAACACGACTGGTATATTGGCGGCGCGTTTACTTACGCGGATTTTGACTTTTCCGATAATGCTGAAACAGACAGGCAGGAAGAAGACTATCTCGCTGAGTTGCGTCTCCGTCACCTGATCAACCGCTCTCTTGAGGCCGAACTCGAACTTAGCCATCAGAGCCGCGAAGCCAATATCCCGGATAATGAATTCGACCGCACGATATTTTTGTTGCGCCTGACCGGACGGCTATAGGCCCGCTTCTGAAACATGTGAAAACCCGGCGCAACCCGCCACAAAAGCCGTTATTTGCACCTATGAAAAAGGCCGGAAGCTGCATCCCGGCCTTTTTGAATGTCTAAAGCGCCAGAGTCTGACGGGCTTACATCATGCCCATGCCGCCCATACCGCCCATGCCGCCCATATCGGGCGCGCCGGCCCCGGAGCCTTTTTCCTCGGGCACTTCGGTGACCATGGCTTCGGTGGTGATCAGGAGGCCTGCGACCGATGCGGCGTCCTGAAGCGCCTTACGCACGACTTTAACCGGATCGATGATGCCTGCCTTAACAAGATCGGTGTAGTTGTCATTCTGGGCGTCGTAACCGAAATTGGCGTCTTTTTGCTCCAGAAGCTTGCCGATCACGATCGAGCCTTCGACGCCGGCGTTTTCGGCAATCTGGCGCGCCGGGTACTGGATGGCGCGGCGGATAATGTCGATGCCGGTTTGCTGGTCGTGGTTCTCGCCTTTGAGGCCCTCAAGCGCCTTCGTGCAGTACAGCAGGGCTGAACCGCCGCCGGCGACGATGCCTTCCTCGACGGCTGCGCGGGTTGCGTGCATGGCGTCATCCACGCGGTCCTTGCGCTCCTTCACTTCGATCTCGGTTGCGCCGCCGACGCGGATTACGGCAACGCCGCCGGAAAGTTTGGCGAGACGCTCCTGCAGTTTTTCCTTGTCGTAGTCGGAAGACGTATCTTCGATCTGCTTGCGGATCTGGCCGCAGCGCGCCTCGATTTCGTCTTTTGCGCCTGCGCCGTCGACAACCGTGGTTTCGTCCTTGGTGATCGTGATTTTCTTGGCCGTACCGAGCATTTCAAGCGTGACGTTTTCAAGTTTTATGCCAACGTCTTCGCTGATAACCGTGCCGCCCGTCAGGATCGCCATGTCTTCCAGCATTGCCTTGCGGCGGTCGCCGAAGCCGGGGGCTTTCACGGCTGCGACTTTCAATCCGCCGCGCAGCTTGTTCACGACTAGCGTCGCAAGGGCTTCGCCTTCGACGTCTTCCGCCACGATAAGCAGCGGACGGCTCGACTGAACAACAGCTTCAAGAACCGGCAACATGGATTGCAGGTTGGAAACCTTTTTGTCGCACAACAGGATGTACGGATTTTCAAGGTTGCAGACCATTTTGTCGGAGTCCGTGATAAAGTACGGGGACAGGTAGCCGCGGTCGAACTGCATGCCTTCAACGACTTCGAGTTCGTTGTGCAGGCTCTTGGCTTCTTCAACCGTGATAACGCCTTCATTGCCGACTTTGTCCATTGCCTGAGCAATCAGATCGCCGATCTCGGTATCGCCGTTCGCGGAAATGGTGCCGATCTGCTTGATCTCGTCATTGCCTTTAACCGGCTTGGCGCGGCTTTTGAGATCTTCGACAGCCGTTTCAACGGCGCGGTCGATGCCGCGCTTGATGTCCATCGGGTTCATCCCGGTGGCAACGGCCTTGTTGCCTTCACGGGCGATAGCCTGCGCCAGAACCGTCGCCGTCGTCGTGCCGTCTCCGGCCTCGTCGTTGGTTTTTTCGGCGACTTTACGCACGAGCTGCGCGCCCATGTTTTCGAACTTGTCTTCGAGTTCGATTTCCTTTGCGACGGAGACGCCGTCTTTCGTGATACGCGGCGCGCCGAACGATTTGTCGAGCACGACGTTACGGCCTTTGGGACCGAGCGTTACTTTTACCGCGTCGGCGAGAATGTCTACGCCGCGCAGCATGCGCGTACGGGCGTCGCCTGAAAATTTTACCTGTTTAGCAGTCATAGTCTTAATTCCTTTCTTTTCGATCGTTGTCATTCCCGCGCAGGCGGGAATCTATAAATGCCCAGCCTCGCGGCAAATACCTGCGATTTTGGGCGCCCGCTTTCGCGGGCATGACAGACAAAGCGTTTTAAGCAGCCATTACGCCGATGATGTCGCTTTCCTTCATCACGATCAGCTCTTCGCCGTCGATCGTGATTTCGGTGCCGGCCCATTTCGAGAAAATGACGCGGTCGCCGGACTTGACGTCGAGCGGACGTACGTCGCCATTGTCGTTAATATGGCCGGAGCCGACGGCGACGATTTCGCCTTCCTGCGGCTTTTCCTTTGCCGTGTCGGGGATGATGATCCCGCCGGCGGTTTTTTCTTCCTGCTCGAGACGACGCAGGAGTACACGGTCGTGCAATGGACGGAATTTAGACATTGATTTTCCTTTCCTCATTCCTATGTTAAGCAAAACCACGGAACGCATACGGCCATTCCGCAGCTCCCAATTTTCGATCATCAAAAGCGCTTGTTAGCGCTCTCGCGTGTCGAGCGCCTATTATTTAGTAAATATGCGCGGCGAAATCAAGGGCCATGATTATAATTTCAGGAAGCATAAAGAGCGGGCCAGGAATTCCGCGAGATTTGCCGAGTCCACATCACCGCGACTTTTTCCGCCTTGGGCGCGAAGCTTTCCATGCCGTCCATGCCCGTATGCGCAGCCGGGCCGACGCATAACAGCCCGGAAGGCGTTAGCGTGACTTCGTCCTCATCGGTGGCCAGAACGCCTGTTCCGGGAGCGACCGTAATTTTCCCCTGCGATTTCAGATACTCCAGCACGGGCGCGTTATGGCGGCCATGGCCCGTGCCGTTAATGATAAAATCGGGCCTGAATGTCTCGTTGCCAATCTTGAGAATGAAGCGTCCGTTCTCAACCTCAACTTCTTCAGGGCGCAATCTGTGCGCAATATACCTCGGTCTGAATTGTTCGAGGCGGACCGCATTTTCTAATGGCTTAGGGCCGCCCCAGTGTTTCAGCCGGGATAAAATCCCAAGTTGATCAAACTTGTGCGCCTCATCTATATCCATGGCCTTTAGCGCCGAACCCACTTGATTTAATATGTCCAGTGAAGCCCTGCGACGCGTCGCCCCCGCCTGTATGGCCTCGTCAATATCCGCGCTGATTGCCGCGGCAAGACTCTCGCTGGTAACTTTCTCGAGGTTAAGCATATGTGCGGGCGTTATGTTTTTCTCATCTCTTTCAGCCTCAAGATCGCGGACGTCTAATGGCTTGCCTGTTGGTGAAACAACCACGAGATTAAATGAGCCTGGATCGCTTTGAAGCGCGTTCACGCAATCATCCAGCGCGGGGCCAGAGCCAATGAAAATCACGTTTTTTTCTTTTCGGTTGTCAATCGCAACAGGGTTAAAGTCCTCGTATAGCGAGTGAACGAACCCGATATCCATGTATGGAATGAGCTCCCTGAAATATTTATTCGGGCCGTATCCCGCACAGAGAACGATATTTCCGGCCGGGACAGGGTCAGTTAAATATTGTCCATCTTTGTCCGTTATAATGAACCTGTCCTCAGAGGCTTCGGGACGGGCTTCCGTCTCAAAAAAATTTACGCATGCGCCTGCGCCCCGAAGCTTTGCAATCGCCGCGTTCACTTCCGATCTCAGGAAATCGCGATATCCGCCATCGCCGCGCGGCGCGAAGGATGGACCTGAAAGCGGGCTGAAATGGTTCTTGAATTTTGGGGGCTCCCAAGGCGACATTTCCGTTTCGACGGAATTGAGTATCATGCCCGGCCACGCCTGCCCGTAGGCGACGCCGCCGCTGCCGAAGCCGTTCGGATCGAACAGGTTAAACGTCTCGCCGTTCAAGTCGCGGCCCGCAAGCCTTTGCGCAAGGTAAATAGCCACCATTGCGCCGGAGCCGCCGCCGCCAATGATATTGAACGCACTTGCCGGATTGTTGGGCCGGTTCCCAATTCCCTCACGCGGCATTGAAATGCGTCCTTTTTATAAGTCCGATCAATTGTTCAAGATAATATTTGTCGGTTTCATCAAACGTTCCGACCTGATCGCTGTCGATGTCGAGGACCATCTGCGTGACGCCCTCATGGACCAGCGGCGCGACGATTTCCGATTTCGACAGGGAGCTGCAGGCGATATGCCCCGGGAATTTTTCCACGTCCGGCACGATCAGCGTTTCACAGGATTCCGCCGCCGCGCCGCATACGCCGCGCGCAACGGGCTTTAAGGGTATGCGCGTACAGGCGAGCGGTCCCTGAAACGGTCCTAGTACAAGTTCATCATTTTTACGAATATAAAATCCCGTCCAGAGATGCCCAAAAGCCGCCGTCAGAACAGCGCAGATATTGGCGAGATTGGCGATCATATCGCTCTCGTTTTCGATGAGCGATTCGATTTGCGGAAGAATTTCCCTGTAAACGTCTTCCTTGCTCGCGTTTTCAGTCAAATGAAGGGTTTTAGCCATATCATGCTCCTTTCAGGCTGGAATCGCTCCAGCTTTCTATCTCTACAAAGTATTCGGAAGTTCCTGAAAAAAGAACGCCCGACCATTTACCGATAAAGGGCCACGGGCGATCCATGATAAGAGAATCAATAGTGCCGTGGCGCTTTAGCTTTTTTTTCGCGGTGCAAGCTGCCGTCAAATTCCGCGTAAAATATGACGTCAACCCTTATCATTGACATATCAGTTTCGTCAACAAAAAGTTGCCTCTATAGATGTTAACGAAATTTAAAACATCCGGTTTTAGAATTATAATAGCGGAAAAAGGACTTTTCCGCGGGGATCGTCCGAAAAGGAAAACAGGAGGTTTTAAATTATGGCTGACTTTGAAATTCAGGTGCGCGATTACCGTTTAACGACGGCGAACATCCTTTACCACATGCCGGATTGCCAGGACATCCTGCAGGAATTCATTTGGCAGGAATATGATATCCATCCAAAATTTCCGGAATTGCGCAAGTTCCTGAAGTTTTGGGAAGATGAGATCGAAGGCCCGATTCATTCCGTCTATGTCGCGCACATGCCGATCGTCACGCCCGGTGATACGCGGTTTTACGACGGCGAGTTTACGCTGCAGTAATCATCCCTCCGGCGCGAGCGTGACTTCAAGGCCGTTGAGGTCTTCGCTCATGATGAGTTGGCACGACAGGCGGGAGCTGTCTTTTGGGTCGATGGCTTCATCAAGCATGTCGGTTTCCTCTTTGCGCTGCGGCGGCAGTTTATCAAGCCAGTTTTCCTTCACGTACACGTGGCAGGTTGCGCAGGCGCAAGCGCCGCCGCACTCGGCCTTGATCGGCAGGCCGTGGTCGCGGATGATCTCCATCACGCGCCAGCCTTCAATGGCTTCGAGTTTATGCGTTTGACCAGTACGGTCGGTTACGACGATAAAAAGCTCATCCGTCATTGTTTTCCCCTTTACCTGTCAGCACGGCATGAAAACCAAAAGCCACGGCTATTGTGGTCAGCAGGGTGATTAAAGTGTCGAAAACCGACTGAAGTAAAACAACCAGTATTTTCGTCGTGAAAGGAAGGGAATCGTCAAAGGCATGTTCTCCGAGCACGATGCCGGTCAGGCCGACCATGATCAGCAAAGGCGGGATAAAACAAAGCAGCCACGCGCCAATCAGATAAAAGGAAATGCCGAAACTTGAAAAAATGCGGATGATTTCCTTTTTAGCGGCGTTTACGGCAAGCAACACATAGATCCAGATAAACCGGAAGCCGTAGATCATTGTGAAAAGCAGAACCAGCATGAAAAGAATGTCGGCGTCCTGCATTTCCTGTCCCGGTTCTATCTCGCTGACGCCGGTTCTGGCGGCGAATTCAAGCGATCCGGAGAGCAAAAACTTGATCAGCGCATAAGAAACGGCGCAGCTTTTGATCCCGCGCAGACGCGCGGCGTTGTTGACCGGCTTTTCCTCGTTCTGGTACCCGAGCAAGGGCAACCAGCGCTCGCCAAAAAAAACGAGGCGTATGACATGAGCGATAAACCAGCCTTCCACCAGAAACGCAGGCAGCATTAAAACGGCCTGCCACAGGAAGTTCCGTTCCACGTCCAGTAACAGCAACGCGGACAGGATCACAAATTTTA
The DNA here is from genome assembly GCA_964498755.1 of uncultured Pseudobdellovibrionaceae bacterium. Taxonomy (GTDB): domain Bacteria; phylum Pseudomonadota; class Alphaproteobacteria; order Micavibrionales; family Micavibrionaceae; genus RZZS01. Next base: position 8,178 of record CAZCIB010000051.1, on the reverse strand, counting down.
AAAATACCGGGGCAAGCGCAAGCCTGTACAGATAATCGCGCTCGCGCCATGCGAGTTGATAGCTGTGCCCTGCGGCGTCTATAATGTCAAAAGATGCCATGCGTCTTTATTACAGATATTGGAATGTTTTGACCAGAATTGATCGGCATAATGCATACGCTTTTTTAACGGGTGTATGTTAGGATTAGACTGGCATTGCGTATATTTAACCCTGAACGGGAGATAAAAGGATTGGCGTTCCGTTTAAAAAGCCTGTTTAAAAACTGGCTGTCGCAGACCGGTGGCGTGACGTCTCTGGAATACGCCCTGATTGGCAGCGGAATTGCCATGTCGATTATCACTGCCGTGTTTCTGTTTGGCAATGACTTGGGCGATCTGTACAACGAGCTGGAAGCAATGCAGTTGATGTGACAGATAATGTCGGGTGAAGTGGATCAGGCGTGGGGTGGCCCCTTCAGTTCGCTTTCCATCGCCGCTCTTCTTTGCTTGATAGCGGCTCGTTCCGAGGCTTTAAAGGTACTCTCTATGCCATTGCCACCTAAGCCTGCGGGAAGGATTTGCTTAACCGGAAGTATGATTGCGTCATGCGCGTTTGCGAAAACGTCCCCGATGCGGGATTTGACCCTGCTTTCAAAAGTTTCGAGTCGCTCACCGGGTGGTTGCCATTTTTTTCCGACTCGTCTCAATTCCGGAGGGCATTTACCCATTTTTATATTAAACATCGGCCCGCCAATGGCCGCCTCTGCGCGTTGCAGGGCCTTGGCCGCTACGCCGTCCGTCGCGTTGCGCATCATATGCATGGCGGTCATCATGGTTGAGGCGGCCTGACTGTTGGAATTCCGCCCATCTTCTGCAGTAAAGTAAATATCGCGTCCGACCGCGCCGATCATGCTCAGGCATTTCATAATTTTACCGATTTTTCTCATATCCGGCTGGCCTTTTTTATCCGCCAGGGGACCGTCCCATTCAACAACGCCACCGCGTATACGTACGTCAAAGCCCTGTCCGTATATTCCTCCGGTCAGCCTTTTAAAAAGCGTGGCGGAGCGTTCCTTGATTTCATCCGGAGATTCGCGTTTGAAAAAAACTTTTCCGCCGCCGAGCTGCCTGTCCAATTGCTCTTCCCGTTTTTTAAACGCTTCGAGTAGCTCCTCTTTCTTTTTGCGTGTTTTTAGAGCCTCTTCCTCTTCTTATCGCGCCAATCTATCACGTTCAGCCGCTGCCTTGGCGGCGGCGCGCGCCCCCTCTCCCGAGGCTTCTTCTGCGGGTCGGCTGCTTTGAGCGAATTCGTCTTTCGGATCGTTTGTCGTCGCTTACCCCGCCTCACTGCATTCCCATGCCGGGAATCGAAAACGTCCCTTGCTGGGTACGGATAACGGGTTCTGCAGGAGTTGTCGCCGCGCCGCCGGTTTCCGGCCCGGTCGCCATTTTCCAGACTTCCCGGATGGATTTCGGCCCGAATTCATCTGCGGGTTCAAAATGTCTTTTCGCCGCGCCGGAGGTTTTGTCGCCGTAAATGCCGTCGACTCGAAGCTCTTCGCCCTTGAAAACGTTCATATAGGCCTGAGCGGCCTTGATGCGGTCGGAGCCGTGGTCGAATGCGCCGAGCGACTTACCTGTAAGATCGTCCCGTACATAACGCTCAACATTTGGGTTAGAGGCCAGATGCGCTTTTAACTTTCCGTGCACGAAATCAAGAGCTTCGGGCTGTTGGAAGTCCAGATCCTGCGCGTCCGATCCCAGCGCGGCATGAAGCCCCGCGCGCGTTTTCGGCCCGATTATGCCGTCAATTCTCCCCGTGGTTTCCTCATGCCCCGAGAGATGCAGCATCGCCTGAATTTCCTTGACCAGCGTGGCTCCCGCGCTATCTGGGGGGCGGATGATAGGGGCGTCGTCGGGCGGCGCGGCAGTCCGCGGGGCGGCGGGGGGCGCTTGGGGCGCGGCCTCTGCTCCAGGCGCCCTTCGTTCTTCGGCCTCCGGGGTCGTCCTGCGCGACTCCGCTGCCGGTCCGCCCGCCGCGCCATTGCCGTTATCCCTGCGGGTTTCAGGGGTTGCGCGCGCGCGGCCCTCTTGCGGAACAGTGTGTCCGTAGAGCCGTTGGTTCATTTTCTTATTGCTCTCAATCAGGTCTTCCTGAAGGTCTCCCATCGCGCTGCGGATATCGCCGTAATGACTTCTCCAGTCCCCGTCAAAATTCGCGTTTGTCTTCCGTTCCAGATATGGCAGCGGCATTTGATTGACAGCGGCGTCGACGGCGGTAAGCCGCGCCGAGGCCTCACGCCATTCCGTCCAGGTCAGCTGATTGTCCCCGGCGAGAAGATTTTCCGTATCTTCCGTGTGCTCAAGGGCGTCACACACCATCTCCCGTAACTTTCCCGGCTTGATATCGTTGCTTTCAAACAGGCTGAGACTGCCTGTGGGGGGCGGGTGATCATCTAAAGCCTGATACAGATTCTTCAGATAATTCTGCGTTCCCTGCATCAAATCCTGCAAGGCGGCGCGTTGTTCGAGGTTGAGATTAATGTAAATATCGCGAGCCATCCGGCGCTCCGTTTTTACCTTCCATGACTTTTACAGTTTGCATGGCAAACCTTGAAATTATGTAATTATTAACATATTATCCCACAAGCAGCGGGCCGAAGGCAAAATTCGGGCGGGCTGTATAAGTTAATTCATTGAAATACATTTAATAATCAGGGATCTTGACCAAGAATTTCCCGATAATAATCCAGATAGGATTGCAGGGATTTTTCGGCGGTGAATTCACCTTGATATCGTTTGAGGCCGTTTTGAACGCAGCGCGCTGGCAAGGCCTTGTCGGCGCGCATGCGCCGGATCGCGTCTGCAAGAGCTTCCGGGTTTTCAACGGGGACGACAAGACCGTCTTCCTCGTGCCGCACGAACTGGCGCGGACCGTCGGCGTCGGAGACTATGACCGGCGTCGCTTGCGCCCAGGCCTGCGCAAAGACGGTGCCGAACGGCTCATAGCGCGAGGCGAAGACGCAGATATCCGCTGCCTGTAACAACGCGGCGCGGTCATTGCGCCAGCCGAGAAATTTTACCCTGTCTTCAAGTCCAAGCTCTGCGCGCAGTTTTTCAAGATTTTCCCGCTCCGGGCCCTCGCCCGCGATCCAGACATAGACGTCCTCAAGGTCTTTTACGGCCTGCATCAGGACGTCATAGGCCTTGGCTGTGTGAAGGCGGCCGAGACAAACAACTACCGCCGCGTTTTCCGGCGTTTCAAGATCGGCTCTGGAAAGCGGCGTCTCGACGGTTTCCGTTTCCGCGAAATTATTGATGTGAACGACCTTGCCCGGATCGACGCCGTGGTCAATCAGATGCCGCCTGATATCCGGCGTAATCGTAATGAAACGGTCCGTGTTTTTAAAATACTTCAGTTTGTAATAGCCGCCGAGCCGGGACACGACGCGGTAGTCTTTGTCCGTTCCGACTATTTTGCGCGGCGGAATTCTGGCGGCGGCGCGCGAGAGCCATGTCTGAACGATATCGGGTCTGTAATCCCGTATGATACGGGCAATCCTGTACGGCGTATAAACGTCAATTGCGCTGCCGAAAGGCAGATCGTACACTTGTATGCCGAGTTTTTTCAGTCTTTCCCCGCGCATTTTGTTCGGGCGCGCGGCGACCCGGATGTCGAGGCCTTTCGCGGCCATCAGCTCGCACATGTCAATGCAGGCCGTTTCAGCCCCGCCATGCTCGGCGCCAGCCATCACATGCAGAACGCGCATTAGAGGGATTCGCTTTCAGGCTCTTGATCTTCGGCGTCTTCGATTTCGGCAGGCGCACCTTCTTTTTCGGGCGCGTCCTGACCGGTTTCCGTGTCCTGGCTCTGCGGAAGGGGGATGGAAGCGAGCGTTTCGCGTAACTGTTTGCCTAGATTTTCCTCGGTTTTATCCATGTTCTCCAGCAGATACTGGCAAGCCTCGCGCGTCGTGACAATTTCCCTCTCGCTTCTGGCGCGCGTGTGCGAGGCGGCTTCATCAACGAGCTTCAGGTGTAGAAGTATATCCTCTTCCGGGATCTCTTCCTGCGCGGATATTGTTTTCTGAAGTTTGTCTCTGGCCTCGTCCATAATAGGGGCTAACGTTCCCCACCAGCGCGTATATCGGCTCTCAAGATCTTCTTTCATGTCCGGCTGGGCTTCACCGCATTTTTCAACAGCGCTCGACACCATGCCCTGAATATATTGAACCGCGCGCAAGGAGCCGTCGCGCATGCGCGTGGCGTATACGAAACGCAGCTGTTGTTCATCCAGACCGGACAAAAGCTCCCTCGTTTGAACCTCAAGCCTTTCAACAGGGCTTTTTGTCTCTTCCTTGCTTTCCTGAGCTGTCGCAGAGGATAAATAAAGACCCGTAAAAATAGTCAGTAATAGCGCAAGCGCTGCAAAAGCCGGATTTCTGCCCATACTCTTTTATCCTTCTCAAAGCCAGGTTGAATTAACATTCTATAAGAGTTTTTCTTGCAAGGCCAGACTCGACGTAAAGTAAAAAAGAGCCGCCGGGAAGACCCGGCGGCCAGGGGACAAATTCACTTGCTTGTATCTCGCTTCAGGATCTTTTCAGGTCTGCGGGGCAACGGTCCATCCGCAAGACGGCAAATGAATAAGGCTACAAACACAACCAATCTTGGCTGAAAGAGCCTGGTGCGGCATACAGTAAAGCTCCTGTGTTGCGTATGCGCGCCATTCTCCTTCAATACAATGTTTTCTAAAGGGGAGGAAAACACTGTATATATACATAACTTAGCAATATTAAGTAAAAGTGCGGTAAAAAATAGATAAAATTAAATGTAAATAATGGGCAAAATAGCGCATGTGTGGTTTAAAAAGTCTGGCGCCTGTGCTTTAAGAAAAGTTAGTTTTACAAGAACCATAAAATTCAAAAAAAAGCGATGTCCTTGAAAGTTTCGAAACGATCAGATATTCCGGCGTTCCGGGCTCTTGATACGCTCAGCCTTGTGAACAAAAAGATTGCCAATGGCGCCAGCGTCAAGCGTCTTGAGGCAGGCCAGCCCTGTTTCGGCGCGCCCGAAGAAGCTCTGGAAATCGCGTGCCAGAACATCCGGCACAATCCTGTTCAAGGCTACACGGAAGCGATTGGCATGTCGGCGCTGCGCAAGCGCATCGCCCAGTATTATCAGGAGAATTACAAGACATATATCGACGACTCGCGGGTTGCTGTGACGTTCGGTTCTTCAGGAGGATTCCTGCTCGCTTTTCTCAGCTCTCTGGACGTCGGGGACAAGGTGGCCATGGCCAGTCCTGGCTATGCCGCTTACAGGAACTTTTTGAAATCGCTGGGACTCGTGCCGGTTGAATTTGAAGTCGACGAAACCACAAATTACCAGCCGACCCGTGAAAGCCTGCAAAATATCGGTGAAGATGTGGACGGGCTTATTATCTGCAGTCCCGCGAACCCGACGGGAACCATCATTCCGCCGCGTGATCTGCGTGAGATTGCCATCTGGTGCGAGGAAAATGACGTCCGGCTCTTTTCAGACGAGGTGTACCACGGCATTACGTATGATGATCCAGCGGAGACGATTTTGAAATATTCCGAGACGGCGGTCGTTCTGAACAGCTTTTCGAAATATTTTGCGATGACCGGCTGGCGTCTCGGCTGGCTTGTCTTGCCCGAAGACCTGACGGACCCGGTAAAGAGACTCGCCGAAAATCTATTCGTTTCTCCGCCCACGCTGTCACAATATCTCGCTTTTGAAATATTCAATCACCGCGAAAAGCTTGACGGCTACGTTGACGTTTACCGCAGAAACAGGGACATTTTAAGAGAAGAGCTTCCAAAGGCGGGCATTACAAAATTTTCCGACGCGCAGGGCGCCTTTTACTTTTATGTCGATGTGCATGACCTGACGAATGATAGCGTAACGTTTTGCAACCGTATGCTGGATGAGGCGGGCGTTTCGGCTACGCCGGGGCTTGATTTTGATATCGCCCGCGGTCACAGCGCGATCAGAATTTCTTACGCCGGCGCAACCGAAGACATAGAAGAGGCCTGCCACAGGCTGCGTAAGTGGCTGGGCTAGGAAGATCATGATGAAATTCCCGCGCATTTTTTACATTCTCGTTGGCGTAGCGATGCTCTCTCCCGCCGCTTCATACGGACAGGACCATGTCGCTTACTGTGAAGACGTGGAAAGTACCTCGGAAGTCATGAAATGCGTCAAAAGACACTACGATGACGCCCAGATCAGATTAAACATGGTCTATAGTGATTTGACCCGGATGCTGGATAACAGCGCAGAGGTGAGCGGCCTGATCGATTCCCAGAATGCCTGGCTTACATACAGGGATATGCATTGCGTCTGGGAATCAGGGCGCGCCAAAGAACCTGCCCTGACCCGGATTTATGAATTGTCCTGCATTACAACCCTCACGGAAAAGCGCGCTGAAAATCTCTCCATGTCGCTTTTTCGCGAGACGCAGCAACGCCCCCGTGAATTCGGAACGTTTCCCAGATGGATGAATGTTCTTGCGCATGAATATGACGACGTATTCTGGCGTTACGGGGACAGGCTGAGCATGGATCTGGATTGTGATCAGGAAGAGGAGAAGATCGTCTCCGGCGTTCGTTTCACGATGGGAGCCAACGGCCTTTTAAAAGGTATAGAAACTGTGGTCGCAATAAGTGAAAACCCGCCGACGGGCAAGCCCAGAATTAAACTATTCTCTTTTCCGGTAAGGGCGGTGAATGAAACTCCGGAAGATGAACGCGCATTCTGCGAAGCGCGTCTCGACCTCGTTGCCATCAGCCCGGAAACAGACAGGACGGAAAATCGTAAGGATGTGCGTTGCTCCTCTGCGGTCTACTTGTCAGACGAAAAATGTTACAATGCGCTTGTCGGCTGGAATGGCGAGGAATACAACCTGCGGTGTCAGGGAGGCGACAAGGCTTGCCTCGCGGACTGAGGCAACATGTTTTAAGAGACGACTTTTTTGCTTTATTTGCATCACAGGAGCTTGCTAGACTTCTATAAATTTTCAAAAGGGAATGAATAATTGCGCTACCCACACGATGTCAAACAGGCAAGTTCCTATGCCAGCGACGCCTTTGAGCGGATACAAAACGAAGGCTTGCCGCCGGCTCCCGATGTATTTGAGGTTTGGTACATTTATTTTTCCCGTCTGAGCCCGGATATCACGCGCGCCATCGACATTATGATGGCCAATAACCAGAAGATAACGGCCGATGCCTGCCGGGAGCTGTATCAGCGCTTTCTGAACAACGTACAAAATGAAGAAAGAGTGCGGGATGTCGGTTCGCAGTTGAATTCGACCATAAAGGACGTAACGGGCGCCGTAAAAAACGTCCGTGACGCAACATCCAGCTATTCGGGAACGCTTGAAGGCGTAACGGCAAAACTTGAGCAAACCAGGAGTCTCGAGGATCTTGAAGTCATGATCCGTTCCGTTGTTGACGATACTGCGGATATCCTCGTCAAAAACAAGGAGCTGGAGAGCAAGCTGGACAGGTCCAGCCACGCCATGGAAACGCTTCAGCGCGATCTCGAAACCATCCGGCGCGAGGCGTTGACGGACGGTCTGACCGACCTGTCCAATAGAAAATCCTTCGACGACGAGATGGTGCGCGTCCGGCAGGAAGCGCTCGATACGGAGGGCGTTTTTACCCTGCTTATGATCGACATTGATCACTTCAAAAGCTTCAACGATAATTTCGGCCATCAGGTTGGCGACCAGGTCTTGCGCCTCGTTGCGCGGACTCTCGTGGACGGCGTTCAGGGAAAAGACGTTTCAGCGCGCTATGGCGGCGAGGAATTCGCGATTATCCTGCCCGAAACAGATTTGAAAGGCGGCGTTGCTGTGGCGGAAAGACTGCGCAAGGCCGTCGCTTCAAAAGACGTGATAAACCGGAACACCGGTGAAAAGCTTGGCAGCATTACAATTTCCATTGGCGTGGCCGAGTTTTTTGAGGGGGAAAAAGAGGAAGATCTGATTGAGCGCGCGGATGCCGCTCTCTATACGGCCAAGCATAACGGTCGCAACCAGGTTGCCGCCGCGCCGACGCCGGGTAAGACCCTGAAGAAAACATGATTTTTAAATCTGCGAAATTATTCCGAGGCTTTCCTCTTTTCTCTCGCGTCCAAAAACCTACCTTAAAGTTTATATCACAGTTCCAG
>CAZCIB010000050.1:8833-15744 GCA_964498755.1 uncultured Pseudobdellovibrionaceae bacterium | reverse complement strand
GTGAATCATAAATCTCATCGCCTATCAGATATTTCTCACGCGATTACCCTGTTACTGGATCGGTCTGTGCGATGAGACGGACATTACCGAAGACAGTTTTGAATACAGTCTTTTCCCCATTGGCCGCATGAGCGAGCGCATTCCGGTTTCAGATGACGTAGTGCAAAAGCTCAAGGACGGATCACACGATTTTCTGGGTCCCGTTCCGGCTGTTATCATCAGCAATATTCTGAGCATAAGCCGCGCTGCCAGAAATAACATGGATCCGGAAATAATCGCGCAGTGGAAATACGATCTCCGGGCGATGGTGGGGCTGGATACGGATGTCCGGGAAAAGGAGCCGGAGCGTATTGGGGGCGAAGTTATATCTTTGGATCGGTTCCGCAAGACGGGCGAAATTGCGCCGCCCTGACGCTGCCGACCCTCAGGGAAAATATACGTTGCCTTCCGTGCGTTCAAAGGCGGGTTCCTGTTTTGCCGGCTTCCGGTTTCGTGACGGGCCTTTATTATCTCCCGTTTTTTTCGGTTTGCCCTTTTGAGCTTCCGGTTTGTCTTCCGGCGGGTTGACGATTTTATCGCGCAGGAGCACCAGCGTAATCCGCCTGTTGCGCGGATCTTTCGGCTTGTCGGGGAGGAGATGCTCGCGGTCCGCCTTGCCCATGACGTTGTTGATCCGATCGACGGGGAAGCCGTGCTCCAGCAAAACGCGGCGGCTGGCGTTCGCGCGGTCGGCGGAGAGTTCCCAGTTGGTATATTCCGCGCCCGCGCCGTATGGAATGCCGTCCGTATGGCCGCGCAGGGAAATCTCGTTGGGCAGTTTTTTGACGACGTCGGCGATTTTGGCGATCAGCTTTTGCGTTTTTTCGTACATGCGCGCGCTGCCGATCGGGAACATGGATTCACCCTCCTGATCGACGATCTGAATGCGCAGGCCATCCGGGGTAATGTCAACGATGATATTTTCGGAAAGGCGCTTGAGTTCCGGATCTTCCTGGATCGCTTGTTTGATTTCCTCCATCGCGTCTTCGAAGCGGGCCTGCTCGGCCTGTTCTTCGGCGGACGGGCCGGAGCCAGCTCCCTCTCCTTCGCCTTCCGTCTCGCCCGGGCCAACGCCTTCGCCGGCGATAGCGTCCGTCGAGCGGTCCGTCAGGTTGCCTTCCTCGCTGCGGCCTTCGCCTGCGCCGCGGCGCCCGGGCGGTTGCGGCGGACGGTTCACGTAAGGGTCGACATTGGTGGCCATCGCGCCTTTTTCCGCCATGGAAAGGCCGCCAAGAACGCCGCCCGCGCCGCTTTGACGTTCCGAGACGCGCGGATGCGTCGGGTCGAAATGGCCGGAAATCGCGTAGAGCTGCTCGTCCGTAGCGACGTTCAAAAGCCACATCAGAAGAAAGAACGCCATCATGGCCGTTACGAAGTCGGCATACGCCACCTTCCACGCGCCGCCGTGATGGCCGTCTGCTTTCTTGATGACCTTTTTGACAATTATGGGTCTTTCGTCGTTTCCGCCGCCTTTGGCCATTTTGCGTCGGCTCCTTTATCTAGGTCGGGCTTGGCAGTTCGTTCAGTTTTTCCTCAAGCTCAAGGAATGTCGGCTGCACGTGATGCGGCAGGAATTTCCTGGAAAACTCTACGGCGACCTGTGGCGCGGCGCCGTTCAGGTAGGCAATCAGGGACACCTTCATACAGTTGTAGTACATCACTTCCGATTGCGCCCGCACGCCGATCGCCGTGGCCGCAGGACCGACAAAGCCATACGCGACCCACACGCCCAGGAACGTGCCCACCAGCGCGCCGCCGATCATCTTGCCGAGGATTTCCGGCGGCTCCGTAATCGCGCCCATGGTTTTGATCACGCCCAGAACGGCCGCGACGATGCCGAGCGCGGGAAGCGCGTCCGCCATGTTTTGAACGGCGTGCGCGGCGTGCATTTTTTCCTCCGAAATCGTCTCGATTTCCTGTTCCATCAGGCTTTCAAGCTGGTGCGGGTCTTCGTTGCCCAGCGAGATAATGCGCAAGTAATCGCATAAAAACGTCATCGCATGGTGGTCAGAGGCGAACTTGGGAAACTGCTTGAACAACTCGCTGTCTTCCGGGTTTTCGATATGCTGCTCCATCGCCAGCCAGCCCTTTGTCCGGGCCAGCTTGAAGACCATGAACAAAACCGATAGCAGTTCGATATAGGATTCCTTGTTATGCGTTTCCGCCTTGATGTAGCATTTAAAGCCGTTCGCCACGCCTTTGATCGTATGCATCGTATTGGCGGTGATAAACGCGCCGATCGCCGAGCCCAGAATGATCATGGACTCGAAAGGCAAGGCCTTCAAAATGACGGACATCTTTCCGCCAAGCAGAATATATCCGCCGAACGTGCAGACGATGACCATGATAACGCCGAGAAACTTCATGCGCGGGAACCCGTCCTTTCCGGATTGCTCTTATGGCGGAAACGCCATTATCCCATGAAAATACAAGTACATTAACAAAGGATGAAAAACGGCCGGGAAGCCGTAAAGAATTCACAATCAGGATAGCATGATTTATGGTTGAAAGGGAGACGGATAATTAAACGGCAAGTGATTTCGGCGGCGTATATTCCGGCTTTGTGTCCGGCTTGGCGAAGAGATAGCCCTGCGCGTAGTCCGTGCCGAGATGTTTCAGGCGGTAGACCTGTTCCTCGGTTTCAACCATTTCCGCGACCGTCTTGATGCCGAGATCGCGGCTCATCGCAATCAGGTTTTTCAGCATCGCCGCGTCGCGGTCCGAACTTAAAATGCGCTTGGTATATTGCCCGTCAATTTTGAGGTAATCGACGTCCAGCGCCTGAAGATACTGGAAAGACGCCGCGCCGGCGCCGAAATCGTCAAGGCAGACCTGAAAGCCTTTCCCGCGTAGCGTCGTGATGAATTTACCGACTTTTTCCAGATTTTCGATTTCAGTGGACTCGGTCACCTCGAACATCAGACGTTCGCTGAAATCGCCATGTGTGCCAAGTTTACCCAGCATTTCTTCAAAAAAAGCCTCACTCTGGATCGACTGTCCCGAGAGGTTCACGGCGAATTTGCTTTTGCGTCCGCTGGATTTATAGCGCAGGTAATTCAGTACGCGCTCAATGACGGCCATGTCGAAGTCCGGCGCAAGGCCGATATCCTCTCCAAAGGTAATCCATTCCAGCGGCGAGCCGCCGTCCTGAAAGCGGGTCAGCATTTCAAAGTGCGAGGCTTCGTACTTGTTGTTGAGGTCGACGATCGGCTGAAAATGCAGGCTGAAATTAAGCTGGGAAGTGATGGCTTTAAATTCGCTGATTTTCTGGGCGTTGGCGCTGACATAGGCCTTGAAGCCCGTATTAAGGGTTTCAATAGTCAGATCCGCGCCCTTGCGCTCGAATTCATTCATTGTATAGACAAGCGCCTTGGTCGTTTCCCGTTCGCTCAGTTCCGAGAGCTCCGAGGTCACGGTTTTTGCGCGCAGGTTAATTTCCTCGCCTTCGGGGTCTTTTTCTCTCGCGATCTCCGCGATCTGCAAACGCAGCGATTCGGATTCGATTTCCTTGTCGTGCAGCAGGCTGTAGCGTCCGTTGCCGATTTCCCCAGCGGACTGTCCGTCAACGGATTTCGAGCGCAAAAGCCCGCCAATGGTTTGCGAAAAATCACTCCAGCCGTCTTCGCCGACGCGCTCTTTAAACGCCTCGACTTCCGCAATGTCGAGCAAGGTAATGTCGATGTCCTGGTCCAGATTGCGCGCCATATCAATGGCTTCCTTGGCGGCGTGCAGGAACGTGTCCTTGTCGAGCAGTTCCTTTTCTTCGGAAACGCGGACCATGTCTCCCGTCTTGGCCATAAGGACGCTTGTGAACCCGAGCGTAATATAAAAATTCTCATCGTCAGGCATTTTGATGCCGGTCAGAACAGCCTTGCGGCTTTTGCCGAAAGCGCTGTCCAGCGTTACCAGAACGGGACCGCAGCGCTTTACGGGCCTGGCCTTGCTGCGGAAAGCCACGAGAGTCGGACGGTCGATCTGGCTGAACAGATCAAGCCAGTTCTTGTGCATGAGTTGCTGGTCATCGACGCCGGTAATGCCGCGCGCCGCGCCAAGGGCGTAGGTCACATTCCCATCCGGTCCGACTTCAAGAAACAGATCGGAAGAGGCGAAGGAAAACGCAAGGAAACGATCGCGCTGTTTTTTCGTTTTGTCGTCGGCCATAAAAGCTGCCAAGGGAAAGAAAATTGACTCTCAACAGGGTAGCATAAAGGTCGCGTCAGAAAAGCGCATTCACTTATCTCAGCGCCTTTATAGCCTCCCGCGCGTAATACGTCAGTATGATATCCGCCCCGGCGCGCTTGATCGCCGTCAGGCTTTCAAGCATCACCGCTTTTTCATCGAGCGCGCCCGTTTCGCCGGCGCATTTGATCATCGCGTATTCGCCGCTGACCTGATAGGCCGCAAGCGGCAGGTCCGTGCGCTCTTTCAGTTTTGCGAGAATATCCAGATAGGGCATGGCGGGTTTGACCATCAGGATGTCCGCGCCTTCGGCTTCGTCAAGCGCGGCTTCCAGCAGCGCCTGCCGCGCGTTGGCCGGATCAAGCTGGTAGGTCTTGCGATCGCCGCGCGCCGCGTTTCCGGATTCGCTTTTTCCAAGGCTGCATCCGGCGGCTTCCCTGAAGGGGCCGTAAAATGACGAGGCGAATTTCGAGGCGTAGGACATGACGGGGACATTTTCAAACCCTTCCGAGTCCGCCGCCGCGCGTATCGCCTGAACCATCCCGTCCATCATGCCGGAGGGGGCGAGGACGTCCGCGCCGGATTGCGCCGCAATAACCGCCTGTTTTTGCAGATTTTCCAGCGTCGCGTCATTCCGCACGTCGCCATGGGCGTCGAGCGGACCGCAATGACCGTGATCGGTATACTCGCAAAAGCACAGGTCTGCGATCACAAGCATATCCGGGCATGCGTCCTTCGCGCGCTTGAGCATGCGCGCGAGCAGGCCGTTGTCTTGCAGCGAGTCGCCGCCTGCCGCGTCCTTGTTGTGCGAAACGCCAAACAGCAGAACGGAATGGATTCCCTCGCTTCGCAGGGTTTTCAGGAAATCGCCAAGACCGTTTTCGGTTTGCCGGAAAATGCCGGGCATGGAGGCGATGCTTTTGGGCGCGTCAATTTTTTCTTCGACAAAGACAGGGTAAATCAGGTCTGCCGGGGTGACGCGCGTTTCGCGCACAAGGCCGCGAATCGTCTCGCTGCCGCGCAGGCGGCGCAGTCTTTTTACGGGGTAGCCCTGAATGCTCATTTTCTGTCCTTTGCTGAATTAAGCCTTTTCTATGAAGGCAAATCCTGTAAAACTTTTGAGTGTTTGGCAAGCGCCGTGAAGAAGCCTTAAGATTGTTAAAACTATGAAACCCATGGACGTAGACAGCATAAACAGTTTGAGCAATGAGCTGAAAATCCGGCGGGAAGGACCTGTCGGCGTTATTGTTCTGGACCGGACAAACATGCTCAATGCCTTAAGTCTCGAGATGATCCGGGTGATTTCCGCCGCGCTCAGGCATTTTCAAAGCCTGCCAGACGTCAGGGCCGTTGTTTTCGGCGGCGCGACAGACAAGGCATTCTGTTCGGGCGGCGATATGAAGTCGGTTTACAAATCCGGCATGGCTTACCGCCGCGAGGAAGTCAGCGTCGACTCGGCCGCATTGTTCTTCGAAGAAGAGTACGCGCTCAACCGGACGATCTACGAATACGACAAGCCTGTCATTACGTTGATGAACGGCTTGACCATGGGCGGCGGTTACGGGATCGCCGGGCCGTCAAAATTTTCAATCGCCACGAACAGCACGATTTTCGCCATGCCGGAAGTTTTGCTCGGCTTCTTTCCGGATGTCGGCGCGGCGCATTTCCTGAATAAATGTCCGGAAGGGTTCGGGCTTTACCTGGCTTTAACGGGCGCGCGGATCGGCGGGCAGGATATGGTGGCCGCCGGGCTCGCCACGCATTACGCGCCGTGCGTCGAACTGGAAGAGCTTGTGAACGCGCTGTCCGCGCGCTTGATGGAAGGCGGAGATGACGATGCGTCTGAAGCGATAAACGCGGTCCTGTCCGAACTCTCGGGGGCGGAGCGGGCCAGCGCCGATATTGAAAATCTGGCGGACATTAAGCGCTGTTTCCAGGCGGACGAAGTCGAGGGTATTCTCGCCGCGCTGGAAGAAACGGAGTGGGGCCGGGGGGTGAAAAACAAAATGCTGCTTGGCTCGCCGACAAGTTTGAAAGTCATTTACCGTTACATGCAGGAATGCGCCGGGCTGTCCTATCAGGACGTGTTGGCGCGGGACCTGTGTCTTGCCCGCGCATTTATCGCCGGGCATGATTTTTACGAGGGCGTGCGTTCCGTGCTGCTGCATAAGGATCATTCCCCGGTCTGGGAGCCGGACAGGCTCGAAGACGTGAGCGGGGAGATGGTGGAGAGCTATTTTGAAGCCGCGGATAAGTAAAATTTGCCTTGAACACGGGCGTATCTCCATTATGATGGGGCAGTTGAATTAAATCACATTGACAGTCTGGAGCAACGCCGTGCCAAGCCCGCATCAATATTACGAAACCATCCAGTTGATCGAACGCCTGCACCGCCGCTTTCTCGATGTGCTTAAGGTCGAGCTGGACCGCCGCAATATTCAGGACATCAACAACGTCCAGGCGATGATCCTGTTCAATATCGGCGATGACGAGCTGACGGTGGGCGAGCTTACGATCCGCGGGTATTATCTCGGCTCGAACGTCTCTTATAACGTCAAGAAGATGGTCGAGAACGAGTACCTGATCCAGGAACGTTCCGTCCATGACAAGCGCTCGATCCGCGTCCGGCTCTCCGACAAGGGCAAGAAGCTCTGCGCCATAGTCTCGGAAATGTTCGAAAAGCATGTCGAAAA
>CAZCIB010000050.1:0-8733 GCA_964498755.1 uncultured Pseudobdellovibrionaceae bacterium | reverse complement strand
TCGCCCTGTGCCAGCAATCTTCCGCCGCGCCCATGACGCCCCAGCAGATGCCGTAACGCGCGCTGTTCAGGCATGTAAACGGCGCGCGCAAAGAACTCGCGCCGGGCAGGCGGTTTTCCTCCGGCGCGAAGACGTCCGACATTGCAATGCCGCCGGTGACCGAGGCGCGCAATGCGAATTTGCCCTCTATTAAGGGGCAGGAAAGGCCTTGCATGCCTTTCTCTAAAATAAAGCCGCCTGTGGAGCCGTCCTCCATGGCCGCCCAGACAACCAGTACGTCGGCGACAGGCGAATGCGTGATCCACTGTTTTTCGCCGTTCAGTATATAGCCGCCGTCTGTTTTAACGGCCTTCGTGCGCATATGCGACGGGTCCGAGCCGCCGTCCGGTTCCGTCAGGCCGAACGCGCCGATCAGCTCGCCCGCAGCGAGGCCGGGCAGGTATTTTTCCTTCTGTTCGTTGGAGCCGAATTCCGCAATCGGCAGCATCACAAGCGAAGACTGAACGGAAAAAGAGGAGCGGTAAGCGCTGTCGACGCGCTCGAGCTCTCTTGCAATGAGGCCGTAGGCAATGGCGCTGGCCCCGCATCCGTATTCCGGAATGCTTGGCCCCAGCAGGCCGAGCGCGCCCATTTCCTTTAACGCGTCCGGGTCGAAGGTTTCGTTCCGGTTATCCATCAAAATGCGCGGGGCAAGCCGCCCTTGCGCATAATCACGCGCCGTATCGCGGATCATGCGCTCGTCTTCAGAGAGTTGCTCTTCTAATCGGAACGGGTCGCGCCAGTCGAAATTGCTCTTGCTCATCAGAATATTTAACCATGAATGGAGACGAATAAACATCAATGTTTTTGTGCTGCTGCGCTGAGGCGCTGAGGCGATATTTAAAAAGTGCATCAGCGAAACAGCGAAACAGCGAAACAACATTTCTTTCGCGTCCATTCGTGGTTAATAATACGGTTTATGAACGCCGATCCGCTGCAAAACCGTGAAATCATTATTGAATACTACCCGGTCGGGACGTATATGCGCGTCGCGGCGATCGATGCGCAGACCTTGACGGAAATCTCGATACAGGGGCCGTGCTCGGCTGGCGAGGAAACGCTTAAAAGAAACGCGCTCAAACGCCTTGAATACGTGATGAAAAAGAAGGGATTGATTTAGGCCCTCTTCCGATACTATATATTGTGTTCTGGATACAGGAGGGAAGAGTTGTCAAAGCGCATCGCGATTGCCGCCGATCACGGCGGATACAGCCTAAAGGAATTATTGAAGG
This sequence comes from uncultured Pseudobdellovibrionaceae bacterium, assembly GCA_964498755.1. Classification (GTDB taxonomy): domain Bacteria; phylum Pseudomonadota; class Alphaproteobacteria; order Micavibrionales; family Micavibrionaceae; genus RZZS01. Next base: position 7,462 of record CAZCIB010000050.1, on the reverse strand, counting down.
CGTCGTTCACGGAAATCGACTGGGTTGATTTCGGCACGCATACCTCTGACAGCGTTGATTATCCCGATTACGCGCAGACGCTGTGCAAGGGCGTTCTCTCCGGCGAGGCGGAAACGGGCGTTTTGATTTGCGGCACAGGGATCGGCATGTCGATTGCCGCGAACCGTTTCAAGGATATCCGGGCCGCAGTGGTGACAAGCGCGACGGAGGCGCGGCTGACGCGGCTTCATAATAACGCGAATGTGCTGTGCATGGGCGAGCGCATTATCGGAATTGAAAGCGCCAAGGACTGCTTAAAAGTCTTTCTTGAGACGGAATATGAAGGCAGACGCCATGACAGGCGCGTTGAAAAACTGGGTTTAGTGCACTGAAAGGAAAAAGAAATGTCGCAAGCTGCCGCAATTGAGGACGCCATGCGTGACGATGGTTTTTTTACCGAAAGTCTTGAAGAGCGCGACCCGGAGATTTTCGGCGCCGTGCGGAACGAGCTGGGCCGCCAGAAAAGCCAGATCGAGCTGATCGCCAGCGAGAACATCGTCTCCCGCGCCGTACTGGAGGCGCAGGGCTCCGTGCTCACGAACAAATACGCCGAAGGCTATCCGGGCAAGCGTTATTACGGCGGCTGCGAATTCGTTGACGTTGCCGAGGAGCTGGCAATAGAGCGCGCGAAGGAATTGTTTGGCTGTTCCTACGCCAACGTTCAGCCGAATTCAGGCTCGCAGGCCAATCAGGCCGTCTACATGGCCCTTGCGCAGCCCGGAGATACGATCCTTGGAATGTCGCTGGCGTCTGGCGGGCATTTGACCCATGGCGCCAGACCGAACCAGTCCGGCAAATGGTTTAACGCCGTGCAGTATGGTGTACGCAAGCAGGATGCGCTGCTGGATTACGACGAGGTTGAATCCCTCGCGCGAGAACATAAGCCCAAAGTGATCGTCGCAGGGGCGTCCGCCTATCCGCGAGTGATCGACTGGGCGAAATTTCGCGGGATCGCGGACAGCGTCGGCGCGTATCTCTTCGTTGATATGGCGCATTATTCCGGCCTGATAGCGGGCGGGGCGTATCCGTCGCCGTTGCCTTATGCGGATGTGGTGACGACGACGACGCATAAAACGCTGCGCGGGCCGCGCGGCGGCATGATCCTGTCCAATAATGAAGAGCTGGGCAAGAAATTTAATTCCTGCATCTTCCCGGGCATTCAGGGCGGGCCGCTGATGCACGTCATCGCCGCCAAGGCCGTTTGCTTTGGCGAGGCGTTATCCCCATCATTCAAAAGTTATGCACAGGCCGTTGTGGATAACGCGCGCGTTCTCGCCGATACGTTGATGAAAGGCGGGCTTGATATTGTTTCCAACGGCACGGACAGCCATATTGTGCTTGTGGACTTGAGGCCCAAGGGCGTGACGGGCAAGGCTACGGAAATTGCATTTGAAAACGCGGGCATGACCTGCAACAAGAACGCCGTGCCGTTCGACCCGGAAAAACCGGCCGTGACCAGCGGCGTGCGGCTTGGAACCCCGGCGGCGACGACGCGCGGCTTTGGAACGGAGGAATTCCGCCAGGTCGGCGAGATGATGGTCGAGGCGCTCGACGGTCTCGCCGCCAATGGCCCGGAAGGCAATGCGGACGTTGAAAATAAAGTGCGCGCGCGCGTAGAGGAATTGTGTAAGAAGTTTCCGGTTTATTGAGTAAGCGGTTCGCGTTACCAGTGAAGAATAGCGAGTTTTGGATATGGTCCGGAAAGCTTGATTCGCTTCTTTAAAAGAATTATGGACGAATACAGTTTTTGGCGTTATTGAAATGAAATGCGCAGAACTGTTGAAAATGCGGCCGTAAATAGGCCATGGATAAAAGCTTTCAGGGACGCTGCCGTTGGCATGGCAATGCTAACGTCTTTCGTTGGCGTTCATGTGGGTGGAGAGAATGTCAAAGAGCTTGCCCGTGAATACATAGAAGAGATGCTACGCGCCAAAAGAAGAAAGAGCGAAATAGAAAAAGCCATTGAGGAAGGTAGAGACCCAAGTCCTGGCTTCGATTAATAAGTTTTTGCGGCCTCCGATGAGATTTATTGCTGCGGCATTTGGCGCGCATCAGGGGCGGCCTTGAGGAATGACGCAACATGCGCTGCCCGTTTTGTGGACATGAAGAAACGCAAGTGAAGGATTCGCGCCCGACGGAGGATGGCGCGTCGATCCGGCGCAGGCGCTCATGCCCGAATTGTGAGGCGCGCTTCACGACATTTGAGCGTATTCAGCTCCGCGATCTTATCGTCGTGAAATCAGGCGGGCGCAAACAGCCCTTCGACCGTGATAAAATTATCCGCTCGATACAGGTTGCGCTCAGGAAGCGTCCTGTTGATAACGAGCAAATTGAAATGGCTGTCAATGGCATAGTGCGCAATCTTGAAACATTGGGCGAGCAAGAGGTGCAATCCTCGAAAATCGGGGAAATGGTGATGAGGGCCTTGATTGAGCTCGATATTGTCGGCTATATCCGCTACGCCTCCGTTTACAAGGACTTCCGCGACCCCGGGGATTTCAATGAATTCCTGAATGAACTGAAAGACTTGCAGGCCGGAAGCAAAGGATAGTTTTTCAGTAAGTTAGTTTGTTAGTGTTTTAGTTGATGGTTTCTCTATAACACACAGATAAACTAAAGAAACCAGTAAACTGACTGAACTGACAAAACTGATTTGCCAGCATGACGACTGATCATCACTATATGCGTTCCGTCTTGTCCCTTGCCCGGCAAGGACTGGGGAAAACATGGCCGAATCCCTCCGTCGGATGCGTCATCGTCAAAAACGGGTCAGTGATCGCGCGCGCCAGAACGGCGGATGGCGGGCGTCCGCATGCCGAGAAACTGGCTCTGGCCAAAGCTTTGGAGGATGTCAGGGGCGCGAGTGCCTATGTGACGCTTGAGCCGTGCTTTCACGAGCGGGAGGGCGGCTCCTGTGCGCAGGCCCTTATAAATTCCGGCGTGTCACGCGCCTTAGTTGCATGCACAGATCCGGATCAAAGAACGGCTGGCCGCGGGATTGCGGCGATGCGCGCGGCGGGTCTCGAGGTCGTTGCCGGCGTATTTGAGGGCGAGGCGCGTGAGCTGAACAAGGGGTTCTTTCTGGCGCGTGAACTGGGGCGGCCGCTGTTTACGCTCAAAACAGCGACGACGCTGGACGGAAAAATCGCAACCAAAACGCAGGAGAGTCAATGGATTACAGGAGCTCTGGCAAGGCGGCGCGGGCATCTTGAGCGCAGCTGCCATGACGCCATACTCACAGGCATAGGGACGGTTCAGGCGGACGACCCGGAGCTCACTTGCCGTCTCACAGGCGTTCACAGACAGCCAGTGCGCATCGTAATTGATACGAATTTGTCGATTTCGCACCGTTCCCGCATCCTTGAAACGGTCCACAAGGGCCCAGTGTGGATCGTGTGCGCAAACGGGCAAGCCGTTGAAAAACAAAAACAATTAATCGACAGGTCTGTGGATATCATTGAGGTTAATCTCGACAAATCCGGACAATGCGATCTAAAGGAATTATCGGCGATTCTTGCAAAACGTGGACTGACGCGCGTCCTGATTGAGGCCGGGATGCGCCTGAATGGCGCGTTTTTGCGCTCCGGTCTCGTCGACAGGCTTCTCTGGTTCCGGGCGGCATCAATACTGGGAGACGACGCATATGCTTCTGTTCCGGGCCTCGGGATCGAACGCCTGACCGATTTATATTCTTTTGAGAGGCGGGAAATTATTCCGCTCGGGCCGGATTTGCTGGAAATTTATAAGCGTCAGGCGTAAAGTCCCTTTCATGTTCACAGGCATTATTACCGATATCGGCGTCGTCACGGCGCTTGAGGAGCGTAAGAAAGACCGCCGTCTCTCGATTGCGACGGCCTGGCCAGTGGATACCATAGAGATTGGCGCGAGCGTGTGCTGTTCCGGTTGCTGCCTGACGGTGACGGAAACCGGCCTGGGCGGGTTTTCCGTAGATATCTCCGCCGAGACAATCTCACGCTCAACAGCGGGCTCATGGACAGAAGGCGCAAAAATCAATCTGGAACGCTCCCTGAAAATGGGCGATGAGCTTGGCGGGCATCTGGTCTCCGGCCATGTTGACGCATTGGCCGAGCTCGTGTCCGTCGAGCAGGAGGGGGAATCCCGGCGCATGACATTTAAAGTTCCCGGCGAATTTGCGAAATACGTCGCGCCGAAAGGCTCCGTCGCGCTTGACGGTATTTCGCTCACCGTGAATGAAGTGGAAGGCAACGTCTTTGGAATCAATATCATTCCACATACTTGGAAAAAGACGACCCTCTTTCATCTTGAGCCCGGCGGCAAGGTGAATTTCGAAGCCGATATGCTCGCGCGTTACGTCGCCAGAATTCTGTCTGTGGAAGCCGCATGAAATCAATAACCAATAGCGAAGTGCGCGATGCGCGTCTGGCTACAGAAGACCAGACCGTTCTCGCCAGCGTTCCCGAAATTCTCGAAGAAGCCCGCAAAGGGCGCATGTTCATTCTCGTCGACGACGAAAGCCGGGAGAACGAGGGCGATCTGGTTATGCCGGCCGAGGCCGTAACCCCGGAAGCCGTGAACTTCATGGCAAAGGAAGGCAGGGGGCTGATTTGTCTAGCCATGGACGGCGGCATGGCCGATCAGCTTGGGCTGGAACTGATGACGCAGCGTAACGAGAGCCGTCATGGAACCGCCTTTACGGTCTCTATCGAGGCGAAAGAAGGCGTGACCACGGGCATTTCCGCAGCCGATCGCGCTCATACAATTCAGACGGCGGTCAACCCGATGTCCGGCCCGCAGGACATAGCGACGCCCGGCCATATCTTTCCATTGCGCGCGAAAGACGGCGGCGTACTGGAGCGCGCCGGGCATACCGAGGCCGCCGTTGACCTTGCGCGCATGGCCGGTTTCCGGTCCGCCGGGGTCATCTGCGAGATCATGAATGACGACGGTACGATGGCCAGATTGCCGGATTTGCTTGCTTTTGCGCAGAGAACCGGCATGAAGATCGGGACCATCGAGAGCCTGATTTCCTATCGCCTCGAACATGAACGCTTTGTGGAAAAAATTGAGGAAAGCTTTATAGACAGTATTTTCGGCGGCGAGTTTCAGCTGATGGTTTACGCAAACAGGCTTCAATACGCGGAGCATATCGTCCTGCTTAAGGGGCAGGTTCAGGACGCGGAAACGCCTTTCCCTGTGCGCATGCATGCGCTCGATCCGCTTCAGGACGCGCTTGGCGCGGGGGAGCCGGTTTTACAAAACGCCATGCGCATGATCGCGGAAGAGGGGCGCGGCGCCGTTGTTATTTTACGCTCTCCTGACCCGAAAGCGGTGTCACGAAACTTCAGAAAGGATGGGACCGAAGCGCAGTCTCTGCGTGACTATGGCGTTGGCGCGCAGATCCTCCTTGATCTCGGAATTCGCAGAATGGAATTGCTCACGAACAATCCAAAGCATATTATCGGATTAGAGGGCTACGGTCTGGAAGTGACCGGAACGCGCAAAATAAAGGCATATTAGTTTAAAGGATAGCAAGCATGGAATTTGATGAAAAACCACACGTTATGATCGTTGAAGCCCGGTTTTACGAGGATGTCGCTGATCATCTGGCTGAGGGCGCGATTAATGAACTGGGAAAGGTCGGGGCGACGTTTGAAAGGTTTACGGTTCCAGGTTCGCTCGAAATCCCGGCGGCCATGCTTTACGCGGTGCGCGGCTTTGATTTTTACACGGCGCGCCGCCGTTTTGACGCCTATGTTGCGCTTGGTTGCGTTATCCGCGGTGAAACCACGCACTATGATATCGTATGCGGCGAGAGCGCGCGCGGACTGACGGAATTGACCCTGCGTTACACGCTGGCGATTGGAAACGGCATTCTGACCTGCGAGAGTAAAGAGCAGGCTCTGGAGCGGGCGCGCCCGGACGGAAAAGACTGGGGCGGGAAGGCCGCAAAGGCGGCCCTCGATCTTATAGGGCTTAAAACGCATTTTGGCATTTTTCCAAGAAATTGATCCGGTATGGCGAACTCCCGAAAGAAACCATCAAAAATAGCCCGCTTTTCCGCGGCGCGTCTGGCGGCGGTCCAGACCGTTTATCAGATTCGCGCGGCGGGTCATACGGCCAGCTCCGCTTCGCGGGATTATTTCGATCACTACGCAAAAATGCCGGAAGACGAGGAAGAGCTCGTGACTCCCGACAAGGAGCTTTACGCGAAAATTGTGAACGGCGTGGAGCCCCGGCTTGATGAGCTGTATGCGCTTTTGGGCTCCTACACGCAGGACAACGCGGAGAAAGCGGAAGCGAAACGAAAGAAGCTGGATGTTTTGCTGGAATCTCTCCTTTTGTGCGGGCTTTATGAGCTTTTAGCGCATCATGAACTGGATGAGCCGGTCATCATATCGGACTATCTTCATGTCACGCATGCGTTTTACGACCAGAATGAATCCGCGCTTGTGAACGGCATTCTGGACCGCGCGGCAAAGGCGCTCAGATAAAAAAGTACTTTTTTTGTCCTGTTTTGCGATAACATAAGAATACATTAAGTTTTCAAATGTAAACTTTAAGAGAGGGTGCGGGGCCGGATAGGCCCGCAACGGGTTTATTTAGACTAAAGGTCATAGATGTTACGTTTAGCTCTTATGGTTTCAATCGTCATAGTCGCGCTCTGCGTCTGCGCTGGCGGAGCCTATTTTTATTTTTCAAAAAGCGCGGAAGCCTCAGGCGGAGCCGCTGAACATGAAAAAGCAGCCGAAGCCAAAGGCAACGACCACGACAACGTCACGCATTTCAGCTTTGTCGAGTTGCCGCCTCTTATCCTCCCTATTCTTGACAATAACGGCGTTCAGCAAACGGTTAGCATGATCGTAACTATCGAGGTTAAGGACGACAAGGCGCGTGATATCGTTCGGGCGCTCACGCCTAGACTGAAAGACGCCTATATTCAAAATCTCTACGGGGCGTTAAATCGTCATGCTTCCATTCATGGAGGGGCAATAGAAGTTTCAACGATCAAGAAAAAGTTACATGCCGTGACTGTGGACGTCATCGGCGAGGAATACGTGCACGACGTATTGCTTCAGGTCGTTCAGCAGCGGCCGATTTAATCCGCATCACTTAAGCAGCCGAACTTTTTAAGACGCCCATATTGCTTTTGCGCGTTTATTGCGGCATTGTTTCTGGCTAATAGTCTGCAGGCGATTGAAAAGCCTTAATAAAATAGCCCAAGAGGAAACAATGGATTATCTCGGTATTTATCTGATGGCCGTTTGCTGCGGCTTTATCGCGTTGATTTACGCCCAATATGCGGCCCGTCAGGTTTTGAATGCGGACCCGGGCAATGTGAAAATGCAGGAAATCGCGTCCGCGATCCAGGAAGGCGCAAGCGCATACCTCAACCGGCAATATAAAACAATCGCCTATGTTGGCGCGGTCGTTGCCGTTTTGC
>CAZCIB010000049.1:0-15824 GCA_964498755.1 uncultured Pseudobdellovibrionaceae bacterium | reverse complement strand
GGCATCCTTGCTTCAGATATCGATACTTTATGCTGTTTTTAGAGGCGCCCTTTATCAAGCTGGGCTTGATTACAGTATGAAGATACATACTTCTTGATCTTGTAAAGAAAAAAAACGAGAGGAAACATGCGGAAAATCCTGCTCTGCGGCCTTGCAGCCACAGCAATCGCTTTTGAGATATCCGGCGCGGGCGCGACCGCAAATAACAATTTGCAACAAGGCAAAACGCCTCTCTCTGCGCCATTGTTTGTTGAAATTCAAAGCGCGCCAAAGGAAGTTTCCGCAGGAGCTGAAAATTTCATCGACTCGATGGGACATCGCGCTATCGGCTTTTTATCAGACCCCGAACTTTCTTCAAAAGCGCGAAAAGAAGAATTCCGCAAGCTTCTGGAAGACAGTTTTGACCTGAAAACCATCGGCCGGTGGGTCCTTGGCCGTTACTGGCGTATCGCTTCCAAGGATCAGCGTTCGGAATACCAAAAGCTTTTTGAAGACATGATCGTCGCTGTTTATTCGAGGCGATTTGAAGAATATAACGGGCAGAAATTCGAAATCATAAGCAGCCGCGCAAAAAATGAGCGCGATGTTCTCGTCGCTTCAAAAATCATTTCCAAAAATGACCCGGAGGTACGCGTTGACTGGCTTGTACGCTACAAAAACGGTCAGTATAAAATAGTTGACGTTATCGTTGAAGGCGTGAGTATGTCCATCACGCAGAGATCTGATTTCTCCTCGATTATCCAGCGCGGCGGCGGCAACGTTCAGGTTCTGATTGACCACCTGAAAGAACAGAAAAAAACCTGAGAGTTTTTGTCTATCTGCCAACGAAGTGCGCATTGAGCGCGCCTTGCATCATGCCGCCCGCTTCGCCCATCTGCGACACGACGCCCGTACTGCCATAAGACACTTTATGCAGCAACTGTCCGGCGGAGTTTTTCTCGGCGTCGCCAAACGCAGTAACGCTCGCGCCAAGCCAGCGCATAATCTGATCCGGCACGAGATCGACAAGCTTGAAGCATGACAAACCAATCATGTAGACGATAACGACATAAATGACTGTGTAGAAAAGCTGATCAATGGCTGCGCGGAAAAATGGCGTCTGGTCCGGATCAAGGTCATTCGGATCACGGCCAGTCAGGTTCGTAACGACCAGTTCGAAAATTTCATTCAGTACGCTTACGGCAGCGGCAAAAACACTGATAGCGGCTATAAGCCCGAAAATGATAAGTATCGGCCGGACAAAAATCTCGAAAATCAGAAAATAGCCATTCATGCCGCCCGGCCCGGGTAAACCGTCGCCTTCAATCCTGATATGCGCCAGCGCCCATAGCGGAACGCCAACCATGGCCTCAAAGACAGCCTTGACCCAGCCCATAACCGCGAAGAAGAAATAGATGAACGGCATAAACGGAACGACATAGAACAGAATAACCCCGGCAAGCAAACCGGCAATCGCAACGCTTTTCGCCATTTCCGACATGGTCCCGAGAATGGCGGGCGGGGCGCCGCCAAGCATGCCCCAGATCCCGCTGCCGACTGTGGTCCCGACCACAAAGCCAAACGCGCGGATAGAACTGTTGATAAGACCTTTTCCGGCGCCAACAAGCTGGGCAAGGGGGTGCTGATCCGCGTTTTCACGCATGTCAAACAGGCCTTGCGTTCCGAAAATAGCGTTAATTGCGTCGATCACCGCGTTTCGCGTTTCCGGAATTTCCCTGCCCGTCGGAGAAGCAAGGGCCGCGCCGTCCAGCCACATATTGTAGGCAAAACGCTCGACCCGGGCGATATCGGCGTCCTCCTCGCGCTCGAAACTAACGCGCCGTCCGTTTGGCAAGGTCATGTCAAATCTGTCCGGTCCGGCAATGTTATCATTATTAGATTTTTTCTGGTTCAAAATCTGTTCAAGTCCGGCCGGCCAGAGCTTTGGCTGAGGGACGTTATTAACAGCGTCAATCAACCCGCCATTGGCTTCGGCAATCCTGTTATACCAAATCGCGGCGCCGGCCCAGCCTTTCGCGCGCACCTCCGGAGAGACGGCGTATTCCCCCAAGGCAATTTGCTCCTGCACTGCAAATTCAACGACATCCGCCGTCATAAGCCGATAAAAATCGACATAAGCGCGCATGTCATCGCCATCAGGCAGAGCCTCGGTTTCGTTGTTCAGAATATTGCGGGCGATACGATCTCCCCAGTCATGAAGCTCTATCCATCCCCATGATTGCTGGGCGATAATCACGAAATTATTAAACAGTGCCCAGTAAATACCCGGGTCTCGCTCATTTATATTGTAGGCCAGAACGCCCGGGTTGGGGATAACAACCTCGCCGCACCAGGGATAAACAAAGCCCTTCTGATCCGTATAAAGGAGCGGATTATATTCTCCATAACGGATTGTGATATCTCCGTTGTTAACGAAATCGAGAGCCTCGTCCAGGCTTGTGAACTCCGGGCCGGGCGGCCCGGGGATTGTCTCCTCGTCAATAAAAGGCGTCTTCCACAGATGAAGGGCGCCCTGTCCACCCGGCTCTTCATTACGCACCACGTAAGCCTGAATATAGCGATCATGCACAAGCCTTTGCGCATATTTGCAGGCTGTCGCCGTCTGCATAAATTGCAGGAAAGTTCCTGGGTCAGGGGTTCTGGGCGTAACGATCCAGCGCTCCCCCAGCGGCGCATCGGCTTCATTCGTCCCAAGTATCGTCGTTCCGCCGATCGTTATGCCGTCAAGAAAGGTATACCAGCCGTTTGTCGCCATGCTGGAGCCGAAGCTGGCGATGCGCAGAGTCCACATCTGGGCCTGATTGAGACCGTAAGCCCCGGCGAGCGGCGCCAGCGCAAAGAAGAAAAACATCAGCCTGAGCGGCGCCCAGAGGCGGTTGAAACGGCGGCCGAAAGGTGATCCGCTCTCCGCCATTTCGCCAACCGTCGTCGTAACGAAATACAGCAAAATAAAAATGGCGGCGATAAAGATCCCGTAGCTGTACATCTCCAGAATTTCATGAAACGCGAGCTGGAAAGGCGTCGGAAAGGCGCCCACGATGGCGTTGGGAAGGGGCAGTCCCCGCGTGTCTTCACATGGAACGCCCGTTGCGACGCAAGAGTTAAAAATATCCGGAATGCCAAACACCATATCCAGAAAAATGAAGGCGACATCCTGGGTCGGGTCCGGCGTAATAAAAATGTCAAATGGTGAAGTTGGCACAACAACGCCCGAGTAGTGCGGCATTGCAAGCGCAGGTATGGCTATCATAGCCGCAATGAGCAAGAAAACCTGCATAAAGAACAGGACGATTCCCGTTAGCATTGTAAAGAAAACAACGATCTGGTCAGCATGCCGCCAGTCCCAGGTCAGATTGCGTCCGGCTTCGGCGATTACGTGACGAACGCCAAAGCGACCCAAATTTTCTGTTTTAAGGTAGGGGTGGCCAGAGGGCAAAAGGCGCACCGCGCCGTAAATTATCGCCATCCAGAAAGCAATATGGCCCCGTCCCGGACCAAACAGCGTTTTAATACGTGGAAGGAAGCCGGGCAGAAGACTGTATTTAATTACCTTTCCTTTGGTAAGCGTGTTCATTTCATCTCGCACTAAACAATTACTCGCTTCGGGCGGCGTTGCCTAAGGCCCTGCCAGCGCCAACGCCCTGCTTCAACGCGCCGCCAAGCTGACTGGAAACGCTGCCGCCACCAATTGCCACAGTCTGCATCAGGCCCTGCGTAGGATCGTTAGACTGGTCACCGAATGTGGATACGCCAGCGCCCATCCAGCGCAGAATGTTATTCGGCACCAGATAGACCATTTTGAAGCAGGAAACGCCAATCATGTAGACAATAATCGTGTAAATAACCATAAAGAAGAAGGCGTCAATCGGGCCTCGGTAAAATTCAATGTCTGCCAGGTCAGGATCTGCCTGCTCCTCGATGTCAAAACCCGTAAGATTGTGAATGACAAGATCCCAGATATCGTTCAAGACCCAAACAGCCGCAGCGAATATCAGGATACTCCCGAGCAATCCGAAGAGCATCAGGATCGGCCTCAGGAAAACCTCGAATATTAAATAATAACCGTTCGCAGCCGCGTCGCCCGGCAATCCCTGGCCATCAATCCGGATATGCGCCAGCGCCCAGAGCGGAACGCCTACCATTGCTTCGAAGATCCCCTTGATCCAGCCGACCGCCGAGAAAAAGAAGTAAAGGAATGGCAGGAACGGCACGACATAAAACAGAGCAAAACCGGCAGTAAGACCGACCATTGCAAAGGTCACCAGAAGGCCGCTTGCCAGTTCAAGCGTGTCACTTCCAAAAAACGCGGCCATGCTTCCCGCCCCCAAAGCCCAGGCGACGTTCCTGATCGTGCTTTCAATGAGGCTTTTCCCCACCGCTGAAAGCTGCGCCAGAGGATGAATATCGGCATTTTCCCTGATGTTCATGAGACCCGACGTGCCAAAGATTACATTTATAAAGTCGATGACGACATTGCCTGTCATGGATCTGTGCTCTTCATGCAATCGCCCGCTGTCTTCCGCCTCGATAACGCGGTATGCGTCATATATTGCGTCGTAAATGTAAGCATCCGCCTCACTGAACTCAACAGTATCTTCTCCTCCGAGTTGGCGGTTAAACATATCGTTTGTGGTAAATCCGACATTATGCTGTTGTTTCTCATCCAATACATGCTCCATCACTTCGGGATAAAGCTTTGGCCGCGGTATATTAAACACGGACGTGGTCACGGCGCCGTTCATCTGCGCCAGCTTGTTGTACCAGATCGCTGCGCCCGCCCAGCCATATTGCATGATTGTCAGCCGCTCGAATTCCGCAGCGGCAGCCTGAATGGCAACAGACTCTGCTAGCGCCGCGCGCATTAAAACGTTGTAAACGAACAGGCGCGCCAATCTGTCCGTCTCAATTGGCGCCTCGAGCGCCGGCATGTCAGGCGGCAGGTTTCTCATTGCTATGACTTCGCCGTCGGCCACCATGTCCAGATACAAATACTGCAGAAATTCGTAATAAAACTCCAGCATGAATTGAGCCCCCGGCTCTTCAAGATCCGTTACAGGAATTGTGAAAGAACCGCAAATTGGACCGACATGGCCTTTGTGCAGGGGATAGGCTGTAAAGTCCTGATGACCGATATGCACGATGACGTTCTGATAATAACTGAATGCTAGCGCAACGTCCCAAGTTGACGTCAGAAACGGTATGGCGTTGGGAGCGGCGACGGGATCCCGGACCACGTAGGGCAATATGGGCGTTTGCTCCGGATATTTCATTTCTACGGCGTGTCGGCATGTCTGCGCCATAAGCATGAACTGGATCATGCGATCAAGTTCAGGGATTTTAGGCGATGCAATCAATAAAGCCTGATCCCCCAGATAGGTGCCTGTTAGCACGTCATTAAACAAAATCCATGCATTCGTGGCAAAGCCGGACCCCCATTTCGCCGCGTAAAGCACGATGAATTGCGCCGAGTTCATGCCGGTCGGACCTGCGCCCGCGCCCAGAAGCGGTCCGCCAATAGGAAACAGCAACCCCAGTGCGACCACCATTCTGATCGGCGCCCAGACGCCGTTAAAGCGGCGGCCAAACGGCGTTCCGTCCTGGGCCGTTTCCGCAACCGTCGTGGCGATAAAATAGCTGAAGATCAGAAGGGCAATAACAAGCAATGCAAGGCTGTAAAAGCGGAACATTGCATGCAAACCATAGTGAAACGCTGAAGGAAACGGCCCGTCCGCGACTGTGTTATCCATACAAGGCGCCGCCAGCGCAACGCACGAATCAAACATGCCGGGCACCCCGAAAACCCGGTCCAGCATGATAAATGCGATATCGTTGAAGGGCAACGGCGTGATAAAGAAATCTTCATAGTTTGCCGGGATGGCCATGGCCGGAGCGATAAGACCCGAAGCCAGCAGCATAAAGAGCTGCATCGCCAGAACGACTAGTCCAACCAGCATCGCGCCGTAAATAATGATCTGATCGATATGTTTGCGGTCAAAGACAAGCGAGCGTCCTGATTCCGCCAGAACGTGGCGGATGCCAAAACGGCCCATATTCAAGCTGGAGAGATAGGGGTGACCGGCGGGAAGTAAGTTCACCGACCGTAATATCTGCGCCATAAAAAATGCGACATGCGAAAAACCGGTCATGCCAAGCTCCCGGCAGATCGGAACGACCCCCGGAAGAACAGCATATTTTACGACCGATTTTGCTCTTACCTGCATAAATTCAAACCTTTTTTATCCCCACCTTTTATTTCCAAGCCATTCTGATCATGGCCCGCCTCCTCCACCGCCGCCAGTTGCCGTTCCACCGCCGCGCCCCTGACCTTTCATGAGAGCTCCCATGCCTTGCCCCGCGCCTTTGCCCATTTGCTGCAGACCGCTTGTAACCTGCTGACCGACGGTCGCGCCGCCGATTGCCGCGTAGCGGATAAGACCTTCGGTCGGATCGTCACGGTTATCGCCGAAGGACTGTACGCCGCTGCCGGCCCAGCGCAGAATGCTTTGCGGTATCGTATCGATAAGTTTGAATGACGCCGTTCCCATCATATACAAAATGATCGTGTAAATGATGGTAAAGAAAAACTCGTCAACGACATGGCGCTTGAATGTTGCGCCACCACCGAGGGCAATTTCTGTTCCGGCGCCGGGTGCGGCCCTAACGCCGCCCAGTTCAATACTGGGAAAACGGTCATCAAACCCAGTGAGGTTATTAATGACAAGCTCAAACACGTCGTGCAGAACGCGCGCCGACGCCGCGAAGATTGCGATGCCCGCGATGAGGCCAAAAACGCAGAGGATTGGCCTTATAAAGATCTCAAGGACAAGAAAATAGCCATTGGCCGCCTGATCGCCCGGGAACCCGTTTCCATCGACGCGCAAATGCGCCAGCGCCCAGAGCGGAACCCCGACCATCGCTTCGAAAACCGACTTGATCCAGCCAATCACCGCGAAATAAAAATACATAAACGGCAGGAACGGCAGAATGTAATAAAGAATAAATCCGGCAACGAGCCCCACCATCGTAATCGAGAGGAAAAATCCACTTAGCTGTTCAAGAGCCTGACCGCCCGCCTGTAATCCCATGGCGCTCATTGCCCCTCCGCCTACGGCAAATCCGATCGAAAGCCCCAGATTGCGAATTGCCGAATCCACAAGCCCTTTGCCCACGCCAACAAGCTGGGCAAGCGGATGCACCATCTGGTTTTCTTCATTGCGAATATTAAAGAGGCTATATGTGCCGAACAGAACGTTCATAACCTTGAAAACGACGTTTGAATCGTCTGAAATTTCATTAAGCGCCTGATTCGGATCATCCTCCATAAAATATTTAATTGTGCCATACATCGCCGTCGCGACCTGCTTTTCAGGCGGCGCAAAGCGTATAGCCTGGCCACTTGCAATATTTGGCTGGAAGACAGTCAAGCCGCTGGCTTCGGGATCGTGCTTGCGCCGCTCGTCCATAACCTTCTGCATAACCATTGGGTATTTTCCAGGCGAAGGAATTTGATGAACCGAGCTAATCCATGAGCCGTTCATCTGCGCGATTGTGTTATACCAGATTCCGGCGCCGCCCCATCCTCGCTCCAAAACTTCCGGCTCTATCGTAAAAATGTCCGAAAAGCGCATGATGTTCCATGCATCAACAAGGGCCGCCTCAAACTGCGCCTGATAAACGTTGATGCGCTCCTGCCGCCATACGGCGAGCGGCGGCTTGGTACAGTCAGGGTTTGCTCCGGTGATCGCGGCGTCGCATGGAGAGGTCTCTGCTAAAAAGTCATGGGCATTAAGCATATGCAGCGCAAATCCCGTAATCTCCGGATCAAAAAACATATCAAGGACAATCTGATAATACTCGGCCTGAATCTGGAAAGAACCGGGCTGCCCATCCAGTTCACCCGTATGAATAATGATCTCGCCGCAGTAAGGTTTCACATGACCCTTATGGTTTTCGTGATCCCCTAAGGCTCCGGGGCCATCCCCGTCTTCACCGAAACGTATGACGATGTCCCCATTGTCATAGAACGCAAGCGCATCAAGATAGCCTCCAATGCCGTCTCCGGGATTAACGGCTATTCCCGGGTCCTGGACCAGATAAGCGTCAATCAGCATTGGATAAGCCAGAGCCTGATACGCAAGCTGACATGTTTTAACAATCGTCATATAGGTCACAAGAGGCTGCACGTCCGGCGCATTCGGAAACGCCGTGAGATATTCCGTCGGCTGTCCGGTCGGCTGGGGAAGAGCCATTTGCGACGCAATCCCGCTGTTAAAATTCAGCCAAGCGTTGGTCGCGACGCTTGAACCATACTTTGCCGCTGTAAGAACGATATACTGCCCGGAATTCAGGCCATAATTCAGTGGAACAAGAGCTCCGACCGCAACGACAAGACGCATCGGGGCCCAGATTTTGTTGAAACGCTTGCCGAACGGAGAGCCCGTCAAAGCGGTTTCTCCGACCACGACGAGAATATAATACAGGAAAATCAAAACGGCCATCAGCAAAATGGCAATCGAGTAATACTCGAACATGGCATGCAGCGCGGAATGGAACGGCCAAGGCAATTCTCCCTGAATGGCCGTACAGGCACCAAACGTATTACAAAACATGTCCGGAACGCCGAAAACCTGATCCAGCAACAAAAACGCAATATCATTTTCAGGAAACGGCGTTTCAAACAAGCCAGCTGCTTGCGCCTGATTCATTATTAATGAGTAAATGAAAACAACAAACTGAACGATAACCAGCACAAAGGCCGTAATAGAGATCAGAAAAATAATAATCTGGTCAATGTTTTCCTTTTTTATCACAATATGACCGGCCGCCTCGGCGATAACGTGGCGCATGCCGAATTGGCCCATATTGTTAATGTTTGTGTAAGGGTGATTGTGCGGCAAAATACGCACCATGGCGTATAGCACGGCCATCAGAAAGGCAACATAGCCAAATCCGCTGGATGACAGCTCTTTCAACCTTGGCGTTACGCCAGGAAGCAGAACATAGCTTGCAACTCTTTTTGCATTAAGCTGAACCACGCAACCACACCGTCTGTTGAAAGATTTCTCCCCATTTACAAGGATAAATCAAATTTTTCTAAAACTAATTAAAAATACCACGTTTTTGCCATTCAATGCGAATTTCGCGGCTTTCCGACTTCTTTGTTCTTTATGCTGATTTTCAGGTTTCAGGATTAACGAGGCGCTTGGTGTAATAGTAACCTTGAATGAATTTATCTTCTATAAACGCGTAAAACGGATGGACGCAAATGCGCTTGTAATCTAGCGCCTCGAAAAGCTGTACAGCTGCTTCCATGGTTTCACGGACATCAAGATTAATTACGCTGAAACCATTATCCCGTACATCGGCTTCAACTCTCTCCATCAGCATCCTTGAAAGCCCGCGTCCCCGGGCCCACGGCGCAATGAAAAGACCGGTGAGTTGCACAGCGTGTTTTTGCGCCTGGTTATTTGCGGGAGGAAAAACGATTTGCGCGCTGCCGCAGATCACATCGTCAAGCCGGGCGGCGTAAAGGCTGCGCGAAGGCATAGCGACAACGCCGCGCCAGTAGCGCTCGAGCGTATCGCGCGGCGGCAGCTCAATCCATCCAAAACCGCCGCCGCTTTCTATCGCGGATTCGCTGGCGTCGCACAGGTCGTTCAGGTCCGAGTCGCTCAAACGCTCCATACATTCAACATCGAGCGTCGGCGGGAGGGATTCTGGTTTTTCGGACATGGTAATTACTATATTTTTGTTTCAGGGCTTCCAGAGCAGGTAATCGCGGATCATCCCAAGGCCGGCCTTCTGGCTTTTCTCGGGGTGGAACTGCACCCCGATGATATTATCACGGCCGACAATAGCCGTAACGGTCTGGCCGTATTCCGTCGACGCAAGGTGATTTTGCTCCTCTTTCCATTCGAACATAAAAGAATGAACAAAGTAAAAATGATCGTCCGGCCCTACGTTTTTCAAGACGGGATGCTTCCGGCCCGTTTCGCTTATATATAGCGTATTCCATCCCATATGCGGAATTTTCAGCGCTGGATCGTCCGGCGCGACCGGAACGACGTTACCGGCGACCCAGCCGAAACCGTCATGCTCGCCGTGCTCGAAGCCTTTATCGGCAAGCAGCTGCATGCCCACGCAGATGCCGAGAAAAGGCCGTTCTTTCTCCATGACGCTTTCATACAAAGCGTCCGTCATGCCCGGAAGAGATTTCAAGCCCTGCATGCAGGACCCGAACGCCCCCTGTCCGGGCAGCACGATGCGGTCCGTGTTTTGAACGGTTTTCGCGTCATCGGTCACGACAACGCTATAATCCAGCGATTCGAGAGAAATCACTTTTTCAAAAGCCTTGGCCGCAGAGCGCAGATTTCCGGAACCGTAATCGACGATGGCAATTGTATGAGACATTAAAATCTCATACCAACGCGCGGCTGTTATTGCAAGCCGGGTCATGTCTGTGATTTAAGACTGTAGGAAGTTGAAAGGAAGAACCATGGACATCGCCTTTTACCGCTGGAACGAAACGGATGACGTGACGAAAACGCGTATCCTGCGCCGCGCGGAAACGGATATCGCCGACGTGGAATCCCTTGTGCGGCCGATCATTGAAGACGTGCGTAAAAACGGCGACGCCGCCCTTGTCAAATACGCCGCGCAATTCGACAGGGCGGACATTCGTCCTGACGCGATAAAGGCGACGGGAAAGGATTTTGAAGAGGCGCGGCTGTCCTTAAGTGAAGAGGTCAGGGAAGCGATTATCTTTTGCGCCGAAAACGTAAAAATGCATCATGAAGCCCAGATGGCCCGGGTCGAGCAAAGCTGGATCGAGGAAGTGCGCCCCGGCGTCTGGGCGGGCGAGCAGGTCAATCCCGTTCCCTCCGCCGGCATTTACATCCCGCGCGGCAAGGGCGCGTTTCCGTCCATGACGTACATGCTCTGCACGGCGGCCAAAGTCGCGGGCGTCCCGGAAATTCACGTCGTAACCCCGCCAACGCCTGACGGGGGAACCGATCACGCCTCACTATTCGCCGCTGAAATCTGCGGCGTTAAAAACGTATACAAGGCGGGCGGCGCGCAAGGAATCGCCGCGCTGGCCTACGGCACGAAGACCATTCCTTCCGTTAAAAAAGTCGTCGGACCCGGAAGCCCCTATGTCGCGGCGGCGAAACGGCTGCTCTCCCACATCATTGATCCCGGCATGCCCGCGGGTCCGAGCGACGCGCTTATTCTGGCCGATGAAAGCGCCGATCCTTGGAATACCGCGCTTGACGTGATGAACGAGGCCGAACACGGCGCGGATTCGGCCTCCCTGCTGGTAACGCATGATGAAACGCTCGCGCAGGAGGTTCGTAAACATCTTCCTGAAATTATAGAAGCGCTGCCTGAGCCGCGCCGGGAATACTGCGCAAAAGTCTTCCAGACCTATGGCGGGATTGTTCTGACGGGCTCGCTGGAAGACTCGATCGCCTTCGCCAACACTTACGCGCCCGAGCACCTGCATTTGAAAGTCGCGCAGCCCGACGATATTCTCCCGCTGCTCAGGAATACGGGCGAAATTCTCATCGGCGAGCTTACGCCGCCCGTACTGGGGAATTTCGGCATCGGCGTCAACGCGGTTCTGCCGACAGGCGGGAACGCCGCCACCTATTCCTGCTCGTCCGTCTGGGATTTCCTCAAGCGCGCCTCCATTGCCCGATGCGACCCGCAGGGCTACGAGGTTCTCAAGGACCCCGTCCTCACCCTCGCCGATTACGAGGGCTTTCCGGGGCATGGGGATGTGTTGAGGAAGCGGAAGTTATAAAACGCCCTTCGTGCTCGGCATTTCTTCGCCTTGCTTGTGGATCGACTGGCGCAACGCGCGGGCGAAGCCCTTGAAACAGGCCTCGATCATGTGGTGCGTGTTTTCACCCGTTACGCGCATATGGCATGTCGCCTGCAGGTTTTCACAAAGAGAAGCGAAGACGTGGCGCGTCATCTCTACGGGAAATTCCCCGACCATGCGGTCCGGGAATTGGCCTTCAAAGCTCAAATGATACCGTCCGCTTAAATCAAGCGTGACGTCCGCAAGAGATTCATCCATCGGCATGGAAAACCCGTAGCGCCCGATCCCGGCCTTGTCGCCCAGCGCCTGCTTCAACGCCTGCCCGAGCGCAATCGCGCAGTCTTCAACCGTATGATGCGGATCGACCTCGAGATCGCCCTCGCAGTTCAGAACAAGCGAAAATCCGCCATGCCGGGCGATCTGCTCCAGCATATGATCGTAAAACCCGATGCCCGTATGAATGCGTACGGGCGCGTTCGCATCGAGATTAATTTTAAGATCTATCTCGGTTTCCTTCGTGTTGCGGGTGAGCGCAGCCGTACGTGCGCCGGTTTTCCTCTCAATCGTTTCACCGCGCAGGACGGCAAGCAGGATATCCATTTCCTCGTCTGAACCGATTGCAATCCTTACGCAGTTTTCGAGGTTTTTCTGGTACGACTGATCGCGCAGGATAATGCCGTTTTCGCGGCAGCGTTTCACGATGGCGGCGGCGTTTTCAAACTTCGCCATGATGAAATTCGCATCGCCAGGATAAATCTTCTCGACGCCCTGAACGCTTCGTAATTCATCAACAAAACGCGCTTTCGTCGCCAGTATTTCCGTCTGCCGCGCCTCGAGCCGCGCCACGTTCTCCGGCCTTAAAATCCTCTCCATCGCCTGTGAGACCGGGACAGGGATCGGGTACGGCGCAAGTACGCGCCTGATAACCTCGATCACCTCGCCTTGCGCCGCGGCGAGGCCGCAGCGCACTCCGGCGCAGGCGTATTCCTTGGACAGCGTGCGGTAAACGATCAAATTCGGGAATTTCTCGAGCTTTGCCGTAAACGTCTCCGCGCCGGAAAAGGCGTTGTACGTCTCGTCCACCGCCACCAGCGCGCGCCCGTCATAATAGCGGCACAGCTCTTCGATATCCGCGTTGTTCATGACGTTCGCGGTCGGGTTGTTCGGTGAGCAGAGAAAAACGATTTTCGTGTTCTCGTCCGCCGCGTTTTTAACCGCGTCCACGTCGATTTGAAAATCTTCCGGCGTTAACGGAGCCTCACGGATTTCAACGCCCTGAAGCTTGGCGTAATGCGCGTACATCGGGAAAGTCGGCGGGCAGACAACGACATTGTCTTTGCCGCTTTCGCAAAAGGCGCGGATCGTCAGGTCAATCGCCTCGTCCGCGCCGCGCGTGACAACCATATTGCGCGTCGAGAGGTCATAGACGCGGGCGATGGCCTCAACCATCGCTTTTGGCTGCTGGTCGGCGTAGCGGCTGTAACCCTGTACGCCCGCCACAGGCTCGTACGGGCATTCATTGGCGTCGAGAAAAATCGTCTCCGGCCCGCTCGAGACGAGAGACCGCGCCGACTGATAGGGCTTCAGGGCCAGTATGTCCGCGCGCGCGCGGTCGATGATGGAAGGCATGACTTGTCCTTTAGTAAAAAACACGCGCATTAAACCCGCATTGTCAGGCTTTTGCAAGCGCGCTTCCCCTCACCCGATCCTCGCTCATTGCTCGGATCACCCTCTCCCGGCGGGAGAAGGAGGGACCCGCGAAGCGGTAGGGTGAGGAGCGTTTTCCTGTTGCCACCTAACGCCGATCCTTTACACTATAAAAGTCATGCGTCGCCTTTTCCTCAGCCTGATCGCAATACTGCCGCTTTCCGCCTGTCACGGCCTGACCGTGCAGGAACACGATCTCGCGCCGTACCCGCAAGTTCCCGAAGACGCGCAGCCCGCGCCCGTCGGCTTTAACAAAATCAGGCTGTCCATTCCCACCGGCGCGGCCGTCGCGGCGACGAGCCCCAAGGGCGTGTTCGGCCTGTTTATGTGCGGCTCGCCTTACGACGATATGCGCGCTTCCGTCATCCAGCGCAGTGTCGATAAAACCAAACTCAAGGACATGTTCGTCGCCACTCTGGAGGCGCAGGGCTATGACGTTACCGGCAATCCGGGCCGCCTGTTCGACGAAGGCGAGGATCTTCAGCGCACCGTCTACGCGGTCGGAGCGAATATTACGACGATGCGGCTCGATCTGTGTAACCGGCGCTCGTTCTGGTTCGGGCATCCGCGCGGCCATTCGGGCGAGGCGGAAATGGAGATCGAATGGTCCGTCTTTGACATGCTGCGCCGCAAGAACGTCCTAAAAACCACGACGAAAGGCTACGCCCGGTTAGGGGCCGCCAATTACGAGGGCATCGAGCTGCTCATCGAGGATGCTTTCGCCGCGGCGGCGCATAATCTCGGCGCGCGCGAAGAATTCAAAAACCTCGTGATTATCGGCGAAGAGCCTAACGAGCTGCCCGACACCATACTGGACGTCAACGAAGCGCCTGACGGACTTTACGACCCGGATGAAAAAGTCGAACTGCCGGACGTTCCGCTCTCGAACGTTCCCGCAAAAGAGCGGCTCGAAGACATCCGCAAATCCGCCGTGATGATCCAGACCGGCAACGGCCACGGCTCCGGGTTCTTTATTACGAAGGATGGGCATATCCTCACCAACGCGCACGTAATCGGCAACGCGTTTCGCGTACGCGTCGTTACGTCCGGCAAGGAGGAAAAGCTTATCGCGGAAGTCCTGCGCGTTCACCGCCACAGGGACGTCGCGCTGTTAAAGCTTGAGGAAATTCCCGAAGAGCTCGATATCAAAGTCCTGCCCGTACGCGCCGAGCGCCCCAAAGTCGGCGAGGATATCTACGCCATCGGCGCGCCGTGGTATTACTACATGCAGGATACCGTAACCAAGGGCATCGTCAGCGCCGTACGCTTCAACCGCAACCGCAAGCTCTGGTTCATTCAGGGCGACGTGACCGTGCAGGCGGGCAATTCCGGCGGGCCTTTGATTGACGCGAACGGCAACGTCATCGGCGTGTTGGTTTCTTCTTATATCCGCGGCGGCGAGGAAAACTGGCAGAGCGGGGGCCTCAACAACTTCATCCCCATCGCCGACGCGCTGGAACGGGTAGACGTGACTTATTGAGCAGGAGTCGTGATAAGGCGCGCAGCGCAGTTTTGAACCACAGCGCGCACTGCGATCACAGCGGAGTCCGCGCTTGCTTCTCCGTATGCGCTGTGATTCAGATAATCCTACCCCCTTGACCTTGCGCTCTGTTTCGTCCATGTCTTTCTTGTCATCTCGACCGAAGCGACGAAGGAGCGTAGCGGAGAGATCTGACCCGGTATCCATTCTACAAAGATCCCTCCGCTGCGTTCTGCTTGGCAGAACTCCGGTCGGGATGACAGGTGAATAAGTGACAGACCATACATTCAACGCACAGCATTGGCACGGCACGACGATCCTTTCGATTCGCAAGGGCGGCGGAGTCGTCATCGCGGGCGACGGGCAGGTCTCGATGGGCAATACGGTGCTCAAATCGAACGCCCGCAAGGTCCGCCGCATCGGCAAGGAAGGCAAAATTATCGCCGGGTTTGCGGGCGCGACCGCCGACGCTTTTACCCTGTTTGAACGTCTGGAAGCAAAATTGGAAGCGCATCCCGGCCAGCTCACCCGCGCCTGCGTCGAGCTTGCCAAGGACTGGCGCACGGATAAATATCTGCGCCGTCTCGAGGCCCTCATGGCCGTATGCGACAAGGAAAACTCGCTCATTCTCTCAGGCACGGGCGACGTGGTGGAACCTGAAGACGGGATCATCGGCATTGGATCGGGCGGAAACTACGCGCTCGCCGCCGCCCGCGCGCTCATCGACCGCGAAGAGATGAGCGCCGAGGACATTGCCCGCCGCGCCATGGAAATCGCGTCCGATATCTGCGTGTTCACGAACGGCAATGTGAC
>CAZCIB010000048.1:0-17400 GCA_964498755.1 uncultured Pseudobdellovibrionaceae bacterium | reverse complement strand
CGGGAGAGCCTTTATGCGCGATGAAATTCACTCCGTTCAGCCGCAGGATGATCACAAGCTTCTGGAGCAGGTCAGGCCGCTTTTAACCCAGCTCGAAGATATCCGTATCGTCAAGCTGGCGATGTATGAAACGCGCAAAAAGATCGGCGTTGCCGCGGCGACGGTTTTAACGCCGTTATGCGGCTATATCGACTGGTTGCTTTTATTGTGGCAGCGCGGAAGCGATGACAGCGCCGCCGGGATCACGTTTGTTGTTCTGGGCGCGCTGTGGTGGTGGGTGACCGCGCCGAAACGCCAGTATGCCAAAGCTTACAAGGACGAGATTTTGCCGCACATCGCGAAAGCGCTCGGGAATTTGAGCTACTGCGCCGAGGGCAAAATTCCGATGGATTTGCTCAAGCCTTCGAAAATTATTCCGCATCATCACAAATACAAATCCGAGGATTGCTTCGAAGGCGAATACAAGGGCGTCAATCTGAAGCTTTCCGAAATCAAGCTGAAAGAGCGCAGGCGTTCGGGCAAGCGAACCCGCTACGTCACGGTGTTCAAGGGGCTGTGCGTCCTGCTGGACATGCCGCGCAAGACATTCGCCGGCCATACGATATTGCTGAAAGACTTCGGAAAGGTCGGCGAATGGTTCAAGGAAAAGTCGACGGGTCTGGACCGCGCCAATCTCGTTGATCCGGAATTTGAGAAAACATATGACGTCTATACGAACGATCAGGTTGAGGCGCGTTACCTGATTGATCCGGTCATGATAGAGGATTTGAAATCTCTCTGTGAAATCTACGAGGCAAACGGCATGTCGGCGGCTTGGTTTAACCAGAGCATGTTGATCCTGCTGCCGTCTAAAAAGAATCATTTCGAGCCCGCAGGGATTTACGCGCCCGCAACGGACGAGCAAAGCGTTCTGGAATTAAAGCATGAGCTTGGTAAAATTCTGGGCATCATCGATCATCTTCATCTTGTGCTGGAAGACCATGCTTCGGGTCATGTTGCGGGGGCGGCATAAAAATGTCATGTCTTGCGCAGTCCCATGCGCCGTTGTAGTCTTGCTGGATTATCACGGAGCGCTAAGCACAGGAGCGAAATAATGGATGAAATCGAAAAAAGACTGCGGGAAGCCTCTGATTCTTGCGTGAAGTTTTACCAGGAATGGCGTGAAAAAGAGCATGACAGCGCAACGCGCGAGCATCTGCAGGATTCGATTCACGAGCTCCGTAAAGTCGCATCCCGTCTTGAAATAGAGATGGCCGTGAGCGAGCGCGAGGAAATGGCGTCCAAGCCAATTCCCATTCCGCCGCACCGCGCCAAGAGGGAGCGCAATGGCGGCGGCGGTCAGCAGGCCTATTCTTTGGACGATGAGGATTTCGGCAACCGCGAGCCGCGAGGCGGCGGTGGTGGCGGCGGCGGCCCGCAAGTGCGCCGGTCCCGGCGCAGGCCGCAGCAAAACCGCGGCGGCGGCAATGGCGGCGGAGACGAATAGCTAGCCCCGGTCTTTTTGCTCCCTGATTTCAGCGAATTGTTCCGCCGAATCTGCGCGGACGAAGGCATTGGTTCGCTTTTCCATTTCAACGGTTGTCGGAACGGTCGGCTGGCCGTTCTTTCGCCACTCACGCAAGATTTTCACGCGTTCGCGCAAATCCGTATTTTCCGGCTCGACCGTCAGGCAGAATTCCGCATTCGCGAGCGTGTATTCGTGCCCCACATAGAGCTTTGTCTCATCCGGCAGGGCCGTGATTTTGTTCAAAGAGCGCCACATCTGCTCCGGCGTTCCTTCAAATAAGCGCCCGCAGCCCATGACGAACAGCGTATCCCCGGTAAAGGCGACGCCGCTTTCCGGGATGTAATAAATCACGCCGCCAAGCGTATGGCCGGGCGTTTCGATGACCTGTATTTTTTCTCCGCCGACGGACAGTTCGCCGCTCTCGCGCACCGGGATATCTATATCCTTGATTTTGTTTAAATCTTTCTCCGGCGCGATAAGCTTCGCATTGTATTTGTTTTTCAGCTCGGCATTCCCGGCGACGTGATCCCCGTGATGATGCGTGTTTAGGATATAGTCTAGGCGCAGCCCCTTTGCGTCAAGGGCGTCAATGACCGGGCCCGCTTCCCCGGGATCAATGACGGCCTGCGTACCGTCTGAAAAAGACAGAAGATAGGCGTAGTTATCGCTTAAGACATGTATGATCGTTACGTTGGCCATCGCTATTCATCCTTAAATTTTCACTTTTGTTTCGTCGGCTCCGAGCGTATCCGCAAGCCGCTCTTTCGCGCTTCCGGGCCTGAGCGGTTTTTGCTGCGACTCATGCGGCTTCCAGCCAATAAGATAAATGACCTCGAAAGTCGCTTCAATCCGGCCATCTCCGGCAGGATAACGCCTTTTATAATAATCATTCGCCGTCCTGAACAGTTCCTTGCCCGGGTTGCGTCTATCGCGCGCCGTCAGCGCGTTGCTCTCGCCCATGCCGCGTAAATCGCGCATCAGCGCGTAAATATCAGGGTAAGTGACTTTTATGATCTCGGAGTCGACAACGGGCAGCGCAAACCCGGCGCGCTGCAACAAAGTGCCTGTTTGCCGTTTGTCGGCGAAAGGATAAACGCGCGGGGACGCCCCGCCTTTGATCCGCAGCTCGGCCTGCATTAATGAGTCGCGCAGCTCATAAAGCGTCTCGCCGCCGGGCATTGCGGCAAGAAATAAACCGTCGGGTTTCAGCGCGTTGCGTATTTGTACCAGCAATCCGGGGAGGTCATGAATTGCGTGTAGCGTAAGATTGGAAAGAAACAAATCCAGACACGCGTTTTCAACGGGCAGGATGCGCTCGTCATAAATAAAATCCTGTCCTGTCCTCAGCGCGGTGATGATTTTCTCGTGAGCGAGTTCACCATGTCCGTTTAACACGGCGCATTCATAACTGCGATTGATGTCGTTAAGCCTGCCCGTCAAAGAAGCGGCGGTTGTTTCGGATAAAAATAGAAAGTCTTTCAGGTTTTTAGCAGAGCGGCGCCTGAAGCGGGAGAGAGCGTAATTATCAAACAAACCAAATGCGTTTTGCATAATGCTCATTCATGCGTTAGTTTGGGATTTTCATCATCCTGGCCGTAAATAAGCTCATCATCCAGAACTGGGTTATCTTCAGCCCCACCTGCGCTGTCATCGTCATCGCTAAATTCCTGCTGGTTAAAATCCTGAACAGTTTTGGATTTATTCAGAGCCTTGGTTAACCTGTCGGTAAATTCGTCGTGTGCGCCCTGGGTAAGAGCCTCTCGGATTTCCGCGCTGTCTGCGCCTTTGTTCGAGAAAATTTCTTCAGCTCTTAACGAACGTGGCAGGCCGCTGCGCTGCTGGTAGAAAAACTTGTGCTGAAGATTGATCGTCATTTCCGTTTCGTGGAAGAAAGCCTGATAGGCGCGGTTGAATACGGCCATAATCGGATCGTCGCAATCCCAGTAATTGAGCATCCAGACATACTTCATCGGCGTGTATGATGTCGTCCCGTTAACAAAGCCGTTTTTCTGAAACTGGCCTATGTCGACGCGCGTTGCGGCAAAGGGATATATTCGCTGCGGCGTCAGACCGGAGTGATAGAAAAAGCTTTCGCCAAGACGGGCGACGTTGTCGGGCGTGGTCCCAAGTTTTTCAGCAATATAACGCTTCGCCATTTCCATGTTTTCAATTTCGCGCGGCAGGACGATACTTGGCGTCGACAGGATCAGCCCGTTGCCTTTATAGCGTTGCGGGACAGGCATATATTCGCTTGTGATCCCGGCGAGCAAATCGCCTTCCACGTTTTTGGTGAGCGGCAAAATAACAGCCTTGTTAACTGTGCCGTCTTCCTCGACCATAAAGTCGAGTCCCTTGGCGGCCAGTCCGGAAGGCCCGCCATTGGCGTAGCCTTCATCGACAAAGATCGAGTTCATAATACGGAGCTGGCCGGCCGTTCCCTTGGATTCCCGGTAACGGGTATCGTCTTCGGACATTTTGCTGAGCAGGTCGCGCATGCTTGCGACATTGTCCGGGTTTTCCGTCGGGATCGTTAGCGGGCTTTCCCGCCAGGTTTCCGCCTTCATGCCGAGATGCTGGTAAAGAGCGAGAATTTGCGTTTCAAGGCGTGAATTTGGAATGAGCCCGACTGAAATAGCATTGAGAATACTTTGCGCGCTGACTTCCCGGATACGACCGGGCGAGGTGAAACCTTGCGCGTCCCTTGCGACGTCTCTCAGATCAAGCGGCTTGCCCGAGCCGCTCTCGATGCGCAAATACCGCGTCTCGACGCGTTCATCAATATGGTCCGGGGCAGGGTAAAAACTGGGGCCATCTTCAAAGGCGCAGCCGATAGAGGGGCGAAGTCCGAAAGAAGACGCCGAGAATTTAACAATCCCCTTGTAGCCGTTTTCTTCGGCTTCTCGTATATAAACGCTGTCTACGGACAGAGCCTCAATCATGTGGCCGGACCAGCGCTTACCATCGAGGCTTTGCCCGTGGCGCGGTACGGCGTTGATAATGCCGCGGGGTATGCCCTCGTGAAGAAAAACATTTAAACCGCCATGTTCATTGATACGGTAAGGGACAACGTCAGTTGCGTCATAGTCACGGGTGACGATGTCGATAATGCTTCCGTCATATTCATTGCGCATTGAGAAAATCCGCAGGTCGCTGTGGCTTTCACGCGACGGACGGCGCTCTTCCAGCACAAGGCTTTTCCCTTCTCCGACCTTTTGCGCAACTGCTATAAAGCTTGTAGGCGGCGATCCCAGAGGCGTCCCGTCATCTTTATAAAGGCGAAAGTGCCCGTCGAAATGCTTTTTAATATAGGAGTCGTCCCAATACGGAGCGCTGTAAAGCACCCGTGTTCCCAGAGCCCGCAATTCTTTGCGGAATTCTCGCTTGGTGAAAAAGGTGTATTCCTTGGGCAGTTCGCTTTCCCAAAGCTCCCGGTCATCCTTACGCATAATGAATTCGTAGGCCCATTTGTATGGCAGGCGAAACAGACGCGTACGCGGAAAGCGCGGCGGCAGTTCTTCCATGTAGAACCCGCAGCATTCGGGGTCAGTCGTATTGGGGCGCGCATGTTCGGAGTACCAGACCAGCAAGTCAGCCTCGGACATTTGCTTGAAGTCTTCCGCTTCCTCTTCTCCAACGGGCATTTCCAACATGACGAACTCTTCCGGCGGCGGACGCGCAAAGTCATGGATAAACATTAGCCCGCCGGGTTTGAGCATTGCGGCGTGATTGCGCATTGTTTGGCGAACGGAGCGTTCGTTAAACCGTGAATGCGAATAAATTTCATGAAGAATGTACGAGTTGATGATCGCGTCTACCGACCCTTCGTCAAAAATATCCTTTGTAATATCGCCGACGCGATACTCAAGGTTCGGCAATTTAAAAGTCTGGCGCGCTTTTGTTATTATGCGTTTCGTTCGATCAACGCCGATAAATTTGACCTGGGGGCTGAAAGCCGCCATCACGTATGTCAGCGCGCCATCCGAGCAGCCCATGTCGACAACGGTTGAGCCGGGTTCAAGTATGAGGTGGGCCAGCGTGAACCAGCCTTTGCGAATGGTCTGGGCCGGGACAATTTTTAGGGCTTCGTCTCTGTCGAATGTTTGAGGATCCTGCGTCGCTTCGGACATTTTGCCGCTTTTTTGTATAGAGTCAGTTTGTTCGATCTGCCCGATTAAGTGATCGATATTTTTGTTTTCAGGCTCTTTCCAGAGCGATGTTATTTCCTTGCTACGCGCGGGCATTTACGCTCGCCACTACTTTCCGCCTTGTAAAGTATAAGCAGGCACTTTATGTCATGAAAGGCGTAAAGTCTACTGACATTACCCTTGTTTAGTAATAATCTGTGGTGTTCTTGGGGAAAAGTAAAGCCTTGCTTGAGCGTAAAGCAATTACAGGGTTTGTGAACAAGGCGGCGGACTTTGTCTTGCCGCCCCGCTGCGTTGTCTCGGGACGTCTTGTTGAAACGCAGGGAATGGTTGCGCCTGATGTCTGGCGTTCCCTGAATTTTATCACGGCCCCGTTTTGCGATTGTTGTGGACGGCCTTTCGAATATGACCGCGGCGGAGAAAAGCTGCTGTGCGGATCGTGTCTGGCCGATCGGCCCGTTTATAACAAGGCGCGCGCGGCCCTGCTTTATGACGACGCCAGTCGTGAACTGGTTCTGAAGTTCAAGCACGCCGACCAGACTCATGCGGTGCGCGCCTTTCTGCCGTGGATGCAAAGAGCCGGGGCGGAAATACTGGGAGAGGCGGAGATGCTCGCGCCGGTGCCCTTGCACAGATTGCGCCTGCTCCGGCGCCGCTACAATCAGGCGGCGATTATCGCGCGTTATCTTTCCAGGCGGACGGGAATTCCGGATGTTCCTGACCTGCTTGCGCGCGTACGCGCAACGCCGTCTCAGGGGCGCCTCAACACGAAAGACCGGGCGAAGAACGTCCGGCGGGCATTTGAAGTCAACCCGGCTTATAAAGATGCAATTCAGGATAAAAACATTGTCCTGATTGACGACGTCTACACGACCGGGTCGACGGTCAAGGAGTGCGCGAAGGCGTTGTTAAAGGCAGGTTGCGCGCGCGTTGATATTCTGACGCTGGCGAGAGCCGTGCGGGCGGAAGTCGGCTGATTAGATGATTAGTGGATTAGCTGATTAGAAGAACACAAATCAGCGAATGAGCCAATCAGCCAATCAGCCAATCAGCCAATCAGCCAATCAGCCATCAAAGCGCTTCGCCCCTTGCCAACCTACCCGTGTCTACGGGCGGAGCCAGACCCTGGCGCATGGCGAATTCCTTTAGGGGCACGACATTATTGATCGCTTTGAGCGACAGGCGGCGCAATGCCTGGGTTCCGCCGAATTCATGCCCGACAAGGGAATTGAGCGTATGAACGCCGAAGACGCGCGACTTGACGTCAAGCCTGCGCCGCTTTTCGTATTTTTCAAGGACGTTGTCGCTTCCGATATCAAGGCCGAGCCTGTGTGCGTCCGTTAATGTTTCCGCAAGCGCGGCCACGTCCCGCAGGCTTAAATTCAGTCCCTGCGCCGTAATCGGCGACATAACGTGCGCGGCTTCAGCCACCAAAGCCATGCGCTTTGAAATAAGGGTCTCGGCGCGCAATGACCTCAAAGGCCAGTGCTCAGGGGATGTTTCAAGCGTGACGGGGCCGAGAATGTTTTTTGTCCGGTCCTGTAATTCCTCGATAAAATCCTCCCTGCGCAGCCTTTGCAAACGTTCGATGTCCCTGTCCTTTTCCACCCAGACAACGGATGACGCGTTCCCCGGCAAAGGCACGATCGCAAACGGCCCGCCGGCGCGGTGAAATTCAGTCGCAGAGCCGTTATGGGCATGGGAATGATTCATCAGGAACGTTATCGCCGTCTGGCCGTAGCTTTTCTGCCAGCATTCGATTCCTGCGACATGACGCACGGTAGACGTCGCCCCGTCCGCGCCGACCAAAAGTCTTGCCGTTATTTCGCGTCCGCTCTCCAACCGGACCAGAACCTTTCCCGTTTCCGCCGTATAATCCGACAGCGCGTCCGGCGCGATGGTCTCTATGTTGTCCAGCGCGTCCGTTTCACGGATCAGGGCTGCGTGTAGAATATTGTTCGGCGCGTTTATGCCATAGCAATCAAAGCCGATATCGGCGGCGTCGAATTCCGTTTCAACCGGATCGAGGCTTTCATGCGAATCGTCAATGATCCGCATGCGTTCCAGCCGCCCGCCATGCTTTTCGCACGTCTCGTAAACGCCTGCGGCCCTGATGATATTGAGCGAGCTTTGCATCAGCGCGACCGTGCGCCCCGAGGGGGGCATATTTTCAGGCGGCTTGCCCGAGCGCTTGTCGATGACGGCAACGTCAAACCCGGACTTTGCCAGCAAACTCGCCAGCGTCAAACCGGCAACGCCCCCGCCCGCAATAATGATATCTTTGTCGACCATCGCGCTTTACTCTTGTCAAATCGGCGTTATTTTTTCTTAAGCTAACCAAAGGAGACCGAGACCCATGGCCAACGTTGAAATCTATACCAAACCCACATGCCCGTTCTGCGTCCGCGCGAAGCAGCTTTTGGACGGCAAGGGCGTGTCATACACTGAATATAACATTGCGAACGACGACGAAAAGCGCGAAGAGATGATTAATCGCGCGGACGGCCGGCGGACCGTGCCGCAGGTGTTTGTGGATAACGAAGGCCTTGGCGGCTGCGATGAAATCCACGCGCTTGACAGGCAGGGCAAGCTGGACGCGTTGTTGAATGGATGAGGCTGTAATCTGGAGAATTTTTCCCCTCACCCAATCTCGGCTATCGCTTTTCCTGCGGAAAAGCTGAGCCTCGCTACCCTCTCCCTAGGGAGAGGGAGGGGCCCGGCGGAGCGTAGCGAAGCCGGGAGGGTGAGGGGATGGTTCTGAAAAAGAAAATGACCGACTCACAAGATATAATCAAAACCGCTCTCGTCCAAATGAGCAGCGGGCCGGAAATCGGGGAGAATATCCGGGAGGCCGAGCGCCGGATTCGCGCGGCGGTGGGGCAGGGCGCGCAGTTTGTTCTAACGCCTGAAGTGACATGCTGCCGCGTCGCGCCGCTGGAAAAACGCTTTGAAACGTCGCCGCAAGAATCCGTTCATCCGACGCTGGCGCGTTTTAAAGAACTCGCAAAAGAGCTGGATATATGGCTGCTTACGGGTTCTCTTGCAATTAAAAAGCAAGATCAAAAAAAGATCGCAAACCGTTCTTTTCTAATAAATAATTTGGGCGACATCGCGGCAAGATACGATAAGATCCATCCCTTTGACGTCGATCTCCCTAATGGCGATATTTACCGGGAAAGCGACGTGTTCGAGCGCGGCGACGAAGCCGTCATTGCAGAAACGCCGTTCGCGAAAATCGGCTTGACGATTTGCTATGACGTGCGCTTTCCGTATCTTTACAGGGCGCTTGCGCAACGGGGCGCGCAGATCATCACGGTTCCCTCGGCCTTTACCGTGCCAACGGGGCAGGCGCATTGGGAAACATTATTGAGGGCAAGAGCGATCGAAACCGGGGCCTTTATCCTCGCGCCCGCGCAAACCGGGGCGGCGGGCGGCGTCAAGCCCTGCTACGGCCATTCCTTGATCGTCGCGCCATGGGGCGAGGTTCTGGCCGATGCGGGCGACGCGCCGGGAATTGTCGTCGCCGATCTGGATTTGTCGCTGGTCGACAAGGCGCGGGCGGCGATTCCGGCTTGGGGCTCCGCTGATGCGCTGATTAGCTAACTGGCTGATTGGCTTATTAGCTGATTAGATGTAGATTTTTAAATTAATCAGCCAATCAGCAAAGAAGCCAATCAGCGATGAAAGACCAGACAAAACTCATCCACGCCGCCCGGGACCACGGAGAAGGGCCAGCGAATACCGGGATACAACGCGCGAGCACTATGCTGTTCCGGTCTCTGGAATCCTTTAAGGCCGCGGGCGCGACCTGGGGCCGGGACGAAGCCTATATCTACGGCCGGATTTCCAACCCCAGCAGCCGCGAATTCGAAAACGCGGTCGCCGACATTGAGGGCGGGTACGGCGCGGTGAGCTATTCCTCGGGCCTCAGCGCCATATCGAACTGCCTGCTTGCCTATCTCTCAAGCGGCGATCATCTCCTGATGGTTGATACGACTTACGGTCCGACGCGCCGGTTTTGCGACAACCATCTCAAGCGTCTCGGCGTCGGCGTCGAATATTACGACCCGCTGATCACGCCGGAGGAGATGACCAGGAAAATCACGGCGAACACGAAAGTGGTTTACATGGAATCGCCGGGCTCGCAGACCTTTGAAATTCAGGACGTTCCCGGCCTTGCCAAAGTCGCGCGCGAACACGGCGTCCTCAGCATGATTGACAATACCTGGGCGAGTCCGCTCTATTTCCAGCCGCTTGCGCACGGCGTGAATATCTCGATTCACAGCGCGACGAAATACATCGCCGGGCATTCGGATTGTTCGCTTGGCGTGGCGGCGTTTGAAACGGAAGAGCTGTGGAGCCGGATGAAGCGCCTCACCAACGACAACGGCTCCTGCGCCGCGCCGGATATGTGTTATCTGGGGCTGAGGGGGCTTAGAACGCTCGATGTGAGGCTTGAGCGGCACTACAAAAACGCGCTTATCGTCGCCAAATGGCTGAAGGAACGCGGCGAAGTCTCGCGCGTTTTTTACCCGGCGCTGCCCGAAGATCCCGGACACGATCTCTGGCGGCGGGATTTCAGGGGCGCGAACGGGCTGTTCAGTTTCGCATTTAAGCGCGAGCTGGATGATAAACAAATGGCGGCGTTCGTGAACGGCCTCGAATACTTCCCGCTCGGTTTCAGCTGGGGCGGGGACAAGAGTCTCGCCATGCCGTGCCACCTCAAAAAAGAACGCACCGCCAATCCGTGGCAGGGGCACGAAGCCATGCTGCGCCTGTCCATCGGCCTCGAACATCCGGACGATCTGATCAGGGATCTGGAGAAGGGGTTTGAGCGGTTGAGGGGCGTTTAGAATTATGATCTTGAAGTTATATGACTTGTAAGTTATAATTATGAGTGAATGGCGCATTGAGTTTTTTGACGCGTTTGAAAAAGAGTTCGGGCAATTGCCCGAGCCGGTTCAGGACGAGCTTCTGGCTTCCCTCGTTCCTCTGCGCCTTTTGGGGCCAGGATTGGGCAGGCCGAACGCCGATACGCTCAAAGGCTCAAAGCACGGAAACATGAAGGAGCTGCGTTTTAATGCCGACGGCGGAGTCTAGCGCGTGGCGTTTGCTTTCGACCCTGAGAGAAGCGCGATTGTGCTGGTTGCGGGCGACAAGGCGGGCGTTAATCAAAAGCGTTTTTATAAACAATTGATTGGAGCAGCCGATAAGCGTTATGAGCAACATCTGCGGAATTTAAAGGAGAAATTTTAAATGGGACGCACGTTGGAAGAAGTGATGAGCGCTCTGCCCGAGGCGCGCCGTAAAAGGATTGAGCGGCGCGGAGAGGAGTTGCTGCAGGAATATCTGACTCTTCGGGAATTGCGCAAGGCGCGGGAAATGACGCAGGAGGCTTTGGCGGACAGGCTCAACGTCAAACAGGAAAATATTTCCCGGCTTGAAAAGCGCACAGACATGATGCTTTCAACCTTGCGCGGATACGTTGAGGCGATGGGCGGCGAGCTGGACATCACCGTATCTTTTCCGGGGAAAAAGCCCGTTTCACTCTCCGGGATAGGAGAGGATGCAAGCGCTTGAAAGAATTTAATCCCCCATCGCCAGCACGGCGAGATCGACGTTGAGC
This sequence comes from uncultured Pseudobdellovibrionaceae bacterium, assembly GCA_964498755.1. Classification (GTDB taxonomy): domain Bacteria; phylum Pseudomonadota; class Alphaproteobacteria; order Micavibrionales; family Micavibrionaceae; genus RZZS01. Next base: position 6,122 of record CAZCIB010000048.1, on the reverse strand, counting down.
GCCGAGGCCAAGGCTTTAAGCGCGCGGATCGAGCCGTCCTTGCGCCGCGTTTCGATTTCGGTGAGGTATGTGCGCGAAATGCCAGCCTTGTCGGCGAGCTCTTCCTGCGTCAGGCCGCGGTGTTTACGGATAATTTTGACCGCATGATCGGCGCCGCCCGCGACCGCGTCCATCACGGCGTCGGGCAAAGCCTCGGCGTTCTGCCCCGTCAACGCGCGGTATTCCTCCATCTTCATGAGGATGTAGGGCTTTCCGTCGATATGGAGCAGGTCGGGCATTTTTAGCTCATTGGTTTCTTCGCTAATTAGCTTATTAGAAAATAACTAATCAGCCAATAAACTAATAATCTCATCAGCTTTTTTACCCTCGACTTCCCGTAAATGCTGGAGCGTGACGCTGTTATTGCGCTTGGCGAAGCGTTTGCCCTCTTCATCAAAGAGCAGTTTATGGTGATGCCAGGCCGGCTCGTTTAATCCAAGCAGCGCCTGAAGAAGGCGGTGCAAGTGGCTGGCGTAAAACAAATCTTCGCCGCGCGTGATATGCGTGACGCCCTGGATGTAATCGTCAACGGTAACGCTTAGATGATAGCTGGTCGGGATGTCTTTACGCGCCAGAACGACGTCGCCAAGGATTTGCGGCGTGGCGGTCTGCATGCCCGCGGATATGTCTTCCCATGTCAGCTTGCCGACCAAGTACATAGCCTTTTCAACATTGAGCCGCATGGCGTAGGGCAGGCCGCTTTCGATTTTCTCTGCGCGTTCGCTTTCGCTCAAGTGTCGGCATGTGCCGGGATAGAGCGCGCCTTCAGGTCCGTGCGGGGCGGAGCCGGCGCGGGCAATCTCTTCCTGTATGTCTTTTCTTGTGCAAAAACAGGGGTAAAGCAGCTCTTTTTTATTTAGTTTGTCAAGCGCGGCGGCGTAATCGTCCATGTGTTCGGACTGTCTGCGCACGGGCTCTTCCCAGTTCAGGCCAAGCCAGCGCAAATCCTCGAATATGCCACCTTCATATTCGGGCTTGCAGCGGACCGCGTCGATATCCTCAATGCGCAATATGAATTTGCCGCCGCGCTTTTGCGCCTCCCTGTACGCGAACAGCGCCGAATAGGCGTGGCCGATATGCAGCCTTCCGGTGGGCGAGGGGGCGAAGCGGGTGATTGTTTGACTCGTTGCCATTTCACATTCCATTATATCAACACTAAGCGCACAGAGAACACGGAGAAAGCAGTCAATTGAAAATACTTGCCTTCGCGTTCTCTGTGGTCCCTGTGTTAAAAATACATTTGAGAGTTTTATGACAGAGTTACGTTACATCGAACGTAAGCCCGTTACCGGCGCAGACCCGGACAGCCTCGTGACTCTGCTCCACGGGCTGGGAGCGGACGCGAACGATCTGATCGGCCTTGCGCCGTATCTGGCTCAGAATTTACCGGATACGCATTTCATTTCACCTGATGCGCCTTACCCTTGTGATATGGCCCCGTTCGGGCGGCAGTGGTTCAGCTTGCAGGACTGGTCGCTGGAGAGCATTCATAATGGCGTTCTCAATGTCTGGCCGGTTCTGGAAAGCTTTATCGAACAGCAACAGGCGCGTTTTGATCTTCCCGCAAGCAAAATCGCGCTGCTCGGTTTTTCGCAGGGCGGGTGCATGGCCTTGCATGCGGGGCTGCAATACGGAGAGAAACTCGCAGGCGTTCTGAGTTATTCCGGCTGGCTGTCGGGCGCGGATGTTCTCGACCCCGCAACTATTCAAAAGCCCCCGGTATGCCTGATCCACGGCGAATCTGACGAGGTCGTGCCCGTCATCGCCTGGCATAAAACGAAAGACTGGCTCGAGGCGCAGGGCTTTGACGTTTCCGGCCATACAACGCCGGGCCTCGGCCACGGCATTGACGAAAGCGGCATCGCCGCCGGTTCCGCCTTTCTTTCCGCTGTTTTATAACGCGGTCCATAATTTAACGCTTTCTCAATAAATTTATGTCAAATTTTATATAAATACCTGTAAAAAATAAACAGGACCAATCTTGAGTGAAAGAGCACAGTAATGAAACGCATAGTTTTGACATTAGCCATGGTGGCAGGCCTAACGGGCTTCAGCGGCGCAGCGCAGGCGCATAATCTGCTGCTGGTCGCGGGGAATCCGCAGATCGTCATTTTCAAGCTGACCAGCGGGGATGTGGTCGTGACGAAAGTGCTGGCGGATAAAAATGCAGGCGAGTTGAACGACATCGCTCCCGCCGGGGGACAAACCGAAAAATAAAGAATCCGGGCGAACGGGACAGGAATAGAGGGAAGGGGATGGAGCGCGGTTCCTGCCGAAAAGGCAGGGACCGTTTTTTTGTCGTGATTCACGAGTCGTGAGTTGCGAGTTAAGTCTTTAAAATATTTTCCAGTCGCCACTCACGACTCTTAACTCGCGACTCGCGACTAATCCCGTGGAAAAGTCCCGATTTGTGGATAAAAAAGGGGAAAACATGTTAAAATATTAGTGAAGAATCGCGGGATTGCGCAATTTATAATCCATCCTCAAAGGCGCTCCCCACCGTGGCATCAACGGCGTGAACGAAAGGAGTGGCTTTATGAATGTCGCCATGCCCCTTGAGAAGTGTCCGGCTCTGGTCCTCAATGCGGATTTCAGGCCTTTGTCTTATTTTCCCTTATCGTTGTGGCCTTGGCAGGAAGCTGTTAAGGCCATTTTTAGAGATAGCGTAACGGTCGTCTCGGAATATGACCGGGTGATCCGCTCGCCCAGTCATGAGATCCGGCTGCCGAGCGTGCTTGCGCTCAAGGACTACGTGCCTTTATCCCAGAAGCCCGCCTTTACGCGGTTTAACGTGTTCCTGCGCGACCGTTTCGAGTGCCAGTATTGCGGCGACCGCTTCAAAGCTCCGGATCTGACGTTTGATCACGTCATCCCGCGCTCGCGCGGCGGACGCACGTCATGGGACAATATTGTCACGGCGTGTCAGTGTTGTAATATCCTTAAAGGCAACCGCATGCCGCACGAGGTGCATATGTATCCTCTGACCGATCCGTTTCAGCCGACGATTTATCAGCTGCAGGAATACGGGCGCAGATTCCCGCCGAACTACTTGCACCATAGCTGGGGCGATTTTCTCTACTGGGATACCGAGCTGGAAGACTAGGAAAAGGCCCCTTTCGCGGGGTTTTTTATTATCAGCCACGCGCACAGGGCGCAGCCCAGAGCCATGCCAAGGCAGAGCATTACGTTGTAGTTCGCCATCGACAGGCCGAGGATTGGGTCGGCCCAGGGGATGACGTCGCAGGGCACATGATCGTTTGATTTGATAAAGGCGAGGATATCGTCGCCCGCCTTGCTCAGGTCCGGCACGTCGCAGCCCTCCAGCGCGCTTTTCCACCAGCGCAGCTCAACGCCCGTGTGATAAAAGGCAATAGCGCTGTTCACCAGAAAAACCGGGGAACACGCGGCGACGAAATACCCGGAAACGCGCGGTCTGCTCCACGCGAGAGCCAGACCCGCCGCGCTCAGGACGATGGCAATGACGAACGGAACGCGCTGGTAAATGCACAGGATGCAGGGCGCAAGCCCGAAAACATGCTCGGCCACCAGCGCCCCGGCCAGAGATATAACCGAAACAGCCAGTATTCCCGCGCAGACGAACGCCGGGCAGGAGAGGAGTTTGAGGACGAGGGCAAAGAGTTTGTTCATCGTCGTATGTTACAAGTTGCCAGTTTCAAGTTACAAGAAAATCTCTCAAAAAATCCTGCAGCGTTGCATATGATACATAATTACTTGACAGGGGGTAAGTGATGTTTGTTTATGTAATGTAACTTGAAAGGATGCGAAAAATGAAATTCAGTAAAGGTTATGTGCGAACCCTGTGGGATGTCGTTGCCGGAGGTGATCCAGCAAATTTAAAAGGGCAGCTTCGTGATGAAGCGGCTAGACAGAATATATTTGCAGGGATGGCAAGAGAAGATTTTAAGGCTGGTGCATTTGCCATGAGAGCCAACCGTTATGAGGCTGATGCGCGGAGTTTGGAGAATCCCTTTAAAGCGGCAATAACTATCTGGAGAATGCGTAATAATCCTCAAAGTTCAGCTTATGTTGACTTTTCAGGGGGGGCTCTGCAGCCACGTTTTAAGTTCTAAAGACTGCGCAGTTTTTTAGGGCTCTATAACGTGATACAGTCACGGCATCACATTATCACAGATGTAAGTATCCTCACCCCCGCCTGCCCTAAAAAGACCAGCATCGCGACCCATAGCGTGCCGACAAGCGCCCCGGCGAGCACGGCGATCCCGTCGCGCATCATCAGGCCCACGGCCATTAATGCGATACCGAAGCTCGGCACGGTATTGGTAAAGGGCAGGGGAACGCAGACCGCCAGAGCCATAATCAACCCGGCAAGGCCGATAACCTGCGACATGCGTCCTTGCGTGACAAAAAGCAGGCGCGGACTGATCAGGAATTCAATCTTTTCGATTAACGGAATGGCGGCGTCAATCACGCCGTGTAGCTTGTCTCGAGGCACGGATGCGCCGCGCATGGATTTCGGCAGCCAGACGCTGCGCCGTCCGTAAGCCTGCTGCGCGGTTAACAACAAAAGCGGCGCGGCCAGAACCGTCCCGTACCCGACCGCAGGAACGGGAAGAGCGGCGGGCAGGGCGAACAGAAACAAAAAGAAGCCGAAGCCGCGCTCGTGAAACGTCTCGATCAGCGCGCCGATCGTGATCGTTTCGGCGCGCGTTTGTTCCTTGATATTCTGCAGGAGTTCCGTAAGGGTTCTGTGGCGCATGTGAGATATCCGTTAGGACGTTAAACGATTATTGTGTCCCCGGCGCGGCGGGCTTGCAATACGCAATCCTTGATTCTCCCGCCATATTGATTATGATCTGAAGTCATTACTTGGTGCCGGTTGCCCCTGTGGCGGAATTGGCAGACGCGCCAGACTCAAAATCTGGTTCCCGCAAGGGAGTGCCGGTTCGACCCCGGCCGGGGGCACCAATTTTTCGCTTACAATGAGTTGCTCCGCGGGCGAAGCGTTATTATTTTCGCGCTTTGGGCTCTGGTTGGTTTTGTATAGCTTTCGATTATTCCGAGAGCCCCCTGGTTTCCATTTGCGAACGCGCGCGTGCGGTCTAGCAGTTCTCTTGGCCTGTTGCCACGACATCCGGCGATATCCGCTTTTCTATGGAGCGCAACGGCCGAGCCCGCCACGAGCTTCTGCAGCGCGCCGGGATCTGTTCCGAGCATATTCAGCGAGTCTCCGTTGCCTTCAGCCGTAACGCGTTCCAGCGCGCAGGCGGCGACGTTCCAGGACTCGGCGTCCCTTTTACTTAAGCCGTCAATATGCGGCAGGACATCGCGCGCCCATTCCAGCGTTTCCACCTCAAGGGAGCCGTTTAAGGGACCCTCATCGGGGAGAGACGGCGTATTCGCCGCTGTTGGTAGCCTTCCGGCGCTAAACCGGAAAAATTCAGCGCTTACATGTTTTACGCTCATAATTCATCAGTAACGAAGGCGCGCAATCTTGTCAAAATTAATTGAGAATGATTTTCAAAATCATCCGGGAAAGCTTGCTTAATGGTATCGTCATTTGCATAGCGAGCGCTTTTGTCCGAAGTCCGAAGAGACCAAACGTCTTTCCCACGCTTCTAGTTTTTCTTTTTTTGCGCCCACCATTCCTGCAAGCGCCGATTTTGTTCGAGAAGCTCTTCCAGTCGCGCCATGTTTTCCGGCGAAGACATTATCGAAAGCATTACCTTGCGGCGCTTTTCGTCTTCCAGCTCCCCGTCAACAAATGCCTGAATTTCAAAGTCAGAAATGTGCAGCAGATCTCTGTTCATGAACAGCGTCGTTTTTTGTGAAGCAAGCTGTTTAAAACGAAAACAAGCTTGTCAAACCTCGTTTCCTCCCCAACACAATAAAAATTAAAAAGTTCCCGAATAGGAAGGCAAGAATTTCTGATCTCGCCAATAGTCTCCGGAGATCTTTTTAAGATCCTTCACGCGCGGCGCGTCTTGCGTTCATAAAAAGATGAAAAACATATTTTTATGTTTTCTTTTTTGCTTTTTGCAATTTAATCAGTATATATAATAAGCGAATAACAGGGTAAGTATTCCCATAGAATCTATCGCAGG
>CAZCIB010000047.1:0-18023 GCA_964498755.1 uncultured Pseudobdellovibrionaceae bacterium | reverse complement strand
ATAATTTTAAGTAATCAATAAACAACAATCGCCGGGGCCAGTGTTAAATAATTTTTTATGGTTTTATATTTGTTGATTTATTTTAAAGCTTTGTTCTAGTTACTGTCTCCTTTCTATTGAAACCGCGCATTTTTTTGTGTATAGTGAACTTAAACTAGACTTTAGGATTATTACCTTTGAAGGGAGGCGTTCATGCTACCCACTCAACTTGCGGGACTGCCTGTTTATCAACTTGCCGAACAGGACGCGCCAGCCCGCTTCATTCATGTCACGGATGTTATTTCAAAAGAGTACGCCACGAAATTTGAACTTGAGGAGCTATGCGCGCTGCTCGACTCGCTTGGCGCGGACAGGGCCGTGCGCACAGCCGAGTCGCAATTCGCCCTGTGGATTCCGAGGAAAGGCGTCGATACGTTTTCGCTCATTGACCAGAAAATAACCATATCCGAGAAGCAGACAAACGTGCTGGTGCATAATGACGGCTGTTATTTCTTCATTAACAAGAACACGAAGAAACAAAAACAGGTGCGGGCAGCCGCTTGATTCATTCCCTGTTAGTGGAAATCAGGTTATTCTGTAAGTGACCTGAAACAACGCTTGCGCGCGCATGAACGCCTCTGAAATTCATAAAAAGCTGCAAGGGACATACGGATTCTTTATAGCCTGGATGCTCCTGCCAATTCTGCCTTTTTTAATCCTGTCGCCGTTTGTTTCCTATTCAACGCGCATTATTATTCCGTTCTTTGTGCTGGCTGGATTTATTTGCCTGAAAAGCAGGATCGCCGCGTCCTTGCTGGTGGTCGCGTTGACCGCTTGCAGTTTCCTGATGTTCTTCGTTACTATTTTCAGGCTTTCTTTTGAAGATACGCTCAACGCCTTGCTCCGTGATAGCGACAAGATTCAACTTCTTGCCGATCCGCTATACGCCAGCGTTTTATGCGCCGGCGTCCTCAGCATTGGCGGCATTCTTTACATGGCATGGAAATACCGCCCCAAACCGCATACGCTTAAAGCTCTCGGTCTTATGTACCTCCTGATTATAGCCGACGGACTTGTCTCCACGGATTTTTCCTATGCCTTTGGCAAGCAGTTCAGCCGTTTTTCCGAAGGGGAGTCTCGGGTTTCCGCCGCCACGCAAAGTGGCTTCCGTGAGACTGTTCTCGCAAAGAACAGCGCGGCGCTTCTGGTGATCATTGAGGCTCAGGGACGCATAGAAGATTCCGCGCTTGAACGCGAAATCCTTGCCCCCGTGCTGGATCTGGAAACGCACGAGGTCACAACCGGACATATTCAAAGCTTCGGGTCCACGACGGCAGCGGAGATCAGGGAATTGTGCGATATATCCGGCACGCACGGATCAATTCTCGGCAGACGCATCGAGCTCTCAAACTGCCTGCCGCGCATTCTTTCTGGCGACGATCGCGAAAGCGTCGCCATTCACGGCTTTCGCGGCAGCCTTTTTGAACGCGCGTCATGGTATCCGGAACTCGGATTTTCGCGCAGCCTTTTCGGATATGACGCTGTTGGCGAAACGAAGAACCTCTGCAGCTCGGTATTCAGGGGCCCTTGCGATTTTGAGGTCGTACAGAGCGTTGAAAATGAAATCATAAAAGCGCGCCAATCCGGTAAAGCGCCGCTGATATACTGGCTCACGCTCAACAGTCACATTCCCGCCCAGCCTCATGAATCACTGGAAGATGTTTTTTCCTGCCATGACAAGGGCGGCATTTTCGGCGACAGTGACGTTTGCGCGCTCGCCATCATCTGGCATGCGGTCTACAAAGACATCGCGCGTCTGGCCGTAAAATATCCCGGACTTGATATCCTGATTGTCGGCGACCACCCGCCCCCTGTTTTTTCACGCAAAGGAAAAGCGCTTTTTTATGAAAGCGATGTGCCATGGGTCCGGCTCGCCCCTAGAGAATAGAACATTATTCAGGACAGTTTTTCCTTTACCATCGCGCTTGCTCTGGCCATATCCATCTGGCCTGCGTATTTCTGTTTAAGCGCAGCCATCACCTTGCCCATGTCTTTCATCTCCTGCGCGCCGGTTTCGGCGATCATGTCATCGACGGCCGCCCCCATCCCGGTCTCATCCATTTGCTTTGGCAAAAAGCTCTCTATGACCTTTATTTCATTATATTCCCGTTCTGCCAGTTCATTGCGCCCGGCTTTTTCGTAAGCGTCGGCGGACTCTTTACGCTGCTTGATCATGCCCTGCAGCATCGACAGAATTTCCGTATCCGAAATCGCGTCCGCCTCGCCCTTGGTGCGCGCGGCAATATCCCGGTCCTTGAGCGCAGCCAGAATGAGCCTCACGGTCGAGATTGTTACCTGATCCTTTTCGCGCATGGCGTTTTTCAGCGCGGCGTTAAATTCGGTCCTTTTGTCCATGGCCGTTTTTTCCTTTCTTTTTTTATTCCCACACATTACTACTTTATTTCCAGTGCCAAACTGGAAACAAGACGAATTCATGACCGACAGTATTACTCCTGAAAGACCCAAAGACGCAACGGCTGTTCTCGCTCTCGCGGACGGAACCGTGATTTACGGACGCGGCATAGGCGCGGAAACGAAGCGCGCCGCGGAAATCTGCTTTAACACGTCGATGACCGGGTATCAGGAAATCCTGACGGACCCCAGCTATGCCGGCCAGATTATCACTTTCACGACGCCGCATATCGGCAACACCGGAACCAACCCGGAAGATATCGAGACGGGCACGCCCGCCGCCCGCGGCCTGATTGTGCGCGAAGATATCTCCAGTCCGTCAAACTGGCGCGCGGCCTCCCATTTCGACGCATGGCTGAAAAGCCACGATCTCCCCGGAATTTGCGGCGTCGATACGCGCGCGCTTACGCGGCGCATCCGCGACTCCGGCGCGCCGAACGGAGTCCTCTGTCATGATCCGTCGGGAAATTTTGATATAGAGGCTTTACTGAAAGAGGCGCGGGACTGGCCCGGTCTTGAGGGCATGGATCTCGCAAAGGACGTGTCCTGCACCCAGAGATACGACTGGACGGAGACGCTCTGGAATCATGACGGCGGCTATGGCCGTCAGGACAATCCGGAATTTAATGTCGTTGTCATTGACTACGGGGTGAAGAGAAACATCCTGCGCTCACTTTCCTCAAGCGGCTGCAAGGTTACGGTTGTTCCCGCGCAGCATAATGCGGAAGACATACTGGCTTTAAAGCCCGACGGGATATTCCTGTCAAACGGGCCCGGCGATCCGGCGGCTACCGGGACTTATGCTGTTCCGACAATTCAGTCGCTTTTGAAAGCGGACATTCCCGTATTCGGCATTTGTCTCGGGCATCAGCTTCTCGCCCTTGCCCTAGGCGGCAAAACCGAGAAAATGCATCTCGGCCATCGCGGAGCGAATCACCCGGTGAAAAACCTGCTGACGGACAAAGTGGAAATCACGTCCCAGAACCACGGTTTTCGCGTGATCCCCGAATCATTGCCGGAATCTCATGTCGAGCAAACGCATATTTCCCTGTTCGATAAATCCAATGAAGGCCTGCGCGTTAAGGGAAAACCTGTGTTCTCAGTGCAATACCACCCGGAAGCCTCGCCCGGCCCTCAGGACAGCGCCTATCTTTTCACGCAGTTCGTTGAAAACATGCGCAAGCGCGCGGCATAGCCTCCACTTCCGGAAAAAACACAACGCAAACTTAATAATATATACAATTCAAAAACTTGCGCCGCTTTCTTGCGCGCATTTCTCAAGATTGCCTTGACAAATCGCCTTTTTTTTATGAGTATTGTCTAATCAATGAAAAGTATTACGAGTAAACGGGGAGTAAATTCATGCCGGAACGGCAGCGACTTCTTGCTGCGTATTTATCCCGGTTCCGCAACAAGTCATATGCGGGCAGGCAGGCCATGAACAATGTTCCTGAACGTGAATACAAGCCGCATACGCTGCTGGTCAGCTGCTTTGAATCCAATCCTCTGGCGCAATGTCTGTTTTGCCTGAAGCCGGGCGAGGTTCTGCACCACAATGAGATTGCCGCTCTCGTGCCGCCGCATGAGTCGCACCGCACGTTTGGCCCCTATTCCCTGCTCTCCAAGCTTGAATACGCCATCGAAGTCGCTGGCGTTGAACACATGGTCGTCCTTGGAAATACGCATTCAAGGGGCATGGATTACCTGCTCAACGGGACGCGTCATCACGCCATCGCCGACTGGATGGACGTCGCCCTGAATTCGCTGGAAAGGGCGCGGAAAAAACTCGGCAATACCTCAGCCGAAGAATTGCATCGCGAGACATTGCGGCAATCCGTTTTGCAGAGCGTGCGCAATCTGCTCACCTATCCGGTTGTTTATAAATCCGTCAAACGCGGTCAGATTACGCTCAACGCCTGGTATTATGAAGGATCGGAGAAAATGCTCTACGCCTATAACGCGGATACGGGAAAATACGAGCCCGTTCAAAACAGCGCGGACAATCACAATTCAAAGGGCAAGACGGAGCAGGATATTTTCGGAAATCTGCACGCCCGGGCCAGCGCCGTCTATTAAGCAAAGCCGCGCAAATTGGCTGTGGCGGCGTTTTTTGTTGTGTTCCCATGCCGATTCCTTTACTTGATCAATTCCGGAACACGTCAGACTTACCGGAATTTTATGAGCAAAAACCCTGTCATAACAACCTCTCCCGTTATCCCGATCGAGCGCATTGCCGCGTCAATCTATCTCATCCGCAGCGTGAAGGTCATGCCGGATTCGGATCTGTCTGAATTATACGGGGTGGAAACAAAGCGTTTAAAAGAACAGGTCAAAAGAAACATTGAACGCTTCCCTTCGGATTTCATGTTCCAGCTGACGGAAGCAGAATTCGAAAACTTGAGGTCGCAAATTGCGACTTCAAGCGAACGGGGTGGAAGACGTACTCCGCCCTATGCCTTTTCTAATCAACTTCAGCTCAAGCAGCAAATGATCTTTAAAAACATTGCGGCCATGGCGACTTCCTCGCGTCCATTGCGTGAAAAACAAAAGTCAGTAACGTTCGCATCCATTGCGTGAACAAAAAAAGGAAAGTATAAAGCTCAAAGCCCATGCCCAAAAGAACCGACATTAAATCCATCTGCATCATTGGCGCCGGGCCGATTATTATCGGTCAGGCCTGTGAATTCGATTATTCCGGCGCGCAGGCCTGTAAGGCGCTGCGGGAGGAAGGCTACCGCGTCATCCTGATCAATTCGAACCCGGCGACGATCATGACGGACCCGGAGATGGCGGACGCGACTTATATCGAGCCCATCGTCCCCGGCATCGTCGAGCGGATATTAGAGGAAGAGCGCCCGGACGCGCTGCTCCCGACCATGGGCGGGCAAACGGCTCTGAACACGGCCCTTGAACTGGACAAGCGCGGTACGCTGGAACGCCTCGGCATCGAGCTCATCGGCGCGAATAAAGCGGCTATCGAGAAGGCCGAAGACCGCCAGAAATTCCGCGAATGCATGGACGAGCTCGGCCTTGAAAGCCCCAAGAGCATCGTCGTCAATTCTCTCGCCGAAGCGCGCGAGGCCCTCTCGCAAATCGGCCTGCCCGCGATTATCCGCCCCTCTTATACGCTCGGCGGCACGGGCGGCGGCATCGCTTACAATAAGGAAGAGTTCGATTACATCGTCTCCGAAGGTCTCGACGCCTCCCCCATCAACGAAGTCCTCGTCGAGGAATCGGTTCTGGGCTGGAAAGAATTCGAGATGGAGGTCGTGCGCGATAAAAACGACAACTGCATTATTATCTGCTCTATCGAAAACGTTGATCCGATGGGCGTGCATACGGGCGATTCGATCACGGTCGCCCCTGCCCTCACCCTGACCGATAAAGAATACCAGATCATGCGCAACGCCTCGATCGCCGTGCTGCGCGGGATCGGCGTGGAAACCGGCGGATCCAATGTACAATTCGCCATCAACCCCGAAGACGGGCGCATGGTGGTGATCGAGATGAACCCGCGCGTGTCGCGCTCTTCCGCGCTTGCCTCCAAGGCCACCGGCTTTCCCATCGCCAAGGCCGCCGCCAAGCTGGCGGTCGGCTACACGCTCGACGAGTTGGATAACGACATCACCGGCGGACGCACCCCGGCGAGTTTCGAGCCGACGATCGATTACGTCGTCACCAAAATCCCGCGCTTCGCGTTTGAAAAATTCCGCGGCACGAAAAATATCCTGACGACCTCGATGAAAAGCGTCGGCGAAGTCATGGCCATCGGCCGGAATTTCGAGGAATCCCTGCAAAAAGCGTTGCGCTCGCTCGAAAAAGGGCTGGACGGGCTGAACCCCGTGCGCTTCGCGCAGGACGGCGACAAGCCGCACCCGGACCAAATCCGCGCGAAAATCTCCTCGCCGACGCCGCAGCGAATCTTATATATTGCGCAGGCCATACGACTTGGCATGAGCATCGAAGACATTCACGCGATTACGAAATTCGATCCGTGGTTTCTGGAGCGCATCAAGCATATCATCGACACGGAAAACGCCATCAAAGAACACGGCCTGCCCATCGACGCGGCGGGCTGGACAAGACTTAAAATGCTGGGCTTTTCGGACGCGCGCCTTGCGCAGCTGATGAACGTGACGGAAGAGCACATCCGCCACGCGCGCCATGCGCACGGCGTCCACCCGGTCTACAAGCGCGTCGATACCTGCGCCGCGGAAATCCCCTCCGATACGCCGTATATGTACGGGTGTTATGAGAATGCCTATCCCTCACCCTCCCGCTTCACGGGCCCCTCCCTCTCCCTGAAGGGAGAGGGCAACGGAGCTTCGCTTTCCTCGTCAGAGGAAAGCGTTAGCGCAGTGGGTGAGGGACAAGACGCCAGCAACGAATGCGCCCCCACCTCCCGCGAGAAAGTCATCATCCTCGGCGGCGGGCCGAACAGAATCGGCCAGGGCATCGAATTCGATTATTGCTGCGTCCATGCCGCCTATGCTCTGAAAGAAGCCGATTACGAGACCATCATGGTCAACTGTAATCCGGAGACCGTTTCAACGGATTACGACACCTCGGACAGGCTGTATTTCGAGCCTTTGACGGTTGAAGACACGATTGAACTTATCAGGGCCGAACAGCAAAGCGGCAGCGTCAAGGGCGTCATCGTCCAGCTCGGCGGACAAACGCCGCTTAAACTCGCGCAACCTCTCATGGACGCCGGCATTCCCATTCTCGGAACGGACCCGGACAAGATCGATCTCGCCGAAGACCGCGAGCGTTTCCAGCAGCTTTTAAACAAGATCAAACTCAAACAGCCGCCCAACGGCATCGCGCGCTCGAAGAAAGAGGCGTTAGATCTGGCGGACGGCATCGGCTATCCGATTGTTATCCGCCCCTCATACGTGCTTGGCGGACAGGCGATGGAAATCGTCCATAATCAGGACGAACTTGAAAACTATATCGACACGGCCGTGCGCGTCTCAGGCGATACGCCCGTGCTGCTGGACCGTTATCTCAAGAGCGCGATTGAAGTCGACGTCGACGCGGTCTCCGACGGCAAGCAGGTCTATGTTTCCGGCATTATGGAGCATATCGAGGAAGCGGGCGTGCATAGCGGCGATTCGGCCTGCGTCCTCCCCCCCCATTCCCTCCCCTATCGCACCGTGCGCGAGCTTGAAAAGCAGACCATCCAGCTGGCCAAGGCTCTGGGCGTCGTCGGCCTCATGAACGTGCAATTCGCCGTGCGCCGGAACGAGGACAGCGGCGAGCTGGATATATACATCCTCGAAGTCAACCCGCGCGCCTCGCGCACCGTGCCGTTCGTCGCGAAAGCCACGGGCGTTCCCATCGCCAAGATCGCCGCGCGCGTCATGGCGGGCGAGCCCTTAAAGAACTTCGAGACCATGTTCACCGGCATCGATCCCGGCCATGTCGCCGTCAAGGCGCCTGTCTTCCCGTTCACGCGCTTTCAGGGCGTTGACCCGTTATTAGGCCCGGAGATGAAATCCACAGGCGAGGTTATGGGGCTTGATACCAATGTCGCGCACGCCTTCGCGAAGTCGCAGCTTGGCGCGGGCACCCATCTGCCCAAGGAAGGCACGGTGTTTTTATCCGTCAAGGACGAGGACAAGGAAGCCCTCTTCCCGCTCGCGCGCGATTTACGCGAGATGGGTTTCAATCTTGTCGCGACGGGCGGCACCTGCACGTATCTGCAGAGCATGGGGCTGAACGTCAAGCGCATCAACAAGGTTATGGAAGGTCAGCCGCATATCATCGACGCAATTATCAACGGCGATATTCATTTCATGATCAACACGACAGCTAAAAGCTCACAGGCCGTGGCCGACGCCACCTCCATCCGCCGTACGGCGCTGATGCACCGGATACCGTATTATACGTTATTGACGGCGGCGGCGGCGGGCGTTCAGGCGATCCGCGCCCTCAAGGCCAGAGCCCTCGACGTCTATCCGCTGCAGAAGTTTTTAAAACGCGAGGACGAGGCGGCTTGATTTTTGGTACCGAAAACAGTACCATATATTGTTAAGGCAAGTATCGCAAAACGCTGCATCTGCTTTACAAACGCCCTGTCAGCGCGAACGTGCCCTGGCGTGACGTAATTGTGCTTCTTGAGCATCTTGGCGCCGAAATCCGGGAAGGCAAAGGATCGGCTGTCACAATCTGGCTGGACGGAGACGTTCATTATCAGCACAGGCCCCACCCGGGCACACGGATATGGACAAAGGCGCGGTCGCCGCTTTGCGGGGATTTTTAGAGAGAAAAGGAATCAAACCATGAGCATGATGGAATATAAAGGTTACATCGCCAAAATCGTCTACGACGCCGAAAGCGAGAGCTTTCAGGGCGTAACCGTCAACATGGCCGGAGAGCTCTCGTTTTACGGCTATTCGGCGGATGAGCTCAAAACCAACTTTCATGACGCCGTAGACTCTTATATGGCGATCTGCGCCGAAAAAGGCATTCCGCCGCGAAAACCGTTTAGCGGAAAGTTTAACGTCCGTCTCGATCCTGCTCTCCATGCGCGCGCCGCTCTCGCCGCCGCGGAAAAGGACATGAGCCTCAACGCATTCGTCGCGCAGGCCGTTTCCGAAAGCGCCGAGGAAACGATGCGCTCCTGAGCTCATAACTCTGCGCCTGTGGAATTGGGCCAGGAATTAAGCCAGGACTTTCGCGCAAAAGCGCCTTGTGTTAGAATATATTCCTAAACGCCACTGCTGCGTCTTGCATAAAAACGTGAAAAAACCGGACTTAGTCCGTTTAACGGGCCAGTTACCTTTTCCATTTATGATTATCTAAAATGAAAAGCGCGGCAGCTTGACCAAATCGCCTGCATAATTTATCAATTAATATGTAGCCCGCCGGAGAACGGCGGGTTTGTTTTTAGCCCAACAAAAAAAGGAAGAGACGATCATGGACAAGGTTCCCATGACAAAGGGCGGTTATGACGCTTTGGAAGCGGAGCTGAAAAATCTGAAATCCGTCGAGCGCCCGGCTGTGATTCAAGCGATCGCCGAGGCGCGCGAACACGGCGATTTGTCTGAAAACGCCGAATATCACGCCGCGCGCGAACAGCAGTCGTTCATTGAAGGCCGCATCATGGAGCTTGAAGGCGTGATTTCCAACGCGCAGATCATTGATCCCTCCTCCCTGAGCGGCAATACGGTGAAATTCGGGGCGACGCTCACGATCGTCGACGAAGATACGGACGAGGAAATGACCTTCCAGATCGTCGGGCAATACGAATCCAACGCCGAATCCAAAAAGCTTTCGATTACCTCTCCCATCGCGAAAGCCATGATCGGCAAGAATCAGGGCGAGTCCGTCGAGGTCCATACGCCGAAAGGCCTGAAGACGTATGAGATATTGGAAGTCATGTATGGCGGGAAATAGGAAATAGGTATCAGGTTCTCAGGCAAGAGGAATCGGGTTTGCATATCCTCCTTAACGCCTGAGACCTTTCACCTCCAAGCCAGAACGCTTAATACCTCATCATTCAACTGGCACGCCCGGCAGTTCTTTAATGGAACGTATGGCCAGAGACGACTTGACCGACGTGACGTTCGGCGCGGCGACGAGTTCGTTCGTCAGAAAATTCTGGTAAGCGTCCCAGTCCGGCGCGACAATTTTTAAAAGAAAGTCCACTTCTCCGGCGAGCATGTGACACTCCCGAACAAAAGGCCAGTCCTTGCAGGAGTCCTCGAACTTCACAAGATCCTGCTCGGCCTGGCTTGTCAGCTTGACCTGCGCGAAAACGGCGACGCCGAAGCCCAGCGAAGCGGCGTCAATTTTTGCGTGATAGCCTTTGATATAGCCGTTTTCTTCAAGAGCCCTGACGCGGCGCAGACACGGGGGCGCTGATATGCCGGCGCTTTTCGCCAGCTCCACATTCGTGATCCTCCCGTTGTCCTGCAGCTCTTGTAATATTTTTCGATCTATTTTATCGAGCTTTATGCGGCGCATTTTGATTCAGTCCAATGCAAATGCAATGTAATCTGCACAGGTTTTATAGAGACGCGCGCGACAAAACAACCCTTTTCTTTAGGAAACAAAGCTTGACAACGCACAATAGCAGCAGCCCCCCCACTTGCTGGGCGCTTACGGAAGGCATCGCCGGGACGGAAAATCAATGTCTTGGCGTCGCTGAATCATTAGGCCTTGAACCGGAGATTAAACGCATAGGACTCAACTTTCCCTGGTCGTATTTTTCCCCCTGGCTTGGGTTCGAAAACAACAAAACTTTCTCCGAGGCGCTGGAGCCGCCTTGGCCGGATATCCTGATCGCCTCGGGCCGGAAAAGCATAGCCGCATCGCGCTACGTCAAAAAAATGTCGCGTGGTAAAACGTTTACGGTCCAGATACAGGACCCGCGCGTTTCGCCGAAACATTTTGACCTTGTCGCCGTACCGGAGCATGACCGCATGCGCGGCGGAAACGTGATCGTAACCAAAGCCGCGCCGAACAGGATCAGCGCCGCGAAGCTGGAACAGGCGCGTCACGATTACGCCGCATTCGAACATATCCCCGCGCCGCGCGCCGCCGTTCTGCTTGGCGGGTCCAGTAAAACGCACACGATGACCGGCGCGCACATGGAAAAACTCGGACGGCGGCTGGCCGATCTTGAGACAGGTTTAATGATGACCGCCTCCCGCCGCACAGGCGAGGAAAATATTGATGCGCTTAAAAAGGCTCTGGGTGAACGTGATTATTTTCTATGGGACGGAAGGGGCGCCAACCCGTATTTCGGCATGCTGGCCTGGGCCGATTTTATTCTGGTGACGGAAGATTCGTCATCCATGCTTTCGGAAGCGGCGACGACCGGAAAGCCCGTTTACCTGATCCCGCTCGACGGAGGATCGAAAAAGTTCAGCCGGCTGCATGATAATTTGATGCGCCAAGGCGCGGTAAGACGATTTGAAGGCGTGCTGGAACACTGGGATTACGCGCCGCTGAATGACGCGGACAAGGTTGCGCAGGAAATAAAACGGCGGCTGTCTGAAAAAAATTGAAAGCGCGCCGTTGTTTCTATAATAGTTTCTTTCAGGGAGAGCGTGCGCGTAATGGATATGAATGCGGCATATGAGACGGCGTCAAGCAAAGGAAATGGATGTGAATGCGGCATATGAGACGGCGTCAAGCAAAGGAACCGGAAAACCTGACATCCTGCGAGAGGCGCTAAAGCCAGGAAGATACTTTCCTTACAACACGGCAAAGAGAGAGACGCTCGTTGAGCGCTTGCGCAAAGATCCGCTTTTTGATGCGGTCGCAGGCGCGCTCTCTGATCCGGAAAAACTCTCCGACCCGGAGAAATATTACGCGCTTGTGTTTGACGTTGCGGAAAACGCGAGCGTCGATTCTAAAAACCTCATCCTGTTCTCCACAATCAATGAGAATATGAGCAACGCGATTACTCTCGTCGAGGGCAATCCGGAACATGATTACATCCGAACGACGCCGTGCGGCCTGATGATGGAGTGGCTTGGCGTGATGCGTTTCAGCGGAGGCTCTTCCGGGGCCTTTTCTAATCCCGCGCCGTCCGCAAAACTCGGGCATCTGGCGATGTATATCGCTTCGTGGCGACTTGCTTTCGAAACCTCATCGGACGACGTAACTGTTTACGATTGCGGCGCGGGACCAACAAGCACATTCAGGATGATCGAAGCCAACGCCATGCTTGCGCGGGGCGCGGCTGGAGAGAAAATCCCATTCGCAAACGGCGGGTGCGGCGAGATATTTTTTAGAAAGAGCGCGACGCCGCACTTTCATAACTGGCTCAATAACAGAATAAATGGCGTCGAAGCAGTCCCCTGCCCGGTTTCCCGGCATTTTAGCGTCAGGAATTTTCATGGAAAGCCGCGTCCTGATCCTGCGCTTAAGGAAGCATTCGTTGACCGCGCCTGCGGCGTCTTACAAAAACTCATGACGCCCGATCCTGATTTGAAAGTGGATAATGCCCCCACTTTGACTTGCGCCGCGTCGTAAACGGGATTACTTCTGTGCATATGTCAGATCAAATTCACACGAAAGTCCTGATCATCGGCTCGGGCCCGGCGGGTTACACGGCGGCGATTTACGCGGCGCGCGCAGGTCTGTCCCCGGTTCTTGTTTCCGGCATGGAGCCTGGCGGGCAGCTGATGATCACGACCGACGTTGAAAACTATCCCGGCTTCGCCGACGTCATTCAGGGCCCCTGGCTGATGGAGCAGATGAAAGCGCAGGCCGAACATGTCGGCACGAAAATCATCAACGATCACATAACGAACATCGATCTAGACAAGCGTCCGTTTACCGCGACGGGCGACAGCGGTAAAACCTATCAGGGTGAAACGCTGATCATCAGCACCGGCGCGAAAGCCAAATGGCTCGGCCTTGAAACGGAAAAAGTGTTTCAGGGCATGGGCGTTTCGGCCTGCGCCACCTGCGACGGATTTTTCTACCGCGGCAAAAAAGTCGCCGTGGTTGGCGGCGGCAATACGGCCGTTGAAGAGGCGCTGTTCCTGACAAATTTCTGCGAGAAAATATACCTGATCCATCGCCGCGACGAGCTGCGCGCCGAAAAGATCATGCAGGAACGTCTGCTCGGCCATGAAAAGATTGAGGTAATCTGGGATACGGTCGTGGAGGAAGTCGTCGGCGTCAAGCCGGGCGAAGGTCCGGCTCCTGGCATGACCGGGCTCAAGCTCAAAAACGTCAAGAGCGGAGAAATTTCGCAGCTGGACTCGGACGGGCTGTTTGTCGCTATCGGTCACGCCCCGGCCACGGAACTGTTCAAAGACAAGCTGGACATGGACAACGAAGGGTATCTGATTACAGACCCTGACTCGACCGCCACGACCATTCCCGGCGTTTTCGCCGCCGGGGACGTGAAAGATAAAATCTACCGTCAGGCGGTAACGGCCGCCGGCCTAGGCTGCATGGCGGCGCTGGAAGCCGACAGATTCCTGATAACGGCCGGAAACTAGAGCGTTATACGACTAAGCGTACTCATACTTTGTCGCCTCCGCGAAGGCGGTGGCCCAAAGTCACGGGATTTTGGATCCCCGGCGCAGTTTACCCCGGACTCGATCCGGGGCGGGGATGACATTATTCCGTTTAATCGCATAGCGCCCCAGGATCATCAGTCGCGAAAACCGCGTAATTTTCTTCCGGTTGTATGTTGGGATCCACGAACAAGCTCGTAAATGCTGGGCTGACGTCCTTTTCGAGACAACGGCGTCTTACCATACAGAAAATAATATACGTCCGCAGGATTGTTCCTGCCATGGCACGGCCATACGGTTGAGGCCGCAATCATACGCAAACGGCTTATTGTGCTTTCCGGCAAAAGCTGTATTTTGGGCTCAAGCTGCCACAACAGGCGGTCTGCGCGCGAAAAGACGCCAGACCTGTGCATGGCGAATCTTGACTCTTCCTCAAGCGCGTCAAGAGCCAGCTCCAGAGGCACATATCCATCATAAATGTGATCAAACGCGCTGCAGTTATAATTAACGCAAATGTCCATCATCGGATTCCCCAATCAATATTTTACGCACTTTAATAAAGGCTATTTTTTGTATGTCAAATATTTTTTTATGGACAGTCGTGCCTAATCAGTGAAAATTAGAATTCAAAGCGCAATGAATACGTTAGAAGGTTTTTATGGACTGGGATAAACTACGCATTTTTCACGCTGTCGCTGAAGCAGGATCTTTCACGCACGCCGGCGAAAAACTGAACCTGTCGCAATCTGCGGTTTCAAGGCAAATCAGCACGCTTGAAGACTCTCTCAAAGTCACGCTGTTTCACAGACACGCCCGTGGCCTGTTACTAACCGAGCAAGGCGAAATGATGCACAAGGCGTCGAAAGATATTTTCGCCAAGCTTTCCATGATTGAGGGGCGCCTGCTGGACTCGCGTCAACTCCCTGAAGGCCCCTTGCGTATTACGGCCGCGGAATTTATTGGAACAACCTGGCTGGCGCCCCGCCTGCCTGAACTGATTGAAGCGCATCCTGAGATACAGTTAACCGTTTTGCTTGACGACCGCGTTTATAATCTCGGGATGCGCGAGGCGGACGCCGCTATACGCCTGCATAAACCCGAACATCCTGACCTGATCCAAAGGCAACTGACTACGCTTCATTTTCACATGTATGCGTCAGAAGCATATATTGAGAGGAAAGGTCTGCCGAAATCTATCCGCGATTTGTGCAGACATACCCTGATTGGGTTCCCTGAAAACGTCCCTGCCCCCTATGCCGATCCGAACTGGCTGTTCAGGATTGCAGGCGTGGATCCGGATACGGACTATAACCTTTTAATGATTAACTCCACTGCGGGCATTCACGCTCTGGTAAAACAGGGCGCCGGCATAGCCGTCCTGCCTGATTATATCGCGCGCGACGACGGGTCGCTCGTTCAGGTC
This sequence comes from uncultured Pseudobdellovibrionaceae bacterium, assembly GCA_964498755.1. Classification (GTDB taxonomy): domain Bacteria; phylum Pseudomonadota; class Alphaproteobacteria; order Micavibrionales; family Micavibrionaceae; genus RZZS01. The sequence goes on along the minus strand of CAZCIB010000047.1, from coordinate 3,161 downwards.
CTGCCGGAAGTCGAACGCCCGGGCGTAGATATGTATTTCGTTTATCCGGAAGAAAGAAAACACTCCCAGCGCATTGGAATTTTCAGAGATTCTCTTTTGAAATTCGTAAGCAACACCAAGTTTTAAAAGCAAAACAAACGCTAAACGACTGTTTTCACTAGAAACACACATGCGCACATTATGATATTTTTTTAACGCATGCTGGGTATGCATAATACTCATGCCTTTTTTGGGGGTTATGGCTGGACTATCCCGATGCATAGAGTATATAAAGGGGCATCAACCACAGCGTTGATGGGGTCTTCCGAGGAAGATCCTACGTCTCCCAGACGTGAAACCTCCCTGTTCAACTCGCCGGGCCTCACAGCCCGGTTTTTTCTTGGGATTTTCCTGCTTTCAGACAGAGAATGTATCAGAAATCTCTGATATAATTTAACTATGTCCGCACGAAGAACAATCATAACGCTTTTCACCTATGGCGGCGGGATGCGCGGCCTGATCCCCGCCTATGTCATGTCGCGCATAGAGGACAGGACCGGCCTGCGCATGTCCGACATGGTCGATATCTTTTCCGGGCCTTCAACCGGGGCAATTCTCAACTCCGCCCTGACGCTGCGCCACACCAAGGAAAAAGACAGGCCGCGCTATAAGGCCCGGCATCTGATCCGCTTTTATGAACGCGAAGGCGGCCGGATATTCCCGCCCGACAGATTCCGGGAATTCCGCGGCTTCATCCATGACTTCAACAACCGCACAATGAAGCTCGGCCAGTTAAACAACCTCCTGCGCCACGGACATTATGACCCCAAAAACCTTGCGCGCTCACTGCGCGCGCTTTACGGGCGCGCCCGATTAAAAGACTCGCTCCGCAGTCTGATTATTCCGACTTATAACATTGAGGGCGAGCAGATAGAGCTGGCTCATGAAGCCGATGAAAGCGGCGACGCGCCAGTCCGCACGGTCCAGAACACTTCCCTGAGCACCGGCGGGCAGTCCATGTGGTTGAAAAACATTGGCTTCCCGGGCGCCGTCGGGCGTCATAAAAGCACAGCCAATATCGCGCTTTATGACGCGGTCATGGCCAGCTGCGCCGCGCCGACCTTTTTTCCCTGCCACCATTTCCGGGCGAAATACCGTTCGGAAAAGGCGCGGGATTTCGCCTGCATCGACGGCAGCATTTTCGATAACCCCTGCATCAGTTATCTCGGCGCCGTGCGCCAGCATCTGCCGCCGGGAACGCGCCATATCATGATCATTCTCGGCACGGGCGACACGCAAAAGCCGATCACGCGAGAAGAGTGGAACCGCTTCGGCGCGCTCGGCGTCGTGGATCCGGTGAATGATCTGCCGCTGATCAACATCTTCTTTCACGCCTCCGAATCGGCGTTGATGGACGCGTTTGAGGAAGAGGTGCGCGACGACCTTTTCGTTTTCAACAAATCCATGCTCGACCCGGCTCTTGAAGCCCCGCCAAACCCGCAAATCGACGACGCCAGCCCGGAAAACATGAGACGCCTTCTGCGCTTTGCGGAAGAGATGGTTGAAGAGAATAAAAAACCCTTCGAGCGGCTCTGCCATATTCTTGTGAACCATTATGAGGGCAAAGACAGCGAAGCCTATGAGCCCGGCTGGCCGCGTTTCAAGGACCCCTTCGCGCATTGGCCGGTTCGATGAGGGTTACGAGTTCGAGTTACGAGTTACGAGAGGAGCTTGTCAGATGAATTTCTCGTAACTCGCAACTCGCAACTCTTAACTCAATAAGGCGCACGCCTTCTGTATCCTCGAACACGCCTCCTCCAGCGTTTCCGTCGCCGTTGCGTATGAGACGCGGAAGAATGGCGAGAGGCCGAACGCTTCGCCCTGGACGCAGGCTACGCCGACGGATTCAAGCAGGTAGGTCACGAAATCCGTATCATTTTCAATCACCTTGCCATCGGGCGTTTTTTTACCGATGCAGCCCGCGCAGGACGGATAGACATAGAACGCGCCTTCGGGAACCGGGCATTCAATTCCATCCGCCTCATTGAGCATGGACACGACCAGATCGCGGCGTTTTTTGAAAACCTCGTTCCGCTCCTGCAGAAAAGACTGCCCTCCATTCAAAGCCTCTACGGATGCGGCCTGAGACACGGAGCTCGGGTTAGACGTGCTCTGGCTCTGGATTTTCGCAATCGCCTTGATGAGCTCTTTCGGCCCGCCGGCGTAACCGATCCGCCAGCCGGTCATCGCGAACGCCTTGGACACGCCGTTCACCGTCAATGTCCGGTCAAAAAGCTTCGGCTCGACTTGCGCGGGCGTAACGAATTCAAAGCCGTCATAGACGATCTTTTCATACATGTCGTCGCTCATCACCCAGACATGCGGATGCTTCAATAAAACGTCCGTCAGAGCCTTAAGCTCTGCGCGCGTATACCCTGCGCCGGTCGGGTTGGAGGGAGAGTTGAAAATCAGCCATTTGGTCTTGGGCGTAATCGCTTTTTCCAGCGCGTCCGGCGTGAGCTTGAAGTTATTCTCCATTCCGCACGGCACGCAGACCGGCGTTCCTTCCGCGAGCAGCGTCATATCCGGGTAAGACACCCAGTACGGCGCGGGAATGATAACCTCGTCGCCGGGATTAAGCGTGGCCATCAGCGCATTGTACAAGACCTGCTTGCCGCCCGTGCCGACGGTAATCTGGTCCGGCGCGTATTCAAGGCCGTTGTCGCGCTCGAACTTCGCGCAGATCGCTTTTTTCAGCGCAGGCGTGCCGTCGACGTTCGTATATTTCGTATCGCCCGCCTTGATCGCTTCCCATGCGGCCTCCTTGATGGTTTCCGGCGTATCGAAATCGGGCTCGCCTGCGCCAAGGCCTATGACGTCCTTCCCGGCGGCTTTGAGTTCGCTGGCCTTGGCGGTGACGGCTAAAGTCGGAGACGGTTTGATACGCGAGAGACGGTCGGCGATGATAGACATGTTTTTCCCTTTTCGTTACTCTTTTTTTATACCGCCAAGACGCGAAGGCGCCAAGGGCCAGAGAAAAGTACGCTATGGAATAACTTAAAAACTGCAAACGCGCGCGAATTACCCGGGCCACCCTTTGACACGCGAATGACTTGAAGCACGCAAAGAATGGATGCGCCCGAAGTGCGTAATCTTTTTCACCCCTGTCACCAAATGATTTA
>CAZCIB010000046.1:0-18450 GCA_964498755.1 uncultured Pseudobdellovibrionaceae bacterium | reverse complement strand
CTAAGAACAGCGCCAGTAATTATTGGCTCTTTATAGTCACCACAGAAATCGCGAAATTTACCGGCGAGTTTTGTCATATCAATCCTCCTGTTGAATGGTGCAATCTAAACGGCGTTATGGCACTTTGTCAAGAAAAACCGTGATTATGTTATTTGTTCGAATTGAGTAAAGTGTTCCCCTCAAAAACCGCAAAATAATTCACGTCGAGGTCGGTTTTGGAGAGCGTGAATTCTGCCCTGAGCGGGTGGTATATCAGTCCCTGCAAGGACTTCATTTGCATACCGTGCGCGCGTCCGTATTTCGACAGCTCCGAGGGACGGATGAATTTTTTCCAGTCATGCGTGCCCTGCGGGACCCACCTTAGAATACGCTCGGCTGCGATAATGCCGAGCGCGTATGATTTCGGCGTCCTGTTTAACGTTGAAACGATCAGCGTTCCGCCCGGTTTTAAAAGCTTTGCGCACGTCCCGAGGAATCCCGCCGGATCGTTGACGTGTTCGATAATCTCAAGGGCAAGGACGACGTCGAATGTCTCGCCCTTTTCGGCCAGCGTTTCCGCCGCGCAGCTCTGGTAACTGATCTTCAGACCCATCTCGTCCGAATGCGCCTTTGCCGTTACAATGGCGTTCTCGTCGGCGTCTATGCCCGTGACTTGCGCCCCCAGCCTCGCCATCGGCTCGCAGACCAGCCCGCCGCCGCAGCCGATATCCAGAACGGCAAGCCCGGACGGGGCCTCGGCTCCGAAATGCGCCTTGACGGCGTTCAGGATAAATTCCATCCGGACGGGGTTGAGTTTGTGCAGCGTGGCGAACGGGCCGCTCTCATCCCACCATTTGGCGGAATCCTTACGGAAGTTCTGAATTTCCTCGTCAACAACAGAGGTGGACATATCTCAAGACTTTCTGCTAAATGCTTGGTTTCAAGACCACCAGAACAATATACATGGCATACGGCCAATGACCAGAATCGTTGCGAAATTTGGCGGCACGTCCGTCGCGGATACGGACCGGATCGAGCGCGCCGCGGACAAAATCGCCCGCGAGCATGCGCAGGGGCACAATATCGCCGTCGTGGTTTCGGCGATGTCGGGCGTGACGAACCAGCTCGTGAACTATTGCCAGACGGTTAGTCCCCTGTTTGACGCGCGCGAATACGATACGGTCGTCTCCAGCGGCGAGCAGATTACGGCCGGGCTTATGGCGCTTGCGCTGCAAAAGCGCGGAATATCTGCGCGCTCATGGCTGGGCTGGCAGGTGCCGATCCTGTGTGATGAAAGGCATGGAAAGTCCCGCATTCTGGATATCCGGGCGGACGAGTTCGAGCGCCGTTTCAGCGAGCGCGAAGTCCCGGTGCTTGCGGGCTTTCAGGGGGTTACTTCCCGGAACAGAATTGCGACGCTGGGGCGGGGCGGTTCCGATACGACGGCTGTGGCGCTGGCGGCGGCGATTCACGCGGACCGCTGTGACATCTATACGGACGTGGACGGCGTATATACGACCGACCCGCGCATCGTAAAAGAAGCCCGTAAAATTGACAAAATTTCATACGAAGAAATGCTGGAGCTGGCCTCATCGGGCGCGAAAGTCCTGCAAACGCGCTCCGTCGAAATGGCGATGAAGCGCGACGTGCCCGTGCAGGTGCTCTCAAGCTTTGCGGAAGAAATCGGCAGCGCGTTTCCGGGAACCCTAGTAACCAGAGAGGAAGATATCGTGGAAGAGGAAGTTGTTAACGGCATTGCCTACAGCCGTGACGAGGCGAAGATTACGCTGCTTGGCGTGCCGGATATACCCGGTTTCGCCGCCAAGGTTTTCGGTCCCCTGACCGAGGCGAACATAAATGTGGACATGATCGTCCAGAACGTCTCCGCCGACGGCAAGACGACGGATATGACCTTCACGGTCCCCAAATCGGAGAAGGAGCGCGCCCTGGCCGCGCTCGAAGAGACGGAGTTCGATAAGTGCTATATCCGCACAGACGACAAGGTGTCCAAGATTTCCGTCGTAGGGATCGGAATGCGTTCTCATGCGGGCGTCGCCCAGACAATGTTCAAGGCGCTTTCGCAAAAACAGATTAACATTCAGGTTATTTCAACATCTGAAATTAAGATTTCCGTTTTAGTCGCTGAAGAGTATACTGAATTGGCCGTCCGGACCCTGCACGAGGCCTATGGTCTGGCTGGCAAGCCGAAAGCCTAGAAAAAGACGACTGTAAAAAGACGATAAAAGGGGCCACGTTTACGTGTCTGCCATGCCCGAAATGTCACATAATCCCCAAAGGGATGAATATTACACGGACCTGTCGGTCGGCGAGATATTGCGCCGGACGCGGCTTCACTATGGCCAGTCGCTTGCCGATATAGAGCGCGTCCTGCGTATCCGCGCCGGGCAACTGGAGGCTCTTGAAACCGGTCAGGTCGAGCGTCTGCCGGGCCGCGTTTACGCAATCGGCTTCGTACGTTCCTACTCGGAATATCTCGGCCTTGACGGCGACCGCATGGTGCATCTCTTCAAAAATCAGACGCTTGGAGGCAAGGCCAGGCCAGAGCTGCATTTCCCGGTTCCGGCCTCGGAAAGCAAGGTGCCGGACGTCAAGATTGTCGCGGGCTCTCTGGCCGCCATGCTGCTTGTCGTGATCTTGTGGTTCGTCCTGCAGGGCGGATCGGAGGAAGAGAGCGCAATTCCGCCTGCTCCGTCTCCGGCGCAAATACGGGCGGATGCGGATTTAAACGAGTCGCCAGCGGTATCCTTTGCGACAGCCCCGCAAAACAACAACGGGACGTTGAATAATGGCGTTCTGCCGGATCCGGCGGGTGGGACGGGTACGATCGGCGGTCTTCAGGCGCAAGAGAGTGCGCAGCTGGGTTCCGGCGTCGAAGGCGCAGGTCCGCAAACGCAGGACGCCCCGGGAGCGGCTGTTCCGGCGGCGGATGCGGACGCGATTGCAGGTACGGAGATGACCGGCGCTGCAGACGCGAATGCGCCCGAGGTCAAGCCCGAAAAGCGCGTTCTTATTGAAGTGACGCAGAGAAGCTGGGTCGAAATCCGTGACCGGAACGACAAGGTGATCCTGTCCCGCGTACTGGAGCCGGGGAATTCCTATTACGTGCCAGCCGACCGTGAGGGGCTGACGCTGGCTACAGGGAATGCGGGCGGGCTCGTGATCAGCGTGGACGGGGAAGAACTTCCCGCCTTTGGCAGGCCGGGGGACGTACGCCGGAATATTCCGCTAGACGCCGAAATTTTGAAAGAATCCTTTAACTAATCCTCCCGTCTGGAGCCCCGGCGCGGCGGGGCGCCGGAATTGCCGGCATAAAGCGTCCCAGGCTAAGCCGCGGCTGTGATCGAGCCCTTGTTCTAAGACCTTTCCTGCGCCTGTCGCATCAAAATGATTTTTAAAATAACCTTGTGAGACCATTTCCGGCATACTCCGCTGTTGCCATTTCTTTCCAGAACACGATATAGAGTAGGGAAAGGACTTGTCGAGGGCAGAATTCATGGTTCAGGATCACACGCATGTACGCCCCTGGCGCATGATCGAGCGCAGGAAATGCCGCCAGATTATGGTCGGGGACGTTCCGGTCGGCGGGGACGCGCCGATTACGGTACAGTCGATGACCAATACGCTGACCACGGATATTCCGGCGACGATTGCGCAAATCCGCGAACTGGAAGTGGCCGGGGCCGACATCGTGCGCGTGTCCTGCCCTGACGAGGAATCCAGCGCGGCGCTAAAACAGATCATCCCGGAAGTAACGGTCCCGATCGTCGCGGATATTCATTTCCACTACAAGCGCGGCATCGAGGCCGCGGAGAACGGCGCGGCGTGCTTGCGCATCAATCCGGGGAATATAGGTAACGAAACCCGCGTGAAAGAGGTCATCAAGGCCGCAAAAGACAATAACTGCTCGATCCGCATCGGCGTGAACGCGGGATCGCTGGAGCGGGATTTGCTGGAGCGCTACGGCGAGCCTTGCCCGGAGGCCATGGTGGAGTCGGCCTTGAGACATATCAAAATCCTTGAGGACAATGATTTCTTCAATTTTAAAATTTCTTGCAAGGCTTCAGATGTGTTTCTGGCCTGCGCGGCCTATACGCAGCTTGCCGAAGTCTGCGATTATCCGCTGCATCTCGGCATCACCGAGGCGGGCGGCAGACGGACGGGGACGATCAAATCCGCGGTCGGCCTTGGAAACCTGCTCTGGGCGGGGATCGGGGACACGATCCGCGTGTCCCTGTCCGACGATCCGGTCGAGGAAATCAAGGTCGGATTCGATATCCTGAAATCGCTCGGCTTAAGGCATCGCGGCGTGAACGTCATATCCTGCCCGTCCTGCGCGCGCCAGCAATTTGACGTGATTGAAACGGTGAAAATTCTGGAAGAGCGCCTCGCCCATATCACAACGCCGATGACGGTCTCGATCATCGGCTGCGTCGTCAACGGTCCCGGCGAGGCCCTCATGACCGATATCGGCTTTACGGGCGGCGGACGCGGCACGCACCAGGTCTATATCGGAGGCAAAACCGCGCACAGGCTTCACGATAAAGAAGAGGACATCGTCACCCACGTCGTGCGCCTCGTGGAGGAAAAAGCCGCGGAGATTGAGGCTGTGGCGGATTCGGCGGAAGCGGCGGAGTGAGTCTCCCTTTAACCCTGTCCCGGTCCTCGGCGCGTAATAAAGAGTCCTCTGAAAAGATCACCTTTGCTTGGAGCACGTTCGGCTTTCGCTTTGCCGATTTGGCCGAAGAGCTCTGTCAAAGGCATGGCGGCGACGCGTTGGCCACCAGCGCTTTCCCGCAGTACGTCCCTCCGCGCTGATACTGCAGCATCGAATATGCGTTGCGGAGAAACCCCGCGCGCGCCATACAACGCAAGTTGGCTACGGTCACCTGGCGTTTTTGCGGCTAGAAGGTCGTCTACGCCGTCCAAGCCGATGGCGGTTATTTGAACTCCGCGTTTTTTGCCGCCCGCCACTTCTTTAACAAATGTGAGCATTAAATTATTTGGTGTATTGGCCCAGGTCAAAAGCTGGGCCTCCATAACGCTGGTTGACATTAAAATGACTCCGTATGATTTATTGAAACTGAAGAATATGTAATGCGGCTGTGATTCTCTGTCAATGAAAATATAAAACAAAATGCATATATAATAGGATTTTTTATGCTTACTATATGCTTGCAAAACAGACACAAGGGTTAACGCATGACCATGATCCTCCGCGCCGCGACGATTATTCAAACTATCGAATATCTCACCATCGCTACCGTATGTCCGGGAGATGGCAAGCCTTGGAACACGCCCGTTTATGCGGCCTTTGATGAAGACTTGAATTTCTATTGGGGCTCGTGGATTGAAAATGTTCATTCGCGCAATATCGCCGCCAATCCGGAAGTTTTTCTTGTAAGCTATGACAGCCGCGCGCCCGCCGGGGAAGGCGAGGGCGTTTATATGCAGGCCCGCGCCCGCGCGCTCGAAGATCATGAATATGAGGAGATTAAACACGCTTACGGGCTTATGAATTACCGCGCCGGAGACTACGAAAGCGCGCCGGAGAAATTCCTCTCTGGCAATCCGCGCCGGATATATAAGGCCGTTCCTTATGCAATGTGGATGAATGACGGCGAATCCCGCGAGGGCGATTACGTCGATTACCGGCGGTAGGTTGATATGGAGGCCGTTAAGGCGTCCCTCAAGGCTGGCCAAGATTTATGGCGTTGAATGCTGGTGATTATATATGGTATCATAAACCATATTAATAATCTGGAGCATAAAGCCATGCCGGAAACGGAAATGCAGAAAATTACGCTGGAGGTTCCTAAAGCGTTGCTGTCGCGTATTAAAGAACACGCAGGCGGCGGAACGACAGCGGCAGTTCGCAAAGCCATGGAGGATTATGATCAGCGGCAGGGGCAGCTCGCTTTACTTAAGCTACGTGGATCAATGAAAGAGCGCACGGTCACGCTCGAGGACATGCGCAGTTGGGAAGAAGACGATCCTCTTTTCAGTATTGCGGACAAAATCCGTTTGGATGAAAAGAAATGATTGCACTGGATACGAGCGTGCTCATCGCGTTTTTCAACGATTACGATTTACCCGAGACACAAACTATTGCGGATATGATCCGTCTGGAAGCATATGTTCTGCCCCCAGTTGTCGTGTCGGAGTTTTTAAGCCACCCGGACGCGGGCAAAGAACATATCGATCAGGTTCTCTGCCTGGCAATGATGGATGTGGGCGACGGATTCTGGCAGAGGGCGGGGTTTACGCGTGCCACGCTCATAAAGAAGGGATTAAAGCCGAAACTGCCTGACACGCTGATCGCCCAATCCTGCATTGATCATGACATTCCCCTTCTAACGCGTGACGCCGGCTTCAAAATTTTCGAAGAATATTGCGGTCTGAAAATTTATCAGGCTTTATAGAAAGCATGTCTTTGCAATCCAAACTCGCCCCGATCCGCGGGCGTTACGACGAACTTGCCGCGTTGATGGCCGAAGGAAATCTCTCCGGCGGGGATTATACGCGCCTGTCCACGGAATACGCCGAGCTTTCGCCTGTCATCGAAGTGATCGAATCCTATGAGAACGCTTTGCAGGAGCAGGACGATTTAAAGGCGTTGCTCGACGATCCGGAAATGAAGGACATCGCATACGAGGAGCTGCATGCGCTGGAGGAGCGGATCCCCGCCCTTGAAGCGGCTATAAAAAAAGCGCTTATCCCGAAGGATACTGCGGACACAAAGAACGCGATCCTTGAAATCCGCGCGGGGACGGGCGGTGAGGAAGCCGCGCTTTTTGCAGGCGATCTTTTTGCCATGTATAAAGGATATGCGGCGGCTAAGGGCTGGAAAATAGAGGTGATGGACATTTCCGAGAGCGATCTGGGCGGGTATAAGGAAATTATCGTGACGATCTCGGGCCGGGACGTCTTCTCTCACCTCAAATACGAGTCGGGCGTCCACCGCGTACAGCGCGTTCCCAAAACCGAATCCGGCGGGCGCATTCATACGTCCGCCGCGACCGTGGCGGTTCTGCCCGAGGCGGAAGAAGTCGATATTGAGATTAATGACAGCGATCTGCGCATCGATACGTATCGCTCACAGGGCGCGGGCGGGCAGCACGTCAACACGACGGACAGCGCCGTGCGGATAACGCACTTGCCCACAGGGATCGCTGTGGCGATGCAGGATGAGAAGTCGCAGCACAAAAACAAGGCCAAGGCGATGAAAATTCTACGGTCACGCCTTTTCGAAGAGCAATACCGCGCCCAACAGGACGAACGCGCCGCCGACCGGAAAAGCCAGGTCGGCAGCGGCGACCGTTCCGAGCGAATCCGCACTTATAACTACCCGCAAGGGCGCGTGACCGATCACAGGATCAATCTCACGCTTTACAAGCTTGAGGAGGTCCTGCGCGGGGAAGCCCTCGATGAGGTCATTCAGTCTCTTTGGTCCGAGGACCAGGCCGAAAAACTCGCAGCGCTGGATTCCTGAACATGACATTGCCTAATAAACTTACGCCTTTGTATCACCATCTGCGCCAGAGTTTCTGGTCGGCGGGCATAGAAACCGCCGATCTGGACGCGCGGCTGATCATACGGCATCACACAAAACTCGACTGGGGCGATCTGGTGACAAGCCCGGATGAGAAGATCAGCCCTTCGAAACTCGCGCGAATCGAGTTTGACGTTGAGCGCCGCCTTTCCGGCGAGCCGGTCTCCCGCATTTATTCGACACGGGAATTCTGGGGACTCGATTTTCGCCTCGCCCCGGATACGCTCGATCCGCGCCCGGATACCGAGACGCTTGTCGAGGTGGCTATTGAAAAATACGGTCCGGATCAGCCCGAAAAAATCCTGGACATGGGGATTGGCACGGGATGCATATTGATCGCGCTTTTAAATGAATGGGGCGAGACGACCGGTTACGGGATGGATAAGTCTCTTGGCGCGGTCAGAACTGCGCTGTCAAACGCGGAAAAACTGAATGTCTTTGAACGTTGTCACTTCTGGGTTGGCTCATGGGGCGAAGCCTTGGACGAGAAATTTGACCTGATTGTCTCCAATCCGCCCTATATCCCGACATCCGTTATCGAATCATTATCAAGAGAAGTCCGGAATTATGACCCGATTCTCGCTCTGGAAGGGGGCGAAGACGGCCTTGAGGCAATTCGCGTGATCATCAAGGGAGCGAAAAGACTTTTAAAAGATGATGGCGTCTGTTTGCTCGAAATCGGATACGACCAGAGTGAAGACGTTGTGCGACTCGTGGAAAACGCTGGCTTTATCCTAAAGGACGTACACCCTGATCTTGCCGGAATCCCGCGGGTTGTGGAAATCTCTCGTGGGGATAAATAAAAAATTTATTGGCAAGCGCATTGAACGAAATTATTGCGCGGGGTTAATCTGGGTTCATTCGCAAGAGACAAACACAACATCGTGTGAAGGCGGAATAGCTTTTCACAACATGCGGGGCGTTGCTTTTGGTTTGGCCAAGCGTACGCAAATGGTGTATGGTTGTACCTATACGGATTCGGTAAATTGATTCAACTCGTTCAGAGCAACAGGGGAAGTACATGAGACACGGCACGACAGGCAGGAGATCACGCGGACGCGGGAATAGCGGAAGACGCGGCAATCAGCCAAGAGCCCAGGTTTTTGACAGCAATGGCCCGGACGTACGCATCCGCGGCACGGCGTTTCAGGTGCTTGAGAAGTACATGAATCTTGCCAAGGACGCCGCGTCTGGCGGAGACCGCATTCTGACCGAGAGCTACTTACAACATGCCGAACATTACCAGAGATTGATCAATAGCTGGAATGAGGCGGATCAGGAAATTGCGTCTGATTCGGTACAGACGTACGGCGAGGAAGATAGTTTTGCGTTTGAAAATCGCGCGCGCCCGCATGTGCAGGAAAAAGCGCAGACGCAAAATGCCGGAGAGCTTGAAGACGCCTGAGTCCGCATTGCCTTTGCGTCATCATCGAAATATATTCTTAAGCGGTGGCAGTAATGTTGCCGCTTTTTATGTCCATGTTGAGGCAAGCGCGCCATGAATTTTGACTTGTTTACAGAGAACACGAAAACGCTGTTGCAGAACGCGCAGACGCTTGCGATGCGCTCGGGACATCAGTCGCTCGAGCCTGAGCATCTGCTGAAATGCATGCTGGAGGACGAGGCAGGCGTTGTTTTCCGGATTCTTCAAAGCGTTGATATAGACAGGAATCGCCTGATTCGTGAACTGGACGGCGCGATTGCGAAATTTCCCATTGTCGAAGGCTCTGGCGCCGGGCAACTAAGGATGTCCGGCGATCTCGCTAAAATCTTGACGAGCGCGCAATCGCTGGCGGAAAAAGCCGGGGACAAATATGTCACGGTCGAACGCATCCTGCAGGCGATGAGCATTGAACGCCGCGCCGACGTCTCCGGCATACTGGAAGATTCGGGGCTTGGTTCCAAAGACTTGAATCAGGCGATAAACGCCATGCGCAAGGGACGTACGGCGGACACGCCAAATGCCGAGCAGCAATTTGACGCGCTGCAGCGTTATGCAAGGGATCTGACGGCTGTGGCCAGGGAAGGTAAGCTGGATCCCGTGATTGGCCGTGATGAAGAGATTCGCAGGGCTATTCAGGTTCTATCGCGCCGCACGAAAAACAACCCGGTCCTGATCGGCGATCCGGGGGTTGGCAAGACGGCGATCGTCGAAGGCCTTGCCCAGAGAATTGTTAACCGCGACGTACCCGAAAGCTTGAAAGACAAGCGTTTGATGGCGCTTGATCTCGGCGCGCTTCTGGCCGGGGCGAAATTCCGCGGGGAGTTTGAGGAGCGCCTGAAAGCAGTTCTGGATGATATCGCGGCGGCGGCCGGCGAAATCGTTTTGTTTCTGGATGAGCTGCATACGCTTGTTGGCGCAGGCAAGGCCGAAGGCGCGATGGACGCTTCCAATATGCTCAAGCCCGCCCTTGCGCGTGGTGAGCTGCATATGGTCGGCGCGACGACTCTGGACGAGTACCGCAAGCATATCGAAAAAGACGCGGCGCTCGCCCGCAGATTTCAGCCTGTCTTCGTTTCCGAGCCGAGCGTCGAGGATACGATCTCGATCCTCCGGGGCCTGAAAGAAAAATACGAGGCGCATCACGGCGTGCGCGTTACGGACGCCGCGATTGTTGCGGCGGCGACGCTCTCGAATCGCTATATCACGGACCGTTTTCTCCCGGACAAGGCGATTGATCTGGTTGACGAGGCGGCGTCGCGTCTGCGGATGCAGGTTGACAGCAAGCCGGAAGAAATCGACGAGATCGACCGCAAAGTCGTGCAGCTTAAAATCGAACAGGAAGCTCTTAAAAAAGAATCGGATCAGGCGTCGCAGGAACGTCTGAAGGCTCTTGAGACGGAATTATCCGGGCTCGAATCGCAGTCCGCCGACCTGACGGCGCAATGGCAGGCGGAAAAAGAAAAGCTGAGCGCAGGCCAGCGCTATACGGAAGAGCTCGACAGGGCGCGCATGGAGCTTGACCGCGCCGAACGTGATGGAGACTGGGGCCGGGCAAGCGAGCTGAAATACGGCGTCATTCCCGATCTTGAGAAAAAACTGGAAGGAGCTGCGCAGGTTCACGAGCGCAACCTGATTAACGAGGAAGTTACGGAAGACGATATAGCGGGAATCGTCAGCCGCTGGACCGGGATTCCCGTTGATAAAATGCTGGAGGGCGAACGCGAAAAGCTGCTTTCCATGGAAGAGAATCTGGGCCGCCGCGTTGTTGGACAGGACGAAGCTCTCAAAGCGGTTTCGAACGCCGTGCGCCGGTCTCGGGCCGGATTGCAGGACCCGCGCCGCCCGATCGGCTCTTTCCTGTTTCTGGGGCCGACGGGCGTTGGCAAGACGGAGCTGACCAAGGCTCTGGCCGAATTTTTGTTTGACGATGATTCGGCGCTTATTCGTCTTGATATGTCCGAATACATGGAAAAGCATTCGGTGGCCCGGATGATCGGCGCGCCGCCAGGCTATGTGGGCTATGAAGAGGGCGGAGCCTTAACCGAATCCGTCCGGCGGCGGCCGTATCAGGTCGTGTTGTTCGATGAAATCGAGAAAGCGCATCCTGACGTTTTTAACGTGTTGCTGCAGGTTCTCGATGACGGGCGGCTGACGGACGGGCAGGGACGTACGGTCGACTTTTCCAATACCGTTTTGATTATGACCTCCAATCTCGGCGCGGAATATCTTGTCGAACAGAAAGAGGGCGAGGAGAGCGAGGCCGTACGCGAGCAGGTGATGGACGTCGTGCGCCGTTCTTTCCGTCCCGAATTTCTCAACAGGCTGGACGAAATCCTGCTATTCCGCCGTCTCAGCCGTGAACAGATGGCGGGGATTGTTGATATTCAGCTAAAAGGCCTCGAAAAACTTCTGCAAACGCGCGGAATTCAACTTGAGCTGAGCGAAGGGGCCAAATTATGGCTGGCGGACAAAGGTTTTGACCCGGCCTATGGGGCGCGGCCTCTAAAGCGTGTAATACAAACAGAGATTCAAAACGTTTTGGCGCAAATGATTCTGGAAGGGCAGGCGCCGGATAATGCGCGGGTGGCAGTTAAAGAGAGCGGCGGGCAATTGCGGTTCGACGTAAAATAGGCGTCCCGCTCGACACGTTGCGTTAATTCATTTACTATAAGTTTGTAACCCACGCGCTTCTCCGTGCAACGCTCATGAAAAAACTTTTTGCCTTGTCTCTCGCTCTTTTGCTCTCGGCCTGCGCGTACGCGGTTGAGGGGTCTATTCATGAAATGCATATCGAAACGCCGGGCGGCGCGCATTCGGTGTGTTATCTGGAATACGCCGGGCGCAGGTACGCCGTCAGGCCCCCGGAGACAGTCCACATCGCAAAGTCAACCGAGCCGATGGACATAAAATGTCTGGCCCCTGGCAACCGGTCAAAAATGGTAACTGTTTATCCAAAGACGAATGACGCGGCGATGTTAAATGTTGCAAATGGTCTTGTGCCCGGACTTTATTTCGATTACCGGACGGGCGCGATGTATGAATATCCCTCGATTGTCTCCATTGATTTTTCAGATACGCCGGTCAGGTCAATGCCGTTGCCGGTACGCTATGCGACCAAGCCGGACGGACATGGCGCGTATTTGCCTGAGGAATTCCGGCCTGAGATACCGCGTTTGTCTAATGACGTCGGCGCGCCAATGCCTCATATTCGCAAGCGCGGCGATATGGGCTCGGAATATGACGCAGGCGCGGAAATCGTGGAGCAGGCCTTTTCAGAGACGATGACTCCGGATGAGCTGACGGAGCTCTATAATCCGCGGATAGTGGCTCCGCAAGATATTGAGCCGAAAGCCGGGCGCCAAAATAATGGTGATCAATATGGCGAAGCCTATGCCGGATCGCAGCCGCTTTATATCGAGCCGTAAGCCGGAACTCTTTTAAAGCAAAGCGCCGCGCCGTAGATTTCTTCAAGCTCTTCGAGCGTTTCCAGCACGACGCTCATTTTCCGGGTCGTCGCGTTAATGACCGTATCTTCCGAGAGCATAATGCCGACATGACCGGGAAAGAAGACGAGATCGCCGCGTTGCCGGTCCTTGCGATAAATGTCTTGCCCAGTCTGTTCTTGCTGTTCATGACTGTCCCGCGGCGCGGAATAACCTGCATGATTCAGGGCGAGCTGGACAAGGGCCGAGCAATCCAGCCCCCACGCCAGCCGCCCGCCATAGCGGTAAGGCGCATGTATGAAGCGCATCGCCGTATCAACAACGTCATTATGCGGCCCAAGCTCTGAAAGCGGAGACACGTGCTGCTCCGGAACCCACCCCGTACCGGCGCACCAGAGAAAGCCGCTTTTTCGGGATCCGTCCTCAATAATCAGCCGGGACAGAAAGCTGAGGTTCAGGATCGGGCGCGCCATTGCGCTGGCCTCCGGGTAGACCAGCGCGCTTAATGCGGCAACAAAATGCGTTGCTTTGTTTTTCTGCGGCGCGAGGCATTCCTTGCGTACCCAGCCTTTATAACCGTCGTGGCTTGATATGCCATGAAAATAGTTTTTGTCTTCTTTCTCCGTCACGAAAGACTCGCCAAAAAGCAGCTGCGATTCGCCCTTGCGTATTTCAGCTCTGTTTTGCGGCGTTTCAAGAATATCCGTGACAGGGACTGTACAAATGAGTTCCTGCGTCATTGGCCAAAGCGCTGTTCGATGAAGTGGAAGAGCGTTCGCAAGGACGTTTCCGCGCCGCCTTTAGGCCGGCCCGGCTTGCCGGTATTTTCCCATGCATAGATATCGAGATGCACCCAGTCGGGGGAGCCGTGTATGAATTCCTTTAAAAACAGGGCCGCATGAATGGCGTCGCCCCGGCCTTTGCCGACATTGCTTAGATCGGCGACGTCGCCTTTCAGGTCTTTTTTATAAGGGCTCCATAGCGGCAACGGCCAGATGGGATCCTGCACCATGAATGAAATTTCCCTGAGTTCATTCATCATTGCGTCATCCGTGCAAAAGAAAGCCGGGATGTCAAAGCCGAGCCCGGCGCGCGCCGAACCGGTCAGGGTTGCGAAATCCACGATCAGGCCGGGATCGTCTTCGCTCGCCAGCGTCAGGCAGTCTGCGAGGATAAGGCGGCCTTCCGCGTCCGTATTTCCGTTTTCGACCGTAAGGCCTTTGCGCGTGCGCAAAACGTCCCCGAGCCGGAACGCCCGGCCGGAAACGCAGTTCTCAACCGCTGGAATGATCACGCGCAGGCGCACGGGCAGGTCAAGCTTCATAATCAGGATGGCTAAGCCAAGCGCATGCGCCGCGCCGCCCATATCCTTCTTCATGAGCTCCATGGCGCTGTGCGGTTTCAGGTCAAGCCCGCCGGTGTCAAAGACAACGCCTTTCCCCACAAGCGTAATTTTCGGATGTTCCGTGTTGCCCCAGCTGAAATCGATTAATCTCGGGCGGCGCGGCGAAGAGTCCCCGACCGCCCAGACAAGCGGAAAAGACTCGCATAATTCTTCATCGCTCAGAACGCTAATTTCAGCGTCATGTTTTTCAGCGATCTTCGCGGCGTAAAAAGCAAGCTCTTCAGGTCCGAGTACGTTTGCGGGCAGATTAATCAGGTTGCGCGTGACGTAAAGGCTTTCAAGGAAAGCTTCTACGCGGTTTCTATCAGCGTTTTCGGGCCACAGCAATTGCGGGCAGGGCGGCGCTGGCTCCTCGGTTTTAAAGTGCGAAAACGCGTAACAACCCAGATACCAGCCTATGCAGGCGTTATTGATATCTTCCCTGTCAAGTTCACCGGCGCGTAGGCTGAAAACATACCGTTCCAGCCTGTCCTTGCGGATGTTGTCTCTGGCCTTTTGCGCCGCCGCGGCAAAATCGTAGATCTGTACGGGATCATGCACGCCGACGAGAATTTTGGACAGGCGACCTTTTTCATCATGCGTTACGGCTGTCTGAACGGGGCGGCCGGTTAAACCGGATTCCTCGAACATTTTCGCATGTTCAGGAAGCGTCTCGAACACGCTCTCCAGCGTCGAGACCGTTACGGGGATGATTTCAACCTGATGCCTGTCTCCGGCGTCATCCTGTGGCATTGGAAATATCAGAAAAGAGTCTTCGGTCATGCTCAGTTTACTTGTTCATCTTGCTTGCTAGGTATCCTGACCAGCGCAGGAATGGAACTGGATAAAATGTTCACCCATTAAAAATTCCGAAATCTCCCCGGCCATTTTCTCATGCCCCTTAGAGTTGGGGTGCAGCCCGTCATAAAGCAAGCTTGGGTAATCCGGAACATTCGACCAACTTTCAAAAACGGGTAAAAATTCATAGCCGTTACCTTGGCAAAAAGCGGAAATTTGATCTTCGACCAGCCTGACGCACTCGTTTTTATATGATTTGTCCGGGGCCCAGGGGCAAGGATCGACTTTCTCCTGCTCCACAGGCATCAGGCCGATGAAGCTGATATTTTTAGTCCATTTCTGCGAACGGTCCGTCAAAGCCTTGAGATTTTTCTCGAACGTTTCGCTTGTATAGAGCGGACGGCCTTCATCATTCAGCCAGACGCTGTCATTTGCGCCGATGGCGAAAACCAGCTGAACCGGCTCGTCAGGATCATCCGGGTTTACGCGTCTGCGAATATCGTCATCAAGCCGCGCAAGAAGGTCCGGTATGGAGTTGCCGGATACGCCAAGATTATAGGGCATGCAGTAAAACTCGGAACCAGAATCCAAGGCCTCCATCGTCATATCCATGACATTGCCGCACACGCGCGCAGCCCAGCCTCCAAGGGTATCCCAGGCTCCTGCTGTAATGCTGTCTCCAAAAAAAAACAGCTTGCCCATCTACGCAATCAGGGCGATCAGGACAAACAGCGCCGCCACGGCCCAGCCCCAACCGGGCAGAGCCACTGTATAGGTTTTCATCAGATGATTTTTTACGTCATCCATTTTAACGGGGCAGCTTTCACCAGATTTTTCCGTTTCTTCGGCTTTGACCTTTGTCTTGCTTTCGGCTTCCGTTGAAGGCTCTTCCTTTTTGGTTGTCGTCTTGGTGGTGGTTTTCTTTGTCTCTTCTTCTTCGCTCATGGCATCCTGCTGTTGTGTTAACGTGTTCAATGAGATGAAATCATACAGATTTTAGCGTATGAGTAAATGTTTCGCGTAAGCCCGGCGCGAATCCGCCCTTAAATTTCTTCCTTAACCTGCTCATAGGCGATCATGGCGAACAACCCGGCGCCGCCGATAATGTTCCCGAGACATGCGCCGGCAAGATAAGTCAGTCCCGCTGAAACCTCGATAGCGCCGCTCACCATAAGCAGGAACGCTTCCGTCGATCCCGCGACCACATGGGCAAATTCGCCAAGCGCGATAATGTACGTCATGGAGAAAATCAGCCAGAACTTCGCGCCGTTTGCGCTGGGCAGCATCCAGACAAGCGCAGCGATCAGAAAGCCCGCTGGCACGGCCCGAAGCAGGACTTCGCTAAAATCGGCGCTGACCGCGTGTTCGGATATCTCTAAAAATGCGCGAATTTGTTCGGGACTGAAAAACGCGAAATTGTGAATTAACAGCGCGACAATGAGCGTGCCAAGTAAATTGAACGTCAGGACAACGCCCCATAATTTCATTGTGCGCGCGATCGTCCGGGGGCAAAAACGCTCAAGCGTCGGCAGTATCGCGCTGAGCGTATTTTCGGTGAACAACTGAAACCGGGACATAATGACGATAAGGAAACCGGCGGTATAGCCAAGATTTTCCAGAAGGAAATTCCCGCCGCCATGCAGCCTGAGAAACCCCTCGGTAAATAAAGAAAAGCTGATGCAAATGCCTGCGGCAAGACCGGAAAACGCCAGCGATTGAACGGGCCGCGTGAGTTCATTCCGGCCTTCTGCGGAAATCGTATCGTGAATGTCCGTCGCGCTGATGCGCTTTCTCTTAAGGACTTCCTCGCTTTGGGACTCTTTTCGGCGATGTTTGTCATTCATGGCGTATCTCGGTCTGTGAGCGTTAAATGATGATCGCAGACCAAATCCAGCCTGTCACTTCAGACGCGCAGGGTGGCGGAGACGGAGGGATTCGAACCCTCGATACGGGGTAAACCGTATAACGATTTAGCAAACCGTCGCCTTCAGCCGCTCGGCCACGTCTCCTTATCAGGCTCTAGGTAACAGAAATCAGAAGCCAGATCAAGATGATCAGGTCAGGCCAAAAACGGCTTAACTTCCTCGCCCCAGTCGGCGACGTCGGTATCGACGCGAAATTCACCAATATGATGGATCATCCAGTCTTCTTCTCCCCGGTATATGCGGCACATAATATAGGCCGTCTGCCCGTCCGTGTTCGGTCCGACAATCGGTTCGGCCAGCATATCCGTATTGCGCTTCGAATCGTAAACGCGCGCCTCGGGGTTTTGTATGTAGGAAAAATCATGACCGCTCTGAATGATTGACAGAAAAACCATATGATGCACATGCTCGGGCAGGTCTTTCAGTTCAACGGCGATCATTTCGTCGTCGTTAATGCTGGCGCCGTGGCGCTCATCGCCGCTATGATAAATTTTTCCGGTCTGGTCGACTTCCTCGCCATCCATAGGCGAGACCGCGTCGACAAGTTCGCCCTCCGCATTAAAAATCAGACAGATCAAGTCGACGTCAAATGTTTCCGTGACCTTTCCGATTTCGGCGTCAATATCGTAGCCGTAGGGGTTGATTACATTCTCTTCATTTTCGTCCGCTTTGGACGGGGCATGATGATAGACTTCAGGCCTTTCGACGTTTTCCTCAATAGCGTCCCAGCTGATTCCGATACAAATCCGCTGGCGCGCCTCAATTGAGTAATCGAGCTTTGTTTTATCGCCTTTCGCCAATCCTGCCATTATGGTCTCCTAATCCAGAAAATTACGTTTCTTCAAGTCTTTGTCTTCGTCGAGGTCTTCAACCGCCGCCATGATAAACGCGACGACCCCGCCGATCACGATGACGGTTCCGGCGACTTTTGTAAACGTCCACCAGTCCATAATATGCGCCCAGAGCTGGAGCAGCACAAGCGCGCCGAGACCTTCGGCCAGAATAAGCAGCGTCGTCAGCAGCTTTTTCATTTTGTGGCCGTCGAAATCATAAAGGATCATCACGGCGAAGGCCGCCATAAATCCAGCTACAAAGAACGATCCCAGCGTTTTCGCCAGCACATAATCATCAACAAAGGCAACGCCCCACATCCGCGCTATGATAACAGTGGCGGAAAGCACGATCAGCGTGATAATCAGCGATGAGAGCATCTGTATGCGGTTCATGACCCTGCAAGCCTTACACAGAACGTTTCATCACGCAAAGAAAAGCCTCGCGGCTGAAGAACAGGAGCATTCTACGGATTTCGCGCTCCATCGTCACGACTTCCCAGCCTTCGGCGCCGTTGCGGTTCAGGAAATCCGTAAACTTCTCCGGATCAACCTTGGAGCCGCCCAGAAATAGCGAGCCCAGCATGCTCTCGCGGTAGATAGCGACCTTATATTCGTATTTTTGTTCGGACATGATTACTTTCCCCTAATGGCCATATCAAAATTAAAGCATAGGCGAGGGCGGCGCGAAGGGAAAGGTTGAAATTGTACTTAATTAACAAAACGGCGTGAGGGTTGTCTACTGCCCCGGCGTTTCGGGTTCGAGCGTTGCGGCGGAAGTATTAGATTTCCTGGCGATGCAGATATGCAGCCAGCTTGCGTCTTGCGGTGATTCCGTCACAACTCCGATGCGCCGATCATCGCCTTCCGCCAGCGCCAGATCCTTGACGCCGGGCAGCTTTCGTATTCGACCAAGCGCTTCCTGCTGTTCTTCCGGATCCAATCCGGCTTTTAGCTGAAAATGCAGACGATGTTCATGCGTCATTTATCCTAACTTCCCTTTCAACAGTTCATTCACAACAGCCAGGGGAATCGCGTGAGCTTATGTTAAGCGGAGAGTATTTTACGCATCATGGC
>CAZCIB010000045.1:0-18553 GCA_964498755.1 uncultured Pseudobdellovibrionaceae bacterium | reverse complement strand
CGCCATGATGCGTAAAATACTCTCCGCTTAACATAAGCTCACGCGATTCCCCTGTATTTCGCAACTTATCCTGTTTACATTATGCTTTTCGTTTGTTATGTATACGCTGAACATAGAGAGGAGGCGGATAATGGTTTTATCTTGGGCGCTAGCAGATGAACTTCATCGTCAGGCGACTGAAGGCTTGAAAGTTATTGATAGAGCCCGTGGGATCAAGCACCGCCCGCCTTTTGCCGGACAAGAACTTGACTATAAAAACGGAGATGGCAAGAACTTCTATCACGCAACGCACCCACAAGAACCTGAACGGATCGTCCGCATACCTTTCTCACGCGCCGATATAATATAACACACTATGTAAATATTCATCCCGGCGCAGATTTCCCTTTATTCTTCTCCCATGAGCGCGCACGGGGTCATGCGCTGGCGGATTGAAGTGAATCTTTATAAATGGCGCCGGAAGAGGGATTTGAACCCCCGACCTTCGGTTTACAAAACCTTTTACTACATGTAATTGATGAAAATTTATAACACGTTCCGATAAAAAAAGACAGTGTTTTCTGTGCCTTAATTATCTTTCTGTTTTGCCGCTGCTCGGGGATTTTAAAGAAAAATCAGGACAAAATGTCCCGCCTGTGTCCCATGGCTTCGGCTTAACGTGAATGATTTAAGAACAACACAGAACTGAACTGCCTAATTATTGTTCCCTGAAAAAAAGACTATACGTCAGCCTTTCCTGTAAATTCAATGACACTCCCAGCACCCACGGCGTCTTTCGGGATGGCCGGTTTTTCGCGGTTTCTTCCGTTTCGCCGAAATCGGCCTCCATTTGCTGTTTTTGCTCATGCGGCGCGCCGAACTTGGGAATCTGGTATTCGGGCCGCAGCCAGCGCACCCGGCCCTGCCGCTCTTCCTCCGCGCGTTCCTGGTTAAGATCTACCAGCCGCCCGAGAATTTCCTCATCGCTCAAGTCTTGCGGCCAGCCATAAGCGTCAAAGACCAGCGCATCGATTTTCTCGTGTAGCTCTTTAAGGATCAGAACGCGGCCCCGGTCGCGCATGTCCATCTCGGCAATATCGAGCGGCGCGCCCGCCTTGACCTTTTCGAGAATGTTATAGAGCCCGGTCATGGTGAGGTCCGGATGCTCCTCCAGCACAGTTTTGCGCGTCGCGTCCAGCTCTTCGGCGGCGGCGCGGATCGAGTCCTTTAGCGCTTCATCCTCCGGGTCAGGAAACGGGAACGGGTCGAAGCATCTTGATATAATGTAGCGTGGCCTATCCTCTAACGTGGCTCCAGAATTTCCTGCCCAAATAACGTGAATTTTAGACGACAAATAGCCAAGATATAAAGGATCATCAAAAGCAAAACTTACAAGGCCGTTTTCAGGTAGAATATCAGAGGAAATGAATGAAAAAAACTCTGTGCTTTGCTGTATGAACGGAGACAATCCATCTCTTCATTCCAGCTGTCATTTCTCGTAATTCCGGTCTGGGCTTACCAAATTCCCACCATTTTTCTAGATAAGCTTTTGCATCTTTTGTAGATGACGTTTCGAATTGCGATTTTCTAGCATCACGAACAGCAATTAAAAGATGCTGATAAATTTCGGGATAATTTTCGCGCACCTCCCTTTCCGATAATCCATAAAAATCAATTACATATGCATTCCTAGATTTAGCCGTAATATCACGGCCATTTCTAAACCTTCGGATATGTTTTTTTACCTCTTCTCTCTTGGCCAGACCAAAGTGCTCAAGCTCGTGCGGCTTTGTCCAGATGAGTTTAAGGCGCTCGCGGATTACCGGGCTTCGCAAGTCTTCAAGAAAAATCCGAAAACCCTGCCTGTCCGGAAATTGCGTGTAATTCCGGCCTTTGCCCGTGAAGTCGGAGTAAACCTCGATGACGTGCCCGACGTCACATACAAGTATAAACGGCGGCCAGTCGTGATCAGACGGAAGCGCCTTCGCGTAATCTTCGGCCTGCTTGCGGGCATTCATCATCAGAATGTCCCAGCCGCGCTCCGCCCCACGCTTTCCCCGCGGCCCCGGTTCAAAGAGCTCTTCATGTTGCTGGTTCAAAATTTCTTTTGAACCGCCCTTCTGACGGCTTTGCTTTGCCTCATTGATTTAAATAAAGAAAGTTAAAATCGGACGCGGATTCAAACCGGCGCATGGGGAGAAAATCTACGCAGTGAGCGGTCCGTTTTCCCGCCGGAACCGCTACCTTTAGACTGCAAGAAACAAAGCCTTTCGCCATATTCCACGCAATGATATTGTCAATTCCGGTAAAAACAGGCCGCGTTATAGACACAGTTTTTTTCTGTACGGCCTGCACAGCCAGCCTTCGCAGTTACGGCGCGTAGCGACGGTGACGAGAAGGCTGTCCCGCCGTAGCTTCGGAGAAGCGAAGGCGGGCTTAAACTGCTTCGGCTGGGCAAGCAAAAGGCGCAGACCTGCCGAAGCCGTTAGGAGAAGGCATGATTTCTCACCCCAAAGACGCCTGCGTCATTAACCGATCAACAGCGGGCCTGGCCGCCTTATCTTTCATGTAATGATCGTAAACCCGCGCGGTCAGCCGCGCATCGGTCAGCGCGTCATGCTTTTCGCCGCGCGCTGCGGGGTCGATGTTGTAGCGCGCGAACATATCGCTCAATGAATTTCTGTCAGGACTGAGAGCTTTCGCAACGCTTTTGAGATTAACCCAACGGTCATGGGGAATAGCGGGAAGCCCGGCGCGACCGAGCTCCATATTGAGCATATGCTCATCCGTCGACTCCAGACCGGTTCCCTGCCAGAGCCAGCAATGATGCATAAGGGTCGCGCCGCCGATAAAATCCAGGATTTCCTGCGCCTGATCCGCAAAATCTGGCTGCCCCGCAAGAAAAGCCGAGGTCAATCCGTGAATGGCAAGCGCCTGCTCGGTCGACTCTTTGCCGGGATTGAAATACCAGAGCTTTCCAAGGTCTTCCCGAGGCCTGTACAGGCCGAGGGAAACCATGCGATGCTCCGGCCCGATCCCGGTCAGTTCCGTATCCAGAAATACAAGTTGCGTCATGTGTTCTTATGTATATAAAGCGGCAACAAAAAGCAAGAAACTCTGCAACACCGCGTAACAAACTGTGTTTTGCCGGTTTGTTAATGTCGGAATAGCCTGAATTTATGAACGTGCAGGATATAGCAAACCGTATTTTCTCTGGCTACAGACAGAAAAACACGCCCTATCTGGTTGCCATCGACGGCATGAGTTGTTCAGGGAAGACTACGCTCGCCGATCGTCTTGCGGAAATTTTAAAGTCAGATGATGTCTGCGTTCTCCGCCCTTCCATAGACGGCTTTCATAACCCGAAGGAAATCCGCTACCGGCAGGGGGAGTATTCAGCGCAAGGCTATTACGAGGATTGTTTTGATTATACTGCAGTTATTTCACAGCTGCTTAGGCCGTTACAAAACGGGCCATGGCCTGCGGAATGCAGCAGGGCTTCATTCAACCTTCGCGCAAACATGCCGCTTGAGGAAAAAGTAACAGCTCCGCAAAACACGATTCTGTTGTTTGACGGTCTTTCTCTGATGCGGCCGGAGTTAAACGCATATTGGGATTTTCGTATTTTGTTGAAAATTTCATATGAAGAGGCAATACGGCGTGCGCTGGCGCGTGATCTGGAACTTCTGGGCAGCGCGGAAAACGTGGAAAAGAAATACCGCCTGCGCTATAACCCGGCCTGGGGGATGTATCAAGATCGGGAGAATCCTGAGGCTATGGCCGATTTGGTTATTGAGAAGAATGCCGGCCTGCCTGCAACACCGCGTAACAAACTGTGTTTTGCGCCTGTTCTGCCTGCTTCCTAGTATCTATTGTCACTCCCGCGAAGGCGGGAGTCTAAAATCAACAGTGATTGGATACCCGCCTTCGCGGGTATGACAGGCCATGAAAAGGGAGAATCAAAAAAACATGTGCGGAATTGTTGGAATTGTCGGAGAAAAAGACGCGGCCCCGTTATTGCTTGAGAGCCTGAAGCGGCTCGAATACCGCGGCTATGATAGCGCGGGCGTGGCGACGCTTGAGAACGGGCATATCGGGCGCAGGCGCGCGCAAGGCAAGCTGAAAAACCTTGAAAGCCGCCTTGAGAGCGAGCCGCTGCCCGGCACGATCGGCATCGGCCATACGCGCTGGGCGACGCACGGCCTGCCCAATGAAAACAACGCCCACCCGCACGCCACCGAAAAAGTCGCCGTCGTCCATAACGGCATCATCGAGAACTACGCCGAGCTAAAGGACGAGCTGCAAAAATCGCAGGTGCGCTTTGAAACCGAGACCGACACGGAAGTCATCTGCCAGCTCGCCACGCATTACCTCAAGCAGGGCATGAGCCCGGGCGAGGCCGCGAACGCGACCTTTAACAGGCTTGAAGGCGCGTACGCCGTCGTCATGATCTTCGCGGGCGAGCATAATTTGATGATCGGCGCGCGGCAGGGCACGCCTCTGGCCGTCGGGTACGGGGACGGTGAAATGTTTCTGGCCAGCGATTCCTACGCGCTTGCCCCGCTGACGCAAAAGATCTGCTTCCTTGAGGACGGCGACAGAGTCACGGTGACGCGGCAGGGCGCGCGCATCTACGTCAACGACAATGACGACGTCGAGCGCCCGGTGCGCATCACCGCCCAGAGCGGCGCGACGACCGGAAAAGGCGAGTACGCGCATTTCATGCTGAAGGAAATCTATGAGCAGCCCTCGGTCATTTCCGACACGCTCAACTCCTTCATCAACCCGGCAACGGGCGAGATTTCCCTGCCCGAAGGCGTGATCGAGGCGCTTGAATCCGCGCCGCGTTTGACTCTGGTCGCTTGCGGCACGGCGTTTTACGCCTGCATGGTGGCGAAATACTGGTTTGAAAAAGTTGCGGGGAAACCGTGCGAGATCGATATCGCTTCGGAGTTCCGCTACCGCGAAGCCCCTATGCCCGAAGGCGGCGTGGCGATTTTCGTCTCGCAAAGCGGCGAAACTTTAGACACGTTAGAGGCCCTTCGTTACTGCAAACGCTCCGGCCAGACGATCCTGTCTATTGTGAATACCATTGAAAGCACGATCGAGCGCGAGAGCGATCTGGTTCTCCATACGCTCGCGGGGCCGGAAATCGGCGTCGCCTCGACCAAGGCGTTTACCACCCAGCTGACGACGCTGGCCTGCATGGTTCTGGCGCTGGCGGATAAAACCGGCAGGCTGGATGACGGCGGCGCAACCGTCGAGGCCCTGCGCGGGCTTCCGGCAAAGGCCGCGGAAATCCTCAACCATGACGGCGCGATCCAGACCATCGCCAAAGACGTCGCCAAGGTCCGGGACATGCTCTATCTCGGGCGCGGCGGCATGTACCCGATCGCCATGGAAGGCGCGCTGAAACTTAAAGAGATTTCGTACATCCATGCCGAAGGCTATGCGGCGGGCGAGATGAAGCACGGACCGATTGCGCTTATCGATGAAAACGTGCCGGTGGTGATCGTCGCGCCGTCGAACGACCCGATGTTTGAAAAAACCGCGTCCAATTTACAGGAAACCGTCGCGCGCGGCGGGCAGATCATGCTGTTTTCCGATGAGCGCGGGATTGATAAAATGAGCGGATTTTCGCGCTGGGCGGTCTCGCTCGGCGATATTCACCCCTTCGTCGCGCCGATTTTGTACGCCATCCCCGTGCAGCTTCTCGCCTATCACGTCGCCGTCACCAAAGGCACGGACGTCGACCAGCCGAGGAATCTCGCCAAAAGCGTGACGGTGGAGTAGCTTCAGGCGCCATCCCGTTAACGCGCACGAGCACGCTTAAACCCCGGCTTTCGCCAAGGCAAACATCCGGGGTGGCGGGTTTTTGGCGTAATTAACGCTCATCATCCGTATCGATATCGACGTCGATGTCGTCGTCAATATCGTCATCAAGGTCGTCATTGACGTCCTCGTCGATGGATTCGTCTAGATCGCCGAGGTCCTCGTCGAGATCGGCGACGTCATCATCGCTTGTATCGTCGCCGTCATCAACGGATTCGAGGCTGACCACGTCATCGGAAGACTCGTCGACATCCTCGTTATCATCCGTGGCCTGATCCTTGGTGGCGGCGGCCTTCGCCGCCGTGACCTGGCCTTCGGATTCGCTCGCCGCGGCGCGGCCCCGGCGGGATTTCAGCTTCACGTCGCCTGTGAATTCCGTGCCGCAATGCGGGCAGATAATCGGACGCTTGTTCAGATCGTAAAACCGCGTGCCGCAATGCGCGCATATTCTTTTCAAACCTTTTTCCGCGATAGCCACCGACACGCCAGTTCTCCTTTATTAAGCCTGATTCTTTTGTTGTTTTTCGGGCTTTGTATTTGCCCTGTTTTTTACGCTTTGTCAAAGCGAAGTTTCAAGTTTCTTTTCCATGATCCATGGACCTGAGCCAATGATCAATATAAACTTTCCCTTTAAGGGTCAAAAGGAGTTTTGTTGGAAAATGGAAAAATCGGTCGTCATTTGCGGATATAAACGCTCGCCCATGCATTTCGCCGGAAAAGGCGCGCTTGCGGGCGTGCGGCCTGACGACATGGCGGCGGCGGTCATCAGGGCCTTGCTGGATGACGCGGGCATAGAGACCGGAGACGTCGAGGACCTGATCATGGGCTGCGCGTTCCCGGAGGCCGAGCAGGGCTTTAATATCGCGCGCATCGTAGGCCAGATTCTGGATCTTCCGGAATCCGTCGCCGGGATTACGATGAACCGTTTCTGCGGCTCATCGATGAGCGCAGTTCACATGGCGGCGGGAAACATTCAAATGAATGCGGGCGCGGCGTTCATCTGCGCGGGCGTCGAATCGATGACGCGCATTCCCATGGGCGGCTTTAACCCGATGCCGAACCCGAAGCTGATGGAAACCTATCCGCAGGCCTACATGTCGATGGGCGAGACGGCGGAAAACCTCGCGAAGAAATACGGGATCAGCCGTGAGGATCAGGAAAAATTCGCGCTTGGATCACACCAGAAAGCCGCGAAGGCCGCGCAAGTCGGTCAGTTCGCCGATGAAATCGTCCCGATCGGGGACGTGTCCGAAGACGGCACGATCCGCGCGGATTCAACGTTAGAGGCGTTGGCCGGGCTCAAACCCGCCTTTGACGAAAACGGCACGGTCACGGCCGGAACCGCCTCGCCCCTGACGGACGGAAGCGCCGCCGTCCTGGTATGCGCGGAGGAGTACGCCGATCAGAACGGCCTTAACAAGCTCGCACGGATCAAATCCGTTGCGGTGGCCGGATGCGCCGCCGAGATCATGGGCATCGGGCCTGTCCTTGCAACGCAAAAAGCGCTGGAGCGCGCGGGATTAAAGCTCAATGACATTGACCTGATCGAGCTTAATGAAGCGTTCGCGGCGCAGTCCTTGTCCGTTTTGCGCGAACTTAAAGCTGACGAGAGCAAGGTCAATATCGACGGCGGAGCGATTGCTCTGGGGCATCCTTTGGGAACTTCCGGCGCGCGCATTACCGGCAAAGCGGCCTCCCTCCTTAAACGCGAAGACAAGCAATTCGCGCTCGCCACCATGTGCATCGGCGGCGGTCAGGGCATCGCAACGATAATTGAGCGGGTTTAGGTAAGTTTCCCAACTCACAATGGTATTTACTTTCTGTCATTTCGAGCGAAGTCGAGTGATCTGCGCAAGATGAATAATGGATCAGATCTCTCCGCTACGCTCCTTCGTCGCTTCGGTCGAGATGACATTTCTGGCAAGTTTCAGGACGGATTACTTGCATAAATTTGCCTGCTTCTATATAATTATATAAATTAACAAAGACAGGAAGAAAGTCATGGCGCTAAACATCAAGGACCCGGAAACGGACAGAAAAGTCAGGGAGCTTGCCGCTCTAACGGGGCAGGGCATTACGGAAGCGATTTCGGAGGCTGTTTCTGAAAAAATACAGAAACTTCGCTCCATGCGGAAAGGCGCCGCCGGTGCAGGCCTTGCGGATGAACTCATGGCTATCGGCAAGCGTTGCGCCGCGCTTCCGGTAGATGATCCGCGCCCTGCGGACGAAATACTCGGTTATGACGATAGCGGCGCGTTGAATTAGAAACATGATTATCGACAGCTCCGTCCTCATTGCCATTCTGGATCAGGAAGACGACGCTTTTCTTTTCGCAAAAGCGATCGAGGAAAATACGGTCCGCCTTATTTCCGTGGTCAATTATGTCGAAACGTCCTTTGTTATCGAGCGCAGGCATAAGGAAAACGGGCGCACGGAACTGGATTATTTAATGGCGCGCGCCGAAATCGAAATCGTTCCGGCAAGCAAAACACAGGCAGAAATTGCGCGCATGGCAAGCAGGCTTTACGGGCGCGGTTTTCACAAGGCAGGCCTTAATTCTGGCGATTGCTTCGCTTACGCGCTGTCCCGGGAAACAGGTTTGCCGCTCCTGTATAAAGGCCGAGATTTTGCGCAGACGGATGTTTTGTCGGTACTATAAAAAAGTTACTGCGGCAGGGGAATAAACTCCGGATCGCCGGGGACGCTTGCGAAGCGGCCTTCGCGCCAGTCTTCCATCGCCTGCTCGATGCGCTCGCGCCAGGAGGAGACGAAATTCCACCAGATATGCCGCTCTCCATCCATCGCCGCGCCGCCCAGCAGCATTATCCGCGCGTCTTCCAGAGCCGTAACCGTAACTTCATCGCCGGGGCGCAGGATCAAGAGCTGGCCCGGGTCGTAGACCGTTCCGCCTATTTCAATCCTGCCGTGCACCGCATAAAGCGCACGCTCCTCGATTTCGGCCGGCACGGGCAGTTTCGCGCCCGCGTTTAAAACAATATCGGCATAGACGGTGTCGGAATAAACTTCCACAGGCGCATGCATGCCGTACAGCGATCCCGCGACAAGCCTGACTTTCTTCCCCTCGTCTTCCAGCACGGGCAGCGAAGCCTTCCCGTGATGCATGAAGGCGGCGCCGGTCTCCTCTTTATCTTTGGGAAGGGCGATCCAGGACTGAATGCCGAACAAGTGATTGTTATGTGCGCGGGCGTCTTCGTCCGTGCGTTCGGAATGGGTAATGCCGGACCCGGCGGTCATAAGGTTCACGTCCCCGGGTTTAATCAACTGAACCGATCCGAGCGAGTCGCGGTGCATGATTTCTCCGTCAAAAAGGTAAGTCAGCGTGGCAAGGCCGATATGCGGATGCGGGCGCACGTCAAGCCCCTGCCCCGTCAGGAATTCCCCGGGCCCCATCTGGTCCCAGAAGATAAACGGCCCGACCATGCGCCGCTCTTTCGAGGGCAGCGCGCGCCGTACTTCGAAATTGCCGATATCGCTTGTCCGGGGAACGATCGTCAGCTCAACGTCAGGGCATTTATCTCCGCCCATACATTCCGGCTCTTTTTCCTGAAATACGCTCACAGCTGTTTTTCCTTATCCTGAGATATCCCGCGCGTCTTCCAGATGGAATAAATAAAGCCCATAGCTAGAAGCGTGACCGTCACGCCAAGTGAAATCGACGGCGGAAATTTTTCGAGACCCAGAAAATCGGCAATAAAGATTTTCGAGCCGATGAAAATCAGCACCAGAGACAGAAAGTATTTCAGGTACGCGAACCGGGCGAGCATCGCCGATAACGCGAAGAACAACGCCCGAAGCCCGAGAATGGCGAAGACGTTACTGGTATAAACGATATAAGGGTCGGTCGTAATCGCGAATATTGCGGGGACGGAATCGACGGCGAAAATTACGTCGGCGATTTCAATCATCAAAAGCGCAACAAGCAGCGGCGTAACGTAAACGACTTCCTTGCCCGTTACCGGGTGCGGCTGTTTGACGAAAAACTTTTCGCCATGCAGCTTGTCCGTCGCGCGGAAATGTTTTTTCAGGAATTTCAAAACCGGGTTCTTGGCAATATCAACGTCTTCCTCGCTCGCGAAGAACATCTTGATCCCCGTGAAAATCAGGAACGCCGCAAAAATGTAAAGAACCCAGTGGAATTCGCTGACCAGCGCGGCGCCCGCAAAGATCATAATGCCGCGCAATATCAGGACCCCGAGAATACCGTAAAACAGCACGCGGTGCTGATACATGCGGGGGATCGCGAAATAGCTGAAGATCATCGCGATGACGAAGATGTTATCCATCGACAGGGATTTCTCGACAACGAAACCGGTCAGGTAAAGCATCGCGCTCGCGCCATCCTGAAAATACCAGATCCACAGGCTGAACAGCAAACCAACGACGATATAAAAACCTGACAGGAGTAGGCTTTCCCGGATTTCAATTTCTTTGCTTTTGCGGTGAAATATCCCCAAATCCATCGCAAGCAGCCCTGCGACCAGCATAAAAAACAACGCCCAGACCCAGAGCGCCTTATCCAGAAATTCCACATTGAGGAGAGAGAGAAGAGTGTCCATAACAGTCTTACATCATACACAGGAAAAACTTTGAATTCACGCCCTATTCCGCATGTTGTGAATATCAGTCACATAAGGTATGTTACAATTTAGTCTTAATCAATGAGTGAACGCGGCTTCATTTTCAAATGCAAAGAGACGTAAAGGAATATCTCGAAGGCTCGGCCCAAACCCAAAAATTCGAGGCGGGCGAGGTCATTGTGCAGCAAGGACAGCTGGGCGACTGCGCATATGCGGTCAAGACCGGAAATGTTGAGGTGTACCGGGAAACTGCGCAGGGTATTTTCATCCTGGCAACCTTGGGTGAGGGTGAAATCTTCGGAGAAATGGCTTTGCTGCGCTTTGACACGTACACCTTGTCAGTCCGCGCCCATAACGATTGCGAGCTTTATATCCTGCCGCCAAGCCTTGTGAATCAGCAGATCAAACAGACTCCGCCAATCATACGTCAAATAATGACGGCGCTTCTGGACCGGATGCATGACGTAAACACCGCGCTTCTGGATCTGGACCAGACCGGAACCTAACCTTCCTTACGTTCCTGAACGCAGCGGCGGTAATGAACAATGCCGTTCTGCTCGAGCCAGACAACAGGCGGCTCGTCGTTGCTGACATTCAGTTTCATGCCGCGCCCAGTGAAAACCGCCGTCGCATCGGCCGAGTCCCGGCGGTAGAGGATCATCGTTGTTCCGTTCACGAGAAGCGAGGCCTTGCGTCCCTGCGGATCAAACGAGGCCGTGAACGTGCGCCCCTCGTCACACAAATACGTTGAGGAAACCAGAACGGGATCAGGCTCGCCAAACGGCAAAGGCGCGCAGGCCGAAAGCGCGCAAGCTGTGATTAAAGGCAATATTGTGCGGATTCCGGACTTCATGTTTTCAGTGTATCTCTTTTCCCTGATTTCTTGTATAGCTTTGCCGAAACAAAATGAAATTTTGCCAGAGAATAGACCATTATGCTTTCAAACGAACTGCTGTTTGTCCTTGTTCTGATTCTGAGCCTTGGCGGCGCCGTCGCGGCTGCGCGCATGGGACAGGCCTGGCTGCAGGGTTATATTGTGACGATCCTGCTCGTGATCGGGATTACCGACGCGAAAGTGATTGAAGCGTTCGGCTTTCCGGTCACGCTCGGAACAATTCTGTTCAGCGCAATCTTCTTTTCTTCCGATATGATGACGGAATATTTCGGCAAGCGCGCCGCTTATCAAACGGTACGCATCAGCCTCGCCGCCAATATCGTTTTTCAGATTGTCATCCAGCTGACGCGGCTTGCTGCGCCGGCGGACGGGATCGAGCCGCTCAGCGCGGCGATGGACGAAGTGTTCGACGCGTCCTTTCGTATCGTCGCCGTCGGCTTGTTCGTCTACATGATCAGCCAGCATCTCGACGTCTGGCTGTATAACAGGATCAGGGAAAAAACCGGCGAGAAACGCCTTTGGCTGCGCAATAACGGCAGCACGGTTGTTTCCCAGTTCGTCGACACCTATCTTTTCTGTTTTCTCGCTTTCTACGGCGTCTTCGAGGACTGGCTTTATCTGGCGACGGTCGGGTATTGCGTGAAATTGGTTGTTGCGTTCAGCGACACATTGTTTATGTATGGAAGCAAGCTCGTGATGCCCGCAGGGCGAAGCGAGGAACAAATAAAAAGTGAAAAGGACATTGAATGCTGATTAGTAAAATCGCGACAGGGAAAAACCCGCCGGAAGGCGTGAACGTCATCATCGAAAACCCGATGGGCGGCGAGCCCGTGAAATACGAACTTGATAAAGAGTCCGGCGCCGTTATCGTCGACAGGTTCCTGCATACCTCGATGCGCTATCCCGGGAATTACGGCTTTATCCCGCATACGCTCTCGGACGATGGCGATCCCGTTGACTGTCTTGTGATCAGCCGCACGACGGTTATGGCCGGCGCGGTAATGGCCGCGCGCCCGATCGGCGTTCTGGTGATGGAGGACGAAGCCGGCATGGACGAGAAAATTATGGCGGTTCCGGCCGATCACTTGCATCCCTATCACGGAAATATCCGCGACACCGAGGATATGCGCGCGATTCAGCGGGACGTGATCGAGCACTTCTTCACGCATTACAAGGATCTCGAGCCCGGAAAATGGGTTAAGACCGTGCGCTGGGGCGACGTCAAGGAAGCAAAAAAACTGATTATGGACGGGATCGAGCGCGCGAAAAAAGGCGGCTAAGATTGCCGGTCGGATTACCGACATCTGGCAGATTGATTATCGTGGATTGAATATTTAATGCGTCATCCGCTCCAGCTTTTATGCAGCAGCGCGCAGCTCTTATTTTATAGTGGATTGAATAATTAATGCGCCATCCGCTCTGGCTTTTATGAAGCTGCGCGTTTTAAAACTACAGAGAAGAGGAGCATAAGGAGTTTTGTAGCGGCCGCGCTGTTCTCCTCGCCCTCCTTTTCTCTGTAGTTTGAAGATTTTCAGAAAAGAAAATCAGGGTGAAGGCGGACAATTATTTATGCAAGGAACTATAAAACTACAGAGCGCGCAGAGAACGCAGAGAATAAGATCCTTGAAAAAAACTCTGCGCCCTCTGCGATCTCTGTAGTTTAAATTTTTCTAACGTTAATCAGGCCCAAAAAATGGGCCATTATTTATTCAAATGACGATAACACGCGTCCGTTCCAGGTATGCCGCGCCGCGTTGCCGGTTTTGATCTCCTCAGGCGTTTCACGCTAACGGTGATCTGGATAATTCTTGCTTTATGGTGCGGGCGTATGATCGCGAGGCGCATACGCAGAGGCGGGGAAAAGTCAGAAGCAAAAAATAATGCCTTAAATTATGCTGTTCTCATGGCTCTAAGCCGCTTCCCTCTTTTCCCGGACGTCCGCGCCGACGGCCTCGGAGATATGCGCAAAGCCGTCGCGCTTGAGAAGCGCGTCCAGCCCTGACGCGATCTCCGCCGCAAGGCCCATGCCGTGATAGACGAGCCCCGTGTACAGTTCGATCAGGGACGCGCCTGCGCGTATTTTATCGTAGGCGTCCTGCGCGCCCGCTATCCCGCCAACGCCGATAATGACGAGCTTGCCCTGCGTGAGGCGGTAAATCTCGGCGATTGTCTTTGTCGCCTGCGCGCGCATTGGCGGGCCGCTCAGACCGCCCTTTTCGGGCAAGGGCCGGGTTTTAAGACTTTCGGGCCGCGCGTGGGTGAGGTTCGTCGCGACAATGCCCTCAATTCCGGCTTCCGTAATCAGGTTCACAAAGGCTTCCAAATCGTCCGCCGCAAGATCGGGGCCGATTTTCACCAGAACGGGCGTTTTGAGGTTTTTCTCTGCGCGCAGGTTCCTGACTTTTCCCAGAACAGGCCCGGCGATTTCAATGTCCTGCATGTTTTTAAAGCCGGTAACGTTGGGACAGGACAGGTTTAAAACGATCGCATCCGCATGCTTTTCAAAACGCTCAAGCCCGGCGAGATAATCGGCGGCCGTATCTTCCTGCGCCTTGCCCTTGGCGAGGTTTACAAAGACGGGCATGTATTTAAGGCTGGCCCTGTGCGTTTGCACCCTTTCAGAGAACGCGTCAAATCCGGGATTATTAAGGCCCATATGGTTGATCATCGCCTTGTCGGCTTTGAGACAATGCATGCGCGGACGGGGATTTCCGGGCTGCTCCAGCGGCGTCACGCTGCCGAGTTCGGCAAATCCGAAGCCCAGCCGTTCAAAAGCCGGAACGGCCTGCGCGTATTTATCGTAGCCTGCGGCGAGGCCGACGGGATTTATGAAATTCAGGCCGAGTATATTTTGCGACAGGGCCTTGTAATTTTGCGGCGCGGCCTTTTTGAACAGGCCGAGCGATAATCTCTTCAGGTGCAGTTTGTGTAAAGTTTCGGCGTCGACGGGCATTTTTCCTCCTCTTTTTACAAAGAAGTTAACATATGCGCTGCGTCAGGCGTAGAAAAAATCGCGCGGCGCAGACGTTTGGCCACAAAAAAGCCGGGAACCTGATAGTTCAGGATCCCGGCCTTTATTTCCCTTGTAATCCGAAAGCGAAGGAGACCAGTAATATTCGGCAAGGGTATTCTTTATAACAAGCCTTACTCTTTTGTTTCCGTATCCGTTCCATCAGGATGCAGCGTCCCGGCCTGTTCTTCAGACTCGGCGGCTTTTTCGGCTGACGCTTCTTCCGCTTCCTTGATTTTTTTGGATTTGGATTTTTTAGCGGGCTTTTCTTCCGGCTGCTCTTTTTGCTCTTCCTGAAGCGCGGCGCCCAGAATATCGCCCAGAGACGCGCCGCTCTCGGTCGAGCCGAAGGCTTCCATCGCGGCCTTGTCTTCCTCGATTTCACGCGCCTTGATCGACAGGCCGACCTTGCGGGCTTTCTTGTCGAGGGACGTGATTTTCGCATCGACCTTTTCGCCGACGGCGAAGCGGTCCGGGCGCTGTTCGGAGCGCTCGCGGGAAAGATCGGTCTTCTTGATGAAGCCGGTCAGGCCTTCCGAGACTTCCACTTCGATCCCGCCGGAGGTTATTTCCTTAACGGTACAGGTCACGACGGAACCCTTGGCAACGCCGTCAAGGCCGCCTTGGTACGGATCCTCTTTAAGCTGCTTGATGCCGAGGGCAACGCGTTCTTTATCGGGGTCCATTTCAAGGATCTTGGCCTTAACCGTCTGGCCCTTGCTGTACTCTTTCAGCGCATCCTCGCCCTGCTCGTCCCATGAGATGTCCGACATGTGCACCATGCCGTCGATTTCATCGGTGAGCGCGACAAACAGGCCGAACTCGGTGACATTGCGGATTTCGCCCTCAATCTCGTTGCCAACTTTGTGGCTGTCGGCGTAAAGCTGCCACGGATTTTCCTGGCATTGTTTGAGGCCAAGCGAGATGCGGCGCTTGTCGGTATCGACGTCGAGCACCATAACCTCGACTTCCTGAGACGTGGAAACGATCTTGCCCGGAGGCGCGTTCTTTTTCGTCCAGGACATTTCGGAAACGTGCACCAGACCTTCAATGCCGTCCTCGAGCTCTACGAACGCGCCGTAATCGGTGATGTTCGTGATCCGGCCCGTGAGACGCGAACCGACGGCGAAGCGTTCCTGAACGCCATGCCACGGATCGGTTTCAAGCTGTTTCATGCCCAAGGAAATGCGCTGGTTATCCTCGTTATAGCGGATCACCTGCACGTCGACCGTCTGGCCGATCGTCAGCGCCTCGTTCGGATGGTTGATGCGCTTCCAGGAAATATCGGTGACGTGGAGCAGACCGTCAACGCCGCCGAGATCAACGAACGCGCCGTAATCGGTGATGTTCTTGACCACGCCCTGCAGAACCTGACCTTCAGCCAGGTTTTCGAGCAGATCGCTGCGCGCTTCCTCACGAGATTCTTCGAGAACAGCGCGGCGGGACACGACGATGTTGCCGCGGCTGCGGTCCATTTTCAGGATGTGGAACGGTTGGGGCGTGCCCATCAGCGGCGATACGTCGCGGATCGGGCGGATGTCCACCTGACTTCCGGGCAGGAAGGCCATCGCACCGCCGAGATCGACCGTAAAGCCGCCCTTGACGCGGCCGAAGATCACGCCGGTGACGCGCTCGCCCTTCTCGTGGTTTTTCTCAAGGTCGATCCAGACCTCTTCGCGGCGCGCCTTTTCGCGGGAGAGCATTGCCTCGCCCTGGCGGTTTTCCATGCGTTCGACGAAAACCTCGACCGTATCGCCCTTGCGGATTTCCGGATCCTGTCCGGGCGTGGTGAATTCACGCAAAGGAACGCGGCCTTCGGCCTTGAGGCCGACGTCGATGACGACGTGATCGTCTTCCACGTCAACGACCGTGCCTTCCACGACCGTTCCTTCGAATGAGTTTTGATCTTTAAGCTGCTCGTTGAGCAGAGCGGCGAAGTCCGTGGACTCCGTGTTATCGGGTATGTTTGCTGCAGCGTGTGCCATGTTAAAGTTCAGTTTCCTTTCAAGATTGTCTAGCCTCCACGCGCTTTCCTTTTGTCCAGCCGTCAGGCCAGGAAAGACGGGGGCTTAATGTTTTGCGGAATCGACAATATTCATTGCCCTTTCAAAGACTTCCCTGACGGTCAGATGCGTCGTATCCATGACGAACGCGTCCTCCGCAGGTTTGAGAGGCGCGGCGTCTCTGCCTGAATCCCTCTCGTCGCGTCTTTGCATATCCGCGAAAACGGCCTCATATGTAACGTCTATTCCCTTTGAATGCAACTCTTTATATCGCCTTTGCGCGCGCACGGCGGTATCGGCGACGATGAAGATCTTGATTTTGGCTTCCGCGCACACGACCGTGCCGATATCGCGTCCGTCGAGAACCGCGCCTTTCTTGCCATCCGGCGGATTGGCCGCGAAGTTTTTCTGAAGTTGCAAAAGCGCGTCGCGCACGCCCGGGAACTGGCTGGCTTTCGAGGCCGCCTCGCCGACGTCGTCATTGCCAAGCTCGGGGTTGAACAGGAATTCCGGGCTGAAATGCTCCATCATCTCCTGCGCGGCCGCGACGGCGTCGCGTTCATTTCCTGGATCATGATGTTTTCTCAAGATGCGGATGCCGACGGCGCGGTACAGCTTGCCCGTATCGAGATGCGCGTAATCGAGCGCCTCGGCCAGTTTTCTGGCAAGCGTCCCCTTCCCGCTCGCCGCAGGCCCGTCTATGGCGATGATATTCGTGTTGGTCATGGTTTTCCTACCAATTCTATCCCCGCGCCCAGCTCGTTCATCAATTCCGCGAAGGCCGGGAAGCTGGTGGCGATCGGGCGGGCGTCGTCGATTTCGACCGGCTCGTCCGTCACGCAGCCCAGAATGAGAAAACTCATCGCGATGCGGTGATCGAGTTCGGTAGCGATGAACGCGCCGCCTTTGGGCGGCTTGCCCGTGCCGCGCATGGTCATTGAATCTTCGCCTGTTTCAACGTTCACGCCGCAAGCCGCCAGACCGTCGGCCACGAGTTGCAACCGATCGCTCTCCTTGACGCGGAGTTCGGCAAGACCGGACATGGTCGTGGTTCCTATAGCGCAGGCCGCCGCCATGGCGAGAACCGGGAATTCGTCGATCATGCTTGGAACGATCTCGGGCGGCACCGTAATTCCCTTAAGGGGCCCGTTGTTTTTTACGATCAGATCGGCGACGGGCTCGCCCGCCTGATCGCGGCGGTTCTCGATTTTGATATCCGCGCCCATCTCCTGCAAAACCTCGATCAAACCGGTGCGGCGCGGGTTGACGCCGACATTGGGCAGCCGGATATCAGAGCCCTCAATCAACAACGCCGCAACAAGCGGGAACGCGGCGGAAGAGATATCCGCCGGAATATCAACGGCGCAGGGCTTGAGCTCCTGCTGGCCCGGAACGCTGACGACGAATGCGCCGTCTTCTCGCTGCTCCGTGGTCACGTCGACGCCGAAATGGCGCAGCATGTTTTCGGTGTGATTGCGCGTGGGACTGCGCTCAATGATAGTTGTAGTACCCGGCGCGTTCAGGCCCGCGAGCAGAACGGCGGATTTCACCTGCGCCGAGGCGACAGGCAACTCGTATTCAATCGGCAGCAAGGTCTCCGGCCCCCTGATCGACATCGGCAGGCGGCCCTTCTCGCGGGAAGTAAACTGCACGCCCATCTGCTCGAGCGGGGTGATGACGCGCCGCATCGGGCGTTTGTTGAGCGATCTGTCGCCGCTCAGGAAAACGGTGATGTTATTGCCGCCCGCAAGCCCCGCGAGCAGCCGCGCCAATGTGCCGCTGTTGCCCATGTCCAGAACCTGATCGGGCTCATGAAAGCCGCCGATTCCAACGCCATAGGTATGCCAGAGCCCGTCATCGGTTTTGTAGACTTTTGCGCCCAGCGCTTTCATGGCCTGCGCCGTGCAGAGAACGTCCTCGCCCTCCAATAGGCCGCTAATAATGGTCTCGCCGACCGTAAGCGCGCCAAGCATGAGGGCGCGGTGCGACATCGATTTATCGCCCGGAATGCGGGCGCCGCCGTTCAAGGGGCCGCATTTACGGGATGTCAGTTGCAGAGGCTTATTCATGCCCAATGAATAGCGGGTTGAAGGACAAAGGGCAAGGGGAAGGAGTGACGAGTCGCGAGTCATGAGTTGCGAGTTACAAGGTTTTTCCCCTCACCCAATCTCGGCTATCGCTTTTCTTTACAAGAAAAGCTGAGCCTCGCTACCCTCTCCCCGGGGAGAGGGAGGGG
>CAZCIB010000044.1:0-18787 GCA_964498755.1 uncultured Pseudobdellovibrionaceae bacterium | reverse complement strand
CTCAGGCATTAAAAGGCATTTTCTTTTCCGCTTTCGGATTTTTCTGCTTTTCGGCGGGTGACGCCGCATCAAAATGGCTGAGCGCCAGTTATGAAGTCCTGCAGGTTTCGTTTGTCTTTGCGGTTGTTTCTACAATCTTTTTTTCAGCGCTTTCCCCGGCCCTCGGCGGTTTTGAGCAGACTTTAAAGACAAACAAAAAGATCTTTCATCTCGCCCGCGGCGTGTTAAACGCGGCGGCCTTGCCGCTGGCATTCTACAGTTTTTCGCAGCTGCCGATGACAACGGTTTATACGATCCTGTTTTGTTTTCCCTTCGTTGTTGCGCTGATTTCCATACCCGTTTTTAAAGACAGGATCGGAGTTCACAGGTGGGCGGCCATCATCGTCGGCTTTATCGGCGTCCTGATTGCAATCCGTCCGGGATTCGTGGAAATGGAAATCGCCATGCTGGCATGTTTTGCGCTGTTACTCGTGGTTTCTTTTTTTCATACGATCAGCCGCGCTCTGGGCGATGGCGAAACCTTGCTCTCGCTCGCATTTTATCCGTTCCTTATTACGGCCATTGCCTGCGCGCCATTCGTATTGACAGACTTCGAGCTACCGGAGAACCTGTTCGACAAAGCGATTTTTATCACTGGCGGGCTCGCTTACGGCTGCGGCGTGTTCTTCGTTTCCTTGAGCTTTCGTTTCGCGCTCTCAGCCGTCGCCGCGCCGTTCCAGTACACCCAGATTATCTGGGGCGTTTTGTTCGGCGTTCTGCTGTTCGGGGATTTTCCTGATTTCTGGACTTTGGCCGGGGCCGCCGTCATTATCGCGAGCGGCGTTTACCTGATGATCCGCGAGAGCAAGGCGCACGAGGAAAAGTTAAAGTAAGTGAACCGAGACCGGATACCGCGTAAAAA
The DNA here is from genome assembly GCA_964498755.1 of uncultured Pseudobdellovibrionaceae bacterium. Taxonomy (GTDB): domain Bacteria; phylum Pseudomonadota; class Alphaproteobacteria; order Micavibrionales; family Micavibrionaceae; genus RZZS01. The sequence continues at coordinate 17,886 of CAZCIB010000044.1, read as the reverse complement.
TCCTGTCGGATGTCATGACGGTCATGTTATTGCGGATCGCAAGCGCAATGATCATCCGGTCGAACGGATCGCGGTGATATAGCGGCAACTCCGCGTATGCGTCATACGTGTCCTTCGTCAAATCGCACTCCAGAAATCCAGCCTGATAAGCTCTGCGGACGAAATGGGATGGCATTTTCGTCCTAGCGAACTTGCCCACGGAAATTTTGATGGCGATCTCGTGCAGCGAAGTCTCGCTGAAGTAAACAATGTTCGCGGGGTCAAGCAGCAGGGCATGCGTTTTCGCATCGAGCGCCCCCGGATTTGAAAGCGCCCAGATAAAGGCGTTGGTATCAAGAAGAAGATTCATTTTCTTCAGGCTCTAAGTATCCGTCGAGATTGCGATAGATTTCGTCCTCGATTTCCTTGTCGAGCGCGTTCCATTGATCCCAGTCGATTTCAATCTCGCCCTCCATGCCGCCGAGACGGCGCACGGGCTTTTGCTCTTCATACAGGGAAAAGGCGCCGACCGGCTCGCCGCGGTTTTTAACGATGACTCGCTGCGCCTCGCCCGCCTGCAACCGGCGCAGAAAGGCTGAGAAATGCGTCTTGAATTCGTGCGTCGTGGCTTCGATTTCCTTCATACCTTTATCTTAGTTTATTAACTCAACTAAGTCCAGTTATTTAGTCTTCTCCCGCCGCAACTTCTTCCAGTATTCCAGCCGTTTATTGATCTCCCGCTCGAAGCCCCGCTCGGGCGGGTCGTAGAATTTCCGGCGCTCCATCTCTTCGGGGAAGTAATCCTGCCCGGAAAAGGCGTCCGGCGCGTCGTGGTCGTATTGATAACCTTCCGAATAACCGATCTCTTTCATCAGTTTCGTCGGGGCGTTGAGGATATGCATCGGCGGCGCCAGAGAACCCGTCTCCTTCGCCGCGCGTTTTGCCGCTTTTTCCGCCCGGTAGGCCGCGTTCGATTTCGGCGCGCATGCGAGATAAATCAAAGCCTGAACCAGCGCAAGTTCGCCCTCCGGACTCCCCAACCGCTCATAGGCTTCCCACGCGGCTATGCATTGCGGCAGGGCCTGAGGGTCGGCAAGGCCTATATCCTCGAAAGCCATGCGAGTCATGCGCCGTGCCAGAAAGCGCGGGTCTTCGCCGCCCGCAAGCATGCGCGCGAACCAGTACAGCGCGGCGTCCGGATCGGAGCCGCGCACGGATTTATGCAGCGCGGAGATCAGGTTGTAATGCCCTTCGTCGGACTTATCATAGAGCGGCGCGCGTTTCTGGACGAGGCTCATCAGGTCTTCGGCGCTCAGCTCCGTATCGGCCTGCGCAAAAACCTGTTCCGCGAGCGAGAGCGCATAACGGCCGTCCCCGTCCGCCATGGCTTTCAGCGTTTCGCGGGCGTCCGTCGTTAAAGGCAACTCGCGGCCCGCCTGCACTTCCGCGCGCGTCAAAAGCGTTTCCAGCGCCGCGTCATCCAGCCGTTTCAGCACAAACACCTGACAGCGGGACAGCAAAGCGGCGTTAAGCTCAAAGGACGGGTTTTCCGTCGTCGCGCCGATCAGCGAGATCGTGCCGTCCTCGACGACCGGCAGGAACGCGTCCTGCTGCGACTTGTTAAAGCGGTGGATTTCATCGGCGAATAAAAGGGTTCCCTGCCCGTTCCGGCGGCGGATTTTTGCGCTTTCGAAAACTTTTTTGAGATCGGCCACGCCGGAAAAGATCGCGGAAATCTGCTCGAAATGCAGGTCGGTATGAGAGCTGAGAATCCGCGCGAGAGTCGTCTTGCCCGTCCCCGGCGGCCCCCAGAGGATCATGGAGGCGACGCGCCGGCCCTCCGCCATTTTACGCACCGGCGCGCCGGGTGCGGTCAAATGCTCCTGCCCGGCGATCTCCTCAAGCTTTTCCGGGCGCAGAAGATCGGCAAGCGGACGCGGGGCTTGATATTCTGTATCTTTGTTTTGAAACAGGTCTGTCATATTTAATCACTAAGACACAAATTCTTTTGAATCGCAAAGGCACGAAGACGCAAAGATTTTTGAGCGATGCATCAGCGCGAAGCGCATTTTTACCGCGAATTCACGCGAATGAACGCAAATTATAAGAGAAACTATTCGTGTGTATTGGCGTCCATTCGCGGTTTTTAAAATGCCTGCGGCACTTTTTTTATAGAGCGCTTTGCGCCTTCGCGTCTTTGCGATTCAAATTTAAAAAGACTACCGCAACATCACGCGCCGCAACTGTCCGCCGCGATTGAAGACGAGATCGATGCTATAGCCGCTGCGGCCCAGCGCGTCCACGGTCTGGCGCACGGAGCTCAAATCCACGTTATTGATCTGTACGAGTAAATCGCCGGGCCGGACGAGCCGCGCCGCGGGCGAGCGCCCCTCAACATTCGTAACAACGACGCCCTCTTCGGCGGCGATGCCAAGCTCAAACGCGACGGCCGGGTTGACGTTGGCGATCGTCGCGCCCTGCAAAGGATGCCTGCCGTCCAGCTTTGTTTCATTGCGCGGCGGCTCATCGGGCGGCAGCATCGCGTCCACGCCGACTTTCTTGCGCTCGCCCTGCCGGACGAAGGTCACAAGCGCGCGCTCGCCGATCGGGACCTGCGCCCAGCGGAATTTGAGTTCGGAAGGATCGCGCACGCCCTTGTTATTGAGTTCGATAATCACGTCTCCGCGCTCCAGCCCCGCTTTTCTCAGCGGGCTTTGCGGATGAAGATCCGCCACCAGAACCCCTTGCGGGTTTTCGAGTCTCAGGTTTTCAGCCAGATCCGCGTCAATCGCCTGCGCGCCAATCCCGAGCCAGGCGCGCGCCACGCCCCGCGCATCGGCAAACCCGGCTTTCTCGGCCGTCAGAGCGGTCAGAACCATTTCTGACGGCACGGCGAAACCGATCCCGAGCGAGCCGCCGCTGCGCGAATAAATCGCGGTGTTGATGCCGACGACATGGCCGTCCATCGACACAAGCGGCCCGCCGGAATTGCCCGGATTGATGGCCGCGTCGGTCTGAATGAAAAAGTTATAGTCGTTGATGTTCAGGTTCGGGCGCGCCAGCGCGGAGACAATGCCGCTCGTCACAGTCTGACCGACGCCAAAAGGATTGCCGATCGCCAGCACCAGATCGCCGACCTCAAGGGCGTCACTGGGCCTGACGGGCGCATGAGGGAATTTCATCCCCCTGTCCGCCTGAATGCGCAGCAGGGCAATATCCGATGGCTCGTCGTCAACGAGGACTTCCGTCTCGAACTCGCGCCCGTCATTAAGCGCAACCTTGATTTCATCGGCGCCGCGGATCACGTGCGAATTCGTCACCACAAGGCCGTCCGGCTGCACGATCACGCCGGAGCCGAGGGCCGCCTCGACGCGTTTTCTGGAGAGGCCGCCCCGACCGAAGAAATCCCGGCCAAAAAACGGCGCGAAAAACGGATCGTCCATGAACGGATGGCGAAAGCCCGAAGTCGTGACCGTACGCGTCGAGGAAATACTGACCACCGCCGGGGCGACCTTTTTCACCAAAGGCGCGTAGGAAAGCGTGATCTGTTCACGCGACTCGGGAGCCACGCGGTCTTGAGCGAAGGCCGGAGCATTCATAGAAAGAAAAAAAGCTGTAACAAGCAGCGCTGTGAGTTTCATATTTTATCGCTTTCATCGTCTTGTACATCCTCTCCCTGAAGGGAGAGAGCTAATTAAAAAATAGACCAAATTTCGCATATTACAATATTGCAAAACACGACAGGATTTGCGATATAAACGGCGCGGTTTAACTTACTGACACTGGAGGGTGTAATGTCAGATGGCGTTAGTGTGTTCGAAATTCGTCTTGCGGATTTTGGCGAGGGAAACGCGCCGCCGGGAAAGCCGGGAAGCGAACTCTCCGCCGAAAGACAAGCGGAATGCGTCTCCAGGTATAAAAGCCATGTTGCCGGGCGCTTTATGGAGGCTGCGGCACTGGAAATGAGGGACGCCACAGGCGAGTTTTTCCGTAAATGCGTCCTTGCGCCGCTTCTGGATAATTACGAGCGAATTGAAATTGATCTGGAAGACGTGTTTCTAGAGGAACCCCATCTTCTCGACTCTAGTTGGATGGACGAGGTTTTTTGCGGGCTTGTAAGAGAAAACGGGCTCAGCCCCGAAGAGATCGCATCGCGGGTGAAATTTACGGGGCCAGAAGCCGAGCGCATTAACAAGATTGCCCTTGGATACGCGCGCGCTGCGGCAAGCGCGAATGAAAACGCGCCATTAAAGGCTAAGCTGGCAGAGGTTCCTGCGCACGCATGCGCCGCCAGCTGACGCGCCGCACGAGATAAAGAATTAACGGCCTGTTAACAAGCGGGCGTTTATGCTCCATGTTTATCTGACAGACGATTATAATGCTCTTATGCAGGGGGTGCGACAATTTGTCGCACCTGAAATCTGGTCTAAACAATACAAATTTAGTCCTGATACGTGTATACTAGGAGTATCGAAACACAGTAACCGCAAAGTTTTTTGGAGGGTTTTATGAGCAATCGCGGAGAACCGGCAGCAGGCATTGGCACGGAGAAGAAAGAATTTTGGGGCGCAGGCAACGCTCCGGAAAAGAGCTGGCGCGGTTTTACGTCAGGCGTCTGGAAGAAAGACATCGACGTCCGTGACTTCATCCAGCAAAATTTCACGCCTTACGAAGGCGACCCGTCGTTTCTGGCCGGACCGGCGGAAAGCACCCGCAAGCTCTGGGCAGAGCTGAGCGAGCTTTTAAAGAAAGAGCGCGAGAACGGCGGCGTTCTTGACGCCGACACCTCCGTCATCGCCTCCATTACGGCGCACAAGGCCGGGTACATCAACGATCAGCTTGAGGAAATAGTCGGACTTCAGACCGACGCGCCCCTTAAACGCGCGATCATGCCCGCGGGCGGCGTGCGCATGGTCGATTCGGGCCTTGAGGCTTACGGCTTCAAGATGGACCCGCTGGTTGACGAGATTTACACCAAGTACCGCAAGTCGCATAACCAGGGCGTCTTCGACGCCTATACCCCGGAAATGCGCGCAGCGAGAAAGTCCGGCATTGTCACGGGTCTGCCCGACGCTTACGGGCGCGGCAGGATCATCGGCGATTACCGCCGCGTGGCGCTGTACGGCGTGGACCGCCTGATTGAAGATAAAAAAGAGCAACAGGCGACCTATGACATGGTCAATATGAGCGAGGACGTGATTCGCGCCCGCGAGGAAATCACCGACCAGATCCGCGCGCTTCAGGACCTGAAAGAAATGGCTTCCTTCTACGGCTATGACATTTCCGGCCCGGCCGCCGACGTGAAAGAGGCGATCCAGTGGACCTATTTCGGCTATCTCGCAGCCGTGAAAGAGCAGAACGGCGCGGCAATGTCTCTGGGCCGCGTGTCGACCTTCTTCGACGTCTACGCCGAACGCGACATCAAGGACGGCAAATACACGGAAGAGCAGATCCAGGCTTTCATCGATCACTTCGTGATCAAGCTCAGAATCGTGCGGTTCCTGCGTACGCCGGATTATGACGCGCTGTTCTCGGGCGATCCGACATGGGTGACCGAATGCATCGGCGGCGTCGGCGTCGACGGGCGTCCGCTGGTCACGAAGTCCAGCTACCGCCTGCTGCAGACGCTTTATAACCTTGGCCCCGCGCCGGAGCCGAACCTCACCGTTCTCTGGTCGCAGAAGCTGCCGGAAAACTTCAAGAACTTCTGCGCCAAGGCCTCGATCGACACAAGCTCGATCCAGTACGAGAACGACGATCTGATGCGCTCCTACTGGGGCGATGATTACGGCATCGCCTGCTGCGTGTCGGCGATGCGCATCGGCAAGCAGATGCAGTTCTTCGGCGCGCGCGTCAACATGGCCAAGACCCTGCTTTACGCCATCAATGGCGGCGTGGACGAACTGTCCGGCGCGCAGGTCGGCCCGGCCGCCGAGCCCGTTGCGAGCGAATATCTCGACTATGACGAGGTCTTGCGCAAGTTCGAGCCGATGATGGACTGGCTGGCGCGCGTCTACGTCAATACGCTTAACGTCATTCACTTCATGCACGACAAATACGCCTATGAACGGCTGATGTTCGCGCTGCACGACCGCGATATCTTCCGCACCATGGCCTGCGGCATGGCGGGGCTGTCGGTCGTCGCCGACGCGCTGGCCGCGATCAAGTACGCGAAAGTGAAAGTCATCCGTGACGAGAACGGTCTGGCCGTCGATTACGAGATTGAGGGCGATCCGCCGCGCTACGGCAATAATGACGAGCGCGTGGACTCAATCGCGCGCTGGCTGGTCGAGCACTTCATGAACAAGCTGCGCCAGTATCCTTGCTACCGCGACGCGACGCCGACGCAGTCGATCCTGACGATCACGTCCAACGTCGTTTACGGCAAGAAAACCGGCTCCACGCCGGACGGGCGCAAGAAGGGCGAGCCGTTCGCCCCGGGCGCGAACCCGATGCACGGACGCGATTCCAAGGGCGCGATTGCCTCGATGATGTCGGTAGCGAGCCTCGACTACAAGCATTCGCAGGACGGGATTTCCAACACGATTTCCTTCGTGCCGAAAGCTCTGGGCCGCAGCGAGGACGAGCGCGCGACGAATCTCGCCGGCATCCTCGACGGTTACTTTGGTCCTAACGAGCATTGCCAGGGCGGCCACCACGTCAATATCAACGTGCTGGACCGCGATATGCTGATGGACGCGATGGAGCATCCGGAGAACTACCCGCAGCTCACGATCCGTGTTTCGGGCTACGCCGTGAACTTCATCAAGCTCACCAAGGAACAGCAAAAAGACGTGATCAACCGCACGTTCCACGGGGCGATGTAGGCCACGGCACGATGTAAGGAAGAGACTGAACAGAGGAGTTACTTATTGTTAAAAAGGGCGCAAGCATCTACGCCCTTTTCTATGCGTTTGACTCTTCCGCCATTTCCCCTACCTTTCATCCCGTTGGATAAAAAGGGCAAAAGGGGAAAAGAACATGCAAACCACCAAGCTCGGGCACACCGATATTGAGGTCAGCCGCATTTGTCTCGGCACAATGACATGGGGCGGCCAGAACACGCGGGACGAGGCCTTTGAACAGATGGATTACGCGCTGGAGCGCGGCGTTAATTTCTTCGATACGGCGGAGCTGTACGCCGTGCCGCCTGCCCCGGAAACGCAAGGCAAGACGGAAGAATTCATCGGCGCCTGGTTTGCGGAGAGAAACAACCGCAATCAAATCGTTCTCGCCAGCAAAATCACCGGGCCGGGCTTCCCTTACATTCGCGGCGGCGCGCCGATTTCGCGCGCGGAAATGGAAACCGCGCTGGATCAGTCTCTCAAACGTCTGCAAACGGATTACATCGACCTGTACCAGCTGCATTGGCCGAACCGCCCGAATTACCATCATGGCAAGCACTGGGATTTCACGGCCATCCACACGGACCCGAAAGCCGAGCTGGACGGCATTCTTGAAATTCTCGAAACCTTCGACGGTTTTATAAAGGCGGGGAAAATCCGCGCGGCGGGCCTGTCGAATGACAGCGCGTGGGGCGTGATGAAATACCTGCAACTATCAGACGTCAAAAACCTGCCGCGCGTGGCGTCTGTGCAAAACGAATACAGCCTGATCTGCCGCCTGTATGAAAACGATCTGGCGGAGATTTCCGCGCTCGAGGATTGCGGGCTGTTGGCGTGGTCGCCGCTGGGCGGGGGCGTATTGACGGGCAAATATCTCGACGGCGCAAGACCGGAGGGCTCGCGCTGGAGTCTCGACGACCGCAAGCTGTTCCGCGATACGAAAGCCGTGAACGCGGCCGTCAAAGCCTATATGGCCGTCGCCGTCAAGCACGGGCTGAATATCTGCCAGATGGCGATCGCCTTTACGCTCTCAAGGCCGTTCGTGACGTCCTCTATTATCGGCGCGACGACTATGGACCAGCTCAAAACCAATATCGGCGCGCATGACGTTCATTTGTCTGAAGAGGTTCTGGCCGATATCGAGGACGTGCGCAAAGATTACCCGGTTCCGTTTTAGGTGTTCTTATTATCATCCCGGTGAAAGCCGGGATCTACGTCAGGCGGCGCATAAGAAGATTCCGGCTTTCCTCTTAAGGGGGACACGATATAGTCACTTGAATAAATAATGATCCATTTTTGCGCCCGGATTATTGCCAGAAAATTTAAACTACAGAGATCGCAGAGGGCGCAGAGTTTTTTTCAAGAGCTCGATTCTCTGCGTTCTCTGCGCGCTCTGTAGTTTTAAAAATGCGCGCCGCGCGATCGCATAAAAGCTGGAGTGGATGGCGCATTAATTATTCAATCCACTATAGGCACTACGCGCAGCAGATCTCTCCGCTTCGCACCTGTCGTCGCTTTGGCCGAGATGACGGATTTGAATTTCAACCACTCCTTAACCCTTGTCTGCAATGATAAAAAAGTGGAATTTTGCGCAGGAACAATGTTTTGCGTATAATAAGTACAGAAGGATCGAAAGGCGTAAATGAGCCCGTTAGTGGACGACGATGACGACGACGAGGAAATCGTCCTGCCGGAAGATTTTCCGGTGTTGCCGGATATGCGGGACAGACGCAACGTCGACCTTGCGGTGAACAAACACGGCTATGTCTGGATTGTTTACGACAAGCCTTTCGAAGACCGGGTCAACTGGATCGAGTATGACGATGATTTAAAGACACTGACCCTGGTGCTTCACAACGGCAAGATGCAGGATCTGGGCAAGAAAGTGCCGCCGAAACTGCAAAAGAATATGCGGAAAGCGAAACTGGCGATGTTTGCGCTGATGAACATGAAAGAGAAGAAGATCGAAAAAGCGTTCCCGGCCACGATTGTGGTCCGACGGACCGGCGTTTAGGGAGGAATAAGAGATGTCAATGCTCATGACACAGCACGCGCTAAATCAGGCCCAACAGTCCGAGCAACCCGCCGCTCAGGAAGTGGACCCTGAGCAATTGGCGGCGGAAAGACAGGAGATGGAGGCAAGAATAGCGGAAATGCAGGCGTCGGATGATCCCGCCGTCGCACAACAAGGGCAAATGATGGCGGCCATGATGGATGTAACCGATGGCCTGCTTGATGAAAATGGCGGGCTTAACATCGTCGAATTGCTTAAAGATATGGCGAATGGAGACATCGGCAGTGATTTTTTGAACCCGGAAAAGATGCTTGCGGGACTTGATAACATGATGGACGGACCCGGCGGGCCAATGGCAATGTTTATGGGAGCGATGGGCATGGAGGGCGCCGAACCCGGAACGACGCCAGCGCCTGCGCCGGAAGGGCCTGCTGCCACAGTTACAGCAGCAGCTGAACCGCCTGCACCGGGACCGTCTCTGGTTTAACGTTTTGACGCGCCCATCGCCTGCCGCATGAAAAAGCGTTTGGCGGGCGGGAGGCGCGAGATCATCCGCAAGCCTGTCCGCCGCGCCAGCGAAACTGGCATAAAATCATTCGCGAACAATCCGTTCAAGATATCCGTCGCCGCGGCCATCGCCGTGTTATCGAACCGCCGCGCGCGCTGATACTTCATCAATAATTCCGCGCCGCCGATATCCCGGCCTTCCCTGTGCGCTTCGCCGACGAGATCGGCAAGCGCGTCCACGTCTCTCAAACCGATATTGAGCCCCTGCCCCGCGATCGGGTGAATGCCGTGTGCGGCGTCCGCCACCAGCGCGAGCCTGTCGCCGATATAGGTTTTTGCATGCACGAGATTAAGCAGATAGCTGAACCGCTTCCCGGCAAGCTTCACGCGCCCGTAGCGTTCGGGAAAACGCGCGTTCAGCGCCGCGTTAAACGTCTCTTCTTCATAATTGGCGGCTGACGTTTTTTTACGCGCATGCTCGGTCCAGACGACGGAAGAGCGATGATTGCCCGCCTCGTCGTCATTCATCGGCAGGATCGCCAAGGGCCCCTCGGCGCGGAAATCCTCGACGGCGATATTGTCATGGCTGTTTTCGTGAATAACCGCGCAGACAATCGCCCGCTGCCGGTAATCGCGGGAAATTGTGTCGATTCCCGCCATCTCGCGGATTTGCGAGCGGCGGCCGTCGGCGCCGACGAGCAAACGTACCGTTTGCTCTAGAAGCGAGTTGCCAGAAGCGAGAAGCGAGAGGGTAATTTGATCTTCTTTCTCGTTTCTCGTTTCTCGTTTCTCTCTTCTTTTAACTTCCATGGGAGCCAGTATCTCGAGCCCCTCCGCCTTCTCACCCGCCTCGATCAAAACCCGCCTTAAGAGAGAGATATCGACGATCCAGCCGAAGGCGTCGGCTTGCGCTTCCGCGCTATCAAAATTCAATAAAACCGGCCCGCCGTTTTCAGTGATATGGATGGTTTCGATCGGGCATGCCTGCGGGGCGAGAAACTCCCAGACGCCCGCTTTTTCAAGGATCTGCCGCGAGCCGTACGAAATCGCAATCGTGCGTCCGTCTTTGTCGGCTTTCGCGCTTTCCTTTAAATCCGCGCGGTCGATACAGGCGGTCCGCAGGCCGCTGTTCGCAAGCATCAGGGAAAGCGTCAGTCCGGCTATTCCGCCGCCGATGACGGCGGCATCCACATTTGTCTCGGTCATGATTTATCTTTCGGTTGACTCATAGGTCTTCGATACACGAAATAACACTTGCATTCATGCGTCAAATATTCAACGTTATACGTCCTGCGCATAGTGGCTATGCATTATACGCATGACTAGGAAAAAGGAGTCTACCGGCTATGAAAATGGTAATGGCGGTCATCAAGCCGTTTAAACTCGACGATGTGCGCGAAGCTCTCACCGCGCTTGGCATCGAAGGTCTGACAGTCACGGAAGTCAAGGGATTCGGGCGCCAGAAAGGCCAGACGGAAATCTACCGCGGCGCGGAATATTCCGTGAGCTTCCTGCCAAAAGTTAAAATCGAGCTGGCCATTCCGGCGGAGCTGGAAGACCAGGTCGTTGAAGCGATCCAGACCACGGCCAATACGGGCCGGATCGGCGACGGCAAGATTTTCGTCTATGACCTGACCCGCACCGTGCGGATCAGAACGGGCGAATCGGGCAAGGACGCGCTGTAATTATTTTCTCCTCTCCCTTCAGGGAGAGGATACGAGGCTTGGGCACGTAAGCGCCCTTAGCCGCAGTCGGTGAGGGTCCCTCACCCACTCAGCCGGGCTTTTCTTTTGGAAAATCCGGGCTTCGTTGCCCTCTCCCTGAAGGGAGAGGCGTAAGCGGGAACATTACGGAGACGAAAAACCATGAATGCAAAACTGATCAAAATCGCTTTTCTCGGGGTATTGGCACTCTGCGGGATGATGGCAGCGAAAACCGCCTATGCGCAAGCAATCGGCGTTTCAGGCGAAACGGCGTTTATTTTCAATACGTTCAGCTTTTTGATCTGCGGCTTTCTCGTGATGTGGATGGCCGCCGGTTTCGCGATGCTTGAATCAGGCCTCGTGCGCGCCAAAAACACGGTGACGATCTGTCTTAAAAACGTCTCGCTCTACGCCGTCGCCGGGATCATGTACTATCTGGTCGGCTATAGCCTGATGTATGTTGACGTTAACGGCGTTATTGGCTCGCTTGCGCTGTTTTATAACCCGAGCGAAGCCGAAGCCATGCTCATGGGCGCCGATGACCCGAGCGCCGATATGGTCGCCGCCGTCGTGGAAAACAGCGACTATTCGGTCATGTCCGACTGGTTCTTCCAGATGGTTTTCGTCGCCACGGCGGCCTCCATCGTCTCCGGCACGCTTGCCGAGCGGATCAAACTCTGGCCGTTCGTGATTTTCGCCGCTGTTCTGACGGGCCTGATTTACCCGATTCAGGGCGCATGGAGCTGGGGACAGGGCTGGCTCTATGACATGGGATTCAGCGATTTCGCGGGCTCAACGATCGTGCATTCGGTCGGCGGCTGGGCCGCGCTCACGGGCGCGATCATTTTAGGCCCGCGCATGGGCAAATATGCGGAGGACGGGCGCGTCAATCCCTTGCCCGGCGCAAACCTGCCGCTCGCCACGCTCGGCACGTTCATTCTCTGGATGGGCTGGTTCGGCTTTAACGGCGGCTCCGTGCTGGCGCTGGGCAGCGCGAAGGACGCGACTTTGATGTCGCTCGTCGTCGTGAACACTAATCTGGCCGCCGCCGCAGGCGTTATCGCCGCCATGCTGTACGCCAAATTCGCTTACGGCAAGCCGGACCTGACGATGGTCTTGAACGGCGCGCTTGCCGGACTTGTTGCAATTACGGCCGGACCGGACGTCGCGCATCCGGGACTCGCGCTCATTATCGGGGCGATCGGCGGCGTTCTCTGCTGCGTCTTTATCCCGCTGTTCGACAAGCTGAAAATCGACGACGTCGTCGGCGCGCTGTCCGTGCACCTTGTGCCCGGCATCTGGGGGACGCTCGCCGTCGCGATCACGGGCGGGGCGCCGTTCCTTGCGCAGATCACGGGCATCGTCGCCGTCGGCGCGTTCGTCAGTATTGCCAGCGCGACCGTCTGGATCTCTCTGAAATACACGCTTGGCATCCGGGTCAGCGAACATGAAGAGCGTTACGGCATAGACATCACGGAAGTCGGGCTTGAAGCCTATCCGGACTTCGATCCAAGGCCACCTCAGTAGTTATTAGAAGCGAGAAGCAAGAAGCGAGAAGCGAGATAGGAACACGACAAAAATATCTCGCTTTCCGCTTCTCTCAACTGCCAACTGCCAACTGCCGACTCAATACTCCCGACTCACTGATACAAATCGTAACTCACGCCGATTCGCAATTCATGCGCGCCGTAGTCGATGCTGGCGCTGTCGAGGCCGATTTCGGTCGAGCCGATATAGCGGTAACCGCCCGTGAACGCCATGCCCTCGCGGACCTTGTAACGCAGCCCGCCGCCCAGCGTCCACGCAAGCGCCAAATCGCTGTCACGCGTATCAATAGTCGGCGCGGGCGTACCCTCGACGTCGGCGTCATGCAGCGCAAGGCCGATCCCGGCGTTGACGTAAGGATTGACGTCTTCCCAGAGATCGCGGAAATCATAGATGCCGTTCAGCATAAACAGCGTCGTGCGCAGCTTGCCGCCGACAGGGCTCACGCTTCCGCCAACTTCCAGAGAGTTAAGGTTGGCCTTGCGATAGGAAGCTTCGGCTTCAAGCCGGAAATTTTCTGTGACGCGCAATCCCAGAGCGCCCGCGAACTGCAGCGCGTTGTCGAGTTCAAGCTTGCCTTCCGAACCTGTTTGCCTCTCGGAATAATCGAGATCCGACGTGACGTTCAGGCCCATATAGCCCGCAAGATATAAACGGCTCTTGCGCGCCATGGCGTCGTGCGCCACAGCGGTTGTCAGTATTACGGCGATTGCGCTTGCGCACAGAAGTTGTTTTTTCATGAGACGGCGCCTGAACAGGCTGAAACATTAATACTCTACAAGAGTACCATAATTTAAGCCTCAGGCAATATTGGATAAAAGGAAGCCCCTTATCAAGTCACAGGGGCGTCAACCTTGGCCGGCAGGTCTGTGGCGATCGGCTCGTCATCCAGCATTTCAATCATGCCGCCCGGCTGAATCGCGAAATTCGCGATAAACAGGGCGTTGGAATAATAAACGACCGCATCAGCCAGGAAAAAGCCCTGCTCGTTCTTGCCCTCGTAAGAGGCCGGACGGATCGAGCCGCCGATCACGGACTTCGTCTGCGGATCGACGTCCTGCGGAATATAGGAATCCTCAATGGACTCGGCGATCAGAAAAGGCCCCTCCTCGCCGCGCACGAAGAAACAGAAGAAGCGCAGGTAATCAAGTACGTTGTCTTCATTCACCTTGATTGGCGCCTTGGCGTTGACTTCATGGATTGGCGGAGACGTGCCGTTCAGGCGGAACAACTCGCCCTCGTCGGTCAGGTAATAAACATTGAGCTTCTTGTTCGGCCAGCCCGGATCATGTACGCGGATCAGCGCAACGCTCTCGTAAAAAGGCAGGGTGCGCCAGGCGACCTGTGTCGTTTGTGGCGATACTTTATACTTGCCGTCGATCGGGTTGATTTGCTCCAGAAACCCCGCCAGCTCGTCCCCTGTGACAAATTGCCACTCATCGTCTATGTACATTCACGTTTCCTGTCAAAAATTTTCACAGTCTGTTTTGAGATTTTCCATGCTGAGCATAAAAGGATCAAGACCTTGATGTCAAAATTCTTTTGTTCTCCCCATGCATATTTCGACGTTTTACGTCTATTTGCAACGGAAGTATTGACATCAGCGGCCTGAAGATATAATAACGTCACTTCTGTATAAAAACAGTTAAGGACTTATGACATGAAACGGACATTTCAGCCAAGCCGACTCGTACGCGCCCGCCGTCATGGTTTCCGCGCCCGCATGGCCACAAAGAATGGCCGGACCGTCGTCATGCGCAGACGCGCCAAAGGCCGCAAGCGTCTTTCCGCTTAAAACAGCCCCTTCAAGATTTATATGCATGCGTCGAAAGAACAGCTTGCGTCTCTTAAAATGATCAAGAGACGCGCGGATTTTCTGCATGCGCAAAAAAAAGGGCGGCGTATTGGCTCGCACGGGCTGGTTTTACAGGCTGTCAAAAATGATCAGGAACTGAGAAGAACCGGTTTCACCGTTACAAAGAAAGTCGATAAACGCGCGGTTGTCCGCAACCGGATCCGCAGGCGGCTTAAGGCCGTCGCCGCTGATGTTCTGCCTCTTCACGCCGCGAACGGATTTGATTATGTTTTGATCGGAAAAGCGGCAACGCGGACGCGCCCGTATCACCAGCTGGCGGGGGATTTGAAATGGTGCCTGAAAAAGCTGGAGCTTTATGAGGATGAGGAATTATCTTGCTAAAATTCTCGTTTTTTTTCATCGCGCTCTATAAAAAAGTTCTTTCGCCTTTCATGGGCAATCAATGCCGCTATCACCCGACATGCTCCAACTATGCAGCGCAAGCGATTGAAAAACATGGCGCTGTGAAAGGCTGGATCCTTGCGGCGTTGCGAATTCTGAATTGTCACCCCTGGTCATCAAGATCATGGACGGATCCCGTGCCGGAACGGTTTGCCTGGGGCGATTTGATCGGCTATAAAAAGTCTTCACCGGAAAACGAACAACTCTTGCAAGAAAAGAAAAGACTTCCATGAACAACCCCAACGACCAGGGCATGCATCCCGACGACAAGCGGAACCTGTTTATTTTCATGCTGCTGGCTATCGCTATATATTTCACTTTTGACCATTTTATCCTGCGCCCGAAAATGGAAGCGATCCAGGCCCAGGAAAAAGCAAAGCTGGAAGCGCAGCAGGAACTCCAGCGCGACGCGCCGCAGATCAATATTTCCGCTGCAGGCATTCGCGCGCGGGAAGAGGTCATTTCTGATCACGCGCGGCTTCCGCTCGAAAACGAAAAAATGCGCGGCTCGATAAATCTCAGCGGCGGACGCATCGATGATATCAGACTGAAAGAACATTATAAAACGCTCGACAAAGAGGATCATGTAGAGGTTTTGACTCCCTCCGGCGTTTTACATGCCCGCTTTGCCGAATTCGGCTGGGTGGCTTCACTAGAAGACGTTCAGGTTCCCGGCGCGGATACAGTCTGGCAAGCTCCGGGAAACGCCAGGCTTACTCCGGACAGCCCGGTAACGCTTTCCTGGGAGAACGGCCAGGGCTTTCGTTTTGAACGGACCTATAGCCTTGACGAAGATTATCTTATCACCATCAGCCAACAGGTCGTCAATTCGAGTGACAAAAGCGTCACGTTTTACCCCTATGCGTTGATTTCACAACGCGGCCTGCCGGAAGATTACGCCGGACGCTATATCGTCCACGAAGGGCCGATTGGCTATATCAACGAAGAGCTAATGGAAAAGTCTTACAAGGACTTGCGCAAAAAAGGAACCGTCGAGGCGAAAAGCAAAACAGGCTGGATCGGCGCAACGGAGAAATACTGGCTCGTTTCGATCCTGCCCGAACAGCAAAAGGAAAAAACGTTCCGTTTCGTCTACACGCCTTCCGTCAATACCGGGGTCGACGACCTCTACCAAATCGATACGGTGGGACCGGGACTCGTCGTGAAAGCCGGAGAAACGATCAGCTATCAAAGCAACCTTTTCGCCGGCGCGAAAGAACTCGACGTCCTGACAGCTTACGAAGAAGAGCTGAGCGTCCGGCATCTTGATCTGGCCATTGACTTCGGACTGTTTTATTTCCTGACGCGGCCCTTGTTTATTTTCCTGAATTATCTTTACGACATGGTCGGGAATTTCGGGATTGCGATTATTATCCTGACCGTAATTTTGCGCATTGCGGTCTTTCCGCTGGCGAATACCTCTTTTCGCTCATTTGCGAATATGAAGCGCATCGCCCCGCAAATGCAGGAACTCCGCGAGAAGTACGGCGAAGACAAAGCCAAGCTTCAGGAAGAGCTGGTGTCGCTCTATCAGCGTGAAAAAGTCAATCCGATGTCCGGCTGCCTGCCGATCCTGATCCAGATCCCGATTTTCTTCGCGCTTTATAAAGTCCTGTCGATCAATATTGAAATGCGCCACGCGCCATTTTTTGGCTGGATTCAGGATTTGTCCGCGCGCGATCCGACTAGCGTCTTTAATCTGTTTGGCTTGCTGCCTTTTACGCCGCCTTCTGTTCTGCAGATTGGCGTGTGGCCCTGTCTGCTTCTGCTTGCCCTGCTCTCGCACCGGGTCATGTCCCCGCCCGCACAGGACAAAACACAGGCCTTCGTCATAAAATATCTGCCTTATATGATGGCGTTTATCATGTCGAAATTCGCGGCCGGACTAGTGATTTACTGGACGTTCAGCAGCGCGTTTTCAACGATACAGCAATACGTGATCATGCGGCGCATGGGCGTGGAAATCCATTTCTTCGGCAAGACAAAATCAGAACGCAGGCTGGAAAAGCAGGTCAAGGAAGGCCCGACCGTGCATCCGGGGCTCGAGATGGTGGAAGATCAGGTTGAAGACGCGATGTTCGGCGAACCCGGTACCGATGACGAAAAGCCTGAACAAAAGCCGGTCAGCAAACCAAAGCCGAAGAAGAAAAAGAAGAAGTAGTAAAGGCCCGTGGGGACACGACGAATTTGACGTGTCCCCTCAGGAAAATGTCCCGCCATGGAAGATAAAAGCCACGAAACATCCAAGAAACTCTTCGCCGGGCCGTGCGATTTCGTCCGGGGCGTAACAAGCCTCGAACAGCTTCCGCCGATGGACCTGCCGGAGATCGCTTTTGCAGGCCGCTCCAATGTCGGCAAATCAACCTTGCTTAACGCGCTCACAGGACGCAAGGCCCTTGCGCGCGTGTCGCATACCCCGGGCCGCACGCAGCAGCTTAATTTTTTTCAGCTTGGCGGGCATTGCTATCTTGTGGACATGCCGGGTTACGGTTACGCGAAAATCTCGAAGAAACAGCGCAAGGAATGGGACCGCCTGATTTTCGATTACCTGCGCGGCCGGGCGAACTTACGGACCGTATTTGTCCTGATCGACGCGCGGCACGGGATCAAGGAAACCGACAAGCATGTGTTTGAACTTCTCGATATGGCCGCGGTCAGTTACCGCATCGTTCTGACCAAGAAGGATAAAATCCATGAGAACGAGTTGTCAGGCATTCGCGAATCCGTTATCGCGGAAATCAAAAACCATCCGGCCGCCTATCCGGAGATCATGGAAACAAGCGCGCATAAAACGACAGGCGTTGAGGAACTCAGGGAAGCAGTTTACAACTGCGCGGCTTGATCCGGGTTAGCCCCCTCACCCTCGCGTTTTCGCTGCGCTTCGCCGGGCCCCTCCCTCTCCCCGGGGAGAGGGTAGCGAGGCTCAGCTTTTTCCCGGAAAAAGCGATAGCCGAGATTGGGTGAGGGTACAAAAAATCCTCTAATACCATTTAGGGTTCATTGGATGATATTATCCATGGGAAGGCGGTGATGGAT
>CAZCIB010000043.1:0-21236 GCA_964498755.1 uncultured Pseudobdellovibrionaceae bacterium | reverse complement strand
GACGGCATCCTTGCTTCAGATATCGATACTTTATGCTGTTTTTAGAGGCGCCCCTAATGCATTGTTCGGCGATATTGCGGTGCGATGAAGCAATAACGCCTTCGCCTTTTTTATTCCTGATTGCGCGCAGGTCGCCCGGAGCCGATTTTTTTGCGCTTGCGTGGTGTGGCGCAAGAAGGCTTTTTAGTAAATGCGCCAGACCGTGCAGGTCGTCATTATCAGTTTTTTCTGCGAAGCTATCGGCAAGATGGTGATATTTCAATACGGGGCCCGGAGGTTTTGGTTCTTTCAAAACCCCAAGAACGCTGCGGAGTTTCTCTTCGGACGAAGGCGGGCGCAATCCCAGCCGGTCAGCGTTTGAGACCGGTACTTGAATAATGGCTCCAGTGTTTTGAAAAGCTCTTAACTTGTAGGCGTGTTCGCTAAAGTCCCCAAAAGTGAACTCTTCTATATCCTCAACAACGCACAGGCCGTGCTTGGGATAAACAATAAGCTCCAGGCTCTGGAATTGTTCGTTGCCCCGAGGAGCCGCGGGAGCGCCGACGCTTGACGGGTCTCTCTTGGACATAGGCCCCTTTTCGTTTGTTTTTGCTCTAACATAATCCATAGCGCCGGATATAGAACGTTTTTTAAACTTATGTCAACCAACATCGGCGTGAAGGGCAGCTTCATGCCGCAATCAATTTCCTCAGCGGCGTTTCCGGTCTCGGGCCCATGTGGGAGATGACTTCCGCGGCGGCGAGGGCGGCAAGGCGGCCGCATTCAGGGATGTCCCTGCCTTGCGTGAATCCGTAGAGGAACCCTGCCGCGAACTGGTCGCCCGCGCCGGTGGTGTCGACAACGTGATCGACTCTCGCGACGGGGATTTCGTATTCCCTGCCGCCCGTGAGAACGAGCGCGCCCCTCTTGCCGCGCGTGATGACGACGACTTCGCAGTGCTCATTGTCTTTCACGGCCTGAACCGCGTCTTTAAATTCCTCCTGGAGATAAAGCGCCTTGATCTCGTCTTCATTGGCGAAGAGGATATCCACGTGCCCTTTTACAAGCTCCAGAAAGTCATGCCTGTGCCGGTCGACGCAGAACGGATCGGAGAGCGTCAGGGCGATGCGCCGGCCGGCGTTGTGCGCGATTTCCGCGGCGGCCTTATAGGCGTTTTTCGCTGAAGCCTTATCGAACAAATAGCCTTCGAGATAGGTGACCTGCGCGCTTTCGATCATGTCCGCGTCGATGTCGCCGGGATCAAGCTCAACGCTTGCGCCAAGGAAAGTATTCATCGTGCGCTCCGCGTCGGGCGTCACAAGGATCAGGCAGCGGCCTGTCGCAGGCCCGCCGGACAGCTGCGCCGTATTGAACGTCACGCCAAGAGAGCGCATGTCATGCGCGAAAATCTCGCCGAGCTGGTCGTCCGCGACTTTGCCAATAAACCCCGTTTTCGCGCCGAAAGAGGCGAGCCCCGCAATCGTGTTCGCGCCCGATCCACCGGACGTCTCGACCGCCGGGGGCATGGCCGCGTAAAGCTCCGTCGCGCGCGCCTCATCGATCAGGGTCATCGCGCCGCGCTCCATGCCGTGCTTTTTATGCTGTTCCTCGATGAAATCATCGCCAACCTGCGCGAGCACGTCGACAAGCGCGTTTCCTACGGCGGCGACATCGTATTTTGTTTCGGTCATCGGTTGTTTTTCCTGTCTTTTTCACGATATGAGTTTAAGGGAAGAAGATAGAAGGAAACGGATATGGCCGCAAGGAAGCAGGACAACGATATTCGCGAGAAAATAATCCTGGAGGCGCTGCAGCTTGCGGGAGAGATTGGCTGGGGGCAGGCGACGTTCCGCGATATCGCTGAACGGTCGGGGCTTTCACTGGCCGAGCTTTATGCGCTTTATGAAAGCAAGACGCAGATTCTCTTTGATTATGAGCGCATGCTGAACAAAAAGGTTCTCGCCGCAGTGAAGGAGGACGATCTCGACACGCCGGCGCGCGACCGGCTCTTTGATATCCTGATGGAACGGTTTGAGGCGATGAACGAACACCGCGAGGCGCTCGTCATGATCCTGCATAGCGCGCGCAACGATCCGAAACAGGCGGTTATCGGCGCGCCGCATCTCGCCGGATCCATGGCGTGGATGCTGGAAGCCGCCGGGATCGAGACGAACGGATTACGCGGCGCGGCGCGCGTCGCGGGCCTGACGGGGCTGTATCTCAATGTCGTGCGGACCTGGGCGAAGGACGAGAGCGAAGACCTCTCCGCCACGATGGCCGCGCTGGACAAGGCGCTGAACCGCGCCGAGAGGGCAGCGAATATGTTTGGGCTATAGGTATGACGTGCTTCAAAGCCATACTTTTCGATCTTGACGGGACGTTGATCGATTCAGCGCCGTTGGTTGCGCTGTCGGTTCAGAAAACGTTTGAGGATTTTGATCTGCCTGCGCCGGCAAAAGAAGAGGTCATCGCGTATATGGGCGTGCCGATCGAGATTTATTTCGCAAAGCTCGGCGAGGAGAAATTTCAAAAACTTGATCCGGAAGACGTATTTGCGCGCTACCGCTCTATTTTTAAAGATCTGGTCGAGGGCGGCGCGCTGTATCCGTTTCCGGGCGTGCCCGAACTTTTGAGCGAGATTAAAAACGCAGGGATAAAAACCGGCATCGTCACCAGCAAGGCGACGGAACCCGCAAAGCACAGCTGCGAGCACACGGGAATCGCGGGCCTTATCGACGCCTTTGTCGGCTCGGATATCATTGAGAATTACAAGCCCGCACCGGATACCGTTTTCAAATGCCTTGATCTTCTGGGGTTGGAGGCGGGGCCGGATATCCTCGTCGTCGGCGACGCGGAGGGCGACATTGGCATGGGCAAAAGCGCGGGCTGCACAACTTGCGCCGTAACATGGGGCGCGCATGACAAGGCGCGGCTTTTAAAGCAGGGGCCTGATTTTGTGGTGGAGGACGTTGCGGGATTAAAAAAAATTGTCATTCCGAGCGAATGCGAGGAATCTGCGTAAGTTGGATAATGAAAAGATCTCTCCGCTACGCCTTGCTGCGCAAGGCTTCGGTCGAGATGACAAATTAAATTTTAACCCACCGCATACTGGAACACGTGATTGCATCCCCCAGGTGTTTAGTCACACGCTATGCTGGTGTGTATCAGCGTTAAATCCTTCCGGTTCTTTTGTTCATATTATGCTTGATCCAGTGCGTGAGAATTACCTAGTACTTCCCGGAAGGTCACCCGGTTGGCGGGCAATCATGTATGGCGTGTTGCGAGCCCCATAACATACAGTGACTTCTCCTTGCTCTCCATTGGGGGCTGTTGTATTAAAGCGTCTCATCAGTTGGTCAGGTAGTCTACACACCCCCTGACTTGTGGTCTCACCCCCGGTGATGTTCGTGTGTCCCCTATCAGCCAAAAAATCCTTACCGTCGTCTGGTGAGTTCATATACATTTTTCCAGCCACAGCAGCAGCAAAAAGCACTCCTAATCCTAACCCTGTGTATAACATAATACAGTCCTCTCATATATTCTCATAATCTGATGATACATGAGTTACGGAAACAGTGCAAATTAGCTCTTTTATTGACTTTGCACGTCAAGTAGATGACGCACATCTTCAGAAGCTAAAGACACTGCTATGAATTCTGCTTCAGCGCAAGGCTATAGGCAGTATGCGGAAAGCATTCGGGTGAGGGGTCTCAATCAACCCACCGCATACTGGAACATGTGGTTTTCTTCCCAGAGTTTTTGCAGAACGTCGCACAGGATATCAACCTGCTCCAGGCTATGCGCCGCCGTGGCCGTTAAACGCAGGCGTTCCGTGCCTTTGGGGACGGTCGGGTAGTTGATCGGCTGGACGTAGATATCGTAATCGTTCAACAAAATATCCGTCACCATTTTGCAGCAGACCGCTTCTCCGACGATCAGCGGCACGATGTGGCTCTCGCCTTTCAAGAAGGGCATGCCGGAATGTTCGAGGCGGCTTTTGAGGCGGCGCACGTTGCGACGCTGTTTTTCGCGCTCGATATCCGAAATTTTTAAATGCTCGACGCTCGCCCGCGCGCCCGCCAGCACGGCCGGGGGCAGGGAGGTCGTGAAGATAAACCCGGCGGCATAAGAGCGCACCGCGTCCACAACGTCGGTATTCCCGGCAATATATCCGCCCATCAGGCCGTAAGCCTTGCCGAACGTGCCCTCGATCACGTCTATGCGGTCCATCAGGCCGCGCTCCTCCGCGACGCCGCCGCCACGCGGGCCGTAGAGCCCGACGCCGTGCACCTCGTCGAGATAGGTCATGGCGTTATAGCGTTCGGCGAGATCGCAGATTTCCCTGATCGGCGCGATATCGCCCTCCATCGAATAGACGCTCTCGAAGGCTATGAGTTTCGGGCGCGCTTTATCGACGGATTGTAAAAGCGTTTCAAGATGTTGCAGGTCGTTGTGCCGGTAAATGAACTTCTCCGCCTTGCCCCGCCCGATCCCGGCGATCATCGAGGCGTGATTGAGCTCATCCGAAAAGACGGCGCAGTCCGGCAAGAATTTGATAATGGACGACAATGCGCCTTCATTGGCAACGTAACCGGATGAAAAGACAAGGGCGGCGTTTTTTTGATGCAGATCGGCAAGCGATTCTTCTAACTCTTTGTGATAAATCGTTGTTCCGGAGATATTGCGCGTACCGCCCGCGCCTGCGCCGCTGCGTTCCAAGGCTTCTTTCATGGCGTTCAGAACAACCGGGTTCTGGCCCATGCCGAGATAATCGTTCGAGCACCAGATCGTGACCTCTTTCTCTGATCCGTCCGGCGCGTGGTAAACCGCCTTTGGAAACTGTCCGCAAAGTCGCTCAAGCGTCGCGAATTCGCGGTAACGGCCCTCGTTTTTCAGCGTTTCAAGCGCGCGGGTGAAATAGTCCTGATAGTCCATAGGTATAGCGGGTCTTAAAGTGGCTTTCTCTGTTTATGCGCGCATGTCATACTGATGTATTAAGGCTGCAAAACAGGAAATTCTTATGCTTATCGTTTTCGGTTCCATTTACTTCCACTCCCTTTATACGGCAAAAACGCTGCCCGGACCAAACGAAACTGTCTTCGCGGACGCGCATGTCCTCAATCCTTCAGGAAAAGGATTATGCCAGTCGCTCGCCGCAGCCCGGTGGGGGGTAAAGACGGCGCTTGTTTCGCGCGTAGGCGAAGACCCGTTCGCACAGAAAATCCTTGCGAGAATCCGCCGCCAGGGCGTGATGACTTCCGGAATAGTTGAGGATGATTTGCCGTCCGGCGCTGTTGTCAGAATTTCAGACGAGGCAGGAAAGACGCATACCATCGTATTGCAGGGCGCGAACGGGAGCATTACGGCGGATCAGGTTCCCGAAGAAATCATGAGGCCGGAAAATTACGTGCTGGTTCAAACGGAGCTGAGCACGAAAGAAACAGGCGCGGTGATAGAAAAAGCAAAAGCAGGCGGCGCGAAGGTGATTTTAAACCTTGCCCCGGACTTGCATATGCCGACCGGCGTGGAAAAACAGATTGATTATTTGATCGTCAACAGCCCGGAAGCGCGGCAACTGGCGGAAAAGCTTGGGATCGCAGCTGACGCTGACAATATCAGGCTTGCTCAGGCTTTCAGCCAGATGGGCCCGTTTACCTGCGTCATTACGGACAAGGCGGGTTCCGTTGTTGTGACGAAAGAGGGGCAGGGCTGGCGCGTTCCGGCTTTACCAGTTGCCGATGTCGTCGATTCGTCGACGGCGGGCGATTGCTATTGCGGCACGTTCGCCGCTTGCCTGCATGACGGCGATACGGTCGTCGATTCGATGCGCAAGGCCAGCGTTGCCTCATCCCTGTCCTGCAAGGCGGAAGACATCTTTGACGCTTTTCCCTACAAGGATGAGATCAGGGAAAATCTCGATGATCTGGACGCTGTGGAAAAGGTCGAAGTTTAACGCGGCCCGCTGTCCCGATCCGGGGCTTTCCTGAAACGCCCGGCGACGCTTTCAAGAGCTTTTCGGGGCGCATTTGCAATTGATGCGGCGCATGCGAAAGCCAGAGACAGAGCATAGAAATTATTTAATTGTTTAGGGATGCCCTTGGTTACGCGCGCCATGCCAGACCTCAATATCGTTAAGAGAGGACCGTGCCATATATTACATATTCTATCAAGGATAAAGTCAGGCTGAGGTATTCACGATATTCCCGCGGCTTCCGGCCGGGACGGTTTGTACGGCTTCAGTCAGGATATTAACCACCTGCCTCTCCGCCACCACGCTTTGCTTGATGATTCCCATCAGGGCTCTTTGCTGGCTCAGGGCCATTTGCGCTTCGATTGCTGCGGTCATTTCGTATTCCTGCTGGTTTAAGCTTTATAACAATAGCGCAGACTCGTTAAAAAGGCGATAACGCGCTTACGCTTACTGCGGCCTGATATTGTATTTTGTATAGAAACGTTTGCAGGCCTTGGTCAGTTCGGCGACAAGCGCGCTGCCTTCGCGGCCTCCGCGTCCTCGAAGTTGAGAGGCGACAATGATATGAATGGCGTTTTCATGGACGCGCACGATCTGGAGCGAGTCTTCGTTAATTTCGTCAATATTATCCAGTAAGAGCAAAACGATGTCGGCGATTTCACTGATGAGCGGATAACCGAACATGCCGCCATTCGCCTTGAGCTGCATCACCGGGTCGCTGAGCAGCTCGATCGCTTCTGTGGCCGAAATTTTGCCCGCTTCATGGTTCTGCAATATGCGTTTGATTTTTTTCAGGTATGTTTGCGCGTAGGGCGTAAAGTCCGTTTTGTTTTCATCGAGCGTTTTCTGGCCGACTTCAAGAACCTTGGGCGGCAAACCGCCGCCGCCGACTTTCTGTTTTAGCGCGTTGGGCGGGTTGATATATCTGGTTTTTTGTCCCTTCGGGTACAATTTCGTCCTCATCATGAAAAAGTTTTATTTAAGCCTTTTCCTGGTTTCATCTACCAAATGTTTTAGCTTGTCTGCGGTTTGCGCATCCGTCGCGCTGTGGATGATGTTCTTGTCGGCGTTTTCGTCGTCCTCGCGGCGTTTGGGGCCGGAATAGCCGTCACTGCGTTTGCGTCTCCGGTCGGGGCCGAAAAACACGTCGCACTCGACAAAACGCCGCGGGCGTTCAATGACGTGCTCGATTTTCGCAAACATATCGCTTGCCGTATAAGGCTTGACCAGAAATTCAGTAACGCCCAGATCCCGCGCTTTTTCAACGCGGATTTTCGAGCTGTATCCGGACATAATGATGATCGGGACGTAACGGTTGGGAGAGAGGTGGTTCTTGCGAATCATCTCGATCATCTCAAGTCCGTCCATTTCCTCCATTACCCAGTCGGTAATCACAAGGTCAGGGCTTTCCTTGCAAAAGACGTCAAAGCCCTGCTTGCCGCTGCTCGCCGTAAATACGTCCTTGCAGCCGAACGTATTGAGCAACGACTTCGTCAGCGTCAGCATCGGCGCCATGTCGTCGACGATTAAAATTTTCGCGGTTTCGAATTTGTAGGGCATGAGAAAGGAATAAAGTTAACTTTGATAATATTTTAGCATCTAATTCTATCTTGCATAGAAAAGTATGAAAAAAGTTTTACGCGGCGGGATCAGGCAGGAGGACAGGCTCGAATTCCCAGTGGGACTCAGATGGCCTTACGTTCTTGATCCTGCCCCTGACAAGGTCTTTGTTGCTTGCACGCGCGCCGTTAGCGAAGTCAAGCGTTTGATCGGTCTTGTTTATCCTGCAAACGCTCTCAGGCAGGTCAGCTGCGCTGATGGTTTTTCGTATGCCAAAAGTCGGGTGCATGATGACAATGCGTTCCGGCGACACGTCAGTCAGGGCGAAGCAGACTTCGTTTCCCTCATTTGCCTTGAGATCGAGCAGAAAATGATGTTTTTCCCTGTTGTGGCGAATGTCCCATTCCACCCTGTCCCGATCATTCAGGTGGGCGACGATGGAGCTCATCTGTTCTTGTCCTTCGTCTGTTTGGGCAAGCGCCGAGAAATTAGGGTGACGTATTGCGCGGTAGGCGGCTCTCATAGCGACGATGTCCGCATAGCGCCGCAACGGAGAGGTGAAATGCGCGTAATGCCTGAGGCCAAAACCCATGTGCCCGGACGGCTCAAGCCCGTAATGCGCGCGGTTTGTGACTTCTCTGAGCCTGTTTTTAATCATGCCGATAAGCCCGGGGGCGCCGTCGCGTCCTTCCAGAATATCAATAAGATGTTGTCTTGTGCAGTCGGCGGGTTCTTCAGGGAGGTTTTTAACGCCTAAGTTTTGCAGGTCTTGCCTGACCTGCCCATATATGACCGGATTGAGATTTGGATGGTTGTTTCTGTAAGGGAAGACGGAGCCTTCTTTGTTTAAAAACTCAGCGACGGCGACGTTGGCGCTCACCATAAACTGCTCCACGATCGAGCCCGAAGCCTGATGATTGAAATGGTTGGTCAGGGATTTGAGGTCATAAATCGCGGGAACCCCTTTAGCTCGAATGCGTTCCTGCAATTCCCGCAAGGCAGAGAACCGTTCGTCTCCGCCGTAAAGCAAATTCGCAAATTGCCCATACTCGAGCTGTCCCAGAGAGCAGGCCATGGCGGGGTAAATGTCGGTGCGCAGCAGTTCCACGTCACTGTTAAATTCCCATTCAACGCACCATGCCGGGCGCTCGGTCTCTGGAAGCAGCTCCGCTTTTTTAATAAGCGTGGGCGGAAGCATGAGAATGTCTTTGCCCGGTCTGTAAATACTTCGGCCCCGCGCGAAAGCCTCAGCGTCCAGCTCGGTCTGCGCGCGCAGCCAATAGGCGCCGTCGGCGATTAAAACGCGTTTAAGAAAGCCGCCGCTTCTTGTTCTCCCAACAAAAATGAGATCGTCTATTTCCTGTGGGTTCGAGCCATCCACGCCGTATCCAACGCATAAAGGCCGTCCGGCCGCTTTTATGCCGTCAAAGCGCGCTTTTTTAGCTTCCTTCAAAGTCGCTGCTCTGAACTCCGGGTTCAGGTTGTATTTTCTGGCCAGAATTGCGTCGATATCCTCTCCGGTTTCATAGTCTGCGAATTGATTTTTCGCGAACACCAGACGGGGACGGCTTGGGTTGAGATCGTGCGGTATTTCGGCGATGCGGCTTTTCGTCTCTTTTGTATTTGCAGGAGCTTTATCAAGGGGGTAAGGGCGCCTTCCTTTGTCTCGATAAAGCTCAAAACGGCCGTCTTTCAGCTTGCCGACCAATACGTTCGGCTTATCAGGGCGTTTGTGATCCCTGTAGAGCGCTTGCAATTCAATAGCGTTTTTACTGTTGCTGCGATCCAGTCTGACCAGAATCTGGTCTCCGGGTTTAAGCCCGAAGCTGTTTATCTGTTTGCGCGTCATATAGACGCGAACCGGGCAAGATGCGTCGAGGTTATGAATATCAAGCCTAATGCGCTTGGTTTCCCTGTCTTGCGCGTCAAAGTCAGGGATCGTTGCGTAAGCGAAATCAGACCATGGCTCTCGCGCCACGTATATTTCCGATTTCGGACTTTCCAGTTTGATAACTTTTTCGTTGAGCAGTTCGCCGAGAATTCGGTCCAGCTCGGCATGCCGTTCTTCGTTTATTCCAAGCGCATTCTTTATTGATCCTTTGCCAATACGGTGCGGCGACATCGCTATCAGGAGCGCGACATTTTTTTTGCTGAGCTCTATATGTCCCGAATTATTCTGAATTTTGTTTTCCCCACGCCGGCTAATATTATAAGCCGCGAATATAGGGAGATATATTAACTTTGTCCATAATATTCATAATGCGCAAGGTGAATTTAAACATCTTGTCGGACATGCCAATAATGCCGTAAATTATACCTGTTTTCATTTCAGGAGCCGCCGCGATGGACCGCAGGCAGATTATTATGAACTTTTCTGTCCCGCCGAGTCTCGAGGATATCGAGTATATCGCGGCTGACGCGCGTGAAAATCTCCCGGAGGAGCTGCTCGAGTTTTGTGAAGAAACGGATATCGTCGTTGAGGATTTTCCAGATAGCGCGACAGAGGCTGAACTTGAGCTTGACGATCCTTATGACCTGCTGGCTCTTTACAAAAGCGGCAGGGAGATTTCTCCCGGCGTTGAAAGGAAAACGGCCGGTGATTCGGACACGCTTGTCCTCTACAGACGCCCGATGCTCGATCTCTGGTGCGAATCCGGAGAAGATTTAAGCGCCGTCGTGCGGCAGGTTATGATTGAAGAGATCGGCCGCAGCTTTGATTTCTCCGATTCGGAAATCGAGGAAATGCTCCGGCGGCATTATCAGGGCATGTTCGTGAAACAGATTTGAATCTTTGTTCGACAGGCTAGTGCGGGATGCATGCGCCTGCGCCATCGTAAATGCATCCCGGATTTGTGCAGATTGCATCCTCAAACTCGCCTTCCGGATAAGAGCGCACGACCACATGACCGGGAGAGCGAGGTTCTCCGCAGACTTCGGGATCAAGCAGATAAGTGACCATTTCAGATATTGGAATGGTCACTTCCGCATATCCTGGCCACCATGGCGCGTCGCGGTAAGCGACGTCTATATTCGCATCCCAATCTGGCGGCTCCGTGCAGGGGTCCGGCAATTGCCTGACTTCGAGGCCGGCGTGCTGTTCAAAGGAAAAAAAACCGTCGTGATCCGCTTCGAGGAAATTCGCGCATTTGGCGCGGTGCCATGTGTTACGCATGGCGACGCACGGACCCGGGAGCCCGGCAAATTCTCCCCAGCGGTCTCCCAGAAAATCATGCTCGAAACTGCCGTCAAGATAGGTTATTAACGGCTCTAGCACTGCGGTCTCTAATGCCCTGTCAAGGGAGGCGAGGTCATGCCCGGGTAAAGGGCCATAACCTTGAAATTCGCTGAGTATAGGGCCCACGTATTCAGCCGGGAACAGGCGAAAAAAATTAAAGCAGCTATATTCCAGAATGCTGTCCGCTTTGGTCATTAAGTTTTGGTTGGTTACGTTTTCAAGCTGCGCCTCCAGCCACGCCTTGGCGCGAATGGATTCCATGATTTCCGGGCTGCATGCCTCTATTTGAGCAGAAGATTTGGAAGGAGTAAATAAGCATAGCGTCGCCCATATCAGCGCGAACGCCGTGAAGCTTTTCGCATATTTGAACTGATTTGAAGATAATCGCCGTAACACAGCCAATTCCCTAAATTCCTGCAAATTTTATTATACTCCGCTTCCGGCGCGGCTGTAAAATCTTATGCGGGACGAAAAGCGAATTCAGGCGGCAAGGCCTTTTTCAAGATACCGGGCCATGCGGCGGCTGAAGGCTGACGGGTCTGGGATCGGCTCGTTCTGGATAATGCGCGCCTGATCTAGCAGGAGATGGGCCAGCTCGCCGATATCGGCTGAATCGGGCGCTTCCTTGGCAATGCCCGCAAGTTTCGCAATGAGCGGATGGGAATCGTTAATCTCAAGGATGCGCTTACTCTTGGCTTCGTAATTCTGGTGAATTTTGAGAACGCGCTCAAGATTGAGATCGGCTTCGTTATCGCCCGCTATCAGACAGACCGGGGATTCGGTCAGGCGTTTGGATATGCGCACGTCGCCAACCTCGTCTTTTAAAATCTCGGCGAATTTCCGGATCAGGCAAGTAATATCTTCCGGCGTTTCCGGCTTATCCTCTTTTTTGTCTTCTTCGCCTTCTTTTGCGAATTTATCCAAGTCGATCAATCCTTTGGTGACGGATCTGAATTTTCTGCCTTCAAAGTCCGGAACGGCCTGCAGCCAGAAATCGTCAATCGTGTCAGTCATAAACAGGACTTCAACGCCGCGCGATTTAAAGCCCTCCAGTTGCGGGCTGTTTTTCAGGTTTTCGAGATTCTCGCCACTGATGAAGTAAATCGCGTCCTGACCTTCTTTCATGCGGGAGACGTAATCGGCCAGGGTCGCGAGTTTTGAGCCGTTTTCATGCGTGGAATAAAAACGCACGACCTTGAACAGATCCGGGCGCAGTTCATAGGCGTCGTAAAGCCCCTCCTTGAGCGCGGCGCCGAATTGCAGCCAGAACGTGGCGAAGGCGTCAGGATCGTTCTCGCCAAGCTTTTCCAGTTCGCTCAGGACTTTCTTCGCGACGTTTTTGCGAATTTTGGAGATGACCGGATTATATTGGAGGCTTTCACGCGAAATATTGAGCGGCAAGTCCTCGCTGTCGATCACGCCGCGCAGGAACCTGAGCCATGGATAAACAAGGCTATCGCACTCTTCCGTGATAAAGACGCGCCGCACGTATAGTTTTACCGCGTTCTTGCGCGAGGGATCGTACAAATCCCAAGGACGCATGGTTGGAATGAACAGCAGCGCGGAGAATTCTATCGTGCCCTCGCTGCGCCAGTGCATCGTCAAGACGGGCTCGTCGATGGAGTAGGTGATGTGGTGATAGAATTCCTTGTACTGCTCGTCCGTGACCTCGCTTTTGGGCCGGGTCCAGATCGCGGTAACGCTGTTGACCGGCTCTTCATCGCCTCCCGTTTTTTCACCGAGATAAATCGGGAAGTTGATGTGGTCGGAATAGCGCTGAATGACGAGCTTGATTTTCTCGTCGATCAGGAAATCCACGCCGTCGTTTTTTATGTCAAGGATGACGGCCGTGCCGCATGCGCCTTCGAGAATTCCGGCCTCATCTTCGCTGGCCTCTCTCAAGGTATAACCGCTGCGGCCGTCGGACTCCCAGCGCCAGGTTTCGTTTTCTCCGGCGCGGCGGCTGATGACGGTCGCATTTTCCGCAACCATGAAACAGGAATAGAAGCCAACGCCGAACTGGCCGATAAGTTTTAAAGGGTCGCCCTTCGCGTCCTTGCTTGCGCCCATGTTTTCCATGAGTTTCGCCGTGCCGGAGCGGGCGATGGTGCCAAGATTATCAATCAGATCCTGCCGGTTCATGCCGACGCCGTTGTCGATAACGGTTAATGTCCGGCTGTCCGTGTCTTTCATGACCCGGATATGCAGCTGCCCGTTGTCTTTGTTTAGATTTGGCGTGGCGATCGCTTCGTAGCGGAGCCGGTCGCAGGCGTCCGAAGCGTTGGAAATCAGCTCGCGCAGGAAAACGTCGTGATGCGTATAAAGCGCGTTGGCGACGATATCGAGCAGGCGCGCGACGTCGGCGCTGAAATCGTGTTTTTGCAGTGTGTCTTCTGTTTCTGATGCCATGAGAGGGAAATTAGGGGGATTGGCGCGGGAAATCAAGTTGGGATTAGGCAGTAGGCAGCAGGCAGTAGCTGCCAACGCCCAGCTCAGGGATAAAGCATCTCCTGCGCCCAGGCTTCGCCCTCCTTCTTATACAGAATCCGGCGGTGAAGCCTGTATTCCTGCTGCTGCCAGAATTCAATTCTTTCGGGGACAAGTCGGAAACCCGTCCAGTTCGGCGGGCGCGGGATGTCCTTATCTTCAAAATCGTTCTGGAACTGTTTATAGCGCGCTTCAAATTCTTCGCGGCTTTGAACGACGCGGGACTGAAGCGACGCCCATGCGCCAATCTTGCTGCCGCGCGGACGGCTGTTAAAATACGAATCCGCCTCTTCGTCATCGACCTGCCGGACGGGGCCTTCAATCCGGATCTGTTTTAACAGAGATTTCCAGTGAAAGCAGAGCGCGACATGCGGGTTTGCAAGAATTTCAACGCCTTTGTTGCTTTCAAGATTTGTAAAAAACAAAAAACCGTCAGTATCGTAGCCCTTCATCAGCATCATGCGAGCATGCGGCTTGCCCTCTTTATCGGCTGTTGCGACAGCGACGGCGTTTGGATCATTTGGTTCTTGTTCAACGGCTTGCGCATACCATTTGGCAAAAAGCTCGTAAGGTTCCCCCGGCAATTCATCCATGTTTTTCCGCCATTTTCTATGTGTTTAACAAAATTCCGGTTATCAATTTTGACTTGGTTACGACTTGATCATAGATTAATGATCATAAATTGTAATGACAATAACAGGAAAGGTTGTCTAAACATGCAAAGGTTTTTTATTTTATTCGCCGCATTGGCGACCCTGTCTCTGGCTGGCTGTTACGAGACGACGGGAACCAAGCAGACCGTCGGCACAGGCGCGGGCGCAGTGCTCGGTGGTTTGGCCGGCTCGCAAGTCGGTGGTGGCTCAGGGCGGCTCTGGGCGACGGGGGCCGGCGTTCTCGCCGGCGCGCTGCTTGGCAGCGAAGTCGGCAAGTCTTTGGACAAGGCCGACATGGCGTATGCGCGTCGCGCCAATCAAAAAGCGCATCAGGCGCCGCTTGGAGAGACCATCAGCTGGAACAACCCGGAGTCAGGGAACCAGGGTTACGTGACTCCTGTGCGTGACGGCTACAGTGACGCCGGGCGCTACTGCCGCGAGTATCAGCAGGAAATCGTTGTCGATGGAAGAAGGCAGTCGGCTTATGGCACGGCTTGCCAGCAGCCTGATGGCTCATGGGAGATTGTTGACTAATAATTCCTGGTGAAAGAAAGAAACAGAAAGGCTGTTCCTGCGAAGGAGCAGCCTTATTCTTTATTGTCGCCGTTTTGCGTATTCGTGGCGTCACTTTGTTCTCTCGCCTGTTTTTGCCGCTCGAACGCCTGCTGACGAATTCTCTGGGCATTGTTTCCGCCGCCCAGTCCCGGGGCTGCGGCATATACCGGCCCGCTTGGCGCGGCCTTGGGCGCAGCTTTGGGAGTTGCCACAGGGTCCATGCCAGGTTTAACCTCAGGCGTAAATTCAGCGGCGGCTTCAAGTTTCTTCTGGAACTCGGGGTCCTGAACAGTATTTTCAACAGAACTGCGAATAATGTGGAAGTCTTCCTCCTGGTTGCATAGCTCAAGAAGCTCAGTGAACGTCACTGCGTATCCATTCCGGCGCTGCTCGATAATTTTATCTCCCAGTTTTTTAACTGTATCCCATTCAGTTTGTTTCTGGTTTTCGTGATACTCCCTGCGAGCCGCTT
The DNA here is from genome assembly GCA_964498755.1 of uncultured Pseudobdellovibrionaceae bacterium. Taxonomy (GTDB): domain Bacteria; phylum Pseudomonadota; class Alphaproteobacteria; order Micavibrionales; family Micavibrionaceae; genus RZZS01. The sequence continues at coordinate 6,324 of CAZCIB010000043.1, read as the reverse complement.
TTGTCGGGGATTCGCCGCTGGCCAAAGCGCTTTCAAAGGCGCTCGCCGCAGCCTGTAGCGCTGAAGCGCACCACCCCATAATTTTACCTTCAGTAAGATTTTTGTTCTGCTCATTGGCCCCAGTAATAAAGGGGGCTCCGCTGTTTTCAAAAATGCCTTGCGCTATGATCCCTTCAAAAATTTCATCTGCGGTTTCCCTGTGCAGGCGTTCGTTGAGTTCAGGATCGGCATAGGCATTGTAAACGCCCACAAGTTCCGAACTGGAGCGCGGCTCTATGTTCATGATTTCATAAATAAGCAGGCCTGTGGCGCGCACGTAAGGGTCTTCACTGGTGTTAATGGCCGCGCCGAGTATTTCCTTGGGCGTATGGCCCCGCCAGGCCATATCCTGAGCGGGCTGGCTGAAGGCCCACCATTGCCGGATTGACGTTTCGTCGAAGGTTTTGCTGATTTCCTCGGCAATTTCGAGCGCTGTTTTTATGGTTCTGGCTCTATTGCCATTGCCCTTCTTTGTTTCCCGGAAGGAAAAGATAGCCGCTTCCATGGCGATGATGAATGGAAAGTCTTCGGCCCTGTAGCCGTGATGCGGCGTGAGCGCCATCATGCAGCGTTCCTCGGCGGCCTCGCGTATCGCTTTTTTATTGCCTTCCAGAGCCACCATGATTGCGCTGAAAACGTCAGCTCTGAGATTGGCTTTGGCGCGGTTCATTGGGCTGCGTTTCGGCACCATGGGCCCGTTGCGGAATTTATCCTTGTATTCCTTGCGTTCCCTGATCTCACTCAGGTCCAGCGCATGCCAGACCTGCTGGTACAGGTTGCGTTTGATTGCCCGCGCATCCTTGAACTGGTCGATATTGACGGATAGCAAGGCAAGCAGGTGGCTCCTGTTGATTAAGCCGAAGAATTTGCTTTCGCTCGCGACGGCAAGCCCCAGAAAGGACGTGTTATCATCATCGCGTTTCCGGCGCAGAATATTCAGGGCATGCGTACCTGCCGGATGCCTTGAAATGTCGTGCTCTTCCAGCGCGGCCGTCTCGGCGCGCTGGCCAGCGTGATGCACGATCCAGTGAATCTTGAGCGGTTTATTCACTTCGGCGATCTGGCGGCTTATGGCATGGCACATGCGCGTTACGCTGTTAATGTCCATAGACTTCAAGCCTCTGTACAAGGTGTTATCTTCTTAAGGATAACTTTTAATTAAAATTTTATCTTCTTTTAATTTATCACGCGGAAGGTTAAAAAACCGCGAATAATTCATTGCTTTGTCTGAAACTCTTATTTGTGAAGCGATGCGCATAACCACTGGACGATTGGCCTGAATTGTGTAGGATGCTCTCCATTCAACCGTTTTGCAGGGAATATCGATGTCTGAGAATAGTGCATTAATGTCGGGAAAACGCGGCCTGATTATGGGGGTTGCCAATGATCGGTCAATTGCCTGGGGGATCGCCGCCGAGCTGGCCAAACACGGCGCCGAGCTAGCTTTCACCTATCAGGGTGAAGCCCTTGAGAAGCGTGTACGGCCACTGGCGGAAAGCGTCGGGTCGAAGTTTTTAATGCCCTGCGACGTTTCCGATGACGCAAGCGTCGATAAAGTGTTTGACGTTTTAAAGCAGGAATGGGGCGGGCTCGATTTCGTCGTTCACGCGATCGCCTTCTCGGACAAGAGCGAGCTGGACGGCGATTACCTGCACACGAGCCGCAAGAACTTTCAGAAAACAATGGATATTTCCGTTTATTCGTTTACGGCTGTGGCGCAGCGCGCCGCGCCGCTGATGAACGAAGGCGGCAGCTTGCTTACGCTAACCTATTACGGCGCCGAGCGCGTTATGCCGCATTACAACGTCATGGGCGTGGCCAAGGCGGCTCTGGAATGCTCAATCCGCTATCTGGCCACCGATCTGGGCCGCAAAAACGTGCGCGTGAACGCGATCTCCGCAGGACCGATCAAAACGCTGGCCGCAAGCGGGATCGGCGATTTCCGCTATATTCTCAAGTGGAACGAGTACAATTCTCCGCTCAAACGCAATGTGACGATCGAGGATGTCGGGCGTTCCGGGGTTTTCCTGCTGTCCGACCTTGGCAGCGGCGTAACGGGCGAGATCCTGCATGTGGATGCGGGCTACCATACCGTCGGCATGGTTTCCGTTGATTCCGCACGGGAAACGGCGGATCTTCTGGACTCTATTGCGCCGAAGGACGGAGACGCCGCAGCTTAAGGCATTGCATATGACAGGCAACCGATTCGGCGCATTGTTTCAGTATACGAGCTTCGGGGAGAGTCACGGCCCGGCGATTGGCTGCGTCGTCGATGGCGTTCCGCCGCGCATTCCCTTGCGCGAAGAGGATATCCAGTTCTATCTGGACAAGCGCAAGCCCGGGCAGTCGAAATTCACCACCCAGCGCAAGGAGCCGGATCAGGTGAAAATCCTCTCCGGCGTCTTTGAAGGACAGACAACTGGCGCGCCGATTGGGCTTCTGATTGAAAATACGGATCAAAAGTCAAAAGATTACAGCGAGATCAAGGATAAGTTTCGTCCCGGCCACGCCGATTTTACTTACACGGAAAAATACGGCATACGCGATTACCGCGGCGGCGGGCGCTCTTCCGCGCGCGAAACGGCGATGCGCGTGGCGGCAGGGGCGATTGCGCGGAAGATTCTGGAGTATGATATTCCATGTCATTCCGGCGAAAGCCGGAATCTTCAGGACGTTCGGCAAAAAGATCCCGGCTTGCGCCGGGATGACGGCTCTTTAATCAAAATCCGCGCCGCCGTCATTCAGATCGGCCCGCATAAAATCAGTCGCGAAAACTGGGACTGGGATGAAGTTGAAAACAATCCGTTCTTCACCCCGGATAAACAGGCCGCGGAAATGTTTGAAAAATTCCTGCAGAAAACCCGCAAGAGCGGCTCCAGCGCGGGCGCCATCATAGAGGTGCATGCCGAAGGCATGCCCGCCGGTCTCGGCGCGCCGGTTTACGACAAGCTGGACGCTGATCTCGCCAAGGCGCTGATGTCTATCAATGCGGTTAAGGGAGTCGGAATCGGCGCAGGTTTCGAAAGCGCGGAATTGCCCGGCGAGGAGAACGCCGACAATATGCGCATTGATCCTGAAACGGGGCGTCCCGTGTTTCTTTCCAATCACGCGGGCGGCGTACTGGGCGGCATTTCCACGGGCCAGACGATTATCGCAAGGGTTGCTTTCAAGCCGACAAGCTCTATTCTGAAATCTGGCGATACGGTTGACCTGCGTGGCAACGAAACGGAAATCGTCACAAAAGGCCGTCATGATCCGTGCGTTGGCATACGCGGCGCGCCGGTCGTCGAGGCTATGACGGCCTGCGTTCTGGCCGACCACTGGCTGCGGCACAAGGCGCAGTGTTTAAAACGCGAAGACATAAGGGATTAAAGATGACGGATATGCCACGCGCCGCGCGCGAAAACGAAGAAAAGCCAAAAAAGAAAGGCATCTTCCGAAAGTTTTTTGGCTGGTCCTGGAGCGTCACAAAAAAGACCGCGATGGTTCTCGGGTTTCTGGTGTTGTTCTGGATGGTCGTCATGATTATTGCGCTATCCCAGTTGCAGCCGACGGAAAAAACTTTGCCGGATCAATTTATTGCTTACTGGGAGATCGATGGCGGTTACGCCGATGTGCCGGAGGAGTCGACCTTTCCCGGCGCCATGAAAAGCAGGCCGACCATCTACAAGCTGATCAACGGCATAGACAGCGCCGCCGAAGACCCGCGGGTGAAAGCGATGTTGGTACATTTCCGCACGGGCGGCATAGGTCTTGCGCATATCGAGGAGCTGCACGCCGCGATCAAGCGTTTCAGGGAAACCGGAAAACCCGCCATCTTTTTCGCCGCTGACATGCCGGAAGGTCTCGGCGCTTATTATTTCGCTTCGGTTTTTGACGAAATCCTGATGCAGCCCGTTGGCACGCTCATGCTCGGCGGGATCAATCTCGAGGCGCCGTATTTCAAGGAGCTGATGGACAAGCTCGGCGTAACGGCGGAATTTGTGCGCCGCAAGGAATACAAGACGCTTTACGAGTCTGTGACCGCGCAGGAAATGTCGCCGGAAAACCGTGAAATGGTCTCGGCCATGATTGAGAGTCTGGCCGGTACCATCGTTGAGGACATTTCCGAAACGCGCGGCATGACGCAAGCGCAGGTTAAGGCGGGCATTGATATGGGGCTGCTGACGGATCAGGAAGCGCTGGACTCCGGGCTGGTCGACCAGATTGCCTATGGCGATATCGTTCTCGACAAGCTGCATGAGAAACTCGGACTTGATCCGGAGAGCGAGGAATTGCCGCTGGTCAAGATGCACAGCTACGTCTCTCATCTCGCGGGCAAAGGCGTTCCCGGCCTGATGGCGCTGGCCGCACAGGAGGTTGAGGCAGAAAAAGCTCCGGAAACTCGGGTTGCGCTGGTTTTCCTGTCGGGGCTGATCGTACCGGATGAAGCGCCGGGCTTTGCGGGCGGCGGGGACGTGGCCTCGGCCAGAGAGATCGGTCAGATTATTTACAGGGCCGGAATGGATGACTCCGTGTCGGTCGTCGTGCTGCGCATAGACAGTCCCGGTGGCTCGCCCAGCGCTTCGGAAACGATCCGGCGCGCGATTGTCAAAACCCAGGAACGCGGTACGCCCGTCTACGTGTCGATGGGCCAGACCGCCGCGTCGGGAGGCTACTGGGTTGCCGCGCCGGCTGACCGGATTTTCGCCCTGCCGACGACGATCACGGGCTCCATCGGCGTGGTCAGTGGCAAGCCGGTGCTGAAAGAGATGTGGAACAAGATCGGCGTCAACTGGGAAGAAATCGAATGGGGCGAGAACGCCGATATCTGGTCGGTGAACGAGCCGTTTTCTCCGTCGGGGCGGGAGCGGATCAACGCGCTTGCCGATCATATCTATAATCATTTTATCCGCGTGGTCTCGGATGGGCGCGGCATGAGCCCGCAGGAGGTCGAGCAGGTCGCGCGCGGCTATGTCTGGCCGGGGCGGCAGGCGCTGGACGCCGGGCTCGTTGACGAGCTTGGCGGGCTGGACGTCGCGCTTGACCATGTTGCTGTAACGCTTGGCAAGGAAAGCCGCGATGATCTCAATATCGTCCTCCTGCCGAAGCCGAAAACACCGGTTGAAAAGCTGCTTGAACTGCTCGAAACCCAAGCCGCAATCGGCGAGACGCTCAAGATACAGGCAACGCTTGTGTCAGAGCTCGCGCCGTTTTTACGGGTTTTTCAATCCGCCCGGCAAGGCGGTCCCGTACAGGCGGTTGGCCCGGCGCATGAAATAAAGTAAGGACGTCTTTATCCGCTCATTTTCATATGCTCGCGCGTCATGAGGATGACGCTGGCGAATGCCAGTCCAAACCCCGGCACATGGATCCACTGAAAATTTTCTCCAAGCAGGATGTAGGACAGGACAAGCGCGCTGACAGGCATGACAACCATGAAAGCGGCCGCGATATGACCGGGCGTTCTTGTAAGACCGGAGTACCAGAACATGGAGCCGAGCGCCATCGTGCCAACGCCCCACCAGGCAAGCGCGCTCCAGTCCTGCAAGTCAAGCGTCTGGAAATCCGTTTGTGAAAAGCCGAAGACGATCCATGGCGATAAAAACAAGCCTGCCAGCAGGGCTGAAAGCGTGGTGAGTTTAAGGGGTGTCATATCCTCGCTGGCTTTTTTTCCGAGCAGCGTGTAACAGGCCTCGCAGCAGATCGCAAGAAACACAAGCAGCGAGCCAAGCAAAACGGCGCTGCCCTGGCCCCCGCCGCCGGAGCTTGTTTGCATGATCAGAACGCCTGCCAGACCCAGAACCAGCGCAAGGATTTTGTTTCTCGTCATGTGTTCTTTCAGGAACAGCACGGAGCCCAGCGCGATTATGGCGGGCGTCAGGCTCATGATAACGCTGCCCGCCACGCCGCTGACCATCTGCATGCCATAGAGCATAAACAGGCTGAATCCCGCATTGCCGATAAGGGCGATCCCGCCGACCAGAAGCCAGTCCTTGCGCGTGAGTTTTAGCAAGCCGTCCGTTTTCCAGAGCGCAAAGGGCAGAAGGACAAGACCGGCGAGAAGAACGCGCGCGCCGGCGGCGCCGAGCACGGGAAAATCCGCGCCGACCAGCTTGCTGACGGGCGTTGCGCTGCCAAAAAAGGCCATTCCGGCGGCGAGAAGTAAATAGGGGAAGTATTTCAATTGAAACTCCCTTTGAAAAAACAGACGCAATAACAAAGAATTAAAAGTTTTTTTGTTCCCGGGCGCACACTACCGGACTCTGCATCAGAACACATTGACGGGTAAGGGTTTTCGTGGGA
>CAZCIB010000042.1:0-21486 GCA_964498755.1 uncultured Pseudobdellovibrionaceae bacterium | reverse complement strand
ACGCCATGATGCGTTAAATACTCTCCGCTTAACATAAGCTCACGCGATTCCCCTGCTATGCCCACACAAAAGCCTATGGGGTTAATGAAGAAACAGGTAAAATTGGTCTGCGCATTTCCGTTTCCGGAAATACTCACTACGCAGATTGGGACGAGCTTTTAGAACACATTGAAGAAACCGAAAAACTGAAACAAGAGGGCGAACGCCTTGCCGAAGCGTTTAATGCTGTCGCCGGACAGGACACTCTCGAAAACATCGAGCAGCTTTCCAAATTAAAATCCTGCATCAGCAGTCTTGACGATTTGCAGCAGACCTGCCGTGAAGGCATCGCCGCGATAAATGAAAAAGAAAGGCGGCTTATAAATTTTGGAATTACAGAAGAGTCACTTAAAGCGGCCTACAGATTCATTGCGCCAGTGAAATCCTATGGCCGCATGGCATTCTTTGATGGTGAACGCACCGATCCGGCGGTTTTCATTGTTTCTGATGACACAAAAGCTCGTTACAAAGTTTATTTGAGCGATGCTCAAGCCATGCATGATTTCTTTGCAGCTGTAGACAGCATTACAGGCCAAGGGTCTTCTCATCCAGCCTACGTCGCCAAACAGGTTTTGGAAATCTTGAAAAGCGCCCAAGTCTCCCACGACAATTCCTCAGAGGAACTACAGCATGCACTAAAAAGTGAACACCAACGCAACCCGCTTATTCAGGAATTTGCCGCACTACCAAGACCTGACATGACAATGTTTAAATCCTGTAAGCCCGGACCCGGGATTTCCGCCGATCTTGGATTTCCGCCGCCAGAGGCTTAAGCGGATTCAAGTTTCACGCCACAAATCCGCCTGATCCGATGCCTTAACTTCAAGGCCTAAATATCTGTATCCTTTTGAGGAAACAACCCGGCCTCTTGGAGTCCGGTTGATCAGGCCCTGCTGGATCAGATAAGGCTCGATCACTTCCTCGATCACGTCGCGCTGCTCGGAGAGCGCGGCGGAGAGCGTGTCCGCGCCGACCGGCCCGCCGCCGTAGTTTTCCGCGATGCAGGTCAGGTATTTCCTATCCATCGTATCAAGGCCCGTTTTGTCGACGTCAAGGCGCATCAGCGCGTCATGCGCCGAATCCGCGCCGATTTGCCCCTTGCCCGAGACTTGCGAGAAGTCGCGCACGCGCCGCGTTAAACGGCCTGCAATCCTTGGCGTGCCGCGCGAGCGCTTTGCAATTTCCATCGCGCCGTCTTTTGTTATATCCATGCGCAAAAGCCGCGCCGCGCGTTCGACGATCAGGCATAATTCCTCCGGCGCGTAAAATTCGAGCCTTAAGGGAATCCCGAACCTATCGCGTAAAGGCCCGGTCAAAAGCCCGCTGCGCGTCGTCGCGCCGACAAGCGTAAACGGATTGAGGTCGATCTGAACGGAGCGCGCCGCTGGCCCCTCCCCGATCATGATGTCGAGCTTGCGGTCCTCCATCGCCGGATAGAGAATCTCTTCCACGGCCGGATTGAGGCGGTGAATTTCGTCGATGAACAGCACGTCATTGGGCTCAAGATTGGTCAGGATCGCGGCCAGATCCCCTGCCCTTGCGATCACCGGCCCGCTTGTTGCCCGGAAACCGACGCCAAGCTCTTTCGCTATAATCTGCGCGAGCGTCGTCTTGCCGAGCCCTGGCGGCCCGGCGAGCAGAACGTGATCCATGGCGTCGCCGCGCCCGCGCGCCGCCTCAACGAAAACTTTCAGATTGGCGCGCAATTCTTTCTGGCCAATAAATTCTTCGAGAGACAAGGGCCGCAAAGCGCTCTCGACAGGCTTTTCGCCATCAAAAACTTCGCGCTCGAGATCGGGATTTTTTTGCGCCGCAAAATCGCTCATGCGCTCAGCTCCTTCAGCGCGAGACGAATGAGCGTCTGGATATCGCTGTTATCATTGCCCTCATTTTTTTGCTGCGCGGCCAGCACGGCGCTATAGGCGTCGCTGCGGCTGTAGCCGAGATTAACGAGGGCCGAGACGGCGTCGCCGGAAAAGTCCTGTCCCGGCGCATCCTGCGGCGCGTTCGGGGCAATTTGCGTCACATTCGGCGCATGCGCCTTTTGCGGCGACAGGTCAATATCGCCCGCCTTGTCCTTGAGTTCGCTTAATATTCTGGAAGCCAGCTTTGGGCCAACGCCATCAGCCTGCGTCAATGCGGCTTTATCCTGCGCGGCAATCGCAAAACCTATCTTATCGGGCGGGCAGACGCTCAAGATCGCCAGCGCGGCCTTCGCCCCGACGCCCTGCACGCTTGTCAACAGTTTGAACCAGCTCTTCTCGCCAGCATCCATAAAGCCGAACAGCGAAATCGCGTCCTCGCGCACATGGGTTTCGATAGAGAGGCTCAAGGGGTCGCCCGTCTGCCCGGCGCGGGACAGCGTCCGCGCGCTCGCCTGCACGACGTAGCCTACCCCGCCCACGTCGAGAATAAGCGTATTCCCTTCAATGCTGTCGACAATGCCTGAGAGTTTACCGATCATTTTGCTATATTAACCACGAATGGACGCGAATGCACATGAATGATTTTTATAAAAATCATACCGCATCGTCTCTTATAACAGCGCGGATCGCGTCAATGTCGAACTCCGGCAGGGTTTCCAAATCAATTTTTTCTTCCTTGAAAAACGCATCCAGCGGCTTCAGCAGCGGGTTTTGCAAATGCCGTTTTAAATGTTTCGCGACAATCGGCATGTATTCAAGATATCGCGGTTTGTCGCCCCAGACCGCAAAGCGGATGAACTGGCCGATCACGCGGCAATGGAACTGCGCGGCGAGAACGGCGTACCAGTCCATAAACGCCTTGCGTTCGTCCGGGCGCATGTCAAAGCAATACCGCTCCAGCATGGCCTTACGGATATTTTCGGGCACGTCAATGCGGGCGTCATCCAGTAAATTTACCAGATCATATGGCCCCGGGCCGATCATCGCGGACTGATAATCGAGGATGCCGCAGACTTCGAGCCCTTCCGCTTCCGGAACCCACATCAAATTCTCAAGGTGAAAATCGACATGCAGAACGCAGCGCGGACAGTCTGGCAGGCCGGATTCGATTTCTCCCCAGACATCCAGAAACCGCTCCGCTAGGCCGTCCGGGTTTTTCTCGCGGCGCTGCGCGGGGACGTACCAGTCGATGACCCGGCGGCGTTTAAGATGCACCGGGCTTTCATAATAATCGGGCAGCTCGATTGTCGGTTCCTGAGCGCGCAAATGTTTCAGGACATCAGTGGCGAAGCTGTAAACCGGCCCCCGGGGCGCGCCGTTATCAATGGCTTTGCGGAAAGAGATATCTCCGAAGTCCTCGAGTATCAGAAAACCTTGTTCATCATCGATTTCATAGATCTGCGGGGCGTGCAGATCATGATCGCGCAGCCAGTCGCCGATGCGGATGAAATCGCTGATCCTGTGGCCCGGAGTCGCATCTGGATGATCGTCCGGCAGGCTGTCCATCAATATCGCCGTCTCGCCGTTTTGCGCAACGCGGAAATAGCGGCGGAAGGCCATATCCTCGCCGACCGGGGCGACGATTTCCCAATCGTGCTTGGCGAGAAAGGCGTCGCGCCGCCTCTCGTCAAAATGCTTTTGGAAATCAGGAAGGGCGATCATAGGCTTACTTCACGGACTTTCCTTTTGAAGACATCATCTTCAGCGCGTCGATATGGCGCTGGCTCGCTTTGCCGCGGCGCATTTGCGGGGAAAAGCTCTCCTGCCCGAAAACGGCCGGATCGCCATGGGATAAAGCTTTAAGCAGATCACGGCCAAAGGCGTCGGTTTCACGGTCCTGCTGTTTCTTTAAAGGACGGCGCTCGGCTTTCGGCGCTTCCGGAATTTCCTCTTCCGGTTCAGCCATGCGCAGGGAAACGCGGCTCACAGCATGCGCGACGATGCCCGTCATATGCGGCCGGGTCAGCTCATGCAGCAGTTTCGGGTCTTCATAGGTCCAGGCAATGACTTGCTGGCGGGCTTTCATCTGATGCCCGCCCGTCATTTTCAGAGCTTCCCTGATGCGGTTTTCAGCGTATTCCCGGCTCATGCGCGTTTCTCCCGCGAAATTATTCAATCTTCATTCTAACCGCCAAGACGCGAAGACGCCAAGAGTTAAGAGTAGAAAACAGCGCCGCAGTATTTTTAAACGCGAATGCGCGCGAATTTTGAATTATTTCTTTAAACGCAAAGCACGCGGAGCAAAAAAAGAGAAAGTATTTTTCTGAACCACAGCGCGCACAGCGATCACGGCGATGTTTGCGCTGGCTTCGCTGTGTACGCTGTGATCGCCGTGGTTCAATGATTGAAAACTGTTTTAAAATGCCTTCCGCCTTCGCCAAGGCTTCGGCGGACAGGGCGGCGCTATCTTTACGCGCTCTGCGCGCTTTGCGTTAGAGAAAACAAAAAAAAGCCCTCCAGAGGAGGGCATAAAAAAGTTTATGTCATAGAAGGTGTCAAAAGGCCATACGAAACAAGGAAACAGGGACGAAGTAAGCTGTTTCGGTCGTAGAAGTAACGGCCTCACTTATTATCGTATGACGCGGCGCGGGATACCGTCTAATTTTAGGGCCAAGCCACTGATTAAACTGTCAAAGCGCGGATAATTCTTTTAGCAGGCTCCGTACGCCCCTAACCCTTTGATTCGCCTTGTCCCATTGCCTTATGGCAACGATCTTCTGATCCGGGCGCAATTTGACCGCCCCGCCCTTTTCATTCATCCATCTGAACACAGCGTCCGGGTTCGGCGGGCTGTCCTTGTAAAAACCGATGACCGCGCCCTTGGGTCCGGCCTCGATCCGGTCGATCCCGGCCTTGAAGCAGAGCTGCTTGATCTCAACGATCTGAAGGAGGTTTTCTACTTCGTCCGGAAGCGGCCCGAACCGGTCGATCAGCTCCGCCGCAAAGCTTTCCCGGTCATCCTCTTCGCCGAGTTCGGACAATCGCCGGTACAGGCTCATGCGTACATTCAAATCAGGCACGTACGTTTCCGGGATTAAAACGGAAGTCCCGATATTGATCGACGGGCTCCAGTAATCCGGGATATCCGCTTCCATCGTCGTACCTTCGCGCGCGGCTGCAACCGCGTCTTCCAGCATTTGCTGATATAATTCCACGCCGATTTCCCTGATGTGGCCGGATTGTTCCTCGCCCAGCAGGTTCCCGGCGCCACGAATGTCCATGTCGTGGCTGGCAAGCTGAAACCCGGCGCCGAGCGTATCCAGCGTTTCAATGACCTCGAGACGTTTTTGCGCCTGGTCGGTGAGTTTTTTATTTGCCTCATAGGTCAGGTACGCGTAGGCGCGGAGCTTCGAGCGCCCGATCCGGCCCCGGATCTGGTAAAGCTGAGCGAGGCCGAACAGGTCGGCGCGGTGCACGATCATGGTGTTGGCCGTCGGAATATCGATCCCGCTCTCGATAATATTGGTCGCGAGCAAAACGTCATACTGCCCGTCATAAAAAGCGCTCATCCGGTCTTCAAGCTCGGCGGGGCTCATCTGCCCGTGTGCGGCGATCAGCTTGATTTCAGGCACAAGCTCACGAATTTTATCCTCGACCTCCTGAATATCCTTGATGCGCGGACAGACGTAAAAACTCTGCCCGCCGCGGTAATGCTCTCTCAGGAGCGCCTCGCGCACGACCATCGGGTCAAAAGGCAAAACGAAGGTCCGTATTGCGAGACGGTCTACGGGGGGCGTGGCGATAATGCTCATATCCCTTACGCCGGTCAGAGCCATTTGCAAGGTGCGCGGGATCGGCGTCGCGGTCAGCGTCAGGACATGCACGTCGGCGCGGAGCTCTTTCAGACGCTCTTTCTGCTTCACGCCGAAACGCTGTTCCTCGTCGACAATCACGAGGCCGAGATTGGCGAATTTAACCGATTTCGCGAACAACGCATGCGTACCGACGACAATATTGACGCTGCCGTCCTCGATGCCTTTTTTGACGTCGGCGGACTCTTTCTGCGCAATCATGCGCGACAATTGCGCAACTTTTAAGCCTGTGCCTGAAAAACGCTTTACAAAGTTCTGATAATGCTGCCTTGCAAGCAAGGTCGTCGGAACGGCCACGGCCACCTGAGTGCCGTTCATCGCCGTCACATAGGCCGCGCGCAACGCAACCTCCGTCTTGCCGAAACCAACGTCGCCGCAGATAAGCCGGTCCATGGGCTCCTGCGTCGACAGGTCTTCCAGAACCGACCCGATGGCGCGGTCCTGATCTTCCGTTTCCTGGAACGGAAATCCCGAAGCGAACTTGTTATAGAGATCGCTTTCAAGCGTATAGGCGTCGGTTTTCCTGAGCTTTCGCGCTGCGGCGACATCCAGCAGCCTGCCTGCGATTTCCATCAGGTCTTTCTTGACTTTGGCTTTTCTCGCCTGCCAGCCCGCGCCGCCAAGCTTGTCAAGCTGAACGAGGCCTTCATCGTTGCCAAAGCGCGAGAGCAGCTCGATATTCTCAACCGGGATGAACAGCCTGTCCCCGCCCGCGTATTCAATCTTGAGGCAGTCATGCAGCGTCCCGGCCGCCTTCAGCGTTTCAAGGCCCAGAAAACGCCCGACGCCGTGCTCGATATGCACAACGAGATCTCCCTCGCCCAGGGAGGAAACCTCGGTAAGAAAGTTATCAGCCTTCTTACGCTTTTTGCTGCGCCGCGCCAGACGGTCGCCGAGAATATCCTGCTCAGTAATGATGGCGAGATCATTTGCGACGAAACCGCGCTCAAGCCCTAATATTGCCAGACCGGTCTGGCCGGGCTTCAACTTTTTGACGTCGTCGTATTTTTTACACTCTTTCAATGGGCCGATATTCGCGTTTTCCAACAAGCCTTTAAGACGCTCTTTTGATCCTTCGCTGTAAGCGGCGATAAGAGTTTTTGGAATCTCGGAATCTCCGAATCTCGGAATCCCGGAACTTGTTTTCTGAGATTCCGAGATTCCGAGATTCCCGATATATTTTCGCACCTCCCCGAACACGTCCCCGTCCGGCAAAGCGCGGATATCGGCGAAGTCCCGGCCTTTGCGGGCGTCAAAACACCCCCCTCTAACTTCCCCCTTTTCAAGGGGGGTGAAGTTATCAGCGGCTTCAGGAGAGGCAAAAGGTGACAATTCCAGCGCTTCGCCGCATCGTTCGGCCCATTCTTCTTCTGAGAGATAAAGCCGCTCCGGCGGCAGTGGATGATATACGCTCCCGCTTAGGGACACGTCGGACGATTTTTTATTCTTCGCCTGCGCAGCGTCTTCCAGCGTTTTACGCGCTTCATAAAAATCCATCGCCTGCGCGAGCCGCTCGGCGCTCGATCCCGGAACGCCGTGATCCAGCGTTACGCCCGCGCCCGGCGCGTAATCATAGAGCGTATCGAGCTTTTCAAAAAACAGCGGCAGCCAGTGATCCATGCCGTTATAGCGCCGCCCCTCGCTTACCGCTTCGTAAAGCGGGTCGCCGTCGCGCACGACGCCGAAAGCTTCCCTGTATCCGGCGCGGAAACGGGCGATCGAATCCGCGTCCAGAAAAAACTCCGTGGCCGGGCGCAGGTTTATTTCTTTGATTTTCTCTTCGGATCGCTGCGTTTCCGCGTCAAAGGCGCGGATGGTTTCGATCTCGTCGCCGAAGAAATCAATGCGCATCGGCTTCTCCGCGCCCGAAGGCCAGAGATCGACGATCCCGCCGCGCACGGCGTAATCTCCCGCCTCGCGCACAGTCTGCGCGCGCGCATAGCCATTTTTTTGCAGGAAGGATTCGAGATCGCCGCGCTCCAGCCTGTCTCCCGCCTTCGCCGCAAGACTGCCCGTTTTCAGAACCTCTTTCGGCGTGACGCGCTGAACGCTTGCGTTCACGGTCGTCAGCAGGATACGCGGATGGCGCTCTTTTTCCCGCTCCCATGACAGCAGCGTCACAAGCGCGGCCACGCGCTGCGCGGCGATATCCGGGTGCGGCGAAACGCGGTCATAAGGCAGGCAGTCCCACGCCGGAAACGTAACCACCTTCACGTCCGGCGCGAAGAAGGCCAGAAGCTCGCTCAAAGTGGCCGTGCGCGTATCGTCCAGCGCAATATGCATGAGAATTTTATCTTCGCGCATCAATTCCCGCGCGCGTTCCGCCAGTACGCGCGCATCCTGCCCCTCGGGGCAGCCGGGGAGGGTTTGGAAGCTAGTTTCCTTTTCCTGTTTTTGTTTTTCCTGCGCGGCGATCATGCGCTCCTATAAACCATTACGGGATAAGGAGACGCAAGATTTTTTGGCGTGAAGGCGTGAAACATTGACGGCGCAATACGATATTGCCCGCCGCTTTTCGGGGATATATAGTTTTATCATGAACGAAAAATCATTTCTTAAGGACAATATTGTTCTTGTTCTCGGCGTATCGCTTCCGCTGCTGCTGGCGCTGTTTTTCTGGGCCGCGACGGTTTTATCCCGCAGCGCGGTCGAGCCGCCGCAATACGCCGCGCTTTACGCGGAACAGCAGGACCATTACAGGCCAAATGACGTCTACCGTTTCTTTGTCGATGACGGGACGCTCTATTACCAGTACTATCCGCCCGAACAGGACGAAAATGCATCGCGCCTGCCAAAGCCCCCGAAGCTCTATCTGTACGACCCGGCGGAAGAAACTGAAAAGCAGATCGATCTTCCCGCTATCCGCGACATCGAAGAAAAACTCGACGCCCCTGTCCCGGCGCTTCAAGGCATGACCATCGATACGAGCGATCAGAGCCCGGACGGTTTTATCTTCATAAATCACGGCCGCAGCCGCGGCAATAGCAACCTGATGACCGAACTCTTCGGCGGGGGTAGCCGCTACCGCGCCACTTACGCGCTTGAAAAGGATTCGGTGCGCTTTGAAATCCCCGGTACGGAAGGACGCCGCTACCCGCGCGCGCAGTTTATCGGCTGGGTTATTGACGAAGAGCGGACACAATGACGCAGCCAGCAAACAGGGAACAGGCGCTTGCGCTTATCACCGAGCTTTGCGACAGGTTTTCGATCAGCGCAGAAGACATTCGCGCCGCTCTTAACGACGAAACAGCCTCAGGCGCAAGCACCGGCTGGGTCCCGCGCGTTCTGGGCTATCTCGGCGCGGCGTTCGTCTTCGGCGGCCTGTGCCTCTTCGCCGGAATGATCTGGGACGATCTGCCGAGCGCGGCGCGCGTGATCATCTCTTTCGGCCCCGGCACAGGTGCCTTTATACTGGGCCTCATCTGCATTGGAGAAGACCGCTTCAGACGGGCGGGAATCCCCCTGTTCCTGATCGCCGCCACGCTTCAGCCCACCGGCATGTTCGTCTTTCTCAAGGAGTATACGGACGGAAACGACGCGCAGCTCGCCGCCATGCTCGTGTTCGCCATCCTTGCGGCGCAGTATCTAATTACCTATTACGCGCGCAGGCAGACCAGCCTTTTGTTTTTCGGCTTTTTGTTCTGGAACGCCGCAATCGGCATTCTCATGGACCGCGCCGGGGTTCCGGGCGAATGGCTGGGACTCGGCCTTGGTCTTTCCATTCTCTTTATCAGTTACAAAATCGACCGCGGCGCAAACCGCGCCATTGCGCCGTTCTGGTATTTCATCGGCGCGCTCGGATTTTTCTGGGCGGTTTACGATCTGGTTGAAGACGCGTTCCCGCTGGACCTGCTGATGCTTGTTCTCGCCGTGACGATGATGATGGCGAGCGTCCGCCTGCGCAGCCGCACGCTGCTCACGGTCAGTACGCTGGTCCTGCTCGGCTTTCTGGGATACTTCACGGAGGAATATTTTTCGGACGTGACCGGATGGCCGCTCGCCCTGATGCTGATGGGCTTTATGCTGATCGGGGTCAGTTACTGGGCCGTATCTTTGGGGCGCAGGATCAAGGGATAGGTTTAGAACGTTATCCGTTAAAGCATGTTTTTCAGAGCAATCGCAACCCCGGGCGACGCGTCCGCCAAAGCCTCGGCGGAGGCGGAAGACCCGGGGCCTTCATGAGGAGCGACGCCGTATAAAGGCCCCGGCTCTGCGCGAAAGCAGACGCTTTCGCTTGTCCGGGGTTTCACTCTTTCGCAGACGGTTGTGATTCCGTCCAAAAGGTTAATGCTCTATGCTTTAAATTTATGGCTCAAAATTTTTTCCAGAACCGGATTCTTAACATTCGCCGGAACCTCTTCCCGGCCAGAAATCCAGTTGTATAAATCCGGGTCGTTTTCCTGCAAAAGCGTTTCATAAAGCGCGAGTTCTTCTTCGGTAAATTCCGGAACATGCTTGTCAGCGAAAGAGCCGAGGATCAAATCCATCTCCCTCGTCCCCCTGTGCCAGGAACGGAAGATCAGGCGTTTGCGCGCTGTTTCTAACGGATCGGTCATAATTTATACGGCACATATATATCGGGCAGGCTCTCGTCAAAATCACGCGTGTTGCGCGTCACCAGTATCGCGCCCCGGGACCGCGCCGCCGCCCAGATCAGCACGTCCGGCATGCGGAGCTTTTTGTTCGCGCGCTTGATTTTGAAAGCATGTTCCCTGACATCCTTATCCGTTTCGATGCAGTCAAAATCATGTAAAAAATTCCTCAAGCGCTCCGCCTCCTGATCATCTTCCGCGCCGACCATCACCTCGACCCAGGTCATAAGGCTGATGAAATGGCTGTCAAAATGTTCCAGGGTCTCGGTCGCCCGCTCAATGCCGCTCAAGTGGTCGATCAAGATATTGGTATCAAAAACGGCTTTCATTCCTCGCGCTCATCCCATTCGGCGCGCAGAGCGTCCTGATAGGACAGCCCGTCGATATTCCTGTCTTTCCAGAGCCCGGCGCTGGCGCGGAAATTCCTGTGGCTGCCGGCCTGTTTGTCAAGATAGTCCCGCACCGCCCGGCGTATCGTTTCCGAGCGAGAAACACCGCTCTCTTCTGATATCTTATCCAGCGTTTCAATATCGACTTTCGGCAGACCGATAATGGTTCTTTGCATGTCTGCGGGTTGCTCCATGGCTCTCTATCCTATATATGATAACGTTATCTGATATCATATATCGTAACATGCGCTCATTCACGCCTTCAACCATATCAGAAGCGCAGCGCTCATGACCAGCCCGAACCCGGCCCATGGATTTCGCGCGTCGGGAATTTTCAACGCCTTATGAGCTGCATACAGCCACACAGATGAAAGCAGCGCAATCATGTATATATATGAAGGATTGGGAACGCCAATAAACGCAATAAAACGTAAACCCACGGTCCCCGTACTCGTCAGCCCGATCACCAATCCGGGGATCAGGTACTCCCTGTTTACAATTTCAGCGCGCGACCTTTTCCTGTAGAGAAGCCAGCCCAGACATACGGCAAGCTCTACAACGGACGTGATAAACGCATACCAAAGCGCATAAACCGGGGACGCGCCAACCGTCTCAAGCGCCATTTTCAGGAATATCGCCTGCACGACCGCCGCAGCCAGAGCCGGGAGCATGGCAATAAGCGCGGCTTTGGAAAATGCGCAGCGGTTCAAAAAAAACAGGCTGGCGCTTCCCAGGGTCAACGCACCGAGAACGCCCAGCCCGTATGCGGGATCAGAGAGCATCTCTCGCGTATGGTCATGGTATATCGCTGCCCATAGAAAAAATATGAGCCAGATACGCAGCGCAAGTATGCGCGGGATAACTGCGCCGCCGAATTTGCTGGAAACGTTGAAAATCCTAATGTCGAAAATGCTCAGGCTGATCCCGCCGATGAGCGCGGCCAAAAGAAAAAAGGCGTTCGTTTCCGGCGCAAAAACTAGAACAGGAGCAAAAAGTAAGCTTTGAACAGCGGAAACCCAGAAAGCCAGCCGAACGCCGTCCGCTTTAAAATATCGGTTCAGCCCAATATCCAGAGCCGCTGTAACAGATGAAAGCAGCGCAAAAATCCACCAGGTCATGGATCGGGAGCTGACAGGCCTCTTACGCCGAGGGCAATCTATAGGGAATATTTATACCCGGGTCGGCAGGGTCAAAATCCTTTACATTGCGCGTCATCAACACCGCGCCACGCGTGCGCGCCGTAGCGAGGATAATGGCGTCGGGCAATTTTATCTTGCGGTTCAGTTGCCTGATTTTCGCCGCCTCGGCGCAGATATCCGCATCGGTTTGTATAACCTCGAATAGAGACAAAAGACTTGCGGCGCTGGCTCTCTGACCGGTCATTGCAAGGACCGCCATTACCTCGATCCATGTTACGGCGCTTATAACTCCGCCGGGATTTTCTTCCAGACAAGCCTGCGCCTCATCGCTATCGTTAAGGAGATCGATAAGAATATTGCTGTCGAAAACGATCTCTCTCAAACGTCCCCTCCCCAGAGCTCGAGGAAGCGGTCTTCCCATTCCTGACGGACGCGGCGCTGATACTCGACGCCGTCCTCGCCATTCCACGATCCTTTAACCGCCTCAAGAACAGCCTTTCGATGCTTCAGCCTGTCTTCTTCCGAAGACGTATCCCCGTCGACGAGCCTGCGCAAATACTCGGCGCGCGATATGCCCTGCTGCGCGGTGATGCGTTTCATTTTTTCGATCTGGTCCTTGCGGAAATCCGTAACGATGCGCTCCATGATATACTCCTTATGATATATATATCATATATCACTGCGCGTGGTTTGTAAACATCACCCGCTCGTGAGCCATATCAGTAGGGCCGCACTGACCACCAGCCCGAACCCGGCGAGAATATTCCTCCGGTCTGGAATACGCAGAATTTTATGCGCGATATAAAGCCAGACAGTTGACAATAAAGCAATCGCATAAACATAGGCCGGATTGGGTGCGTCGATAAACGATGTAAAACGGCTGGCAAGCATGACCGCACTAATGATGCCCAGAATGATGCCTGCGCGGATCAAGCTTATCTCATATATTTCTTTGGCTTTTCTACGCACAAGAAGCCAGCAATAGCTGGTCACGCTGCCCGCTAAAACAGCGACGAATCCGTAAAACAGCGCGGCCTCCGGCTCCGGAAAGTTGTCCATCGTTATTTTCAGCAGCACAGCATGGACGACAATTGCCGCTAAAGCCGGGACCAGCATGATCACAACAGCCTTCGATACGGAACACCTGTTCATGAACCATAAACTAAAACTGCCCAGCGCGAGGGCACCCAGTATACCGGTAAAAACTTCCAAGCGCTCCAATAGCCCAAGCGTCCCGCTAAAATCGATGGCCGACCACACAAAGAACATAAGCCATATTCGTAGAGCAAGCACTTGCGCAACAACCGCGCCCCCATGCGCACGTGACGCGTCAAGGATGCGCACATCCATAAAGACCAACACAAAGCCACTGATCGCGGCGGCCAGCAGGAAAAGCGGATCGCCTGTTTGAAAAACAAATATGATCGGCGAAAGCACTACCAGCTGAACAGCATTGTTCCAAAACTCGAGCCTTAAACCATCTTTCTTGAAATAACGGTTGAGTCCCAAAAATGCCGCGGCAAGGAAAGAAGAGATGAGCGCCAAAATCCACCAAGTCATAAAACCTTATATCGGACTGTACGCGAGCTGTCATTTGCGTTTTACTGTCTAGCTATGGCCAGACCATTTTCTCTCGATCCGCTGTTCCGCGCCCTCACCACGTTGCCGGGGGTGGGGCCGCGCAATGCCAAGCTGTTTGAAAAGCTGACGGGAGGGCAGAAGGTCCTGGATCTGATCTTTCACCTGCCGATCGACGTCATCGACCGTCGCTTCTCGCCAAAAATCAAGGAAATTCCGGACGGGCGCGTCGTCACGCTCGCGCTGACCGTGGATGGGCATCAGCCGAATGAGCAGCGCGGCAAGCCTTACCGCATCCGCTGCCGCGACGAGACCGGCTTTATTATGCTGGTCTATTTCAACGCGAGCCGCGACTGGCTGAAAAAGCAGTATCCCGACGGGGCGGAAATCGTCGTTTCGGGCCGCGCCGAGTATTTCCGCGAGCAGCCTCAGATCGTTCACCCGGACGCGGTCGGCAAGCCGGAAGAGCGCGCCAGCATCGAAACGCTTGAGCCCGTTTATCCACTCACCGCGGGTTTGACGAACAAGGTCGTGCGCAAAGCCGCGCATGCGGCTCTGGATTTTGCGTCCCCTCTGCCCGAATGGATCGACGCCGCGCACAAGGCGCGCGAAGGCTGGTCGGACTGGGATACGGCGTTGAGGGCTGCGCATATGGCTTTCCCCTCACCCGATCCTCGCTCATCGCTCGGATCACCCTCTCCCCGGGGAGAGGGAAGAGACGCCAAAGGCGTCGAGGGTGAGGGGAGTATGCAAAACGCCAGGTCTCGCCTCGCCTATGACGAATTGCTGGCCAATCAGCTCGCGATTTCGCTTGTGCGGGCGAAGCAGAAAAAACTGCCCGGACGTTCGCTCGCGCCCCAAAACGATTTGAGAGAGAAGATTCTCGCCGCCCTGCCCTTTGCTCTCACCGGCGCGCAGGAGCGTTCATTAAGAGAAATCGACGCGGACATGGCAGCGCCTTCGCGCATGTTCCGTTTATTACAGGGCGACGTCGGCAGCGGAAAGACGGTCGTGGCGGCGCTGGCGATGATGAACGCGGTCGAGAACGGACTGCAGGGCGCGATTATGGCCCCGACGGAAATTCTCGCCCGCCAGCACGCCGAGAGCCTAAAGCCATGGCTGGATGCGGCGGGCGTACGCTTCGTCGTTCTCACCGGCCGGAACAAGGGCAAGGAACGCGATGTCCTTTTGCAGCAAGTCGCAAACGGCGCCGCGCAGATCGTCATCGGCACGCATGCGCTGTTTCAGGACGACGTGGCATTTCAAGACCTCGGCCTTGCCGTGATCGACGAGCAGCACCGCTTTGGCGTGCATCAGCGCCTTAAGCTCTCAAGCAAAAGCAAGGGCATGGACGTTCTTGTGATGACGGCGACGCCGATCCCGCGCACATTAACCCTAACCGCTTACGGCGATATGGACGTTTCACGGCTGGACGAAAAGCCTCCGGGACGCAAACCCGTGGATACGCGTTTGATCCCGAAAGAAAAGATCGAAAGCATGATTGACGGACTGAGGCGGCAACTGGAGACAGGCGCGCGCGCTTACTGGGTCTGTCCGCTGGTCGAGGAATCCGAGTTTTCCGACATGGCGGCGGCGGAAGAGCGTTACGACGTTCTGAAATCCTTCTTTGGCGAGCGCGTCGGCCTCGTCCACGGGCGCATGAAGCCGGATGAAAAAGACGCCGTCATGGCCGCCTTCGCCTCCGGCGCGCTCTCGATCCTCGTCGCCACAACCGTGATCGAAGTCGGCGTCAACGTGCCCGAAGCCACGATCATGGTGATCGAACACGCCGAGCGTTTTGGTCTTGCGCAGCTTCATCAATTGCGCGGACGGGTTGGGCGCGGCGGCGATAAATCATATTGCTTCCTGCTATACGCAACGCCGGTGAACGACACGGCTAAAGAACGGCTTGCGACGATGCGCGATACCGAAGACGGCTTTATTATCGCGGAAAAGGATTTGCAGCTCCGCGGCGGCGGCGACGTTCTCGGGGTCAGGCAAAGCGGCCTGCCCGTCTTCCGCCTCGCCGATCTGGAAGAACATGCAGGGCTGTTAAGGACCGCCTATGACGATGCGCGCCTGATCGTCTCAAAAGACCCCGAGCTTAACGGCGAGCGCGGGCAGGCGCTGCGCACCCTGCTCTATCTGTTTGAACGCGACCGGGCGATCAAGCTATTGAGAGGCGGCTAGAGATCCCTCAGCTTCACCCGCAAAACGCGGAACACATCGTCACTCAGGGCCGTTGCGCCGCCGCGGCTGATCTGCGCGGCTTTCTTGCTGCCCAGATCCTTGTTCAAATCGCTGGCCCAGGAGTTAATTCCGAAAGCATGAAAACGTCCGTCACGCCCGTAATAGCCGATCGGCCCGCCGGACATGCCGGGAAAGGTCATGCAGTTATGAACGATGTTATCGGCCTTCAGATCGCCCTTGCATTGCCTTGAATAGACAAGATCCGGCAGCGTCCGGGTTTCTAACTGCGCGCTTCCGGGAAACTGCATTTGCACGCGCTTGGCCGGAATGCCGAAAACGACGAGGTCTTCGTTTTTGGAATAGCGGTCGATAGCGTCATGATCGCCCTCGACAATTTTGATGCGGCGCGCATCGGGGACATTGATCTTCCGGTCGAGCACGGCAAAATACCAGTCTTTCTTGGCGGTGCGCTTGTTCGTGCGCGGATTGCCGGAGAGAAATTCCTGGCAGCCGTTTTCGCTGATATGCCCCGCGATTGTCCGCGCGTCCCCGAATTCCGGACCGAGCTGCGCGGCAATGTGTTCGAGGCCCGGACGCGGCGCGGCGTGAAACCCCTTGACCGGCAAGAAGCGGCACGTACGCCCGGCGACGACGTGACAGGACGTGGCGACGACGTCGAAATCCCTGTTCTCTGGAACGCCGAATTCCGACAGATCAAAGAGAAAGCCCGTGCCGCTGCTGTCGCCGCAGCTCAACGCGCCGACGCTGTAGACCGCGCTGCGCTTGCTCGCGTCGAGAAAAACGCTGGCGTTGAAACGGTCCATGCCCGGATGCGCGGACGTTACGTTAATCCCGTCATAGGGCAGGATTTGCCACTGGCCCGAGGCGCATTTTTTACGTTTTAAATCCGCCGCATCAACCAGAATCGTGCCCTCGCTGACCGTGCCGTAATCCGAGTGCATCGACTCCCCGTCGGCGACGATTTCAGAATGCGGGGAGAGAGACGCGGTCGAGCAGGTTGCGTGGGCGCTGCTCGCGGCAAATATGATCATGCAAAGAAGCAAAAGATAATTGCGCACAGCTGTTCTCTATTACGGTCCACCTTCAATTGAAACGGTCGGAGCGACCGCAGGACGCGCCCTGAGATAGTTGTCAACGCGCTCCTTGACGGCGGCGAGGAACTTGTTTTGCTTACGTGCCAAGGCCTCCTCGGGACCATGGTAGCTCGCATCCCGGCCTGGAAATAGAGTAACGCTGAGTGGCGGTTGATTTGGAATGCCTTCTTCCACTGCATCAAGATTAGAGTGGCCGTCAACGTCTCCCGCAGAATCAACGAGCATTTGAGCGAATGCAGCCTCATCGTGATCGAAAGATATATGACCTTCCAACAAATCTTTGTCAAAGTATGGTTCTAAGCCAATGGAGGTGTGTGCCCCGATGAGCACAGACAGGGGCGCCCGATTATCGCTGCTCCGCGCAACCCTTTCATATTGATCCCTGAGTTGCGCAGCAAAAGAATCTCTTAATGTTCGATCAGTTGGTTTCTCGTGAAAAATAACCATTGCGCGCTCCTCTTGTTTGATAGCTCAAAGAATAAAGCCTATCTCGCTTATGTCAATGAAATTCATATCCCTCCGCCCATCCACATCTCCGCGTAATCAGGGCCGGACTTGTCTTCCTGCTTGAGGTCAATTCCAGCTTCTTTTTTCAGGCGCGCCACGTCGCGGACAAGGCCGTTGACGACATGGATCAGCGGATCGACGATTTCCTGATCCGGCAGGCCGTAAGCGTGGACGGCCTCGTCATCGGGCTTGTGCGTCCCCAGTTTTCTCGCCGGGTTGCCGATCACGGTGGTATCGCGCGGCACGTCGCCCGTAACGACGGAATTCGCGCCGACGCAGGCGCCCTCGTGGATCGTAATGTCGCCCAGGATTTGCGCGCCCGCGCCGATGGTGACGCGGTCCTGAATGGTCGGGTGGCGCTTCCTGCCCTTGCCGTCGGCCGATCCCATCCCGCCGAGGGTAACGCCGTGATAAAGCGTGACGTCGTCGCCTATGATGGCCGTCTCGCCGATCACCACGCCCATGCCGTGATCGATGAACAGACGTTTGCCGAGCCGCGCGCCGGGATGAATTTCAATGCCGGTCAGCCAGCGACCGATCTGAGCGGTAAACCTTGCCATCGCTCTTAACCTGATTCTCCAAAGACGGCGCGCAAGCGCATGAAATAACTGAACATGCAGGCCCGCATAGCCGAACAGGACCTCGCAAAATGTCGGCCCCGCCGGATCGCGCGCCTGTATGGAACGGATGAGATCGAGCATGTTCCCTCTCTTTGGAGCATTAGATAGCATAGTAACGGCGGCGGCCTGTTACTCGCAAATTAATCCTTTACGATAAGATGATTTTTGCTTAAAAGTAATTCACATCAACAGAATAAACGAGATTACGTCATGTCCGATGAGCTTAAATCAGAAGGTCCCGAAATATCGCAACGCACTTACCCTGAAATCCTGGATTGCTTGGCCAGAGCAGGAAAAATCAGTGAGGAAGAAAAAGACGAACGATTAACGAATTACATACACTTCAATGAAAACAGGGCTGATATAGAAAGAGATTACAAAGGGAAATGGGTTGCCGTCCTGGAAAATACAGCCGAAGGGAACGGTAAAAAATTAGTCGCGGCGCGAGACTTTGACGAACTCACTAATGCAATCGCTCGAGACGATAAAGCCGACGAACGGGCATACAGCATGGCTTATATAGAAAACATTCCCGCCTGATTGTCGTCGAGAACGGGACATACAGTTAGCGCCAAAAGGAAGCCCCCCGTAAATCAGCTCTCCAGCCCTTCAAACAGCGCCGTCGAGATGTAGCGCTCGGCGAACGAGGCCACCATCGTGACGATCATCTTGCCCTTGTTCTCGTCTTTTTTGGCGATTTCAAGCGCGCCCGCAATTGTCGCCCCGGATGATATGCCCACGGGCATGCCCTCGATGCGCGCAAATTCCCGCGCGATTTCAAAGGCTTTTTCATTGCTGACCTGCACGATTTCATCGACGACGCTCGGGTCGTAAACTTCCGGCACAAAGCCCGCCCCGATGCCCTGAATCTTGTGCGGGCCCGGATCGCCGCCGGACAGAACGGGGCTTGCTTCCGGCTCGACGGAGACGTTGATAATCGCGGGCTTGCTTTTCTTCAGGAACTGCCCCGCGCCCGCCATCGTGCCGCCCGTGCCGACGCCGGTAACGAAGATGTCGAGCTTGCCGTCCGTGTCTTTCCAGATTTCCGGGCCCGTCGTTTCAAAATGAATTTTCGGATTGGCCGGGTTTTTGAACTGGCCGGGACTAAACGCCTTTTCGTCATTTTCAAGCAGTTGCTCCGCCCGCTCGATCGCGCCCGGCATGCCGCGCTCGGCCGGCGTAACTTCCAGCTCCGCGCCAAGCAGCTTAAGCATCTTACGCCGCTCAATGCTCATGCTCTCCGGCATCACGAGAAGCAGGCGGTAGCCCTTCGCCGCCGCGACCAGCGCAAGGCCGATCCCGGTATTCCCGGACGTGGGCTCGATCAGCGTTACCTCGCCCGGCTTGATTTTGCCTTTGGCCTCGGCGGCCTCAATCATGGAGAGCGCAATCCGGTCCTTCACGGACGCGAGCGGATTAAAATACTCGAGCTTAACAAGAAAATCGCAATCAAGGCCGTGCCTTTCCGCAAAGCGGCCCGCGCGAATGATGGGCGTCCCGCCAATCGTATCCAGAATGCTGTCGTAGATTTTACCGCGCGGTTCGTGTGCCATGGCCTTGTCCCTCCTTTATTTGAAAATCACATAAAAGGATAACACCGGGCACGGCAGGCGCAAGGCCTTATTGGCCTGAGCTCAGACCTTAGCGGATTTCCCGGCTTCTTTTCTTTCAAGAAGATCCGCGGATTTCTCGATCGGCGCGGCGCGGTCCGGCGGCACGATAATCCCGCCCGAGATCACAAGCTTCACGCCCTCCTCCACGGTCATGTCCAGAAAATGCAGCTCCTTGCGCGGCACGAACAGCAAATAACCGGACGTCGGGTTGGGCGTCGTCGGCACGAACACGTTAATCGTCTCCTCGGAGGTTACGCGCTGAACCTCGCCTTCGGAACGGCCCGTAACGAAGCCGATGGAATAAACGCCGCGCCGCGGGTATTCCAGCATCACCACGTCCCGGAAAGCCTGTGACTGGCTGGCCATAATGGTTTCAATGATTTGCTTGATCGCCCCGTACAGGTTGCGGATCACCGGCATGCGGTCGACGATGTATTCGGAGATGCGGATGATCATCCGCCCGAAAAAGTTTTTCGTCAGCCAGCCGATCAAAATCAGGGCCGTAATCACGATAACAAGGCCGATGCCGGGCACGGAAAAAGGCAGGATTTCATTGGGGTTGTAAGGCGCAGGAATTAACGGCGTGACCGTATCGTCGATAAACCGGATGAAAATGTAGGTCAGGTAAGCCGTAATGCCGATCGGCGCCGTGACAAGAATACCCGCCAGGAAATAGCCCCGCAGCCGCGCGAACGCGCTAATGCGCCCGCCGTCATGGGCGTCCTTGTCCACCTTGTCCAGATCGTGTTTGTCAGTCATGCCCCTGCCTCTCTTATGCACGCCTATATCAAACAGCATCGCTCCAAAATATCAACGGGAAAAACGTTTTCATAAATAATTGACTGGGTCGCATGAATCAGCTAGAGAACATTATGAATAAATACAGCCTGATTGAAGCCTCGCGCTCAATAAAAAGAAACAGGAAACGCTGCCGGCGCGGCGTCGCCGCTGCCTTCATGATAGGAGCGACAACAGCGGGCTTTACGCATTATTACAATCAATACGCGCAATTAAATAACAAACCCGACTTAGCTTACGGTGTATGCCACGCGGCAACAACCATAAAAAAACGCGACGGACAATTGATTATTCTACCCAGACCCTTATTGGGCGAATTCAATCAATGCCTGCACGAAGTCACCAAACCGGAGACTGTTAAAAAAATGAAAAATCGACCCGACATAATCGCAACGTCAGGATCAGGACTCGCGCTGCTCACCGCTTTTGCGGGCGTAGCCGTTCCCCGGATTCGCATATGGCAAATAAAAAGGCGGTTCCCTGAACTTTCCGCCAGCTAGATTCTACTATCCGCCAGTATTCGCCATGCTCCAAAAAAAAACTGATTTAACCCGCGTCTTTTTTTTACAAAAAAAAAAACGCAGACTGACAAGCCAATACTTTAAAGGCGCCCACTTTACTCTATAAAATTATTTTCCTTTTTAGGCATTTTTCTTATTATTACAAAATACGATAGTATGCAGTGGCGTAACTTCAGATTTCAAACGTACAATGAAAATAACCGGGAGTTGGAGAAAATGATCCAGAACATCACGAACATCAAAATTACGCATAAGATACTGATACTCACTTCATTGCTGATTATCGCCGTCGCAGGCGGAATCAGCTTCGGCGTTTACCATACCGTTCATGGCTCAATGGAGAATGACGTTGAGCACGCGCAGAATGAAAACATGGGCATCGCCGCGACGATCCTCGCGCGCGAGTTTCCGGGAACGGAGCTTGAATTTGATCCGCAGTCCGGAAATCTGGAACGCATTGACGTGCCGGTTGTTCCTGCTTTTTCAGACTACCAGTTGATTGATGAGGTCGGGACGCTCACTGGCGAAACCGCGACTGTTTTTATCTGGGATCCGTCCGAACAGGATTATATCCGCAAAACGACAAACATCATTAGGGCGCCTCTAAAAACAGCATAAAGTATCGATATCTGAAGCAAGGATGCCGTC
>CAZCIB010000041.1:0-22157 GCA_964498755.1 uncultured Pseudobdellovibrionaceae bacterium | reverse complement strand
ACAGAATCGCAAATCTGCGCTCATATGTCAGGGGGTTTTTAGAGGCGCCCTAAGATGGCTCGCGCCCGGAACGCTTAGTGTCCTTAGTGATCTTGGTGGTTAAATTATAACTCGCTTCGCGCGCGCTTTTGTCTTCCCCGCGTCTTTGCGTCTTTGCGATTCAAAAAAGCCTTCGTCGGAATTACGGCTGTTAAAGCCTTCGCATATTCCGTTTTGCCGGGAACGCTGCTATATAAGGAAAAGTTAAACAAGACAGGTTTTGCAAGCGTGCCCGACTCCTCTTCTCTTCCCGGCGTATACGAAATCTATAAACCGGCAAAGCCTTTGCCGCTGGTTTTCGATTCCCCGCATAGCGGCAGGATTTACCCGGAAGACTTCGGCTTTTCCTGTCCACAGCTTGCGCTCGAAAAGGCCGAAGACCGGTATGTCGACGCGCTGTTCATGCATGTGCCGGATTACGGCGGCGCGTTCATGCATGCGCTATTCCCCCGCAGTTATATCGACGCGAACCGGGCGGCGGACGATATCGATACGAAAATTCTCGTCGAACCCTGGACGCATGGGAAAATCAAGCCGACCGCGCGCTCCGAGGCCGGGATCGGGCTTATCAGAAGACTGGTCAGTCCCGGCGTGCCGGTTTACGACCGGAAATTAACGCCCGATGAAATCCGGAACAGGATCGAGACGTACTACCATCCCTATCACGCCGCGCTGAGAGAAATGCTGGACGAGGCCTATAACCTGTTCGGGCAGGTCTGGCACGTCAACTGCCATTCGATGCCGTCCAGAACAAGGCTCGCCGGAAAGCTCTATACCGACAAGCACGGCCATTTGCCGGACTTCGTCGTCGGCGACCGGGGAGGCTCGACCTGCAATACGGAATTCTCGTACGCGATTTTCACGTTCCTGCGGGATAAAGGCTTCAGCGTCACCATGAACGAGCCCTATCGCGGGGTCGAACTCGTGCGGAAATATTCAAACCCGCTGCAGGGCCGCCACAGCGTGCAGATCGAGGTTAACCGCGCGCTGTATCTTGACGAGGCCAGCAACGAATTCCATGAAAACGCCGCCGCGCTTGTAGAAATTCTGGAGAGCCTGACCCGGTTCATCTCTGGCTACGTCTCCTCCAACCTCGTGCAAATGGCGGCGGATTAATTTTCTTAAACGTCATCCCGTTGGCATCCTGCGAAGCAGAATTCGCACAAACGGGATCCAGTAAAGCGTGCAAGCTTCACTTGCACACATCATGGACCCCGGATGTTTAACCGGGCCTAAAGGCCCGGCTCCGGGGTGACGTGTTCAGATGGTTTTAGCTCACAGATAAAAACTCTCTCTTAAAACCGCATCCACCTCTTCCATGCTCACCTCCCGGCCCAGCAAATCCCGCATCGACGTCACGCCGTAATCGCGGATGCCGCAGGGAACGATGCCGGAGAAATGCGAGAGATCGGGATCAACGTTAATGGCGATGCCATGAAACGTGACCCAGCGGCGGATGCGCACGCCGATCGCGGCGATTTTCTTCTCGCCTTCCGGCGTCGCGACCCAGATGCCAACGCGGCCTGCGCGCCGCTCGCCCTGAATGTCGAACGCGGCGAGAGTCCGGATAATCCAGTCCTCGAGATCAAAAACATATTTCTTGATGTCCGGGGTTTTCTGGCGCTTGCGTAAATCCATCATTACATATGCGACGCGCTGCCCGGGGCCGTGATAGGTATACTCCCCGCCCCGGCCCGTTTTGTAGACGGGAAAGCGGCCGTCCAGCAAATCCGCGTCCTTCGCGCTCGTCCCGCCCGTATAGAGCGGCGGATGTTCGAGTAGCCAGACGCATTCTTCAGCGCGTCCGGCCGAAATATCCGCCACGCGCTCTTCCATGAACGAGAGCGCGTCTGGGTAAATGACCTGACCTTCAGAATAAATCCATTTCATAGGACTTGACATACTGTAAAACCCAAGCCATAAAAACGTTATGTTAAAATTTATAGCGCGTACAGTCTACGTAACTATAGCAGGCGTCTTTCGTCAATCCGCAAACGGTTTGAACGGAAATGACATATGCCTTGTTAAGCAAATAACAGGGATCGCGCCCTCACCTGTCGATCGTTGCATATATGAATTGGAAGCGCTTGCAGATTACCCGGAAAAAGTCATAGCCGACTTGGGGCATCACTACGATTACCCCGATGGCGCGACTGGGCATAGACTTATGGGAGAACAGAGAGTCAGTGAACTTGGTCAATTTTGCGGAATGACTGCGGATCTTTTTAGGGACACGCAATCGGAGCGTAAATTAGATGATTTGAAAGACGCGGCCATTATCGGCAAAGAGCTGCTTAGACTAAGTTACGCCGAACTCCTCGAAATTTATGCGGATCGCGCCGGATGCAGAAGGGCCATTCATTCGCTGGGCGATGAAAAAACGGCGCCTTCGGCAACGATCAAGAAATCCTTGGAAATGATCATTGAAGATATGCGGCAAGAGGCTCTTGCGCGCCTCAACATGCGTCGCGGGGGCAAACCAGGGCGTTTTTCTGGCCCAATCTGTAAGCATTACGAGAAAAGTGATATATATCAGAGCCTTGAGCTCTAATCCTACATACGTTGCCAGCGGACAATGCAAAGAATGCATTGCTGCCTTTCCTACGCAACAATTGACTCTTATGTATAAAGAGGGCTAGATTTGGAACTTATTTTCAAGTTACTGCGTTGACCACTTTGTCTTATTTGCTACGGAGACAAATTAGAGATGAATGACGCTGAAATGAGCGGGGGCGCTGAGGATTACGCGCATATCTGCATCGATACCTTCAGACGAATTGCGGACAAGCCGCGCCTCGCCGAAATCGACCACGGCTTCGGAAGCGATATACCTATATTCGGCACAAAAATAATCGAGGAAAGAACCGAAGAGCTGAAGGAATTTATTGCCCGGGCAGAGAAGGCTTTGGAAGGCTACGCAAAAGGCGACGCTTATTGTGAAAGAATCTATAATAAAGACTCGACCGAGCGCTTAAAATCTGCGTTACGCATGGGCCTGAAAAACCTAAGAATTTCTCCTGAAGAATTAAAAGCGTACTACAAAAACACGCTATACGAGCGTACGGCCTCGGAAGCGTTCGAAAAGGGCGGAGGAATCAAATACAAAGGTTACCTCAAAGATATATTGAAAGAATTAAAACGCGAAGCAGAAATCAGACTGGAAGCTTTGAATGAGGGACGCTCGCCGGATGCGCCATCGGTTGAAAACCATTTTGACCTGTCCGGTCAATATGGATTCTACGGACTACAGGTTGTTAAACCTTACCTTACAGAGATGCGCGAGCTCGAAAAGCCGGTTAAGATCAAACCCGATGGCATTTCCCTTGCCTGATCTGAAAGAATTTGCTATTACCCCTAACGCTACCGGTGTGCGGCCGTGGCGGAATTGGTAGACGCGCAAGACTAAGGATCTTGTGGGAGAAATCCCGTGGAAGTTCGAGTCTTCTCGGCCGCACCACGCTTCGCCTTCGGCTTCGCGTGGCGCAGCCACGCAGAAGGCGATACAGGCGAAGCAGTGCCCGGCGTAGTTTGAACGAAGAGAAAAAGAAGACGGGCCGCAGACAAGCACATAAAACAACTCACATGTGGTACACATACATAATCCGCAGCGTCAATTCTCCCGACAAAGAATACACCGGTGCATCCGAAGATCTTAAACAAAGAATTGACGATCACAACGCCGACAACTCACCGCACACTTCAAAATATGCGCCATGGGAACTTGTGTGGTACTGTGCATTTCCTGATAAATATAAAGCTCTTGAATTTGAGAAATATTTGAAATCACATTCCGGCAGAGCTTTTGCAAAGAAGAGGTTGTTATGAACGCTATTGAGTTCCTGTCAGCTTTCGGTCTTGGCGCCATAATAACTGCCCTGATTCAATCGTGGCTATCTCACCGTTCTTACGTTGCAAAAAGGAACTTTCAGGAAAAGAAGGAATGTTACATAGGGCTTCTGGAAGCCTACCATAAAGCCGCCGTAGAAAAGACAGATGCAGCAGCAAAAAATTTTGCCTATTGGCAAATGAGTTGTGAATTGGTTGCGCCCAAGAGCACGAGGGAGGCAATTCAAGAGATTGTAGACACCAACGGTAATTTTGATGGTCGCATGATTGCGCAAGAAAAACTAAAAGCCGGACTGCGGAAAGATTTGAATGTAGGCTAGGCAACCAGATACCAAGATAACTGACAACTGACAACTGACAACAGGCAACTGATAACTGATGACCGATAACAGAATAAAAGAAGCCGCCCTCGAATATCACCGCTCGCCGCGCCCAGGAAAAATCGCGATTAAAGCCACCAAGCCGATGGCGACGCAGCGCGACCTTGCGCTCGCCTACTCGCCGGGAGTCGCCGCGCCCTGCGAGGAAATCGCCAAGGACCCGCTGAAGGCGCTCGAATACACCTCGCGCGGCAATGTCGTCGCCGTGATTTCCAACGGTACGGCGGTGCTGGGGCTTGGGAATATCGGCGCGCTCGCCTCCAAGCCGGTGATGGAGGGCAAGTCGGTGCTCTTCAAAAAATTCGCCAATATCGACTCCATCGATATTGAGGTTGACGAAACCGACGTCGATAAATTCGTCGACATCGTCGCTGCGCTGGAGCCGAGCTTCGGCGGCATTAACCTTGAGGACATCAAGGCCCCGGAATGTTTCGAGATTGAGCGCCGCCTTAAAGAACGTATGAACATTCCCGTCTTTCACGACGACCAGCACGGCACGGCGATTATCGTCGGCGCGGCGTTTCTCAACTGGATTCATTATTCGGGCCGCAAGCCGGAGAACATCCGCCTCGTCTGTAACGGCGCGGGGGCGAGCGCGATTGCCTGTCTGAACCTTCTCACCCAGATCGGCCTCAAAAAAGAAAACACCGTTGTCTGTGACAGAAAAGGCGTGATCTATGAGGGCCGCGAAGAAGACATGGACGCGGAAAAAGCGCGCTACACGTCAAAAACCAATGCGCGCACGCTCGCGGACGCGCTGGAGGGCGCGGATATATTCCTCGGGCTTTCGGGGCCAAACATGGTGACGAAGGACATGGCCGCGACCATGGCCGATGCGCCGCTGATTATGGCGCTCGCCAACCCGACGCCCGAGATCATGCCGGACGAGGCGAAAGCCGGAAAGCCGGATGCGATTATCTGCACGGGCCGCTCCGACTTCCCGAACCAGGTGAATAACGTCTTATGCTTTCCGTTCCTGTTCCGCGGCGCGCTGGATGTCGGCGCGAGCGCGATTAACGAAGAAATGAAAATCGCCTGCGTCCACGCGATAGCGAACCTGACCCGCAAGGAGGTTTCCGCCGAGGTCGCCACCGCCTACGTCGAGGAAGAGCTGCAATTCGGCGCAGACTACCTTATTCCCAAGCCGCTGGACCCGCGTTTGATTACAGAGCTTCCCGTCGCCGTGGCCAAAGCCGCAATGGAGAGCGGCGTCGCGACAAAGCCGATCGAGGATTTCGACGCCTACCGTCACGAACTTGAGCAGATTTTCTTCCGCAGCCAGCTCGTCATGCGCCCGATTTTCGAAAAGGCGCGGCACGAGCCCAAACGCGTCGCTTTCTCTGAAGGCGAGGAAGAGCGCGTCCTGCGCGCCGTGCAGGTCATTCTGGACGACGGCGTCGCAAAGCCTGTTCTTGTCGGCAGGAAACGCGTCATCCGCAAACGTATCGAAAAATACGGTCTGCGCTTCGACATGGAAAAGGATATCGAGATCGTCGACCCGGAAGACGATCCCCGCTATCACGATTACTGGACGACGTATCAGGGCCTGATGGCCCGGCGCGGCGTTACGCCGGCCGTGGCGCGGACCGTTTTGCATACGAACGCGACCGTCATCGGCGCGCTGCTCGTTCATAAAAACGACGCGGATGCGCTGATCTGCGGGACGACGGGACTGTTCCGCCAGCATCTGAACGACGTGATCGACATTATCGGCCTGAAGGATGGCGTCGAAACCGCCGCGGCTCTGCGCATCGCCATGCTCTCGAAAGGAACTTATTTTGTCTGCGACACGCACGTCAATCCGGACCCGTCCGCCGCGCAGGTTGAGGAAATGACCTTGCTGGCGGCGGAAGAAATCCGGCGTTTCGGAATTACGCCCAAAGTCGCGCTGCTCTCCAGTTCCGATTTCGGCACGGAAGACACCGAAAGCGCGCGCAAGATGCGCGCCGCCACCGCCGCGCTCAAAGACCGCGACCCGGCCCTTGAAATCGACGGAGAAATGCACGCCGACTGCGCGCTCTCGCAGAGCATCCGCGACCTGATCCTGCTCGATTCGACGCTGAAAGGCGAAGCGAATTTACTCGTTATGCCGACCTCGGACGCCGCCAATATCTCTTTCAACATGATCAAGATGCTCGCCGACGCGACGACCATAGGCCCGCTCCTGCTCGGAGCGGCGCGTCCCGTCCATATCCTCACGCCGTCCGCGACAGTCCGCGGCATCGTCAACATGGCCGCGATTTCCTGCGTCGGCGCGCAGGTATTTGAGGCGGGGAAATAATTCGATACGGGATATCCAAAACGAGGACAGAGTAAAACCGCGTTTTTTACTTCGTCCTCAATTTGCTCCCAATTTGCTTCAATTTGCCGCCGGGGAAAAAAGAAAACACTATCCCCATACCCGGCCCGCTATTATACTCCCGCGCATGACGGACGCCGCAATTCAGGAACAAAACGAACAGGACAACCAGCAGGGCCTCAGCGACGAGCAGATCCGCGAGGTCGCCGTCGCGCTTGATAACGAAGAGACTCCCAAAGTCAGCGAGGTTCTGGAGGTTCTCAACGAAGCCGACACGGCCGAGCTTCTTGAAAAGCTCGATGATGACAACCGCAAGACCGTTCTCGAAAACCACGCCGACGAGATTGCCCCCTACACGTATTTCTATTTAGACCCTGAGCTGCGCAAAAACACGCTTTCGGTCATGCCCGCGGACAAGGTCGCGAAGATCGTCGCCGAACTCGACAGTGACGACGCGCTCGATATCATCCTGAACCTCGACGAAGACTTCCAGAAAGAGATCATCCGCAAGCTCTCTTACCGCACGAGGATCGTTCTTGAGGAAGGCCTGAACTTCCCCGAGGAGAGCGCGGGCCGTTTGATGCAGCGCGAGTTCATCGCGATCCCGCAATTCTGGACGGTGGGAAAGACGATCGATTACCTGCGCGCGGCGGGCGATGAATTGCCCGAAGACTTCTTTGATATTTTTGTCATTGATCCGGCCTATCACGTCGTCGGGGAAATCCCGCTGAACAGGTTAGTCCGCGCCCGGCGCTCGGAAAAGATCGAAAACCTGCGCCTTGATAACACGCACCCGATCCCCGCCGAGATGGACCAGGAAGAAGTCACGCACGTCTTCCGCCGCGAAGAGCTCTCCTCCGCGCCGGTCGTCGACGAAAGCGGACGGCTCATCGGCGTGATCACCATCGACGACGTCATGGACGTCATCCACGAAGAAGCCGAAGAAGACATCATGAAGATGAGCGGCGTCGAGGGCGGCGATCTCTACCGCACGTTCTGGAAGACGACGTTTTCGCGCTTTAAATGGCTGCTCGTCAATCTGATCACGGCTGTTCTCGCCTCGGTCGTCATCAGCTTTTTCGACACCACCATAGACCAGCTCGTCGCGCTGGCCGTTCTGATGCCGATCGTCGCCTCAATGGGCGGCAATGCGGGCACGCAGGCATTGACCATCGCCGTGCGCGCTCTTGCGACAAGGGAGATTTCCGGCGCGAACGCCATGCGCATTGTCTGGAAAGAAACGGCAGTTGCCAGTCTCAATGGCGCGGCGTTCGCCGTCATAACGGGAATTGTCGCCGCGCTGTGGTTCCAGAACCCCTTGCTTGGCGGCGTCATCGGCGTCGCCATGATCGTGAATCTTTTTTGCGCCGGATTTTTCGGGGCGGGCATACCAATCCTCTTAAACAAAATGAAAATCGATCCCGCCGTGGCCTCGACCGTTTTCTTGACAACCGTCACGGACGTCGTCGGCTTTTTCGCGTTTTTAGGACTGGCCGCGCTGGTATTGGTTTAGTTTGGAGTCATGAGTAGCGAGTTGCGAGTAAACAGTTTATAGTTCGAAAAATGTATAATGCTTAAGAATAAAGCTTGCTACTCACGACTCACCACTCGCAACTCTTATGCCCGCATCCAAACTCGTCAGACCGCACAGGGAATACAAGGACAGCTTTTTAGAGTCGCTTGCCGAATATCACGGCGAAGACCGCTATTTACAGCTGGACCAGAACCGGCTGCGCGGGCGCTTTGACGCGTTCGTTGATCGTCTGGCCGCGGACAAGGGCTACCCGGAGATGGATTACCAGGACTGGGTGGAACAGGTGCCCGAAACCGTTCTCTGGCTGGTCAAGGACAGCCTGTATATCGGCAGCGTCAGCATCCGTCACCGCCTCAACTGGCACCTGGAAAAATGGGGCGGGCATATCAGTTTCGATATCCGCCCCTCCATGCGCGGCAGCGGCTTCGGCAAGAAAATCCTGAGCAAGGCCATTCCTTACGCAAATTATTTCGGCATCGACGAAGCCCTGTTAACGGTTGAGCCGGGCAACAAGGCGGCCATCCGCATCATTGAATTCTGCGGCGGCAACTTCGGCGACGAAGCCCCGAAGACCGAACGCTTTCCGGCGCGCTTAAGATACTGGATCGAGTGCGTGTGATTTTTTAACCTGCGTAAAACAAAAACCGTCATTGCGAAGAAGCAACGCGACTGAAGCAATCCATGCGCGCTATGGATCGCCTGCCTGCGTGAAGCCGCAACCTCTATTCGGCGAAGGCAGGCCACGCCAAACGATGTTTTGCTCGCGATGACGCTCGGCTTTGTAATGAAGGCGCGGTGAGTTCAGTGCGAACCGTGGTTTAAAAACAAAAAAAGGCGCACAGTTTTGTCGCGTTTTTCTGTATAAAGATCACGATGGCCAAAAAGAAAAAACAACAAAAATCAAAAAAACAAAGCAAACGCGCGCGGCGTGGCAATCCCTTCCTGCGCGCGTTTAAATGGCTGTTTGTGCTTGGCGTCTGGGCATGCCTTGGGCTGGGCGCGCTCGCGCTCTGGTACGCAAGGGACTTGCCGGATATTATGGCCTCGGCGACGTTTGAGCGCGATCTTGCGGTTACCGTCAAGGACGCCGAAGGCAATACGCTCACCCGTTACGGCCAGCTCAAGGGGGCGGCCGTATCCTTCGAAGACATTCCAACGGAAATGATCTACGCGATTCTCGCCATCGAAGACCGGCGGTTTTACGAGCATTTCGGCGTCGATCCTCTCGGGATCGCCCGCGCCGCGTTTGTGAACCTTACCGAGGGCGACGTCGTTCAGGGCGGCTCGACGATCACTCAGCAGCTTGCCAAGAACCTCTTTCTGACGCATGAGCGCACCATCAGGCGCAAAATCCAGGAAGCCTTGCTTGCGATCTGGCTCGAGCAAAAACTGACCAAGGACGAGATTTTAACCGCCTATCTCAACCGCGTCTATTTCGGCTCCGGCGCGTACGGCATAGAGGCGGCGGCGCAGACTTATTTCAATACGTCGGCGGAAAAGCTGAACCTGCATGAAGCCGCGCTTCTGGCCGGGCTGCTGAAAGCCCCTTCCCGGCTATCGCCGCTGAACAATCCGGAAAAGGCCGAGGCGCGCGCCGAAGTCGTTCTCGCCGCGATGCAGGACGCCGGTTACCTCACGGAAAAGCATAGCGCGAAAATATCCTACGCCAGCCTGCCCGGGCGCACGCAGCGCGCTGGCGGAGACGCGCGTTACTTCACCGATTATGCGCTTGAAAATCTGAAAGACCTGATCGGCTCGCCGGATGACGACCTCGTCATCGAAACAACGCTTGTCCCGGAGATTCAAAGCGCGGCGGAAAAAGCGCTTGCGGACGCTCTGGACACGCACGGCGAGGAGAGAAACATCTCGCAAGGCGCCGTTCTGGTCATGCATAAAAGCGGCGCAATCCTCGCCATGACCGGCGGCAGGGATTACGCCCGAAGCCAGTTCAACCGCGCCACGCAGGCCTACCGCCCGCCGGGCTCGGCCTTCAAGCCGGTTGTTTATCTGGCGGCGCTGGAACAAGGCTGGCGCGCAACGGATTTGGTTCTGGACGCGCCCGTTACGAGCGGCGGCTACCGCCCGAAAAACTTCGGCTCTGATTATCACGGCAAGGTTATTTTGCTGCATGCGCTCTCTCAGTCCTTAAACACCGCGAGCGTCCGCCTCGCCGAAACCATCGGCATTGGCAACGTTCTTAAAACGGCAAGGAAGCTTGGCATAGACGCCGATCTTAACCGCGACCTCAGCCTGGCTCTGGGAAGCAGCGGCGTGCCGATGATAGAAATGGCGGCTGTTTATAACGCGTTCAGGAACGAAGGCCTGCGCGTCGATCCCTACGCCGTTACCCGCATTGAGAGCCGGGACGGGGAACTGATTTATGAAAGAACGCGCGCAAACCGCGGCAAAAATGTCATCGCGGAAAGCCATGTCCGGGACCTTAACCGCATGCTCGTCGCCGTGATCGAAACGGGTACGGGCAAAAACGCCGCGCTGAACAGCATCAGCGCGGCGGGAAAAACCGGCACCAGCCAGGATTACCGCGACGCGTGGTTTATCGGTTTCGCCGGCGACTATACGGCTGCCGTGTGGCTCGGCAACGATGACAACGCGCCGATGGACAACGTCACCGGCGGCAGCCTGCCTGCGCTAATCTGGAAGCAAACCATGCGGGCTGCGCTCAATGCCGGGATTCCTGATGCGCTTGATAACGATCCGGAACAGGACGCGAGCTTCCGATCACTCCTGTCCAGTCTGTTGGACGGGAATGTGGACGCGCGCCCGGCCCGTCAGGATTATAACCCCTGAACGGCGCATGATCCGGGTCAGCCCAGAAATGACACAAATCCTTGACCGGCGCCGTCGCCGATCCCTGCTGCCAGAAACTTCTCTGGCGGCTGCGCTCGACATGCGAGAGATAGGCATGCGGAAACGCCCGCTGCGGCGCGCGCAAGCCGAGGTCAACGAGAATTTTCGACACAAGCGCCTCGCTGTAGTCCAGCGCGTTCGCCGTCGACTGGATACTGGTCAGGATTTTAATCTCGATATTGCCGCTGGCGGCATGACGCAAAAAGCTCATGAAACGCGCGTAGATTTCATGCTCCATCCTGCAGCTGTTTTCTTTTTCCGGCAAAGGCGGAGGCAGCGGCAAAGTGACATTGCGCGCCTCCAGTTGGGATTGTGCAAAGATCGTCATGACCGCTAACCTCCTTCTTGCTGATTTGACCACAGGGCGTCGAAAGCCCATGATTCAAGCATCGGCGCAACTCCTTAACGAGATGTTAAGAAATCGCCACGCCATTGTGGACAAGTTCTTGATTTCTGTGGACAATCTTTCTAAGCCTTTGGAATAGCTTGCACGGCCAGAACGTCCGCGCGCTCGTTTTCCGGGTGGCCCGCATGACCTTTGACCCAGATAAATTCAACCTGATGCCGCGCAAGCGCCGAATCGATTCGCTCCCACAGGTCACGGTTTTTGACCGGCTTGCCGCCCGCAGCCTTCCAGCCGTTGCGCTTCCAGTTATGGATCCACTGGCCGATCCCGTTCTTCAGATACTGGCTGTCCGTGTACAGCCTTACCTGGCTCGGCCCCTTTAATGTCTCCAGCGCCCTGATCGCGGCCATCAACTCCATGCGGTTATTCGTTGTCTCATCTTCGCCGCCCGAAAGCTCTTTCTCATGGCCGTTCCAGCGCAGTATAGCGCCCCAGCCGCCGGGACCGGGATTGCCGCTGCACGCGCCGTCGGTGAAGATATCAATGACTCTGTCCGGCATTCTTTCCTTTTTCGTAGAGATTTTTTGCGCGGCGCAGCAGTCCCGCCGGCGCCTCGTCAAATCCGGCGCAATACGTATTTGAATCAATCTGCGCGCCCAGCCAGCGCTGCACGCACATATTTTCCGTCAGGAAATTGAAGGCCACGTAACGCCGCTCCTTTCCTGCGTCGCGCGTCCGCGAATAGGTATGAAAAATGACCTGTCCGAGCGCGCTGTTGACCTCTACGCCATCGCGTATCCGTTCCGTTTCCGGGATGGAGCGTTGCGCAAAATAGAGCGCCTTCGCCTTGATCAGGCTCTCCCCGTCCGCCTTATCGAAAGGATCGCAGTCCGCCACTATCTCAGCCTGACCGAGCGCCTTGCGCTGGAAACAGACCTGACGGTCGTCGAAGTAATAATAAAAGCTCTCGCGCATCACCGGTCCTTCAGAAAGACGGCGTTTCCGCCAGATCATAATCGTCTGCACTTCCGGCGCGGCCACGACGCCTTCCGACTTTG
This sequence comes from uncultured Pseudobdellovibrionaceae bacterium, assembly GCA_964498755.1. Taxonomy (GTDB): domain Bacteria; phylum Pseudomonadota; class Alphaproteobacteria; order Micavibrionales; family Micavibrionaceae; genus RZZS01. The sequence continues at coordinate 9,787 of CAZCIB010000041.1, read as the reverse complement.
GCCAGTCCGGCGTATTCATATCGACCTGCGCAATGATTACCGGCGTCGCCATCAGCAAAACGACAATAAGCACGATAAGCGTCTTGTCGAAGCGCCCGTCCTGTCGTCCCTTTTTATTAAGCAAACCATCCGCCATATGAAAAAATCACCAGTCAACGCCGCCGTCGCGGTAAAACAAGAGCCTCCCCAGATATTCGCGCGGATCTTTCGGTTTGACAAGCGCGCCTTCAGGATGAAAAACCCAGTCATGCAGCCGGGTCATCAAAATGCGCATCGCCGCGCCCCGGCAGAGCAATGGCAGGCATTCCCGCTCCCGCGCGCTCAGCGGACGCTTTTCCTCGTAATGCCATTTAAGCTTGTCCAGCCTGTCCAAGCTTAATCTGTTATCTTCATCAAAGCACCATGCGTTCACAGTAATCGCAAAATCATAGGCCAGCGCTTCCGTCGCCGTGAAATAAAAATCAATGATTCCCGACAGGCGCCCTTCGTTAAAAAACACGTTATCGGGAAAAAGATCGGCATGCACGGCCGCGACCGGCAAATCAAGCGGCCAGTTTTTCTCGAGGTAGTCCAGCTCCTCGTCAATGATATTGGCGAGGCCCGGCGCAACCTCATTGGCGCGCCCCTGCGTTCTTGTCGCTAGCCTGCGCCACTCCGGCAATCCGACCGTGTTGGGACGGCTCTGGTCAAAATCCTGCGCGGCCAGATGCATTTCGCCCAGCCATGTCCCGACTTGCGCGCAATGATCCGGAGTAATGTCGGAAGGCTCCACGCCCTTTCCCTCAAGAAAAGAAATCAGCGCGGCGCTGCGTCCGTTCAGTTCCAGTATCGTCTCCCCGTTTTTCGCGGCCATAGCCTTGGGGCAGGCTATGCCTTTCTGGGCCAGATGATCCGTAAACGCGAAAAAGAAAGGCAGGTCAAACGGGTCAACGCGGTTTTCAAATAAAGTCAGGATATAGCGGCCCATATCCGTAAAGACGTGATAATTCGTATTTTCAACGCCCTGCGCGATTCCTTCATGGGAGACAAGCGATCCGAGATTATAATTTTGGAGAAAGTCTTTTAAATCCTGTTCGGAAACGCGCGTATAGACAGCCATTATGCCGCTCTTAAGCTCTTTGGAACCTGAAAAACGACATTTTCCTCCTTTATGCGCACTTCTTCAACTGTAACCTCGAAGTTATCCCGCGCGGATTCGATTACTTCCTCGACCAGAATTTCCGGCGCGCTCGCCCCCGCCGTCAGGCCAAGCGCATTCACGCCGTTCAAAGCCGACCAGTCTATATCCGCAGCTTTCTGAACCAGAAAAGCCTCGGGACAGCCGTAAGCGCTCGCCACTTCCACAAGCCGGTTGGAGTTGGAGGAGTTCGGCGCGCCGATCACGATCATCGCGTCCGCCAGGGGCGCGAGAACCTTGACGGCTTCCTGCCGGTTCGTCGTCGCGTAGCAGATGTCTTCTTTCTGCGGACCGGAGATCTCAGGGAAACGCGCCTGCAACGCCGCCAGAACCTCCGCAGTATCATCTACCGACAGCGTCGTCTGCGAGCACCATGCGAGATTCTCTGGGTCGGCGACTTCGATTTTTTCAACGTCGGCGATTGTCTCCACCAACAAAACAGCCCCGTCCGGCAACTGTCCCATGGTGCCGATCACTTCCGGATGCCCGGCGTGGCCGATCAGGATAATTTTCTTTCCGTTTTTGTAATGCCGCTCGGCCTCGCGGTGGACCTTGCTTACCAGCGGGCATGTTGCGTCGATAAAGAACATCTCGCGCGCCTGCGCTTCCTGAGGCACGCTTTTCGGCACGCCGTGCGCGGAAAAAATCACCGGCCGCCCGTCATCGGGAACCTCTGAAAGCTCTTCAACGAAAACCGCGCCTTTGGTTCGCAGACTCTCCACGACCGTCTTGTTATGTACAATTTCATGGCGCACATAAACCGGCGCGCCATGCTTCTCAAGAGCCAGCTCAACGATCTGGATCGCCCGGTCCACGCCCGCGCAAAAACCGCGCGGACCGGCCAGAAGAATTTTCAAAGGCGCTTTTGTCGTCATGGGAACTATATAAGGGCTGTGGATGTCTTCTGACAAGCCCTTGCGTTTGGGCTTTTGCGATTCTAGGTTGAAACTAGGCAGGATACTTTAATGTGGTGGGAGAATTACCGTGATCAAAAAATCAAAGCCAATTTCAAAAACGATCACTCTGGCGCTGGGATCGATCTCTCTTATCGGGCTTTCGGGGTGTCAGGCCAGCATGCAGGAGTTCCGGCAAAGCCTGAGCAATATTGAAATGCCAAGCGTTGGCCTGCCGTCCATGCGCAAGGACAACAAGGACCAAAGCGGTAACGCCGAAATTGCAAAAACCGGAAAGAACAACGCGCAAAAACAAGCTGTCAGCATGGACGGCATTACGAAATGCCCGTCCGTGACGATTGTCGGCGACCTTGAAAGCATAAGCGAATTCACGGATATGGGCCGCCCCTCGGAAGAGACGCTCGTATCCGAAGCCACTATGAATGTCGGCAAAACTTCCTGCGTCTACAGCCCCCAGAACAACAGCGTCGCCGTTCAGGTTACGGTGAATATCGACAGTGAGCTCGGCCCGCGCTCAAAGATCTACAAGGGGGATCAGCCAAATTTCGCCTATCCTTACTTTATCGCCGTCACCGATCCCGGCGACAACATTATCGCCAAGGAAGTTTTCGCCGCCTCTATCGCCTATGAAAGCGAAGATGAGGAATTGACGCACGAGGAAACGCTGCGCCAGATTATCCCGCTTGAGGATATCGCCCGCGGCCCCGATTATGACGTCCTGATCGGTTTTCAGCTTACCGAGAGCCAGCTGGCCTATAACCGCCTTGAGCGGATGGAAAAAGACATGATGGCCGAAAAGCAGTCCGCCGCAGGCGAGTCGTGGATCCCCCGTGATGAAAGCGCTGAGGAGACGCAATCGGCTCCCGCCCCGCGCATCGTCCCCGTCAATGACGTTGAGCCGGCCTCAGGAGGTTCCGGCGGCTCAAGCGCCCGCGCCAGTAATGATCTGACCGAGCCTTTTAATTGATCCCATGGGAACCGAGTAAAACGCTTATTATTTTTACTCCGCCGCCTTTTTCAGCAAGCTCTTTCTCACATAACGCGCCCAACCCGAAGCCGTCCGCCGCGCCGCGTACAATTTTGATTCAAGCGTTCCCGTTATCGACGCGCTTGGCCCGCGCGCTTTCAAAACGGCGCGCGATTCCATGATGCCGAAATAGACGTGATAGGGCGTTGTGCCGGGCATATAGTCCGTGGTCGGCTTGAGCTCGCGTGAAAGCCATTCCGTCCAGAACCCGCGTTCATCCATATAGCGCTCCTTGAAAACTCTGGCCATCATGCCGATACGCTTCTTCAGCGCGTCTTTATCCATGCCGCTGTCGAGCATCAGGACGTTCGCTTTCAGCGCTTCCGTGAACGGCCAGAGGCGTTTCGTGTCTTTGAGGACATTGCCCTCGACATCAATCTCGTCGTAAATGCCGCCATATTTTTCATCCCATCCATGCGCGCCCGCGAACGCGAGGAGGATTTTACAAGCCTCATCATGGGCCTGCGGATTGTTTTTAAAAGAGGCGTGTTTTTTGAGCAGCCAGATCCATTCGAAATAATGACCGGGCTCGAGGATATGGCCGTCTTCCGGATGAGGCTTTAAATGTTCATCGTAAAACTCAGGGAAAAACGCCTGTTCCGGCTGAAAAAAATAATCATGGAACAGGCCTGTAATTTCATCGGCCATCTCCAGGTATTTGCTCTCTTTCCACGTCTCATAGGCGAACAGGCAGGCTTCCAGAAAATGCATGTGCGGGTTTTGCCGCCGCGTTTTTTCAACCGGCTTGAGGTTTTCATCCAGAGCCTCGGCAAACCCCGGCAAGCCCTTTATGCGAAACGACGTATTGACCAGATCGAACGTTTGATCCGCGACCTCCCGCGCCTGCGCGTCGCCGCCGGTGCGGTAATAATGCGCGCAGGCGAAAATCACAAAGGCAAGCGCGTAGAAGTCATTCGACGTATCCAGCGCCGCGCCGCGGTCATCGACGCTGAACAGCCAGCCGCCGGTATTCCTGTGGCGGTATGTTTTGAGCATATGCGCGAAATGCGCCTCCAGATCCGGTTTAAACAATCCGCATTCCGGCTGGATTGAGGCGTGACTATACATCGCCAGCTGGCGGCAATGCGTGAGAAGTCGCCTTTGGCCCGTCATAACCGGCTTGAAGTTTTTATTGAGGCGCTCGTAAAACCCGCCCGTTTCGGGGACGCAAAAAGCCTCATGCCATTTCGGCACGAAACGATGCAGAAGCCGTTTCGAGAGATGATCAACCGTCGTATACGCGCCGCGCTTCATGATGTCCCTTTTTCAATTCTTCTCGACAATACAGCACAGTCTCTATTTTTCGTCACGCATAAAGACATATTCTTTTATTCTCAATAACATAAGCGCGCCAATTTGCAAAAGAGCTCATTTTTGTGTATTATGTCATTCATGTGGGGAAGAGCATCGCAAGCATTTAAATCGGTAAAAGGCGGCATTCAGGCCGCGCGCAACTGGTCCGCCGCAAAACCTGCCGATGCTGCCAGAAGCGCCGCGACGGGCGCGGACAGCCTGTCAAATACAGGGAGCTTGGTTACTCGAACGCTGAAGGACATTGTCAGGCCGGTCGCCACTTCGGCGGATGAAGGTCTCGGCTTTTTGCAGAGCAATATGCGGCACTTTCAAAGATTCGGAACCTCGGCAACTGCGAGCTGGGCCGGATTTAGAAACGCTTTTAACAGGCTTGCCGGAAGAGACAACGTGGCGCTGGAGCTCAAACTCTACGGCCTACAAGTCCCCGTCGCAGAATAATTCTTTGGAATAATTGTATAACTTTCCCCGCTCGTTATAATACCCAGGATGACCTGCGCAATTTACACGCATGACGTTTACCTGAAGCACGATACCGGCGCGGATCACCCCGAACGCATCGCACGGATTGAGACGCTTGTTGAACTTTTCAGAGAAGACCGCTTTGAAAATTTCCCGGTCGTGGAGGCCGAAGAAATCGAATACGGCCTGCTCGCGCTCGTTCATGACCGCCAGTATATTCAGACGATTGAAGAGCTTGTTCCAGAGACGGGCATTCGCGCGCTTAATTCGGACACGTTCGTCTGCCCGGACAGCTGGGAAGCGGCGATGCGCGCCGCCGGCGCCGTGTGTCAGGCCGTCGACGACGTGCTCGCGGGAAAATACAAGCGCGCCTTCTGCGCCGGGCGACCGCCCGGCCATCACGCCGAGAAAAATCAGGCCATGGGTTTTTGTCTGTTCAACAACATCGCGCTCGGCGCGCGCTACGCGCAAAAACATAAAAACGTCAAACGCGTGGCGATCATTGACTTTGACGTGCATCACGGTAACGGCACACAGCAATTCGCCCTGACCGCGAAGGACGTCTTTTTCGTTTCCTCGCATCAGGCGCCGTTTTACCCTTATACGGGCGAGCGCGCGGACAACGTTCCGAACAAGCTTTTAAACCTGCCCATGGCGGCGGGCGAAGGATCGGCCGAATTCAGAAAGCTGTATAAAGACGAAGCCCTGCCCGCGCTTGAAAAGTTTAAACCTGACCTGGTCATGATTTCCGCCGGATTCGACGCGCACAAGGACGACCCCCTCGGCGAGATCGAACTGGACGAGGAGGATTTCATCTGGATTACGAAAGAACTGGTGGCGCTCGCGAATAAGCATTGCGGCGGAAAAATCGTCTCCGTTCTGGAAGGCGGCTATGACTTAAACGCACTGAAGGCGAGCGCAAAAGCTCACCTTCTCGCATTATCCGAATAAGATACTGTATTAATGATGCGTTTCAGGACGCTGGCGCGGCCGGCTCATCAGGATATCGCGGATTTCGCGGTCTTGCAGACGATCCTTTTCACGCTCGACGCGCAGCGCAAGAAGATCGAGATCCTTGAGCGGCATATTTTGAGCTTCTATCGTACCGTGCGTATACATGGCATATCTCCTCTAGCTTACCTTACTATTCTACCGGAAACCGCATGACGGGAGTCCCGCAACGTTTCGGGGACTGGTCCAAGCTTTTTGCATGCGTAACTTGCGCATTGCCCGCCGGTAACTTAAACTCTCGCTAGCAAAATTGCAGGATGAATCTGATGACGGAACAAAAGCCGGAAAAACCGCCAGTCGAAACGCTAAGCTTTGAGCAGGCGCTTCAGGAGCTTGAAGGCATTGTCCGCGCGCTGGAAACGGGAGCCGCGCCGCTGGAGGATTCTATTGAGGCTTATGAGCGCGGAATAACGCTCAAGCGGCATTGCGAGGCAAAGCTGCGCGACGCGAAATCCAAAATCGAACAAATCAGTATTGAGAGCGACGGCGCAGTCAAAACCGCGCCCGTGAAAGAGGAGTAGACGCATATGCCATCCCCGAGAGAAGCCAGCCAGACCCTGCAGGAAAAAATGGACGAGGCTCTGGCTGACGTGAACAAGACAATTTCGCGCCTGCTGCCCGAAACCGACCTCTCGGAAAAAAAGCTTTATGACGCGATGCGCCACGGCACCTTAAACGGCGGCAAACGTCTGCGACCCTTCCTGCTGATGAATTCGGCCAGACTATTCGGCGTTGACCCGATGCGTTCGCGCCGGGCGGCGGCTGCGCTGGAGTTCGTGCATTGCTATTCCCTGATCCATGACGATCTGCCGGCGATGGACAATTCCGATACGCGCCGGGGCAAACCGACCGTTCATGTGACGTATGACGAGGCCACGGCCGTGCTGGCGGGCGACGCGCTCCTCACCTACGCGTTTGAAGTCCTGACGGCCCCGGATACGCACGAAGACCCGCGCGTACGCTGCGAGCTTGTCTCTTGCCTCGCCAAAGCCGCCGGACCCAACGGCATGGTCGGCGGACAAATGCTGGATTTAATAGGGGAAACCCAGGAATTCGATCTCGGGACCATCAGCCGCATGCAGCGCATGAAAACCGGAAAGCTGATGGCCTTCGCATGTGAAGCTGGCGCGATCCTCGGCAAGGCGAGCGATCCGCAGCGCCGCGCGCTGGCCAACTACGCCTTCGATCTAGGTCTTGCGTTCCAGGTTACGGACGACATTCTCGACGTCGAGGCCGACCCGGACGAAACCGGCAAGCCCGCCAATCAGGACGAAAGCGCCGGCAAGGCGACCTTCGTCTCTACCCTCGGCAAGGAAGAGGCCAAAACCCGCGCGGAAATGCTGATCCATCAGGCCGTGCGCCACCTCAATATCTTCGAACGACGCGCCGAAACGCTGAAGGAACTGGCGATGTATGTGTTACAGAGAAGGGCATAATCTTTTCTTTTGACAACCCTTTTCTTGCCGCAAAGGCATGCAAGGCTATTTTCACTGGCATGGCTTGGGGCTTTTATGTCATAAAGCGTGTTCGTTCACCAAAGACGTCATTGCGAGGAAGCAACGCGACCGAAACAATCCAAACGCACGATAGATTGCCGCGCATGACTGCCGTCATGCTCGCAATGACGAAGAAGGCAACATGAAACACGCGCATAAAGAAGAACTGGAGTCAAAAGAACCGGAAACCGGAGAGATCAATGATCCGGCGGATTTGCGCGCCATGTCCGACTCCGAACTCCAAACGCTCGCCGATAACCTGCGGCAGGAAACGATTGACGTCGTCTCGAAGATCGGCGGACATCTGGGCGCTTCGCTGGGCGTGATTGAACTGACTGTCGCGCTTCATGCAGTATTTAACACCCCCGAAGACCGGTTGATCTGGGATGTCGGGCATCAGGCCTACCCGCATAAAATCCTCACCGGGCGGCGTGACCGGATTCATACTTTAAGAAAAGGCGGCGGGCTCTCGGGCTTTACCAAGCGCTGCGAGAGTGAATTTGACCCCTTCGGCGCGGGCCACAGCTCGACGTCCATATCGGCGGGCCTCGGGATGGCCGTGGCGCGGGATTTAAGAATCTCGGAATCTCGGAATCTCGGAAGAAACACAGAAAACGAATTCCGGGATTCCGGGATTCCGAATAACGAAGTCATCTGCGTTATCGGCGACGGAGCGATGAGCGCCGGCATGGCTTACGAGGCGATTAACAACGCGGGCGAACTCGGCAAGCGCCTGATCGTCATCCTCAACGACAACCGCATGTCGATCGCGCCTGCGACCGGGGCGATGAGCCGGTACCTGACGAAGCTTGTCTCGTCTTCGCCCTATATCGGCGCGCGCGATATTGCCAAGAACGTGCTCAATCATTTACCCAGACCCATGCGCGCCGCCGCAAGGCGCGCCGAAGAAGCCGCCCGCGTCGCCCTTGGCGGCGGGACGTTTTTCGAAGATATGGGCTTTTACTATATCGGTCCGATAGACGGGCATAATCTCGATCATCTACTCGCCGTCTTAAGAAACGTACGCGACGCGCCGCGCGATGCGCCGATCCTGATCCACTGCCATACGGTCAAGGGCAAGGGCTTCGCCCCGGCCGAGACCAGCCGGGACAAAATGCACGGCGTCGCTAAATTCGACATTGTCACCGGCGAGCAATCCAAACCGAAGCCAAACGCCCCGGCCTACACGAAGGTCTTCGCGCAAACGCTTATCAAACTGGCAAAGGACGATCCAAAAATCGTCGGGATTACTGCGGCCATGCCGGACGGCACGGGCATGAACCTCTTCGGACAGGAATTCCCGGAGCGCATGTTCGACGTCGGCATCGCCGAGCAGCACGCCGTGACCTTTGCCGCCGGTCTCGCCTGCGAAGGTTACAAGCCCTTCTGCGCGATTTATTCGACGTTCCTGCAACGCGCCTATGATCAGGTCATCCATGACGTGGCAATCCAGAATCTGCCCGTACGTTTTGCGATAGACCGCGCGGGCCTCGTCGGCGCGGACGGGCAGACTCATGCCGGGAGCTTTGACATCGCCTATCTCGGCTGCATACCGAATATGGCTTTGATGGCGGCGGGCGACGAGGCCGATCTCGCCCGCATGGTGGCCACCGCCGCGGCGTATAATGACGGCCCGATCGCGTTCCGTTACCCGCGCGGCGAGGGCATAGGCGTTGAAATTCCGCAAGAGCCGGAAATTCTGGAGATCGGGAAAGGACGGGTTTTAAAAGAAGGTACAGACATCGCCCTGCTCTCCTATGGCGGCCGCCTGCAGGAATGCCTTGAGGCCGCAAAGCTGCTCGAACAAAAAGGCCATAGCGTCACCGTCGCCGACGCGCGCTTCGCCAAGCCGCTGGATTTGGACCTTCTGAAACAACTCGCAACTCACCACTCACGACTCGCAACTATAGAAGAAGGCAGTATCGGCGGCTTCGGCAGCTACGTCCTCCACGCTCTCAATGACGCGGGCCTTATGAACGGGAACTTGAGCGTTAAAACGCTCACCCTCCCCGACCGCTTCCAGAACCACGACGCGCCAGAAAAACAATACGAAGAGGCGGGGCTGGTTGCGGGGGAGATTGCAAGGCGATCTATTGTCTGATAATTAGGCGTTATAGGGTAAAACTGAGTCATGTCATCCCCGCGAAGGCGGGGATCTAAAACCACGTGACGTTGGGCCTCCGCCTTCGCGGAGGCGACAGGATATGATTACATGCAAGCGGACAATGCTCTAGATATTGAAAAAGCTTGACCATTTAACAGAATGCTTTATTGATGCGATTTATATCGACCAAAACTTTGCACGGAGCGCGTGAATGAGCGAGGAAAACAAAATGCTATTACGGACTTTCGCCGTAGTTGCTGGTTTAGCTGCAACAGTTGTAATTTT
>CAZCIB010000040.1:0-22673 GCA_964498755.1 uncultured Pseudobdellovibrionaceae bacterium | reverse complement strand
GGCATCCTTGCTTCAGATATCGATACTTTATGCTGTTTTTAGAGGCGCCCTATAGAAGCGAGATTATTCTGACGATGTTTCTCGTTTCTCGCTTCTCAAAGTCCATAATAAAACTTCGCAATCGCGATATACGTTATCCACATCACAAGCACGAGCGGAATGCCCGCCTTGACAAAATCCATGAAACGGTAGTGTCCCGGCCCCATAACGAGCAAATTCGTCTTGTATCCGATCGGAGACGCGAAGGAACAGTTGGCGGCAAAGATTACAAGTATCGCAAAGACATACGGGTCGACATTCACGTTCACCGCCATATTGAGCGCAATCGGGGCGAACAGGATCGCGCAGGCATTGTTTGATAGTATATTCGTCATCAAGGCAATGATAATGAATAAAAGAGCGGCCAGGAAAAGCGGCACGTCCGTATAGGGCAAGGTGAGTATCTGGTCCGCTATAAACTGCGCGCCGCCGGTGGCTTCCATCGCCGTCCCCAAAGCCAGCATGGATCCCACAAGCAATAATATTTTACGGTCTATGGCGCGCGTCGCCTGCCTGATATTCAAACAGCCCGTTGCGATCAGGAGTACGGAACCCGTTATCGCCGCAACGGTTATAGATAATACCCCTGTCGATGCCAGTAAAACAGTCCCGAGAAAGATAGCCCCGGCGATAGGGGCTTTCTTTGGCAGCGGCAGTTCTTTTTTTGTACCTGAGAGAACGATGATATCCGGGTTGTTGCGCATGGAATCGATCGCCCCGATTGTCCCGGCGACCAGAAGCACATCCCCCGCCTCTAACCTGATACGGCCCAGCCGCCTGCGCACGACGCGCGCGCGCCTTTGTATGCCCAGAACAACAACGCCGAACTGCCTGTGGAATCCCGCCTGATCAAGGCTCATATCAACCATGCGTGAGGCCGGCGTTATCATAATTTCCGCCAGAGCCCGGCTCTCTGCGGCTTTTTGCTCCAGATCCGGGGCGCCGCCCTGCCCCTCCAGCGCCGGGTCCTCTTTCGCGGCTTCGTGCGTTTTCTCCTGATCCTGCGAGAGTAAAAAGCCGGGATATTTGGAGAGCAGATCCGTCAGCGTTTTACGGGTCGCCGCCACGATCAGGATGTCGCCCGGTTCGATACGATACCCCTCAAAAGGCGGCAGGATCAAGTGACCTGCGCGCTGGATCAGCCGGATGCTCAAATCCGGCAACTCCGGGAATTTTCCCTCGTGGCACTCCAGCCCGACCAGCTTGCTTTCAGTTGTGATGTCCAGCTCCGCGATGAATTCACGTTCGCTTCCCCCCATCAACTGCCGTGTTAGCGAAGTCCTGTCGGGCAAGGTTCTGGGTAAAATGAAAATGATATACAACAAACCGACGCCGGCCATCATCATGCCCGGAATTGTAAAGTCAAAGAATCCGATGCGCTCATAACCATGGTCCGCGATTATATCCGAGACAAGCAGGTTCGTAGAGGAACCGATCAAAGTCATCATGCCGCCAAGAATGGCGACATAACTCAGCGGCATCATCATCCGGCTTTCCGTTATGCCCGCTTTTTCGGCCAGAGCCTGCATAATCGGTATGGCAATCACGACAAGCGGCGTATTGTTCAAAAATGCGCTGAATACCATGACAAACATCAGGATTCCCGCCATGGAAAACCACGCCATGTTCTGCCCGCCACTTAGAAACAGCCGTATCAGGGGCCGTAGCGCATCCGTCTGGATTATGGCCTGCCCCATCACGAGCAGCGCGAGAACAGCTATCAGGGCCGGGTTGGCAAACCCCGCAAGCAAGGCGCTCGCGTCAATCGTATTGCGTCCGTTGGCGTCATAAACCGGGAAAAACTGTCCAAAAAGCAAAAGACAGGTCAAAAGCGCAACGCTTGTCACCTCCATAGGCAGCTTTTCTCGCGAATAGAAAACAATCGCCAGAAGCGTCAAGCCCAGCACAAACCACATATGAAAGTCGGTATTCTCAATAAATATCATTATTATGTCGTTGACTGTTTATTCTTCTGTTTCGTCACCACCCGGCGCATCCAAACCCGAGGTCTGGAATTCGCCAAGGTTTTTCAATCCGATGCGGAACATGATTTCCGTACCGCTGTCGCCAGTGGCCTCACGGGTCAATTCGCGCGAGACAGTACTATAAACATTCACGCACTGCCCGAAATAATCCAGCCCGAATTCAGCCCGGCGCAAACCCGGTTCAGCCCCCAGATCATACTGGGACGCGACGCGCGCGCGCCAGTGATCGGATACAAAATACGCTGCGCCCGCCTGAAGCTGTTCGCGGCTTTCATCTATGTCCGTGCCCTCCAGAGCCCTGGCGTAAAGATAGGAACTATCAATTTGCAGCCTGCGCCAGCGCGCATAAGCGTCAACTTCATGACGCCTTGAAGTCACGGACTCGGCCCCCAGCTGAAATCTGTAGTTTAGATTAAATCTGTCCTGATAGTTTGCCGAGACCTGACCGACGATATCCGACTCGCGTTCGCTCAGGCCGGAGCCGCGCGGAAAAGGATTGCCCTCTTCTTCAAAACGGTAACTCTGTCCTACAAATACATCAGCATAAGAGCCGTCATACCCGTAAACGCCTGCGCTTAAGCCATATGTCACCCGGCTTTGATCCTCAATTCTGTCATAACCTGGAAAACGGTTGGGCTGAAACAAGTTCGCAGAATCAATCTGAACGTCCTGACTGTCCTCGTTCGGAATTTTCAGATCGTCATCCACATCCGGAGAAAGGGTCAGGGCCGCTTTCGGTTCAATAACGACCTGGGATGTTTCCAACTGTTTAACCAGAGGATAGCCGCTGACGATATGCGCGCGCGCAAAACTTCTGTATTCCGTCTCGTCGTCATCCCGTGTGGGATCGATACCTGTGCGGGTTCTGTCGCTGGTATGGTACGCATCCCCCCGCGCGCCTAGATTAACAGTTGTCGCCAGGCCCGCCGAATGTATAAAGCGCCGCTCCCAGTCCGCATACAGAATGCCGCGCGTCACATCCTGATCGCTGCCCTGGCGCTGCAACCCGAGAACAGAGGCCTCAACATGCCAGCGTCCGCCCAGAGAGCGTCCCGGCTGCCCATAAAAACTCGCCCGCGCTTCGGGAATAATATTCGGTTGATCCGCGACGCGCTCTTCGCCGATACGCACATCCTGAAAAGCAATAGCCCTGACTTCCGCATAATTCCGGCCGGAAAACCGCTCCGCGTAAACTTCATTCTCCAGAACATCTTCACTGGAGATATCGTACTGGCGCAAATACTGGTCGTCGGAAGCGTAATCGATATTAAAGCCTGTGCGCCAATGTTCGTTGACGTCCCACTTTCCCTCACCCTCAACATGACCGCGCGTCTCTTCGTCTATTTTAACATCTTCGCCCGCGATGCTGTCTGTCCGGCCGGAATATGTTGCGCTACCCCTTATTGCAAAAGTCGCGTTCGCCCATCTTTGCCGGTATTCGCCTGTCACAAGCGGCGCTTCCTGCGTAAAGCCCCTGATGCCGAAGGTCGCGTCGCGATCAGGCCCGATGGCCCAGTAATAGCGACTTTCCACGCTTCCGCCCAGCTCGCTGTCGTAGCCCAGCAAAGGAGTCAGAAAACCGCTCTTTTGCTTGACCGTGCCATCAGGATGCGAAAAATACGGCGTCCATGCAACGGGCGCGCCCCAGACTTCAAACTTCGCATTGCGATATGAAATGCGCTTTTGCTTTTCATCGTGGATCACCTCATCCGCCGTAATCTGCCAGATGGGGGGCTTGTCAGGATCCTCCTCGCAAGGCTCGCAAGGCGTATAGGACGCCTCTGTCATGACGGTTTTTGTACCGTCAATCCGCTCCCCCTCATCAGCGGCAAAGCGCGAACCGTCAGCAAGCAAAGACCTCAGCCCGCGAACAAAACCACTTCGCAGGGAAGACGTAAGCTCCACGTAATCGGCGAAATGAACGTCGCCGTTTTCGTCATTGAGCACGACGTCGCCGCGCGCGATAACGCGATCCTGATCCAGACTGTAAATAATTTCTTCCGCCTTTAAAATGCGTCCGCCCTGAACAAGCTCAACATTACCGGCGGCGCTTATAATCTGCGCTTCTTCATCGTGTAAAAGCCTGTCGGCTGTTAAATCAACGGGGAGCTGTTCTTGTGAAGAGTCCGGCGGCGGCTGCGCAAAAGAGGATGAAACTGCAAGGTTGCTGATAGCCACCCCGCATAAAAGCGTCATCCCCAGTCGTGTCCTGCCGCGTTTTTTCACGATTTGCCCCAAGGAAATGCTCATCCACTGTTATTGGAAAACTTCTGAAGTGTGGCGGGCATATCATGCAAGGTCAAGAAGAGCTATTGACCAGCCTTAAAAAAGGCGGGCATATCATCGCCAAAGCCGACGACGTCTTCATCCTCTTCAGCTTCGTATCGTCTGCGAGGTTTTCCTGAATGTTTCTTACTCTCGCGCCTGACAGGGGCTTTTGGCCTGTCAGCCTCGGATTTTTCACTGACCTTATGCGTTTCAGCCCGGGGCAAGGGCCTGCCAATGATTTTCTCTATGGCCTGAATGTATTTGTCCTCTTCGGGAGTGGCTATCGTCCAGGCCTGACCGTCCAGCCCGGCGCGGCCCGTCCGTCCAATACGGTGGACATAGTCTTCGGCATTCATCGGCACGTCAAAATTAATCACGTGCGAAACCGCCTGAACATCCAGACCACGCGCAGCGACATCACTACAGACCATAAAGCGCGCTTCTCCCGATTTGAACCGCTCAAGCATGGCGTTGCGTTCGCTTTGCGCCATATCCCCGTGTAAGGGCGCCACATTATGGCCACCCTTTTTCAGCCAGTCGCAGACCTTGGGCACGTCGCGCTTGCGGTTCATAAAAATAAAGGCGTTGCGAATATCTTCCTGCGCAATGATATCTTCGAGCGCGCGGCGCTTGCGGCGCGAATCCGTCACAACCAGTTTCTGCACGACGGTCTCAGCGGCGGCTGATCGTACCGCGACAGAGACCTCAACAGGAGAAAACATATATTTCTCGGCGAGCTTTTGTATCTCCGGCGCCATTGTCGCGGAAAACAGAAGCGTCTGCCTGCGCGGCGGCAGAAGCGATATAATCTTGTCGATATCGGGAATAAATCCCATATCCAGCATGCGGTCGGCCTCATCAACAACCAGAACCTTGACATCCGTCAACAGGATCGAGCCGCGCCCGAACAGGTCAAGTAAGCGTCCGGGCGTCGCGATTAACACGTCAACGCCGCGGTCCAGCATCTTCATCTGGTCGGCCATAGACGTGCCGCCGGTCAACAGCGCTTTTGAAAGCTTCAGGTGTTTCCCGTATTCATCAAAATTTTCCGCGACCTGCGCCGCCAGTTCGCGCGTCGGGGCAAGAACAAGCGAGCGCGGCATGCGCGACTTTGCGCGCCCTCCAGATAGAATCTCGAGCATCGGCAAGATAAAGCCAGCCGTCTTGCCGGTCCCGGTCTGCGCCAGGCCTATTACGTCGGCGCCGCGCAGGATATGCGGAATCGCTTTTTCCTGAATAGGCGTCGGCTCGGTGTAACCGCATTCGGTCACCGCCTGTATTATTTTATCCTGAAAACCAAATTCGTTAAAATGCATGCGCGCCTAATCCCGCCAGTTAAATTTTCTTCTCTTTTTTAACACGCAGTAAGTCTATAGTTGTAGCGTAACTGTTGTTTTCCCCAGCTCTTCTAGCAAATGTTTTGGCTAAAGGCAAATAAAGCCATGCGGACAATTGAAAAACATATTGATGTTCTGGACGGATTGCGGGCTCTGGCCATTTTTCTTGTGCTCGCGCGGCACAGTCTCAAGCCTTACTGGCCTGATTTATCCGAACCTTTTCTAAAACTCGGTCCTGTGGAGTTCGGCCATTTACTCTATAACGGCTGGATCGGCGTCGATCTCTTTTTCGTGTTAAGCGGTTTCCTGATCACAAGGCAGCTATTGCTCGCCCGCTTGGAAGACCGTGAAAAACGCCAGGAGAACATCTGGTTTTTTTACAAAAAACGTTTTTTTCGCATTGCGCCCGCCTACTATCTTGTGCTGACGCTTACCGCCACGGGTCTTTTCACGCCTTTCCCTCTCGATTCCGATGGCGTCTGGGGATGGCGCTATGTTTACCACCTTTTGTTTTTGAATGATTATTTTCCTTCGGATATCTGCTTTATTTTCTGGTCCCTTGCCATCGAGATTAAGTTTTATCTGCTTGCGCCTCTCATTGTTGTGGTTTTGCTGCGCGTTGAAGACATGCGCTGTCGCCTGTCGGCTCTGGCAGGCTTTGCAGGCCTTTTGATCCTGATAAGGCTCGCGACGTCCCTGACGATTGCAACTTACCATGACTATGAAACCTGGTTTGAAGACATGCGCACCGTCTTTCACCTGAGCATGGACGGCTTACTGGCCGGAATGGCTTGCGCGCTGCTCTGGAGGGAGGATGGAATCAGGCGGGAGTTCTGCAAGCCCGCGCTCCGCGAATGGCTCTTCTGGAGCGGCGCTATTGTTTTTCTTGCGCTTTCCTTAAGCGGAAACCTGATTGACAAACATGTCACGCTCTTTGACAAGGCGCTTCTACCATCCTTGCTCGCTTTTGGCTTTGCCCTGATGATGCTCGGACTTCTGGGCGGCTGCCGGGCGGCCCGTCTGTTTAAGGGCGTAGTTCACAGATTTTTTGCGCGAATTTCCTACTCCCTGTATCTCACGCACATGCTGTTTTTGATTCCTTCCGTCCATGCTGGCGCATTAATATACGACAATGCGGATAACATGCCTCTAAGCTGGCTTGCAGCCTTTGCCTGTTTATTGATTATTTCATGCGTCGCAAGCTATCTGATCTGGAAATTTGTCGAACTGCCGTTCATCTCATGGTCAAAAAAAAGAATCACAAAAAGAAACCGGGACTGAGTAAACAGGCCCGGTTTCGCTTTTTTTTCAAATAAACGCGTATTAAGTCACGTTAAACTCAACAGCGTTCAATTCAGCTGCATCAACGGTGTTACCCTCACCAATTGTCGAGAACATTGCCTCGAATACGATTGGAAGCGCGAACAGACCACCGCCTGCCGCCAGACGGATTGCGCCGTCTTTAAGAGGCGTCTGGCTCGGGTTTTCAACGTGGTCCTTGATTTTAAGGATACCAAGTACGCCAAGCAGAATACCGAACATGTAGGATACGCCTGTCAACAGACCTGGCAAGTCCGCAATCGAGGTAATAATGTTCTCAGCAATAATGCTGAAGTCCTGACCTGCAGCGTATGCCGGGCTTGAGGCCACAAGATAGCCAGCCGTTGCCGCAGCGCCCATTTTCATACCAAATTTTCTCATAGCTTTGTCCTCCTTGCTTCGAGAATTACGTTTAACCATTTAAGCAAATGGCCACATTTTTGCCAACTTCTAATTACTATTGTGTCGCCTTATTTGTTAAAATGCAATATGTATATAATTTATTGTTTTTATTCAACTGCTTCACCTCATAATCTCAACAGTACAAAAAAGGCTTGCTTCATATTTTTGCCACATTTAGGCCTTATTTGCTAAGTTTGTTACCTAATTAATCTAACATATTTAGCGTCGCTTTTTGAAAAATCTTATTCCACGCGCCCCTGAATAAATCTCTTCGTATAAAACGCTCTAATAATCTCTCTTCCAGTTTACACCCACGGAGCTCTCATTCGCGTTGCCTGTTTTCGTTTCCACCTCAATATCGTCCGTGACTTCTATTTCAGCCCGCACCGCCGTACTACCCGGCGAAGCTCCCTGCTCGACGCCGACGTAAATCTTGTCGCTGACATATTTTCCCACAGAGAGCGTTGCGCCTTTTTCTTCGTCCATGCCGACGCTGAGCGTATCAATGCCGACTGCGCGGCGGATATCATTCAGCGGATCGAACGAGGCGCTCTCGCGTCCGGACAAATACGCCATGAGCTGCGCAATTTTCAAGGCCTGCACGGGGGAAAGCTGTCCGACGGATGTGCCAAACAAGGTCCTGGCCAGAATTTCGTCTTCCGGCAGGGGCGGCTCTGATTGCAAACCGATCTCTGGCGATTTCGCCTCGCCCGTAATTCTCAGCGTCGAATCCATACCGCGCCCTTTAATCACGCCTGTGAGATCTATGTACGGATTGGACGGATCGGCGCCCGCGAAACGGATATCGCCTTTTGAGAGCTGAACGGGCGCATCCAGCAGCATAAAACGGCCACGCACCAGCGACAGATTGCCCCTGATCTCCGGATCGCCTGCGGAGCCTGTGACATTCAGCTTGCCGCTCCATTCGGTCTCAAGATCGGGACCGCGTACAAAAATGTTGTTATTCGCTTCAACGACGACCGACAGCCCAATAACCGGACCGCCTTGTTCGTCCTGATCTTTCGCCTTCTCTTCAGCATGGCCGTTTTCCTCAATGATCGTATAGTCGCCAAGCGAGCTGGCGCTGATCAGCTGCGAGATATAGTATTCCGCCTCATCAATCCTCACCTGCCCCGTGATCTCGGCCCTGTCCATGTCTCCGGCGGCGTTCAGCTGGCTGCTGGCGCTTACGCCCATGCGATCCGTATTCACAAGCTGAAGCGCTCTGGTCGAGAGATCAAAGCGGTATTGCGGGTCATCGAGATTGCTGAAGTCAACCCGGCCGCCGCCGGTAAAGCTCCCGCCGTTTATATCGCGCCCTTCAAGATTTTCCAGGCTCAGGCTGTTTTTACTCGCCCTCAATTCGGCGGAGACGTCTTCAAACCGCGTACCCGTTAACAGGTTTTCGTATGTTCCATTCCGTAAACGTCCCTCCCCGGTGATAACGGGCTTGTTAAACGCGCCGGACAGAGCGAGTTCAATCGCGGCTCCGCCGCTTATGCTGTGCTGATCCAGACCGAACAGCAGGGATAGAGCCTTGAGGTCGAGGCTTGCGCTGACATTGCCGCGCATCTGGCCGCCTGCGGGTATCCCGAACGGCGAGATCGTCAGGGGCAAGCTGCCGCCGCCTGTCAGTCTAAACTCGGCGGGACCGCCAAGATCGGCCTGCGCGGTAAGGGTATTGTTTTGATAACTGGCCGTCAGCGTACCGCTGACATACTGCTCCCCGGCCTCACCGATGCCGGGTATGACGACCCGTTTTAAGTCAACCTGCGCTTCTCCGGAAGGGTTCGCGTAAGGGCCGGAGACCTGCGCATCGGCGTCAAAGCGTCCGTTATAGTCAGAAGGAAAGATACCGGGATTAGCAGGCAGGTTTTGCGCATTTAGCGCCGCCGTAAATTCCTCCGCCCCGAATTGGCCTGACGCGTTGATGACGCCGTCATTCACCCCTAACGCCAAATTTTCAATTTCCGCGCCGCCGTCTTCCAGGATCACAGAGGCGGGACGTTTCAACGCAAGGCGGACAGGTCCGTAATCGCCGGAAAATCCGGCGAGTTTTATAACCGTGTCCGTCCGGGAGTCGATCTCGCCCTGATACGCGAAAGTAAACGGATAGGCTGCCTCGCCGCGCAAATCCCCGGAATAAGAAAGTAGCTCCGGCGGCCCCGACAGCTTAAGCGAGACAGTATGGCCTTTATCTAGGCTGAGCGTCAGCGCGGCCTGTACCTCACCCTTTTCAAGGTTATATCCGGCCTCCCCCGTCAGCTTGCCCAAATCGCCCGCCACCGAGACAGGATCAAAGACAAGGGCGCTTTCCTCGAAATTCAGAACCGTTTCAATCCCGTATCCGACATAGTTCGTGGAAAAGTTGAAACGCGCCTGGTTTCCGACTGCAAATCCTGAAAAATTCAAGGCCTTGAGCTTCGCGCCTTTCAAAACCCCGTCCTGAACTGCAAGCTTATCCGAATAATACAGTTGCGCACGGGCATTCGGCGACGGACCCAGAGCGTCATTGACTTCCGGCCACGCGCTCTTGAACCCCTGCAACTGGAAATTCGTCTGCGCTTGCAGATCAATCGGCTCGAGACTGCCACTGATTTGAACGTTTGCGGTCCCGGAACCGGAAAGCTCCGGCGCAATTCCGCCAAGGTCCTTCACGTCAGATTCGACGGAAGCCTTCATCCTGTTCGTTTCCAGATCAATCTCGCCCAACGCCTTGACCTCGATATGATCCGTTTTGACCCGGCCGGATTTTATATTGACCCGGTCGCCGTCTAGATGTCCCTGCGCTTCGACAACGACGCCGGAAAGAGGATCAATCTCAGTCCCGGCGCTCAGATCGACTACCCGGGCCACGTCGCCGGTAAAGGACAGGTCAACGCCTTCGCTTCCCGCTGCGCCGAATAACGTCTTCTCCACTTTGATTTCGCTTTTCAGACTAAGGCCGCGCAAGCCGTAACCTGAGGCTTCCAGATCACCATTGAAATCCAGACCCGCTTTTTCTGATTTGGGATAAAGAGTCAGATTTACTTCGCCGTCCGCCCCGTTCTCTTTATACCGCGCCTTCCCCGCATAGGTAAGCGCGGGCTCTCTGGCGCCCAGGCTTAAGACCACCTGCCCCCCGGTTTGAAACGCCTCGCCTGCCGAGACCTTCAACTGCCCCGCCCAGCGTTCCAGAGTCCCGGAGCCCTCTAGCGAGGCGTCAATAAGGGGCAAACCGCTTAAGCGCGCCAGCAAACCGTTTCCATCGTCCTGAACCGAAACCGACAGCTTCAGATCGTCTTCTTCCGGATCGAAGGTCAGATCCGCCAGCGAATCAGATGTGTGCCCGTCCTTTAAATGCAGACTAACAAAATTTTCATGCAGGGCTGGCGAAAGGACAAGCGCGCCGCTCAGAGACAGATTTTCCTTTTGGCCCGTTATCTCCGGCGCCAGATGAATATTTTCAACGTTCAGGCTTTCAATATGCAGATCCGGAATTTCCGGAAAGGCGATATCGTCTCCCCCGCTTTTTTCTTCCCTGCTTTCAGGAATGCGTTTTAAAAAGACCTCTTCTATATTTATGCGGTCAATATGCAGGTTTCCCGCCAGCATGTGCGCCGCGTCGTAATCCATTTCGGCGCCGCCGATTTTTGAGAACACGCCCGCCTCGTCTTTCAGGATTATAGAGGAAACGGCCAGCTGGCTGGAGCTGAGTGTCTTTATGCCCTCGATCTCGACAATCAACTCTTCCGAGCTCGCCAATGCGCTGGCCTGTCCGGCGATCCATGCGCGCCCGGCCTCGCTGCCGCCCAGCCATGAAAGCGCCAAAGCGCCAGCCAGTACGAGGAGAACGGCGAACAGAAAAGCCATGCCCGCAGCGCGCGTCAAAAATTTCACAACGGCTTTTCTCATTTAAAACGCCTGTCCTATGCTGATGTAAAACTGAAATGGATCATCCACTTCCCGCTTGTCCAGCGGCGCGGCCAAATCAAAACGCAGCGGGCCAATCGGCGTATGATAACGCGCGCCGCCTCCCGCACCCCAGAGGAAACCGGAGCTATCGCTGAATTCCAGATCTTCGCTGACGCGCCCGCCTTCTATGAAGCCGACCAGCTCGATATCGTCGGTAACCATGACCCGGCCTTCCGTGCCGAGCTCAAGTGCCAGCCGCCCGCCGGTCGGATCGTCTTCGTCATCCAGCGGTCCCAGAAGCTGGTAGCCATAGCCGCGCACGGATCCGCCGCCGCCAGCGTAAAGTCTTTTATCCGCCGGGATGCTCTCCAGGGACTGGCCGTGAATAGCCGCGGCCCGCGCCCTGTTCGCCCAGACGACTCTCTCGCCCAGAGACAGATAATGACTGGCGTCCACGCTGGTCACCACGAAGCTGTCTTTTTCGTTGATCACCTGATAGGGCGTAACGCCGACATTCAAGCGCGCGCCGCTCCGCGGATTGAGCGCTTCCTGCGCGCCGTCATAGCGATAGGACAGCGGCGCGGAGGCCAGCGTAAAGCTTCTCTGCTTCTCGCCGTCTTCCTCAATGCGGCTCTGCTCCAGCGCAAGGCCGCCGGATAGCGAAGAGGCGTTTGAATACTGGTAGTTTAAAGTCGTGCCGAGCGAAGCGCTATAACGGTCAAAAGCTTCAAGCCGCTCGCGCTTTAACGCGGCCGCGTTTTGCCAGCCGAGATTTTCATTCCCCCAGAGATCAGGCTTGTTCAGATTTGCGCTCAAGCCATAGCTTTGCTCTCCGCCCTCCAGCCTGGCCCTGAACCTCTCCGCCCCGCCGAGCAAATTGCGGTGTTCCCAGAAAACATTGCCAAGGGCCCCCAGCGACGTCGAATAAGCGACGCCCGCGCCAACAGTGCGATGCTTGCTTTCCTGAAGCTCAAGCGTAACAGGCAACGCGCCCGCGTCCGTCATTTCGTCATACTGGAATTCCACGCGCGCAATAACCCCGCTGCGGATTAGCTTCTTTCGCGTCCGGGCGATTTTTTCGATATTGAATATCTCGCCTTCGCTCCAGGCGATGCGGCGCCTGATATAGGCTTCGTCCAGCCTCTTCAGTCCCTTGATATCCGTTTTGCCAAAGACGGCCTCCGGCCCGGGCGCAAGCGAGAGCTTTACCGTGACGCCTTGCGTTTCATGATGAATGCGCAGAATTTTGCTTTCCGACTTCGGGGCAAAGTACCCGTTTTGCATCAGGATGTTAAAAATCCGCTGTTCCGTATCCAGTATGGTTTCCGGCAGGGCTTTCTGGCCGATCGGAAGCTCGAGCGCGGCAAGAGCCTCCAGATCCGGCGCGCCTCCCTCGCCCCAGTCTATTTCATAATCATCGATAGTGTAGAGACTTCCCTTATCAATCGTAATGGTCACGTTCTTTTTGCCTGCGCCTTCCGAAACGTCGCTCTTGAGTCGCGCGCCGAAATAGCCCTGGTCCTGTAGAGCGTTTTCAAAGTTTTCGATATCGGATTGAACGCGCCTGTTCAGCGCAGCCATATTGGCCGGCCTGTCGTCGGCCAGCGAAACAAGCAGGGCATGATCCTTGAGCCGGGCCTCGAGTTTTTCGTCCTCAATGCCGGCGATAGAGAAGCTGTAATCAATGCGTTCCGCCCAGGCCGATACGCTTCCCGAAATCAGAACAAGACAACATAAAACCGGACCTGCGAAAATTTTCATGTAACCAATCTAATTTTGTTCATGAAATTGGCAAAAGGCTTTTGCAGGCGGGAAGCCAGGCTATAGTGGATTGAATAACTAATGCGCTACTCGCTCCAGCTTTTATGAAGCTGCGCGCAGAGTATTTTTATAACTACAGAGACACAGAGAACGCAGAGAAAAAGCACTTAAAAAAACTCTGCGCCCTCTGCGATCTCTGTAGTTTAAAAATTTTCGACACGAAAATCCGGATGCAAAAACGGATCATTATTTATTCAAGTGACTGTAAAATAACAATCAGGCCTCAGAACCTCCGGCAAAATTTTCGCCGGGGAATCTCTCCCGATTTTCAGACAGCCCCCGATAACCGGAAAGCCCGAAGCGGCTCGCGAGCAAATTTTTACCTAAAAACAAAAATATGCCCTACCGGGCGCACGATAACCCTACGGGATTCGAACTGGCGGAATAAGGCGCGGAAATGAATGCCAAAACGCCAATTCGAATTTTAAAAGGCCACCATTCCGGCCTTTCAGGCTTTTTTACCAGAATTGTACTACACAAGAGCAGTTTATTACGGTATGGATTATTTTTCAATCGTGCCGCAGATATGTAATCGTAAACGGTCTTAAAACCGTGCTGGTTTACCTGTAATTTCTCCGGTTGAGATTTTACCATTTTTCGGCTGATCTGAAATTAGTTTTTAGATTGGACGGTAATGGCGAAAAAGATCAAACGAACATTAGGGCAATCTATCCTCGATGCCAGCGCGAGTTTTAAGGTCGTCTTATTGACCGGCCCACGCTAATGGCTACGCGAGGGCGAGAAAGGCATCGTCGCGCATCTGAACGAGGCCTTAAAGGACCTGAACTCGGGGGGCAAATCCATCTCCACGGCCATGGATGCGCGCGAAGCGGCGGATTGACCACAACTATAGATAAGCAATTGATTAAGCCCGGTGATTCCGGGCTTATTTACTGTGGATAGACGTCAAAACTATTCTAAAAAATTTTTGTGCGCCCGGGAAATAAATGCATGCTTATGTATGCATGTTATCTCATATCAAACCGGGAGTTTATAGAAGTGAAAAACAAATACGTCGTTCTGGGAGCGCTCTGCGCGGTCTTTGCATTACCCGCTCAGTCTTTCGCGGCCACCACGCTTGGGGATGCGGAGATTTCCGCCAATGTCGGTTTCGTCTCTGAATACTCGTTTCGCGGCATCACGCAATCCGATGAAAAAATGGCCATTCAGGGCGGGTTTGATATTGCCCATGACAGCGGACTTTACGCCGGCGTATGGGGCTCGAACGTTGATTTCAATGATAACAGCGAAGCCCAGCTCGAGGTCGACGTATACGCCGGTTATAGCGGAACCATCAAAGGCCTGAACTATGACCTTGGCGCTATTTACTACATTTACCCCGGAGCCAACACGCCGCGCCAGTACGACTTCCTCGAGGCGGCGCTGTCGATTGGCTATGATTTTGACGTTTTCGCTTTGAGCGCCTCCATCAATTATTCGCCGGACTATTTCAACGAAAGCGGTGACGCCGCGTATTACGCGCTGTCCGCCGACGTTCCCCTGCCATATGACGTCACGCTGTCCGGGCATATCGGTCGCCAGAACGTCGATAACAACACGGCTTTCGGCGTGAAAGACTATAACGACTGGTCCCTCGGCCTTGGCTACAATCTTGAAGGCTTTGATCTCAGCGTCAAATACGTCGACACCAGTCTGGATGAGCCAAGAGAATGCGCGGATGGCTGCGGCCCACGCGTCATCTTCGGCGTTTCTCATAGCTTCTAGCGCATATGGGCCGGGGACCGGCTTGATCGGACACCGGCTTTCTTCTCGAGACTTGATAACGCACAACCACAGGACATAGCCGTCATGCGCCTGCTACCAGCCTTTTTGCCGCTTGTTTTTCTTTTGCCCGGCATTGCCCTCGCCGCCGAACAGTTTGTTACGCTCGCCGAGGTCGACGCGAAAATCGACAACCTCCAGACCAATGTCAACCATGTCTGGACAATGGTCGCCGCCGCGCTCGTAGCCTTTATGCAGGCTGGATTCCTGCTGCTCGAAGCAGGAATGGTGCGCTCCAAAAACAGCATCAACGTTGCCCAGAAAAACATTACGGACTTTATCGCCTCGATCATCTGCTTTTACCTCTTCGGCTTCATGATGATGTTCGGAACGTCCGCAGGCGGCTGGATCGGCTGGGACGCCGACCTTCTCATGTGGAATCTGGCTGAAGATTGGAATTACACATTCTTCGTGTTCCAGGTCGTCTTCGTCGGCACGGCCGCGACCATTCTCTCCGGAGCGGTAGCGGAGCGTATGAAGTTTTCCGTATACGTTATCATGGCCGTAATCGTCTCGGCCCTGATTTACCCCATATTCGGACACTGGGCCTGGGGCAATCTTTTGAACGGCGATAATACGTCCTACCTGATTGAAAAAGGGTTTATAGATTTCGCAGGCTCTACCGTTGTTCACTCGATCGGCGGCTGGGTCGCGCTTGCGGGCGTCATCGTCATCGGCCCGAGGATCGGCAAATTCAACGAGGATGGCTCCGTTAATCCGATCCACGGTCACAGCTACGCGCTCGCGACGCTTGGCGGCATCATTCTGTGGGTGGGCTGGATCGGATTCAACGGCGGCTCGACGACGGTGGGCGACCCGAGTTTCGCGCATATCATTTCCAACACCATGCTTGCGGCGGCGTTCGGCGGACTGGTTTCCATGCTGCTCGGGCGTTTTCATGACGGCCTGTTCCGCCCCGACCGCTCGATCAACGGCGTTCTAGGCGGGCTCGTCGGCATCACGGCGGGTTGCGACGCCGTAACGACATACGGCGCGATTACGATTGGCATGACAAGCGGCTTCGTTGTGTACTACAGCGCATGGCTGCTTGAGCACAAGTTCAAGCTTGACGACGCCGTTGGCGCTGTGCCTGTCCACGGGTTCTGTGGCGCCTGGGGCACGATCATGGTTGGCGTTTTAACGGCCGAGGACAGTCTGGCCGCGCCTTCGCGCCTCGAACAGATCAGCATCCAGGCCCAGGGCGCGCTGTTCGCTTTCCTCTGGGCGTTTACGATTGCCTTCGTGCTCTTCAAGATACTCGACAAGATCATCGGCATTCGCGTATCGGCGGAAGACGAAATCGAGGGTCTGAACACATCCGAGCACGGGACAACTCTGGGAACGGGACTGTTGCAGGCGCGCCTGAAGGAGATCGTCTTCGGCGATGGGGATCTGACCCAACGTCTGGATAGCACGACGGGCGACGAATCGGCGGAGGTCGCCTATCTGTTCAACGAGTTTATGGACCGCATCCAGTCCTTCATTCGGAGCATTAAGGGAAACACCCACAAACTGATGACAGCGTCACAGGAGCTTTCGGAAGTCGCCACGGCCATGGCGGCGTCGTCCGAGGAACTGACGGCGCAATCTTCGGAAGTGGCGAGTTCGACGTCAAAAGTGTCCGAGAAAATGGGATCTTCTTCTTCCACAATTACAGGGGTTTCAGGAAAAATCGCCTCGATTTCCGGCAACGCTCGGCAAATGTCGGATAACCTGACCTCCATATCCGGCGCGGTCGAGGGGCTGAGTCAAGCCATTAGCGAGATTGTGAGCAAGGCCTCCGACGCGTCGTCCGTGAGCGGCGAGGCCTCACAGATGTCAAAAGAAGCGGAGACCGCCGTTGCCACCTTACGCGAGGCGTCGGAGAAAATCGGCGCTTTGCTGACAATTATCCGGGATATCGCCGACAAGACCAATCTGCTTGCGCTTAACGCGACGATCGAGGCGGCCCGCGCGGGCGAAGCCGGGAAAGGCTTTAGCGTCGTCGCCAATGAAGTCAAGTCTCTGGCCAGCCAGACAGCGCAAGCCACCCGGGATATTGAGGAGCATATCGCGATGATCCAGAGCAGTTCCGGAAATGTCGCGAACGTCATCACCGGCATTACGGATGTGATCGGTCATATCACTTCGGCTATAGACGTGATCACCAAGTCCACGCACTTGCAGCAGGAGAGCGCGCACAACATTGAGGAGGCCGTTCGCATCTCTTCAGGCGGAACTTCTGAAATTGCAAGCTCGGTGTCCGAAGCCTCCGAACAAGCCGGTCAGGTGGCGACGGACATTGAGCACGTGGCGGAGGAAGCGCAGGTGATGGCGGACAACGTCAACGCATTTTCCGACGAAGCGAGGCAGACGTCAAAGAACGCCTCTGTCGTCGAAAAAAGCGCAAAAGAGCTGAACGAGATCGGAGCCGAACTGGAAAAATCCGTCAAACAGTTCAAAACAGATTAGTATGGAAATTAAAAAGTTTTTACTCTATAACGTTTTTTTTACCACACAAGAGGAGGTTTACGTCATGAACACCAAATTTTTTGCCACGATTCTTCTGGCCGCCGGAATGTTTGCGCTGCCGGTCAGCGTTATGGCGGAGGGCATTTCGTCTTCCTATACGCAAAAGAAGCAAGGCTACGTTCCCTTTAAGACGAAAAATGAAACGGCTTTGGAAGACGCCGCATCTTACGCGGAAACAACGGACCCCGCTAAGATTGAGCCGCAAGCAGGGGACATGGAAACGGACGCTGAAGGCGATGAAGAATCGTCTCTTTCTGAAAAAATGCGCCTGCCGCGCAAAAATTAAACATTATGGGCAACCGTAAGAGAAGCGCGCCAATCCGGCGCGCTTTTTTTTCGCGAGTGTCTTTCAATGACATTTCCTGCACAGACCGTGAATTTCCAAATTCCAGCGCGTGGGGATAAAAATGTTTCTCGCTGCGCTTTCCTTTAAAGGCTCTGGAAGCTCGCATATATGCGTCTCGGTGACGTTGCCGCACTCGTCGCAAATCATGAATTGCGATCCCTTATGCCGATGCCCGGAACCGCACGCTATATAAGCGTTCAGACTCTCGATCCGGTGGATAAATCCGTGTTCCTGCCAGAACTCAATGGCGCGATAGGCGGTCGGCGGTTTGGGATTTTTGATCGTTTTGCTCAGTTGTTCCAATACCTCGTAAGCGCCAAGCGGCCTGACGCTGGATGCTATGATTTCCAGCACGGCGCGGCGCGGCTCTGTGAAGCGGTGTTTGTTTGCTTCACAGAATTCTTCAGCCTTTCCAAGGATATCCTTGCGCACTTTCATACACACATACTATAACGCAGCGCCATGATTGCTCAAGCCACAGCTTTGAAAGCTTTGCCATTTTAACGAGCGCGACGATTTCTTACATCAAGCCGCTTTACGTAGCGTTCTTGCCCGATGCTGTCTGAAACCCAGCATTCCTCCCTCCAGGGAGGCCGCTTCATAGCCCCGCTTTTGCAGATAAGCTGCAAGACGCTTAGTCTTTTCCCCAACTGCGCAAATCAGCAATACAGGCTTGCCTGGCGGAAACGGTCGCGCGTTATCAATCAGCTTTTCAAAAGGGGTAATCGGAATATTGATCGCGCCATCCACATGGCCAAGCTCATAGGCGACCGGCGCTCGCGTATCGATGATCAGGGGCTGCCTCTCTGTCATCCACGCTTCAAGCTCGTGCGCTTTGAGGCTTGTCGCTGGCTGATCCGCTTCTTCATCAAAGTGGAAAAGAGAGCCAGGCTTTGAGACTTCTCCAAATAACTCAGGCATACGCTCGCGAATATAGGAAAGATACCATTCCATCCGGTCACACACGATGAACACGGCCTTTTTCCGTTCCGTCAGATCAGCGTCGATGGTTTTCAGATAAGAGACAGCCCCGGCGTAATTCGCCCCGGCCGATGGCCCGCACAGGACGCCGAGACGACGGTTCAGCTCCAGCATGCCGTTGAGAGCTTGCTTTTCATCGACCGTATGGTGATAGGTGTACTTGCCTTCATTATACAGGCCCGATTCCCACATCTGATCAAGAGACCGGATACCGGGAACCATATTGCCGCTTTTGGTCACAAGGCCGACGGCGTAAAAATCTTTTTTCTTATTCTTAAAGGCCCGGATCATGCCAAGGGTTGAGCCGGTTGTGCCCAGCCCGCTGACCAGAATATCAACCTCGCCCAGATCATTGAGGATTTCCTGTGCGGTACCGTACTCGTGCGCATCGGGGTTTTTCTCATTGGTGAATTGTGAGGTGAAATAGACCTTGCCGCCCGACTCGCGCACCGCCTTTTCGATCAGGAACTGCGGATCATTCGGGTCGCTCGGATCAAAACAATCACTGGCAGCAGCAAATTCTTCAAGCTCTGCGTCCAATATGCGCAAAACGTCACGGCCTTCCTGCACTTTCATCATCGCGCTGACTTGCTTGAAAGGGATGCCATATATGCCGGCGATGGCGGAGATGGCCTTGGCCGTGTTACCGCTTGAATTTTCAAAAATGGCCTGACCATTGGCTTTTATGTCATCGAGATCGTCTTTCAACATGGCCCAGGCCACCCGGTCTTTGACCGATCCAAACGGGTTCAGCATTTCAAGCTTTCCATACAGATCGATATTTTCAAGTCCTGTCAATTCGGCCGGGATTTTGATTAATGGCGTGTCGCCGATCAAATCGGTCATTTTCTCAACAATCATACTGTTCCTCGTGTGCGTGTTTGAGATTTTATATGTACGGGTTGGTATTTTTCATCCCGGAACCAGCGGTAGCGGTCGCCATCATGGGCAATAGCCACTTTCTCGGCCAGATTTTGATGCAATGTCCGGCTTTCAACAAAATCCATGATGTAGGGTGCCGTATTGATGAAGATCACAAGATCCCCCTCCGCCGGGCAGAAATCGGGGAATGTCTTGTTATAGGTGATCATATCGTAAGACAGGCAGAGATTGCCCGTGTAATAGACACCGTTTTCAGCCGAAGCCCGGTTTTTCGGATTCCTCGAGATAATGACCGGATCGGTTAAAAGCTTTTGCTGGGCCGAATTCATGGAGGACCGGTTCATATCCAGATTGACCAGCGTTTCGCCGTGCATGGATGTCTTCACATGGTTGACTCGGCCAACGGTGACGCCCAGCTGGTCAAACATGGCCCGGCCAGGCTCGATATAAAGCTCCAGAAGACAATCGGCCAGAAAGTCTGCCATGGACATATTATCAAGTTCAGGAAGTTTTAACGACAAAAGCTGGTCCAGTTCCTGTGGCCCCCATATATTCGGTCCGTGATCAAGAAAGGCTGGAGCGCCTTTAATCAGCCCACCTTCATTTCGAAAACCCAGACCCCCGTTATTCCAGGTCAGGCTTTCGGAGAAATTTCTTAAAGATTCTTTCAATGTGTTGACGTAATGATTCCAGTTTTCCGGATTTTGTGCGTAAGAAATATCGAACCCGCCGCCAATATTGACGCCTTTCGGCGAAAACCCTTTCTGGATAGCCTCAAGTGTTTTGCCGAGAATATTTTCTAATGCGACAATTTTTTGTTCAATAACTTTGGAGTTAAAGTGAAAAGCAAACCCCTGAAAGTCGAAATCCTCCTGACATTGGTCAAGATACTCAAATAAACGGTCGGTTTCATTAACATGAATACCGAATGTCCCGTCATGCGGGGTAAATTTCAAACGGTTGGACTGAAAGCCCGCCAACCTGACAAAA
Source organism: uncultured Pseudobdellovibrionaceae bacterium (assembly GCA_964498755.1). Classification (GTDB taxonomy): domain Bacteria; phylum Pseudomonadota; class Alphaproteobacteria; order Micavibrionales; family Micavibrionaceae; genus RZZS01. Next base: position 2,115 of record CAZCIB010000040.1, on the reverse strand, counting down.
ACTGGCGTTTTCTCTTGTTTGCTAAGTGTTTGGCGAATATCGCGGATTTGGTCCAGTTCTTCAAAATTGTCGGCATTGATGGTGATGCCGTGCTGGATGGCAAGGGTCAGATATTCCCTGTTTTTCGGTCCTGTGGCCTCCATCCGGCCGGCGTCAAAGCCGCAGCCAAGGGCGAACTTCAACGCGTTTTCGGAAGAGACATCCACCCCGACGTCACATAAGGCGGCCTGTTTGAGAGCGGCCACCGATTTATTTGGCTTGGTGGACACATAAATCCGGCCCTGAACATTGTTGCGGGCATATACATCTTTAAAGGCGGCGATGTTGTCTTCAATCACTTGCGGGAACATCAGATTTAAGGGAGATCCGAACGCATCCACCAGATCAAAGACCTGGTCCGGGCAGGTTGATAAATAATCCCGAATACGCGCATTCATACGAGGCCTCAATTGAAGCGGGGCTTCCAAGCGCATATATTGATTGATTGCTTGCGGCATATTTCTCTATTGTCCGGTTTCCGAATAACAAAAGTGTTATATTATATCGTTACATTTTACAAAGAAAAAGTATGACAGAAGTCTCAATTATTGGAGCCGGGCATAACGGACTTGTTGCCGCTTGCTATCTTGCAAAGGCGGGTTATACCGTCTCCATTTACGAGAGATCCGAGCGGCTGGGCGGGCTTTGTGTGAATGAAGAAATTTTTCCGGGCACTGTTGTGAGCACCTGGGCGAACTGGGCGGGTATGTTTCAGCCAGAAATTTTGCGGGACTTGTCTATTTGTCCGCCAGAGAAAATTCAGGAAAAAGTCATAAACCTGAATCATGACGGAAGCTGTGTTATTGGCGACGCATATTATATTAACAATTTGAGCGAAACAGATAAAAACGGCGCTGAAAGGCTTGAAGAAGACCTGTACCGACTGGCCGCCGCCCTCAAAGATCTGTTTCTGCACCCGAAGCCAACGCGATCTCTCTTTCTCGAAAAAGTTAAAAAGATAAAGCTTAATTATCAGGGCAGTATCGAGGAGTTTCTCAATAGTTCCGCCATAGAAATTGCCGCACATTATATTTCTCATGATGCGCTCAAATCCATGCTCGCTTGCCAGACTTTTATCCATCCGGGTCTTTCCGGGACTGCCTTTGAAATGATTTACATGCGTACGCCAGAAACCGGAGAGGATGCGACTGGCTGGGGCGTCTATCGCGGCGGCATGGGCGCCCTGACTAAGGCCCTAGCCAGCAGAGCCAAAGAATTGGGTGTTAAAATATACCTTAACCAAAACGTTAACACACTTACCTGTAGGAAGAATGTTGCCAGATCAATACGCATTAATGACAGCGCCGAAAAAGAAGCGGATATTTTTATATATTTGCCACAGACTATCCTACCTATCAAAAAATCAGGCAGGATCAATCCCCTGCAGATTTAAGGAAAAATCATCAATATGGTAATGCCAATCTTCATTTTCTCCTAAACGATCTTCCTGAATTCCCTAGGCTAAAAGAATTGGGAATATCTCTAACATCCTCCATGACACTCACCCCGGACTGGCAGGAACTAAAAGATTCCGTGCAAAATGTAAAAAACGGAAAATGGCTGAGACAAAATGTACTCTCGGTTGGCTTCCCATCCATGATAGATCCGGCGCGCTCTGACGGCAAATATCACCTGATGTGCTTGCATCCGGATTTTGCGCCCTTGAAAGACAGAGATGGACAATCAAAATGGACCAAGGATACAGGACGACATTATGTAGAAACGCTGATAGTGGAAATGGAATACTACGCGCCCGGCTTTAAAGACCTCGTCGCGGACTGGCATCTGGTATCATCTGAGGAAATGTCAAAAGAATACGGATTAACAGGCAAACACTGTTTTCATGGAGACATGGCGTGGCCACACGTACTGGACGCACGAATACCAGTTTTGGGAGCGGGACCTGAAACAGACCTAGAAAATGTCTTTTTAGGCGGCAGTTGTTCCGCTCCCGGAGGAACCGTTACAGGGGCTCCGGGCTACAGGGTAGCTCACGCAATCATGAACTCTACAAATCACTTAAGGGCGCCTCTAAAAACAGCATAAAGTATCGATATCTGAAGCAAGGATGCCGTC